>NZ_JASJOY010000118.1:0-22933 GCF_031426985.1 Hydrogenophaga sp.
ACGCGCCGCTGGCCTCGACCTACTTCAACATGCGCAAGACCACCATCTACGGCGGGTCCAACGAAGTGCAGCGCAACATCGTCGCGCAGACGGTCCTCGGTTAAGGAGCATTCACATGGACTTTGATTTTTCCGACGATCAGGAACAGCTGCGCGACGCGGTGCGCAAATGGGTCGACAAGGGCTACAGCTTCGAGCGCCGCAACGGCATCGTGAAGGCCGGCGGCTTTGACCGCGCGGCCTACAACGAACTGGCCGAACTCGGCCTGGCGGGCCTGTACATCAGCGAAGACGACGGCGGCCTGGGCATGGGCCCGGTCGAGGGCATGGTGGTGATGGAGGAGCTGGGGCGCGGCATCGTGCTGGAGCCGCTGACCCAGACCCTGATCAGCGGGGGCGTGATCGGCGCCTACGGCGGTGCCGACGTGAAAGCCGTCTGGCTGCCGAAGATCGCCTCGGGCGAAGCCCTGGTGGTGCTGGCCCAGCAGGAGCGCGGTGCGCGCTACCGGCTGGACGTCTGCCAGGCCACGGCCATCCCGGCCGGCAACGGCTGGACGGTCAGCGGCACCAAGAGCGTGGTGCCGGCCGGCGACCAGGCCGACGCCTTCCTCGTGCCCGCCACCGCCAACGGCCAGATCGCGCTGTTCCTGGTGGAGCGCAGCGCCAGCGGCGTGAGCACCCAGGGCTATGGCACGCAGGACGGCGGCCGCGCGGCCGACGTGGCGCTGCAGAACGCAGCCGCCACCCTGGTCACGGCCGACGGCCTGGCGGCGCTGGAACATGCGGTGGACATCGGCATCGCCGCGGCCTGCGCCGAAGCCGTGGGCGTGATGGACAAGACCGTGGCGATCACGGCCGAGTACCTGAACACGCGCAAGCAGTTCGGCGTCGCCATCGGCAGCTTCCAGGCGCTGCGCCACCGCATCGCCGACATGAAGATGCAGCTGGAACTGGCGCGTTCGATGAGTTTCTACGCCAGCCTCAAGCTCAACGCCCCGGCCGACGAGCGCCGCCGCGCGCTCTCGCGCGCCAAGGTGCAGCTGGGCCAGTCGATGCGTTATGTGGGCCAGCAGGCGGTGCAACTGCACGGCGGCATCGGCGTGACCGACGAGTACATCGTCAGCCACTACTTCAAGAAGCTGACCCAGCTGGAAATGACCTTCGGCGACACCCTGCACCACCTGGGCGAGGTCTCCCGCCGCATGCAGGACAGCGCCGGCGTGTTCGCCTGAGCGGAGCGGGTGCGAACGGCGCCCGCTGACCCTGCCGTGGCGCGCCCGGTGCGCCGCGAGCGGGTTCGCCCGCTTCGGGAACACCGCCCGGGCGTTCCCGCCCGGCGGCGGTCAGAACACGTCGGCCGCCGCAGCGGAGTGCTGCACCTGTTCGTTCAACGCCTTGAGACTGCTCGCCATGGCGCGGGAACTGCGCTGCAGCGGCTGCCCCGAGTCCAGCATCGACAGCACTTCGGGATAGCGACCCGCGTTGACCGCTTCGGCCGCACGCCCCACCTCCTGGTGCAGGGTCTTGTGCTGCTGGGCCATCTCACGGAACAGCGGCATGTGTCCGTAACGCGGGCGGCCCGTGGCCTCCATCCAGATTCCCAGCTGGCAGCAGTCGGCCTGGCGCAGGCGATCGGCGTCCAGGCGCAGTTTGCGCATGACGGCGTTGCGCAGATCCACCGTGTACTGCTGGTGCTCGCGCACCGCTTCCACATGTTCGAACACGCCGTCCGACGGTCCGGCTTCTTTCCCGGCCTTGCGCAGGGCGACCGCATCAGCCTCGGCGAGCGTAACGTCCTGGGGCGTGAGGCGGAACACCCGGATCGAGTCGTGCACCTGCTGGACCTGGTGGTTCAGCGAATGCGCCGCCGCCGCCAGCTCTTCCACCATGGCCGCGTTCTGCTGCGTGATCGAGTCCATGTCGACCAGCGCCGTGCTCACGCGCGACACGCCGGTGGACTGTTCGGACGTGGCGTGGCTGATGTTCTCCAGCACCGAGACCACGCGGTCGACCGAATGCATCGCGTCGTCCATCCGGGTCTGTGCGTCGGCCGTGCGGCGCGTCCCCACATCGACGCGTTCGCGCGATTCCTCGATCAGCCCGCGGATCTCGCGCGCCGCCCCCGTGGTGCGCTGCGCCAGTGCCCGCACCTCGGCGGCCACGACCGCGAAGCCGCGGCCCTGTTCCCCGGCGCGGGCGGCTTCGACCGCCGCGTTGAGCGCGAGGATGTTGGTCTGGAACGCCACCCCTTCGATGACCTGGATGATGTCGCCGATGCGGCGCGACGAGTCGGCAATGCCTTCCATGGTCTCGTTCACGGCCAGCACCGCCTCGTGGCTGCGGCGCGCCACACCGGAACTCTCCTTGGCCAGCCGGGCACCGTCCTGCGCGAGCTGGGTGGTCTGCTGGGTGGTGCCGTTGATTTCTTCCATCGACGACGCGGTCTGCTCCAGGCTCCCCGCCTGCGACTCGGTGCGGGCGGACATGTCCTGGTTGCCGGCGGCGATCTCCTGGGTGGCGCCGCGCAGGTTGGCCACCTCGTGCCGCACGTCGCGCACCACGGTGCGCACCGACACGACCAGCTGCGCCAGTGCCAGTTGCAGCTGCCGGATCTCGTGGCGTCCGTTGACCTCGACCGGATGGGTCAGGTCACCGCTGGCGATCAGGTTGGCGACCTGCACCACGTCATTGATCGGGCGGATGACCAGCCAGGTCGAGAGCCAGGCCCCCAGGGCCACGCTCAGCGCCGCGACACCGGCCATGACCGCCAGCGGGGCGCCCAGCGCCGCGGCCGCCAGCGGCCCCAGCGCCGACACCGCGCACATGCCCCACAGCTGCCCGCGCAGGCCCGGACGCAACAGGCGGCCCACGGCCCCGATCACGCCGTGCCGCACCACCTCGCCATGGGACAGCCGGTGCACCAGGCGACCGGCCTGTGCTTCGGCCCGCATGGTGGCGTACAGCCCCTCGGCCGCTTCGACCTCAGCGGGGGCGGCGTGGGTGCGCACCGACAGGTAACCGACGATGCGGTCGCCGTTGCGCACGGGGGTGGCATTGGCGCGCACCCAGTAGTGGTCGCCGTTCTTGCGGCGGTTCTTGACCAGGCCGGTCCAGGGGCGACCGGATTCGATCGTGGCCCAGAGGTCGCGGAAGGCTTCCTCGGGCATGTCCGGGTGCCGCACGAGGTTGTGCGGCTGCCCCATCAGTTCTTCACGGGCGTAGCCGCTGACCGACACGAAGGAGGCGTTGCAATAGGTGATCCGGCCCTTGAGGTCGGTGACGGAAATCAGCGTCTGGTCGGCCGGGAACTCATAGACCTTGTGGCTGACCGGTTGGTTGTTGCGCATGCTGCGTCCCTTGTTTTGGCAATCGATGGCGGCTTCATTCTGTGCACGGTCCGGCGGCGGCTAAGCCATCAGCAGCGGCCGGATTCGCCCGTTTCACGGGCGTTTGGGCGACAACGGATTCCCCTTCCAGGACACGCGAGCATTCGGCGGCGGCGGCGGGCAGGTCCATCGCCTCCATCAGCTGGTTCAGGCGCTCAAACCGGGGCGACCGGGCCAGCGGGTGCTCGGCCAGCCATTGCTCGTGGAGGTCTATGGCCGTCATATCGGCCACCTCCAGCAAGGGCTTGAGCGGTATCAGCGCCGCCCGACAGGCGCGCAGCTCGACCTGATCAACGGTCGCGGGCTGGAGCGGCGCGGCCGTGCGGGCCGCGGGCGCGACGCCCAGCGCGCCGAGGCTGTCTTCCAGCAGCGCCTGCAGCTGCCGCCAGCGGCCGGCCCCCGGGTCCGCGCCGCCCTCGGCGGTCCGCAGGGCCTGTTCGATCTCGGCACAGCCGCGCAGGAGCCGCTGCGCCCCCACTACGCCGGCACTGCCCTTGAGACGGTGCACCGCGTCGGCCGCCTGGCGCCAGTCGCTGCGCGTGGTGCAGGCCTGGACCACGCGCCACTGCTCCCGTGCGCCGGTCACAAACTGGCCCCGCAGCTGGGCCAGCAGCACCGCGTTGCCGCCCAGGCGGCGCAGGGTGTCGGTGTCTTCGCGCAGCGGCCATTCCTGCATCCCCTCGTCGGGGTCGATCACGATGTCCGGCGCGGACTGCAGCGGTGCGCCGCGCGTGAACTGCAGGACCAGCGCCACCACCTGATCGATGTCGAAGGGTTTGCCGATGTGCGCGTTCATGCCGGCTTGCAGGCAGCGCTCCCGGTCCGCAGCCATCGCGTTGGCGGTCATCGCCAGCACCGGCAGGTCGCGCAGCCCAAGTTCGTCGCGGATGCGCTCGGTCGCCTGCAGGCCATCGAGCTCCGGCATCTGCATGTCCATCAACACCAGGTCAAAGCCCCGGGGCCGTGCCTGCAGCGCTTGCACGGCCTGCAGTCCGTTTTCGGCCAGCTCCACGCGCGCGCCCTCCCGGCGCAGCATGGCCAGCGCCACCTCCTGGTTGAGGGCGTTGTCTTCCACCAGCAGCAGACTCAGGCCGCTCAGGCGGTCCGCGCCTTCCGCCGTCGGGTCCGTGTGCACGTCGTCGACCACGTCCTGCTCGGCCGCCAGCGGCAGATCGATGTCGAACACGAAGGTGCTGCCCTCGCCCGGGGTGCTGGAGAGACGGATTTCACCGCCCATGTACGACACCAGGCGCTGGCTGATGGTCAGGCCGAGGCCCGATCCCCCGAAGCGGCGGGTGGTGGTGGACTCCGCCTGGGAGAAGCTGTCGAAGATGTGTTGCTGCTGCTCCGGCGCGATGCCGATGCCCGTGTCCGACACCTGAAAACGCAGGCGGGCCACCCCGGACGCCTGGTGCAGCAGGTGCCACCGCAGCACCACCCGGCCCCGCTCGGTGAACTTGATGGCATTGCTGCCCAGGTTGATGAGCACCTGCCGCAACCGGACCGGGTCACCACAGACCACGGGGGGCAGCGCCGCGTCGATGTCGAACACCAGCAGCAGGTCCTTGCTGCCCAGCGCACCGACCAGGATGAGCTCCAGCTCGTTGCGCAGGTCGGCCAGGCGGAACGGCACCGGATGCAGATCCATCTTGCCCGCTTCGATCTTGGACAGATCGAGCACGTCGTTGAGGATCTCCAGCAGCGAACGGGTGGCCCGGCGCGCCTTGTGCAGGGTGTCGGCCTGCTGCGTGTCCAGCCGGGTGTGGCCCAGCAGCTGCAGCAAGCCCAGGATGGCGTTGATGGGGGTGCGGATCTCGTGGCTCATGTTGGCCAGGAACTGCCCCTTGCTCAGGGCGGCGGCGTCCGCCCGCAGCAGCGCACTCTGCAACTCGGTCACGTCGTAGCGGAACACGACCCGGTAGCCGTCCGGCGTCAGCCGGTCGATGAAGCGGATCCAGCGCCCGTCGGCCATCTGGTGGATCCGGTCGGCGTCGGCACGGCGCGGGGCGCTGAGCACCGCCTGCATCCATTCCGACTCGTGCCCCTGGTCCACCTTGAAATCCCCACGGTCCAGCAGGCAGCGCAGCACCTCTTCGTACCGCATGCCCTGGCGGGGCGCGTGCTCGGGCGGCAGCCAGGCGGCGTATTCGTCGTTGAAATAGACCAGCCGGTTCTCGGGGTCGTACAGCGCGAACGCCTCGCCCACCGCGTCCATCGCGCTGTGCAGGATGCGCTGCTCCTCCCGGATGCGTTGCTGCGCCTGGGTCTGCGGGGTGTAGTCCTGCACCGCGCCAACCAGGCGACCGGGCGCGCGCGCCAGACCGCCCGATTCCGGCTCGTCGAAGCCGGCCACCAGCTTGACCCAGCGCATCGGGGCGTTGTCCAGCGGGCGCAGCGGCACCACGACCTCGATGTCGCGCCGGCGGCGCGCCACCAGCTCCCGCAGCTGTTCGCGCACCTGCAGGCGCGCGCCGGCGTCGAAGCAGCGCCAGAGTTCGTCGATCGAGTCGATCTCGCCGTCGGACACGCCCAGCAGCTGCTGGCATTCCGGCGTCATGTGCAGCCCGCCGCCGCCGGCCAGCACGTACCACCCGCCCACGCCCGCGAGCTGGCTGGTGCGGGTCAGCAGGGTCTGGCTCTTGCGCAGTTCGATCTGCGCCAGCCGCAGGTCCGACACGTCCGACTGGATGGCCAGGTACTTTTCGATCTTGCCGTCGGCGCCGGCGAACGGGGTGATCAGGGTCTGCACCCAGTACAGCCGACCACTTTTGCTGCGGTTGCAGATCTCCCCGCGCCAGGGCAGGCCGCGCTCGATCCGCTGCCACATGTCGCGCCAGAACACCGGCGTGTGCCAGCCCGCGCTCACGAGGCGGAAGTTCTGGCCCAGCAGCTCCGCTTCGCTGTAGCCGCTGGTGTGCTGAAAGCGCTGGTTGACCTGCGTGATCACGCCGGCGGTGTCGGTCTCGGCCACGATCACATAGCGCTGCAGGGTCTGCATCAACGCCCCCTTGTGCCGCAACGCGCGGCGCATGGTCTCGCGGGTGCGCACCTGCGCGTCGATGTCCACCAGCACCGCCACAAAGCCGCTGAAATCGCCCTGATCGTCCCGTTGCGACGACAGGATCACCCGCACCCAGCGGTCGCGCCCGTCGCGGTAGCGGTGCAGCAGCTCGATGTCGATGTCGGTGTGGTGGCGCACCGCGTCCCGCACCCGGGCCACGGTCACCGGGTCGGCGCCCGGCGATCGCAGCAAACGGCCGGGGTGCTGCCCTTGCACCTCGCCGAGCCGGAACCCGGTCTCGCGCTCGAAGGCCTGGTTGCACCACACCACCCGCAAATCGTTGTCGGTCACCAGCACCGGGCTGCCCGTGTGGTGGGCCACCCGGCGCATCATCGTCAGTTCCTCGCTCAGAAGCCCCATCGCCCGCTGCGCGCGGCCCAGCGTCCACCACTGCCCGGCGCCCGCCAGGCACAGACAGGCGCCGACGGCCACCAGCGCATCGCGGCCCACCTCCGGGGGCAGGCCCACCCCCAGCAGACCCGACAGCAGCAGCAGCAGGCCCCCGACCCCCATCAGCAGGGCCGCGACCCGGCGCAGATGCACGAAGGTGGTGGCGCTCATGTCAGTGGCGCCCGGCCGCCCGAAGCCGCTGACACACCCCCTCGGGGTGCCGCGAACGAAGCGCGCGCGGGGGTTGTTTCATCTCAGCCCACCCAGCGCCGAAGCAAGACCGACAGGGCGTCGACGTCGAGCGGTTTCACCAGATAGGCATCGGCCCCCGCGTCGCGGTAGTGCGCCCAGTTCGCCCCCAGGTCGTCGCCGCTGACCATCACCACCGGCAGCCGGTGACCCGCCTGGCGCAGGCGCACCAGCGTGTCCAGGCCATCGAGCTCGGGCATCCGCAGATCCAGCAGCAGATCAAACGCCTGACGGCCCAACAGATCGAGGGCCATGCGCCCGTGGGTGGCCAGGGCGCCGGAATGCCCCAGCGACCGCAACACACGGGCCGCCAGACGCAGTTGCAAGGGGTCGTCGTCGGCCACGAGGACGCGAAGCGCTTGAGAAGAAGGCATGCGACATCCTAGAAAGATGGCGCCACCGCAATCGTCCGAAAAGACCTCGAATCGCCGGCCTGATGGTCGCCCCGTGCGATCGGACCGCCCCTCGGCACCGCGGTCGCCCGGCTCCACCGCAGGCGTCCCGGCCTCAGGACTGGCGACGGGGCGTGAATTTCCCACGGTTGTGCCCGCCGCATCGCGGTTGGGGCTGGTTTTTGGGGGGGCACGGGCACGGCCGCAAGATAAAATAATTAATACTTTTATCTTGCCTTTCAGGCTGTCGGCTTCAACGCCCAGGCCCCAGCCATCACAACGCGATGAACCACTTCCGAGCTCTCCGCCGATCCCTTGCCTCCACCTTTTGCTTCGGTGCTGTCTTGCTGGCGGGCCTGACCGGCACCGCGCAGGCCCAGGCCATTTACGGCGTCGGGGCCGCCTCTGGCACCCTGTACAACCGCATCTATTCGCTCAACGCCACGTCCGGCGCCGCCACCGACCTGGGCTGTACCCTGCAATTCAGCACGGCGGCCATGGGGGTGGCCAGCCTGGACGGCAATGTCTACTACATCGAACAGGCCGTGGCCAACCCGCGGATCGCGTCGGTCAACCCCCAGACCTGTGCCAACGGCACGCCGGTGGTCACCGCCCTGCCCGACTCGGTCATCCGTGCCACGGCCTGCCCGGATGGCCGCTTCTACGCCATGTCCAACACGGCGGCGTTCTACGAGATCAACCCGGTCACGGGCGCCACTCTCCGGACCCTGAACTGGACCGGCCTGCCCACGGGCGGCAGCGGCGACTTTGCCTGCGCCTCCGACGGCAACATGTACATCATTGCCCAGGACGGCACCGCCAACTACAACCTGTACCGCGCCACGTCGGCCAGTTTCCAGACCGTGCTCAATGGCAGCAACGTCGCGGTCACCAACCTGGGCGACCTGGGCCTGCCCGGTGCGCCCAACGGCCTGGCTGAAGGCCCGGCGGGACTGGCCGGCTGCGCCGCCTCGCCCAACCCCTGCCTGCTGGCCAGCACCGGCACCACCAACCAGACCTGGCGCGTCAACGTGCTCACCGGCCTCGCGACCAACGCCGGCACCACGGGCGCGACCGTCACCGACCTGTCGCGCTCGTTCCCGGTGGACATTGCCTTCTCGAAGACGGTGACCCCGTCCACCGTGCTGCAAGGGCAGACCGTGTTCTACACGCTCACCGCCAGCAACCCGGGACCGGGCGTGGTGAGCGAGGTGTCCATCCAGGACACGTTCCCGGCAGGCGTCGCATCGGCTGCGTGGTCCTGCGTGGTCCAGGCGCCGGGCTCCTCGACCATCGTCACCACCAGCTGCGGCCCTACGCCCACGGGCACCGGCAACATCAACAACACCGTGTCTCTGTCCCTGGGCGCCAGCGTGCGTTACGACGTGACGGCCACGCTCAGCAACACCTTCTCCGGCACGCTGACCAACCTGGGCCGCGCCACCATCACGTCGGTCGCCACCGATCCCGATCCGACCAACAACACCCAGACCGTGACCAGCACCGTGACCCCCGCCGGCAACCTCAGCGTCACCAAGACGAATGCCGTCGGCACGCTGACCGCAGGGCAGACCACCAGCTACACCATCACCGTGAGCAACAGCGGCCCCGGCAATGCGACCAACACCGTGGTCACCGATCCGGCCACCGCCGGCCTGAGCTGCACCACGGTCAGCTGCAGCGTGGCCAGCGGTGCCGCGGTGTGCCCGGTCGCGCCGGCCCTGAGCATTGCCAACCTGCAGGGTGCCGGGGTGACGATAGCGACCCTGCCCGCCAACGCCAGCCTGAACTTCCAGGTTGGCTGCACGGTGACCGCCACCGGCACCCCCTGACGGTGTTCACCACACCGACCACAAAAAAACCCGCCTCGGCGGGTTTTTTTGTGGTCCGGCGCCCGTTCAGGCGTGCAGCCGGGAACTCTTGGGCAGGTGCGACATGAGGAACTCCATCTGGTCGGCCAGGATGCGGCGGTTGCGCAGAATGAAGTCTTCCCACAGGCTCGGCACGTAGGGTGCGTACAGCAGCGGCATGTGCGCCTGCTCGGGCGTGCGGTTGCCCTTGCGGTGGTTGCAGGCTTTGCAGGCCGTGACCACGTTCATCCACACATCCCGCCCGCTCTGCCCCAGTGGCTGGATGTGTTCCCGGGTCAGCTCGTCTTCGTAGAAATGCTGCCCGCAGTAGCCGCACAGGCAGCGGTCGCGCGCGAACAGCTTGGTGTTGTTCAGGGTCGGTCGCAGGTCAAAGGGGTTGATGTTGGGCACCCCTTTGGTGCCGATGATGGAGTTGACGGTGATGATGGACTGCCGCCCCGTCACGGCGTTGTGCCCGCCATGGAACACCGCGACCTCGGCGCCCATCTCCCAGCGCACCTCGTCCGCGGCGTAGTGCAGCACGGCTTCTTCCAGGCTGATCCACGACTGCGGCAGCCCCTGGGCAGAGAGCTTCAAGACCTTCAAGACCACCTCCATGTTGAGCAACAACCGGAACATCTGTCTTTGCTGCGCCGGCCGGCCAGAGGCGGGCCGCGGCGCGTGTGTCAATATAACGCGCTTGTGTGACAGCCACCCGGATTCGGGCCGAACACCCGAGCAGACCCCCCATGAAGATCCTCCGAGGGCTTGGCAACCGCGTCGCCACGACCGGCTGCGCCCTGACCATTGGCAATTTCGACGGCGTGCACCGCGGCCACCAGGCCATGCTGGCGCTGCTGCGCAACGAGGCGCGCCACCGCGGCGTGCCCACCTGTGCCATGACCATCGAGCCGCACCCGCGCGATTTCTTCGCCGCCGTGCACCGCAAGCCCGAACTGGCCCCCGCCCGCATCGCCACCCTGCGTGACAAGCTGGAGGAACTGGAGCGCTGCGGCGTCGACCAGTGCGTGGTGCTGCCGTTCAACGCCCGCCTGGCCGCTCTGCCCGCCCAGGCCTTCATCGAGGACATCCTGGTCAAGGCACTGGGCGTGCAGTACGTGCTGGTTGGCGACGACTTCCGCTTCGGCGCCCAGCGCGCGGGCGACTACGCGATGCTGGACGCCGCCGGCCAGGCCCTGGGTTTCGACGTGGCGCGCATGCAGAGCTACGAGGTACACGGCATTCGCGTCAGCAGCTCGGCGGTGCGCGAAGCCCTGGCGGACGGCGACATGGAGCGGGTGGCCGCCCTGCTGGGCCGGCCCTACGCCATCAGCGGCCATGTGGTGCACGGGCGCAAGCTGGGCCGCCAGCTGGCCGAGTCGGCGCCCGGGAAAGGCGACGGCTTTCGCACGCTGAACCTGCGCTTCTCGCACTGGAAGCCGGCCGCCAGCGGCATTTTCGCGGTCCACGTCCACGGCCTGCAGCCCGCCGGCAGCCCGCCGCTCGAGGGCGTGGCCAACCTGGGCGTGCGCCCTTCGCTGGACCCCGACGATGTCAATGGCGGGCGCGTGCTGCTCGAAACCCATTGCCTGGACTGGCCGGACGGGCTGGCCGCCAGCCTGCCCGGCGGGGAGGCCTACGGTAAAATCGTGCGCGTGGAACTGCTGCACAAACTGCACGACGAGCTCAAGTACGACAGCCTGGACGCCCTGACCCGAGGGATCGCCCAGGACTGCGACGACGCTCGTGCGTTCTTTGCGTCGCTGCACACCCAGACGCACCGCCAGACCACCCGCGACCGAATTTAACGCCGCTGCCGGGGTGAACACCCCGGGCTGCGCGCCCTCTGACAGGCTCGGGGCGACCCGCCCCCCTTCCCCGTGCGCCCGCCGCACCACCGAGCCTGCCCTTGCCGATCCCGAATTCGAAAGTCGAAGCACCATGTCCGCCCCCTCCACAGCCCCGAAAAGCAGCGCCAAGCCCGAAGCCAGCGGCGGCGCCTACCGCGCCACGCTGAACATGCCCGACACCGCGTTCCCGATGCGCGGCGACCTGCCCAAGCGCGAGCCGGCCTGGGTCGGTGAATGGAACGAAGGCGGCCTCTACAAGCGCCTGCGCGACGCCCGCCAGGGTGCGCCGCTGTTCGTGCTGCACGACGGCCCGCCCTACGCCAACGGCAAGCTGCACATCGGCCACGCGCTGAACAAAGTGCTCAAGGACATGATCGTCAAGAGCCGCCAGCTGGCCGGTTTCGACGCCCAGTACATCCCCGGCTGGGACTGCCACGGTCTGCCGATCGAGAACGCCATCGAAAAGCTGCACGGCCGCAACCTGGGCCGCGACGACATGCAGGCAAAGAGCCGCGCCTACGCCACCGAGCAGATCAACCAGCAGCGCGAAGACTTCAAGCGCCTGGGCGTGCTCGGTGACTGGGAGCGCCCCTACCGCACCATGGACCCGGCCAACGAGGCCGGTCAGATCCGCGCCTTCAAGCGCGTGATCGAGCGTGGCTTTGTCTATCGCGGTCTCAAGCCGGTGTACTGGTGCTTCGACTGCGGCAGCTCGCTGGCCGAGTTCGAGATCGAATACGCCGACAAGAAGAGCGACACGCTGGATGTGGCCTTCGAGTCCAACGACGCGACCGGCCTGGCCCAGGCCTTTGGTCTGGCCGCACTGCCCGCCGGCAAACAGGCCTTTGCCGTCATCTGGACCACCACCGCCTGGACCATCCCGGCCAACCAGGCGCTCAACGCCCACCCCGAGCTGGAGTACGCGCTGGTCGACACGCCCAAGGGCGTGCTGCTGCTGGGCGCCAGCCTGGTCGACAAGTGCCTGGAGCGCTTCGGCCTGACCGGCAACGTACTGGCCACCGCCAAGGGCGAGGCCCTGCGCGGCCAGGTGTTCCGCCATCCGCTCTACGACCTCGACAGCGGTACCGGCGAATACAGCTACAAGCGCCTCTCGCCGCTGTACCTGGCCGACTACGTCAGCGATGGCGACGGCACCGGCATCGTGCACTCGGCCCCCGCCTATGGCGTGGACGACTTCAACAGCTGCGTCGCCCACGGCCTGAAGTACGACCAGATCCTCAACCCGGTGCTGGGCAACGGCGTCTACGCCGACGAGCTGCCGCTGTTCGGCGGCCAGCACATCTGGAAGGCCTGCCCGGTCATCATCGAGACCCTGCGCGAGCACGGTCGCCTGATGGCCACCCAGGCCATCACCCACAGCTACCCGCACTGCTGGCGCCACAAGACGCCCGTGATCTACCGCGCCGCCGCGCAGTGGTTCGTGCGCATGGACGAAGGCGACGGTGTCTTCACGAAAGACAAGGCGCCCAAGACCCTGCGCCAGCTGGCGCTGGACGCCATCGACCACACCCACTTCTACCCCGAGAACGGCAAGGCCCGCCTGCGCGACATGATCGCCAACCGGCCCGACTGGTGTATCTCGCGCCAGCGTTCGTGGGGCGTGCCCGTGCCCTTCTTCCTGCACAAGGATTCGGGCGAGCTGCACCCCAACACCATGGCCATCCTGGACCAGGCGGCCGACATCGTCGAGAAAGGCGGCATCGAAGCCTGGAGCCGCGTGACGGCCGAAGAGATCCTCGGCGCCGACGCACCGCAGTACACCAAGAGCACCGACATCCTCGAAGTCTGGTTCGACTCCGGCTCGACCTTCTGGCACGTGCTGCGCGGCAGCCACGCCAAGGCCTACCCCAACGGGGCTTCGCACGCCCAGGGCCCTGAGGCCGACCTGTACCTCGAAGGCCACGACCAGCACCGCGGCTGGTTCCACAGTTCGCTGCTGCTGGGCTGCGCGATCTACGACCGCGCGCCGTACAAGGGCCTGCTGACCCACGGCTTCGCCACCGACGGCCAGGGCCGCAAGATGAGCAAGAGCCTGGGCAACACGGTCGAGCCACAGTCGGTGACCAGCAAGCTCGGTGCCGAGATCGTGCGCCTGTGGGTGGGTGCGACCGACTACTCGGGCGACCTCAACATCGACGACAAGATCCTGGCCCGCGTGGTCGACGCCTACCGCCGCATCCGCAACACGCTGCGCTTCCTGATGGCCAACACGGTCGACTTCGACCCGGCCACCGATGCCGTGCCGCTGGAGCAGATGCTGGAGATCGACCGCTACGCCCTGGCCCGCGCCAGCGAGCTGCAGGCCCAGATCCTGGCGCACTTCGACGTCTACGAGTTCCACCCGGTGGTCAGCAAGCTGCAGGTGTATTGCTCGGAAGACCTGGGCGCGTTCTACCTCGACGTGCTCAAGGACCGCCTGTACACGACCGCCCCCAAGAGCCTGGCCCGCCGCAGCGCCCAGACCGCGCTGCACCAGATCACCCACGCCATGTTGCGCTGGATGGCGCCCATCCTCAGCTTCACGGCCGAGGAAGCCTGGGCCGTGTTCGCCCAGGACTCGACCCAGGGCTCGATCTTCTTCGAGACCTTCTGTGCCCTGCCGTCTGCCAACGAGGCGCTGCTGGCCAAGTGGGCCCGCATCTGCGCCATCCGCGACGTGGCCAACAAGGCCATTGAAGACCTGCGCACCGCCGGCCAGGTGGGCGCCTCGCTGCAGGCCTCGCTGACCATCACCGCCGGCCCCGACGACGCGGCCCTGCTGCGCTCTCTGGGCGGCGACCTGAAGTTCGTCACCATCACCTCGGCCGTGACCGTGGTCGACGGCGCCGAACTGGCCGTGACCGTGACGCCCAGCACCGCCACCAAGTGCGAGCGTTGCTGGCACTACGCCGACGACGTGGGCCACCACGCGGCGCACCCGACGCTGTGCGGCCGCTGCGTGGGCAACCTGGCCGAAGCGGCAGGCACGGGCGCTGGCGAAACCCGCCGGGTGGCCTGATGGCGGCCGCAAAAGGCAGAGGCCGCGGCAGGAGCAGCGGCGGCGCCAACCTCTGGCCCTGGCTGGGCCTGGCGGCGGCGGTGCTGCTGCTGGACCAGTTCACCAAGGTGCTGATCCTGGGCTACTACCAGCTCGGCGACAGCACCACCGTGACCGGCTTCTTCAACGTCGTGCGCGTGCACAACACCGGTGCCGCCTTCTCCTTCCTGGCCTCGGCCGGGGGCTGGCAGCGCTGGTTGTTCACCGGCATCGGCGTCGCGGCGGCGGTGTTCATCGTCTGGATGTTGCGCTCGCACCCGGGCCAGAAACTGTTCGCGTTCGCCATGGCCTGCATCCTGGGCGGCGCACTGGGCAACGTGATCGACCGCGTGCTGCACGGCTATGTGGTGGACATGCTGGACTTCCACTGGTCCTTCCTGTCGGGTATCTTCCCGGGCGGCCATTTCCCCGCCTTCAACATCGCCGACACGGGCATCACCATCGGCGCGATGGCGCTGATCCTGGACGAGATCCTGCGCGTGCGCAAAAGCTGACCCCCCGCGCCGCCATTGCGCGGTGCGCGGCCTTCACCCACCGGCGCGGGACGCGACCAGGGTGATTTTCGGGGCGTATAGTTTCCCCATTCATGAAACACCTGTTGAATCTGCTGGCGGCCATCGCGCTGCTGGTCTGGGGAACCCACCTCGTGCGCACCGGCGTGTTGCGGGTGCTGGGCAGCAAGCTGCGTCAGGTGTTGGCCGCGAGCATGAGCAACCGCTTCACGGCCGCGCTCTCGGGCCTGGGCGTCACGGCCCTGGTGCAGTCCAGCACCGCCACCGCCCTCATCACCGCCTCCTTTGTCGGCCGCGGGCTCATCGCGTTGCCCGCCGCGCTGGCGGTGATGCTGGGCGCCGACATCGGCACCGCGGTGATGGCGGTGGTGTTCTCCTTCGACCTGTCCTGGCTCTCGCCGCTGTGCATCTTCATCGGCGTGACGCTGTTCATCCTGCGCCAGGGCACACCTGTGGGCGACGTGGGGCGCGTGCTCATCGGCCTGGGCCTGATGCTGCTGGCCCTGCAGCTGGTCGGCCAGGCCACCCACGTGCTCACCGCCAACCCGGCGGTGCAGCTGATGCTGGAATCGCTCACCAGCGACCGCATGCTCGAAATCCTGGTCGGCGCCACGCTGGCCGTGCTGTCGTACTCCAGCCTGGCGGTGGTGCTGCTCACGGCCACGCTGGCCATCAATGTGGTGGGCATCGACGTGGCCCTGGGCCTGGTGCTGGGGGCCAACCTGGGCAGTGGTCTGCTGGCCGTGCTGACCACCGCCAAGACCAACCGCGCGACGCGCCAGGTGCCGCTGGGCAACCTGCTGTTCAAGGCCATGGGCGTGCTCATCGCGCCGGCGCTCATCCCCGTCTGGTTGCGGATGGTGCAGCCCTATGTGCCCGATCCGGCGGCCCTGACCGTGCTGTTCCACCTGAGCTTCAACCTGATGGTGGGCCTGGTGTTCATCGGCCTGACCGGCACCGTGGCCGGCTGGGTGGAGAAGCTGCTGCCGCTGCAGGACGCCGGCAGCGCGCTGGAACGCCCCAACCACCTCGACCCTTCGGCACTGGCCACGCCCTCACTGGCCATTTCGTGTGCGGCGCGCGAGGCCCTGCACCAGGCCGACGTGGTGGAGACCATGCTGCGCGGCGTGATCACCGTGATCAAGACCAACGACCTGCAGCTGTCGCAGGACCTGCGCAAGATGGACGACACGGTGGACGGTCTGTACTCGGCCATCAAGTACTACCTGACCAAAATCTCGCGCCAGCAGCTCAATGAAAAGGAAAGCCGGCGCTGGACCGACATCATCAGCTTCACCATCAACATGGAACAGATCGGTGACACGGTCGAGCGCGTGCTGCTGGACATCGAGGACAAGAAGATCCGCAAGGGCAAGGAGTTCTCCGAGGCCGGCATGACCGAAATCGCGGCCATGCACGCCCGCCTGCTGGACAACCTGCGCCTGGGCATGAGCGTGTTCCTCGACGGCAATGTGCGCGACGCGCAGCGCCTGCTCGAAGAGAAGGTGCGCTTTCGCGAGATGGAGCGGGAATACGCCAGCAGCCACCTCGAACGCCTGGCCGACCGCACCGCCCCCAGCATCGAGAGCAGTTCGCTGCACATCGACCTGATCAGCGACCTCAAGCGCATCAACTCGCACATCTGCTCCATCGCCTACCCGATCCTGGATTCGGCCGGCGCCCTGGCCCCAAGCCGCCTGCGGGACAGCCGGCTGCAGGGCCTGGAAACACCGCCCGGGCACCACTGAACAGATGGCCCCACGCTCCGCCGCTGCGCGGGTCGCTGTGCTAATCTGACCGGCCCGCCTGGCACAGGCGAACCGACAGGAGACACACGATGCCCGGACTGCTGCCCCAGATCGACCCCGAGGGTCTGCTCGAGTTCTCGGTGGTCTACACCGACCGCGCGCTCAACCACATGTCCCAGCGCTTCCAGGGCGTGATGACCGACATCTCGGCCATGCTCAAGCGCGTTTACGGGGCGCACTCGGCGGTGCTGGTACCCGGCAGCGGCACTTTCGGCATGGAAGCCGTGGCGCGCCAGTTTGCACATGGCAAACACGTCATGGTGATCCGCAACGGCTGGTTCAGCTACCGCTGGACGCAGATCTTCGACATGGGGAGCATCCCCGCCAGCCACACGGTGATGAAGGCGCGCAAGACCGGCGAGGGCGCACAGGCGCCGTGGGCACCGGCGCCCATCGAAGAGGTGAAGGCCGCCATCGCGCAAGAGAAGCCCGCCCTGGTGTTTGCCCCGCACGTGGAAACCGCCGCCGGCATGATGCTACCCGACGACTACCTGAGCGCCGTGGCCGATGCGGTGCACGCCGTCGGCGGCCTGTTCGTGCTCGACTGCATCGCCTCCGGTGCGATGTGGGTGGACATGCAGGCCACCGGCGTGGACATCCTGATTTCCGCGCCGCAAAAGGGCTGGAGCAGCTCGCCCTGCTGCGCCATGGTCATGCTCAGCGAACGCGCGCGCCAGGCCATCGACGCCACGCAAAGCAGCAGTTTTGCGGCCGACCTCAAGAAGTGGCTGCAGATCATGGAAACCTATGAAGGCGGCGGCCACGCGTACCACACCACCTTGCCCACCGACGCGCTGCAGCGCCTGCGCGACACCATGCGCGAAACCGAGGCGTACGGCTTCAACCGCGTGCGCGACGAACAGCTTGCGCTGGGTCGTGCCGTGCGCGAGCTGACCACGGCCCACGGTTTCCCCAGCGTGGCGGCGGCGGGCTTCCAGGCCCCCGGTGTGGTGGTGAGCTACACCATCGACCCCGACATCCAGAACAGCAAAAAATTCCTCGCTGCCGGCCTGCAGACCGCCGCCGGCGTGCCGCTGCAGTGCGACGAGGGGCCCGACTTCAAGACCTTCCGCATCGGCCTGTTCGGTCTGGACAAGTGGCACGACGTGGACAGCACGGTGGCCCACCTGCGCACGGCGCTGGCCGCTGTGGCGCCGCGGGCCGCTGTCGCGGCCTGAAGTTCCCCAGGCAGACCCTTTGTGAGCGCTGCAACATGCGCTCACAAGCCTTCACCCGCACGACATGCGGGCGATACGCCCCAGCCAAACCAGACCTCCACGATGGCGGTGTGCTGAATCCCAGCGCATTCCGCAATCTCACTGGAGGTCATCCATGACTCGACTCGCAAAACTCTCCACCACCCTGGGCCTGGCCCTGCTGGCCGCTGGCGCACAGGCGCAAGGCGTCTACGGCGAAGTGGGCTACACCGGCCTGGACTACAAGGAACCGGGCCTGAAGGTCAGCCCGGCCATGGTCCGCGGCGTGGTGGGCTACGAGTTCACCCCCAGCCTGGCCATGGAAGGCATGGTGGGGCTGCACGGTGGCTCGGACACGGCATCGGGCACCACCCTCAAGATCGACAACATGGTCGGCGTGTTCGGCAAGGTGCAGGCACCGGTGACCGACGCCCTCAAGGTCTACGGCCGCCTGGGCGTGGCGCGCACCAGCCTCAAGGCCAACGGCGTGTCCGACAGCGACACCGGTCTGGCCTACGGCGCGGGCGTCACCTACGACCTGAGCAAGACCGCCTACCTGAACGCCGACTACACCAAGTACTACGACCGCGACGACCAGAAGCTCGAGGGTCTCACCGTGGGTGTGGGCTTCCGCTTCTGACACAGCCGCACACCCCCAATCCAAAGGCACCTGTGGGTGCCTTTTTTGTTGCGTGTATGACCCAGCTGCCACCTATCAAATCCACGTCCGGTTTACCTGAGCACTCTGCTTGCGTTGGCAGGCAACCCCAGCGTCGAAAACGCATCTATTGGCAGCACTTGCACTCCACCGAAACATCGCGTTTTCAGCGCCAACTGATATTGAGAAACAGAGAACTCGAAGATACATCTGCTATCATTATTGACGGTTTGAAACACTTTCAGTTTCACAACCAGTCTTTCAAAACTCAATCAAAAAAGGGATTTTTATGAAGAAGCTTGCGATCGTTTCTTTGCTGGCCTTGGCTGGCGCCGCAGCTCAAGCGCAAAACATCTACGGCGATATCGCCTACCAGATGCACGATGCCGACCTCACCACCGATCCAGCGACACTGCGTGCCACGCTGGGATACGAATTCAATTCCCAACTGGCCGGCGAAGTGATGCTCGGCATCAGTGCCCGTGACGGAGAGCAATCCGGGGTGACGGCCAAGCTGGATCACCTGTTTGGCATTTACGCCAAACCCAAGGTCAAACTCAATGACTCCTTTGAACTCTATGGCCGCCTCGGATACGTGAGCTCCAAGGTCTCGGCTTCGGCAGGGGGCTCAAGTATCTCTGACTCGTCCAGTGGACTGTCCTATGGAATCGGTGCCAGTTACTACATCAACCCTTCGCTGTCCCTCAATGTGGATTACATGGACTTCGACGAGCTGGAAGGTGGCATCGCCTTCGGCGTGAAATACACATTCTGATTGACTCACCCAGAACAAAAAAAGGCACCCTAGGGTGCCTTTTTTTGCGACAGAACGTCTGCCTCGCGAATATCAGGGCAGCAGCACAGTGCAGCCGGTGGTCTGGCGCGCTTCCAGGCTCTCGTGCGCCTGGCGCACATCGGTCAGCGCAAAGCGCTGGTCGATGCGGATCTTCACCGCACCGCTTTGCACCACCGCGAACAGATCGTCGGCCATGGCCTGGGTGCGCTCGCGGCTGCTGATGTGGGTGAACAGCGTCTGGCGCGTGACGTAGATCGAGCCCTTGGGGCCGAGGATACCGGGCGCGAACGGCGCCACCGGGCCGCTGGCGTTGCCAAAGCTCACCATCAGGCCAAAAGGCTGCAGGCAGTCCAGCGACTTGTCGAAGGTGTCCTTGCCCACCGAGTCGTAGACCACCTTCACGCCCCGTCCCCCGGTGATCTCCTTGACCCGCGCGACGAAGTCTTCTTGCCGGTAGTTGATGGTGAACTCGGCGCCGTGCTCGCGGGCCAGGGCGCATTTTTCGTCGCTGCCCGCGGTGCCGATCAGGCGCAGGCCCAGCGCCCGCGCCCACTGGCAGGCGATCAGGCCCACACCGCCCGCGGCCGCGTGGAACAGCACGAAGTCGCCCGGTTCCAGGCCTTCCACCGGCTTGCAGCGCTTGAGCAGGTACTGCGCGGTCAAGCCCTTGAGCATCATGGCCGCGCCGGTTTCGAAGCTGATCGCGTCGGGCAGTTTGCACACGTTCATGGCCGGCATCACACGCACGTCGCAATAGCTGCCGGGCTTGCCCGCCGCGTAGGCCGCGCGGTCGCCGGCCTTCAGGTGGGTCACGCCCTCACCCACGGCCTCGATCACGCCCGCGCCTTCCATGCCCAGCGCCAGCGGCATGGCGTTGGGGTAGAGGCCGGTGCGCTGGTACACGTCGATGAAGTTCAGGCCAATGGCGTGGTGGCGGATGCGCACCTCCCCCGGCCCGGGCTCGCCCACCGCCACGGTGTCGATCACCATCTGTTCGGGGCCGCCATGGGCGTGGATGCGCACAGCACGGCTGCTGTTCTGGGTCATGCAGGTCTCCTGTTGTTGCAACGGTGCGCCGATGCTGCCACGAAACGCCGCTGTCGCCCGAGCGCCTGCGCGTCAGCCCCAGGCCAGCAGCGGGCATGGCGCTGTGGGTACAGTCCTCGCATGCCGTCCACCCCCGTCCGCCTCACGCCCTCCACCGTCGTCCTGCTGCTGATCCCCCCGCTCATGTGGGCCGGCAACGCCGTGGTCGGGCGGCTGATGCAGGGCAGCATCCCGCCCATCACCTTCAACTTTCTGCGCTGGGTGATCGCCGGTGCGCTGCTGCTGCCGCTGGCGGCCTGGGTGTTGCGTCCGGGCAGCGGGCTGTGGGCGCAGCGGCGCCGCCTGGCGCTGCTGGGCCTGCTGGGCGTGGGCCTCTACAACGCGCTGCAGTACATGGCGCTCAAGACCTCCACGCCCATCAACGTCACCCTGGTGGCCTCCAGCATCCCGATCTGGATGCTGCTGCTGGGGCGGGTGCTCTACGGCGTGCCGATCGCCCGGCGCTCGGCCATCGGCGCGGTGCTGTCGCTGGCCGGCGTCGCGGTGGTGCTCGCGCGCGGCGACTGGGCGCAGCTGGGGGCCCTGCGCCTGGTGGCGGGCGATGGCTGGATGCTGCTGGCCGCCCTCACCTGGGCCTGGTACAGCTGGCTGCTGGTGCGCCCGCCCGCCGGGGGCTACCCGCCCGAGATCAAAGGCGACTGGTCGGCCTTTCTGCTGGCCCAGATCGTGTTCGGGCTGGGCTGGGCTGGCCTGATGACGGCGGGCGAATGGCTGACGCTGCCGGCCTCGCCGGCCGGCCACCTGCAATGGGGCTGGCCGCTGGGCGCCGCATTGCTGTATGTGGCCGTCGGCCCCTCGCTGCTGGCCTACCGCAGCTGGGGCATCGGCGTGGCGCGCGTCGGGCCCACCGTAGCGGGTTTCTTCAACAACCTCACGCCGCTGTTCGCGGCGCTCATGTCGGCCACGTTGCTGGGCGAGCCGCCGCGGCTGTACCACGCGGCGGGGTTCGTGCTGATCGTGGGCGGGATTCTGGTCAGCGCGCGGCGCTGAGCGTCAGAACGTGCCGGGGTACGCCCCACCGTCGGCCAGCACGTTCTGGCCCGTCATGTACGCCGCCTGCTGGCTGCACAGGAAGGCGCAGATGGCGCCGAACTCGGCCGGATTGCCGTAGCGGCCGGCGGGGATTTGCGCCTGCTGCTGGCGGCGCAGTTCTTCCACGGGTTTGCCGGTCTTTTCCGACGCACCCTTGAGCGTGGCGGCGATGCGGTCGGTGTCGAACTTGCCGGGCAGCAGGTTGTTGATCGTCACGCCCTGCGCTGCGATGCCGCTGCGCGCCACGCCGGCCACGAAGCCGGTCAGGCCTGAGCGCGCGCCGTTGGACAGGCCCAGGATGTCGATCGGTGCTTTCACCGCGCTGCTGGTGATGTTGACGATGCGGCCGAAACCGCGCGCCGCCATGCCGTCCACCGTGGCCTTGATCAGTTCGATGGGCGTGAGCATGTTCGCGTCCACCGCCTTGATCCAGGCCTCGCGGTCCCAGCTGCGGAAATCGCCGGTGGGCGGCCCGCCCGCGTTGGTGACCACGATGTCGAAGGCCGTGCCCGGCCCGCCCGGGGCGGCGAACGCCGCGGCGCGACCTTCGGGTGTGGTGATGTCGGCGGCGACGGCCACCACCTGGACGCCGGGGGCTGCGGTGCGCAGCGCGTCGGCCGCGGCCTCCAGCACCTCACGCCCACGCGCCACCATCACCACGTGTACGCCTTCGCCCGCCAGCGCCTGCGCGCAGCCCAGGCCCAGCCCCTTGCTCGCGCCGCAAACCAGCGCCCATTTGCCCTTGATGCCGAAATCCATGTGAGAGTCTCCTGTTCAGAACGTCCGGAAAGTCATTTCGCCGCGCTGGCCGAGCCAAAGCGCGTCACCAGAAACACGCCCGAGACCACCAGCACCGTGCCGGCGATGATCCAGCCATTGAACGGCTCGTCCAGGATCAGCACGCCCATGGCGATGGTGGACATGGGGCCGATCATGCCGGTCTGCGCCGCCAGCCCGGCGCCGATGCGTTCAATGGCCATCATCACCAGGATGACGGGCGCGAAGGTGCACAGCGTGGCGTTGAGCACCGACAGCCAGACCACCTCGGGCGCGACCGCGGTGGCCGCGTCCAGCGGGCGCAGCAGCACGAACTGCAGCAGGCACAGCAAGCAGGCCACGCTGGTGGCCAGCCCCACCAGGCGCATGGAGCCCAGGCGCTTGACGAGTTCACCGCTGTAGACGAGGTAGATCGCGTAGCTGATGGCGCTGCCGAACACCAGCAGCGCGCCCAGCGCCGCGTTGGGTCCGGCAAAGTCGGCCTCGTGGCCGAACACCAGCAGCACGCCGGCGTAGCTGACGGCCATGGCCAGCGCCTGCAGCCCGCTGATGCGGCGCTGGTAGAGCAGCCAGCCCAGGACGAGCACCAGCGTGGGGTTGAGGTAGAGGATCAGCCGCTCCAGGCTGGCGCTGATGTACTGCAGGCCCCAGAAATCGAGAAAGCTCGCGAGGTAATAGCCGGTGAAACCCAGACCGAGGATGCCCAGCCAGTCCTTGCGCGTCAGCGGCGGCTTGCCGCCTCCGCCTTGCCGGTACGTGGCCCACCAGGCCAGCGCCAGGAACAGCGGCAGCGCAAACAGCATGCGGTACAT
>NZ_JASJOY010000119.1:0-9986 GCF_031426985.1 Hydrogenophaga sp.
ATACCGCTTCCTGCCCGGCATGTCGCTGGGCTGGACCTGGGACTTCCTGCTGCCCATCAGGATCAACGACACGCTGCACGTGAAGTTCACCGTGACCGGCCTGCGCGCCAGCAAGAGCCGCCCGGGCTGGGGCATCGTGATCCTGCCGTCCGAACTCATCAACCAGAAGGATGAAGTCGTCCATCGCGGAGAACACCGCCTGATGATCCCCCGCAGACCAGGAGCCTTCTGATGCAAGCCCTTCCCCTGACCGGCATCCGCGTCATCGACTACAGCCACTTCCTGGCCGGCCCTTACGTGGGTCGCTGCCTGGCCGCGCTGGGCGCCGAGGTCATCAAGGTCGAGCGCCCCGGCTCCGGCGACGCCGGCCGCCAGCACGCGCACATCCTCGACGACCAGACCAGCGGCTACTTCCTGCAGCTCAACATGGGCAAGCAGGGCGTGAGCGTGAACATGAAAGACCCGCGCGGCAAGGACTTCATGCAGAAGCTCTGCGACAGCGCCGACGTGTTCATCGAGAACTACCGCCCCGGCGCGCTCGACAAGCTGGGCCTGGGGTATGCCGAGCTGTCGGCCCGCAACCCCAGGCTGGTGTACTGCTCGATCTCCGCTTACGGCCACACAGGTCCGGACGCGCACCGCGCCGGCTTCGGCCTGATCGCCGAGGCCAAGAGCGGCATCATGCAGATGGTGGGCAACCCCGGTGAAGCGCCGCCGCTGCTGCGCATTTCGCTCGGGGACATGTACACCGGCATCCACGCCGTGGCCGCCATCAACGCCGCCCTGCTCGGCCGCGTGGCCAGCGGCAAAGGGCAACACATCGACATGGCGCTGTACGACACGCTGGTCTCCATGCACGAATACGCGGTGCAGTGCTACACGCTATCGGGCGGTACGGTGCTGCCGCAGCAGACCGGCCACGACATGCCCACCTCCACGCTCTACGGCGTGTTCCGCGCACAGGACGGCGACCTGGTGATCGCGGCGCAGGTGGACGACGCGTGGAAACGCTTCGCCATGCTGCTGGAACAGCACGGCGGCCCGGCGGGCTTTGGCAGCGACACGCGTTTCCACAGCCTGAACGGCCGCAATGACCACCGGGTGGAGATCCTGAGAGCAGTCAAGGCCTGGGTGGCAGCGCGGCCGGTGGCCGAGGTGCTGGCCCTGCTCGACGGCATCGACGTGCCCTCGGCCAAGGTGCAGCGCATCGACGAGGTCATCAACGACCCGCAGATCCAGGCGCGCGGAATGATCCAGGAGCAGGACCACCCGCGCTTCGGAAAGCTGCGCCTGCCGAACCTACCGTTCCGCTTCTCGGACTGCGACACCACCATCCACCAGGTGGCGCCCGACCTGGGCGAACACAACGCCGAGGTGGCCACCAGCCTGGGCTACAGCGCGGCCGACATCGCCACGCTGCAGGCCGATGGCGTGCTGTTTTCAAGATAAGGAGGCCGCCATGTCAGACGCCTACGCCGTGATCGGCAACCCCATCGGCCACACCAAGTCGCCCCTCATCCACGGCCTGTTTGCCGAGGTCACGCACCAGGACATGGTCTACACCGCCATCGAAGGCCGCATCGGCCAGTTCGCGGCCGATGTGGACACCTTCCGTGCCGCCGGCGGGCGCGGGATGAACGTCACCGCACCGTTCAAGCTCGACGCGTTCGCGTACGCCACCGAGCGCTCGCCGCGCGCACAGATGGCGGGCGCGGTGAACGCGCTCAAGTTCGAGGACGGGCGTGTGATCGCCGAGAACTTTGACGGCGTGGGCCTGACCCGCGACGTCACCCACAACCTCGGTCGTGCCCTCCAGGGCCAACGCGTGCTGCTGCTCGGCGCGGGGGGTGCGGCGCGCGGCGCCCTGCTGCCCTTTCTGGAACAACAACCGGCCTCGCTGGTGATCGCCAACCGCACGCTGGAGAAGGCCGAAGCGCTGGCCCGCGAAGCCGCACCCCACGGCCCGGTGAGTGCCTGCGCCTACGCCGACCTGGTGGGCCGGCAATTCGACGTCGTGTTCAACGCCACCTCGGCCAGCCTGCGCGCCGAGCTGCCGCCGGTGCCGGCTTCGGTGTTCGCGCCCGGTGCGCTGGCCTACGAGCTGGCCTACGGCAAAGGGCTCACCCCGTTCCTGCGGCTGGCCCAGCAGGCCGGCGTGACGCAGCTCGCCGACGGCGTGGGCATGCTGGTGGAACAGGCGGCCGAGGCCTTTGCGTGGTGGCGTGGCGTGCGCCCGCAGACCGGCCCGGTGATTGAACGCCTGACCGTGCCGCTGGTCTGAGCCCGCCCGATCGTTTTTCTGTCCACCCGTGCCGGGTACGCCACGGCTGGATGCATTTGCGCAGCGTACCGACCTCAAAAAACCAGGAGACAACATGAAACGACTGATGCTCAAAACCCTGATGGCCGCCATGGCCGTGGCGGCGTTCGGTGTGGTGCAAGCCCAGGAACGCACCCTGAAGTTCGGCCTGAACGGCCCCGAAGGCCACCCCGCCGTCGCCGGCATGAAGAAGTTCAAGGAAGCGGTGGAAGCCAAGTCGGGCGGCAAGATCAAGGTCAGCATCTTCCTCAACGGTGCGCTGGGCAGCGACCAGGCGGTGGTGTCCGCGCTCAAGGGTGGCACCGTCGAAATGGCGGTGATGAACAGCGGCATCCTGGCCAGCGAGGCCAAGGAACTGGCGATCTTCGACTTCCCCTTCCTGTTCGCCAACGAAAAGGAATCGGACGCCATCGTGGACGGCCCCGTGGGCAAGAAGATGCACGCCCTGCTCGAAGCCAAGGGCATCGTCGGCCTGTCGTACTGGGAACTGGGCTACCGCCACATCACCAACAGCAAGCGCGCCATCACCAAGGTGGAAGACATCGAAGGCCTGAAGCTGCGCGTGATCCCCAACCCGATCAACGTCGACTGGGTCAAGGCCCTGGGCGCCAACCCCACGCCGCTGCCCTTCCCCGAGGTGTACGCCGCCCTGGAACAGAAGGCCATCGACGGCCAGGAGAACCCGGTCTCGGTGATCGCGTCCAACAAGTTCTGGGAAGTGCAGAAACACATCACCCTGACCAACCACCAGTACAACCCGCAATCGGTGATCTTCAGCAAGAAGGTCTGGGACAGCCTGACCCCGGCCGAGAAGAAGATCATCGACGAGTCGTCCGACGAAGCCGTCAAGGCCCAGCGCGAAGCCGCCCGGGGCGCGGTGGCCAGGAACCTGGACCTGCTCAAGCAGAACGGCATGACGGTCAGCCAGTTCCCGGCGGCCGAAGTGGACAAGCTGCGCACCAGGATGCAACCCGTGATCGCCAAGTACTCCGCCAACGTGGGCGAAGCCACGGTCAACGAGGTCATGGGTGAACTGGCCAAGCTGCGCAAGTGAGGTGAATCGCGACGCGACGCGACCGGGTTCGCGTCGCCCGGGACGGCCGCCAGGGCTCGACAGCGCACACGGCCTGGCCGCCTCCGGCACCACTGGCCACACGGCCGGCGGTGCAGAACAGACAACAAAATGCGGCCTTGACCCTATACTGCCGGAATGAACGAACCAGTACATTCCCGGAGACATGGGGTTCGCGCCAAGCCGCTGGCGGTGAAGGAAACCACGCGCACCAACGACCCCGAACGGACCATGGCCAACATCATGGCCGTGGCGATGGCGGAGTTCGCGGAGAAGGGTCTGGCGGGGGCGCGCATCGACGAGATCGCAGCGGCCACGCACACCAGCAAGCGGATGATCTACTACTACTTCGGCAGCAAGGAAGGCCTGTACCTGGCCGTGCTGGAGGAAGCGTACCGCCGCATGCGCGAGATTGAAGGCCAGCTCAACCTGGACGATCTGGAGCCCGAGGCCGCGCTGCGCCGACTGGTGGAATTCACCTTCGACCACCACGCCAGCAACGAGCCGTACATCCGCCTCGTCGTCTCTGAAAACATGAACCGCGGCCAGTTCCTGGCGCAGAGCAAAACGATCCAGCAGCTCAACGTGCCGGCCATCTCGTCGATCCACAAGCTGTACGAGCGCGGTGTGGCCAGCGGCGCGTTCCGCCCGGGGCTGGACCCGATTGACATCCACGCCTCGATCTCGGCGCTGACCTTCTTCAACGTCTCCAACCGCCACACCTTCGGGCTGATCTTCAAGCGCGATTTCGCCACCCCCGGCGTGGCCACGCACCGGCGCGCCGCCGTGGTGGACATGGTGGTGCGCTTCGTGAAGCGGTAGTCCCCCCCCCCGCGCCGCCTTCGGCGTCACTCCCCAGGGGGCGATGCGAGCGGCCCGGCAGAGCCGGTTCCGCCGCATCCTGGGCTGGAAGCCACCCTCGCCGGCGGAAGACCGGGTGGAACCAGGGGCAACAAATCAGGGTAATCCCGGATTTATAAAAACTAACCAGTTCGTACATTAATGCATCCGAACCCGCAGGAGACCCCCGTGATCCAGAAATTCATCGACCAATACTGCCGGGCACTGTCCGTGCTCATGGCCCTCAGCCTGGTGCTGATGGTGGTCATGGTGTTTGGCAACGTCGTCATGCGCTATGGCTTCAACTCGGGCCTGACCCTGTCCGAAGAGCTTTCGCGCTGGCTCTTCGTGTGGATGACCTTCCTGGGCGGCGTGGTCGCCCTCAACGAACGCGCCCACCTCGGCACCGACTCGCTGATCGCCCGCCTGCCGGTGGTCGGCCAGAAGCTCTGCCTGGGTCTGAGCTACGTGGCCATGCTGTTCATCTGCTGGCTGATCTTCCAGGGCGCCCTGGAGCAGACCAAGATCAACTGGGACTCCACCAGCGCCGTGATGGAAACCTCCATGGGCTACTTCTACGCCAGCGGCGTGATGTTCGCCGTGCTGGGCGCGCCCATCCTGCTGTTCAACTTCTGGCGCCTGCTCTCGGGCCAGATGGCCGACCGGGAGCTGATCGGCATCCGCGAATCCGACGACATGCCCCACGGCGACCCGCATCCCTGAGCCCGAGCCCCCCCGGAGACACCACATGACCATCCTCATCTTCCTGGGTTCCCTCATGGCCGCCATGGCCGTCGGCATTCCCATCTCGTTTTCGCTGCTGATCAGCGGTGCCGCCCTGATGTGGCACCTGGACATGTTCGACGCCCAGATCCTGGCGCAGAACCTGATCGAAGGCTCCAACAGCTTCCCGCTGCTGGCCGTGCCCTTCTTCATGCTGGCCGGTGAAATCATGAACGCGGGCGGCCTGTCCAAGCGCATCGTGATGTTCGCCATGTCGCTGGTGGGCCATGTGCGCGGCGGCCTGGGCTATGTGGCCATCATGGCCGCGGTGCTGATGGCCGCGCTGTCCGGCTCGGCCGTGGCCGACGCGGCCGCCCTCTCGGCCCTGCTGCTGCCCATGATGGTGCACGCCGGCCACGACAAGGCCCGCTCGGCCGGCCTGCTGGCTTCGGCGTCCATCATCGCGCCCATCATTCCGCCGTCCATCGGCTTCGTGATCTTCGGTGTGGCGGCCAACGTGTCGATCTCCAAGCTGTTCCTGGCCGGCATCGCCCCGGGCGTGATGCTGGGTGTGGCCCTATGCTTCACCTGGTGGTATGTGGCCCGCAAAGAGATGGTGGCCCCGCCCCCGCGCAAGAACGCCGGAGAGGTGGCGCAGGCCTTCAAGAGCGCGGGCTTTGCGCTGGGCCTGCCCATCATCGTGGTGGTGGGTCTGAAGTTCGGTGTGTTCACACCGACCGAAGCCGCCGTGGTGGCCGCGGTGTACGCCCTGCTGATCTCCGTGTTCGTGTACCGCGAGCTCAAGATCAGCCAGCTCTACGGCCTGTTCCTGGCCGCCGCCAAAACCACCGCCGTGATCATGTTCCTGGTGGCCGCGGCCATGGTCTCGGCCTGGCTGATCACCGTGGCCCAGCTGCCCGACCAGCTGGTCGCCATGCTGCAGCCGCTGCTGGACAGCCCCACCCTGCTGATGATGGCCATCATGCTGCTGGTGATCCTGGTCGGCACGGCCATGGACATGACGCCCACCATCCTGATCCTGACCCCGGTGCTGATGCCCATCGTCAAGGCCGCCGGCATCGACCCGGTGTACTTCGGCGTGCTGTTCATCATGAACAACGCGATCGGCCTGATCACCCCGCCGGTGGGCACGGTGCTCAACACCGTGGCCGGCGTCGGCAAGGTCAGCATGGACGAGGTGACCAAGGGCGTGTGGCCTTTCATGATCGCCCAGTTCGGCCTGATGTTCCTGATGGTGCTGTTCCCCGAGATCGTCATGGTCCCGGCGCGCTGGCTGATCGGCAACTGAGTTTTCCTGCGCATCCCGTGAGTTGGTACGCCACGGGCAGCGCTCTCCGGTTCCTGCGTACTGCTTCCCTTCCTTTGGAGACAACATGAAACGTCTGATGCTCAAAACCCTGGTGGCCGCTGTGGCCGTGGCCGCTTTCGGCACCGCCCAGGCCCAGGACAAAACCATCAAGTTCGCCACCCAGAACCCCAAGGGTCACCCCATCGTGCTGGGCATGGAGAAGTTCGCCGAAATCGTCGCGGCCAAGTCCGGCGGCAAGCTCAAGGTCAACCTGTTCCCCGGCGGCACGCTGGGCAGCGACCAGGCCAACGTGTCGGCCATCCAGGGCGGCACGCTGGAGATGGCGTCCATGAACTCGGGCATCTTCGCCTCGCAGGTCAAGGAATTCGCGATCTACGACTTCCCCTTCATGTTCAACAACGAGAAGGAAGCCGACTTCGTGGTGGACGGCCCCTTCGGCCAGAAGCTGCACGCCAAGCTGCAGGACAAGGGCATCGTCGGCCTGGCCTATTTCGAGCTGGGTTTCCGCAGCATCACCAACAGCAAGCGCCCGATCAACACCGTGGCCGACCTGGCGGGCCTGAAGCTGCGCGTGATCCCCAACCCGATCAACGTGGACTGGGTCAAGGCCATGGGCGCCAACCCCACGCCGCTGCCCTTCCCCGAGGTGTACGCCGCGCTGGAGCAGAAGGCGATCGACGGCCAGGAAAACCCGGTCACCGTGATCAACGCCAACAAGTTCTACGAAGTGCAGAAGAACGTGGTGCTGTCCAACCACCAGTACAACCCGCAGTCGGTGATCATCAGCAAGAAGTTCTGGGACGGCCTGGACGCTGGCCAGAAGAAGATCGTCAGCGAAGCCGCTCTTGAGGCCGCCAAGTTCCAGCGCGCCCAGGCCCGTGCCCAGGTCGCTGGTGCCCTGGACAACATGAAGAAGAACGGCATGCAGGTCACCCAGCTGCCGCCCGCCGAAGTGGCCAAGCTGCGCGACATGATGCGCCCCGTGACCGCCAAGTACGCGGTGAACGTGGGCCAGGAAACCGTCAAGGAACTGCAGACCGAGCTGGCCAAGATCCGGAAGTGATTTGACCCACCCCTGCCACGGCCCTGAAGGGCCGTGACCCCCTCAAGGGGGCGATGCGAGCGGCCCGGCGAAGCCGGTTCCGCCGCATCTGCTGGATCAGGCACTTCTCGTCACCGCCCCAGCCTGTCGGTTCTGCATTCGGTGCTGGCAGGCACCTTCTTTCAATCATCTCTCCACCATGTCCAAGACCCGCATGGCCGTTGCTGGTGCTGGCCTGATCGGTCAGGCCCACATCCGCGTGCTGCAGGCCAGTCCCAGCTGTGCGCTGTCGGCCGTGGTGGACCCTTCTCCTGCGGCGGCCGCCGTGGCCGCGCAGGCCGGTGTGCCGCTGTTCACCAGCCTCGACGCATTGCTGGCCAATGACCGGCCCGACGGGGTGGTGCTGGCCACGCCCAACGCACTGCACCTGCCGCAGGCGCTGCAGTGCATCGCCGCCGGTGTGCCCGTTCTGGTGGAAAAGCCCATCGCCACCACCGTGGCCGAAGGCCAGACCCTGGTGGACGCCGCCGAGCGGGCCGGCGCCCGCGTGCTGATCGGCCACCACCGCGCCCACAGCCCCATCATGGCCAAGGCCAAACAGGTGGTCGCATCGGGCCAGCTGGGCCGGCTGGTCAGCGTCATGGGCAGCGCCACTTTCTTCAAGCCCGACCACTACTTCGACGACGGCCCCTGGCGCCGCGAACCCGGTGGCGGCCCGATCCTGATCAACCTGATCCACGAGGTGCACAACCTGCGCATGCTGTGCGGCGAGATCGTCGCGGTGCAGGCCTTTGCGTCCAACGCCATCCGCGGCTTCGCGGTGGAAGACACCGTGGCCATCAACCTGCGTTTTGCCAGCGGCGCGCTGGGCAGCTTCATGCTCAGCGACACCGCCGCCTGCCCGCGCAGCTGGGAACAGACCAGCCAGGAAAACCAGGCCTACGCCACCTGCGAAGACGAAGACTGCTACGTGGTCGCCGGCACGAACGGCAGCCTCTCGGTGCCGACCATGCGGCTGAAGACCTACCCGCGCGATCAAGACCGCTCGTGGTGGAAACCGTTCGAGGTGGGCACCGTGGGCCTGGTGCGAGACGACCCGCTCAAACACCAGATCGAACACTTTGGCGCCGTGGTGCGCGGCGAAGCCAGCCCGCTGGTGACCGCGCGCGACGGTCTGCAGAATCTCAAGATCACCGAAGCCATCGCCGAAGCGGCCGCCACCGGCCGCGTGGTCACCGTGCACTGATCGCACCGACTCCCCTCCCAAGGAACACCGCATGAAGAAGATCCTCATCCTCAACGGCCCCAACCTCAACCTGCTGGGCACCCGCGAACCGGCGCAGTACGGCTACACCACCCTGCCCGACGTGGAAGCCTTCTGCAAGGCCCACGGCGAGAAGATCGGTTACGCAGTCGAATGCCTGCAGAGCAACTGGGAAGGCGCGCTGATCGACCGCATCCACGAAGCCGGCCGCGAGTACAAGGCGGGCGAACTGCTGGGCATCGTGATCAACCCCGGCGCCCTCACCCACACCTCCATCGCGCTGCACGACGCCATCAAGGGCGTGGACCCGCTGCCCGTGATCGAGTGCCACATCTCCAACGTGCATGCGCGCGAAGAGTTCCGCCACCACTCGTGGGTCTCGCCCGCGGCGGCCGGCATCGTCATCGGCTTCGGCGTGGACGGCTACCTGATCGCCATGGACGGCCTGGTGCGCAAGTTCGTCCACTCCGCCGCCACGAAAAAGCCCTGAAGACGCCCAGGCCACCCCGGCCGTGAACGGGCGGGCGGCGGCCCGCCAGCGGCTGCGGGCTTACCCCTAAAGCGCGCGATAAACGAACGATATTGAACGTTTAACAAACTGAAGTAACGCGACCCGCGACCCGATTTCGCACCCGTCTGCCTACAGTCCCCACCCATCCACCTTCACCCCCAACCCACCACCCCATCACGAGATCGTCACGAACCCGGCTATGCCGGGCCACAGACGACACCCCCTGGAGGGGGGCGGGGCACACCGAGTCCACACCATGATCAACGGCAACACCGAACTCATTGCCCACATAGGCTACCCGACGCATTCGTTCAAGTCGCCGATGATCTACAACCCCTACTTCGAACACGTGGGCGTGAACGCGATCGTGGTGCCCTTCGGCTGCAAGCCCGAGGACTACCCGGTCTTCCTCAAGAGCGTGTTCAGCCTCACCAACATCCGCGGCGCGCTCATCACCATGCCGCACAAGGTGGTGACGGTGGGCCTGCTCGACGAGGTGACCCCAACCGTGAAAGTGGCCGGCGCCTGCAACGCGGTCAAGCGCCTGCCCGACGGCCGCCTGGTGGGCGACCAGTTCGATGGCGCCGGCTTCGTGCGCGGCGTGCAGCGCAAGGGCCTGAACCTCAGCGGCGCGCGCGTGCTGGTGGTGGGCAGCGGCGGCGTGGGCTGCGCCATTGCGGCCTCGCTCGCGGGCGCGGGCATCGCGGCCATCCACCTGTTCGACGTCAACACCGCCTCGGCCGAAGGCCTGGGCGAGCGCATCCGCGCCAACTACCCGGGCATCGACGTCAAGACCGGCAGCAACGACCCGGCCGGCTACGACCTGGTTGTCAACGCCACGCCCATGGGCATGAACGAAGGCGACCCGCTGCCCATGGACGTGT
>NZ_JASJOY010000120.1:0-39361 GCF_031426985.1 Hydrogenophaga sp.
TTCACGTACTGCACCGTCCAGTCGATCGCGGCCTGCGCCGCGGCCACCGCGCCGATCGCGATCTGCAGCCGCTCCCAGGGCAGTTGCTCCATCAGGCAGATGAAGCCGCGGCCCTGGAACGCTTCGCCGCCCAGCAGGTTTTCCGCCGGCACCTTGACGTTGTCGAAAAACAGCTCCGAGGTGTCCTGCGCCTTCATGCCCAGCTTCTTCAGCCGCTTGCCCTTGCTGAAACCGGGCATGCCCTGCTCCACCAGCAGCAGGCTGGTGCCCTTGGCGCCGGCCGCCGGGTCGGTCTTGGCGACGACGATGACCAGATCGGCGTGCCAGCCGTTGGTGATGAAGGTCTTGCTGCCGTTGAGCAGGTAGCTGCCATCGGCCTGTTTGATCGCCGTGCTCTTCACGCCCTGCAGGTCGCTGCCGGCGGCGGGCTCGCTCATGGCGATGGCCCCCACCATCTCGCCGGTGGCCAGCAGCTGCAGGTACTTTTTCTTCTGCGCCTCGGTGCCGTAGTGCAGGATGTACGGCGCCACGATCTCGCTGTGCAGGCCAAAGCCGATGCCGCTGACCCCGGCGCGCGCGATCTCCTCCATCTGCGCCACCGAGTACAGCTTGTCGGCCCCGGCGCCGCCATATTCCTCGGGCATGGTCATGCAGAGAAAACCGTTCTCCCCGGCGGCGCGCCAGACGGCCCGGTCCACATAACCCTGCTCTTCCCAGCCCTCGTGAAAGGGGGTGATTTCCTTCTCCACGAAGCGTCGGAAGCTGTCGCGAAAGGCTTCGTGGTCGGCATTGAAGAGCGTGCGTTCGATCATGGTGTCACCTTCTGGACTGGGAGGATTGATTTATACAAAGCATTTGCTTGGCAAAAGTCTATACTGATCCGGTCGCCCCGACCACCGGGGCCCATCCCCGAGGAGACACCATGAGCGAAGCCTTCGTTTACGACGCCATCCGCACGCCGCGCGGCAAGGGCAAGAAGGACGGCCGCCTGCACGAGGTCAAGCCCGTCAACCTGCTGGCCGGCCTGCTGACCGAGCTGCAGCGCCGCAACGACCTGGACACCGCCGCGGTGGACGACGTGGTCATGGGTGTGGTCTCGCCCATCGGCGAGCAGGGTTCGGTGCTGCCCAAGGTGGCCGCGCTCAAGGCCGGCTGGGACTGGCGCTGCGCCGGCGTGCAGCTCAACCGCTTCTGTGCCTCGGGCCTGGAGGCGGTGAACCTGGCCGCCATGAAGGTGAAAAGCGGCTGGGAAGACCTGGTGGTGGCCGGCGGCGTGGAGAGCATGAGCCGCGTGCCCATCGGCTCCGACGGCGGCGCCTGGGCGCAGGACCCGGAGACCAACAGCGCCACGCTGTTCGTGCCGCAGGGCATCGGCGCGGATCTGATCGCCACCCTGAGCGGCTTCAGCCGCGCCGACGTGGACGCCTTCGCGCTCGAATCGCAGAAACGCGCCACCGCCGCGCGCGCCGCCGGGTACTTCGACCGTTCGGTGGTGCCGGTGAAAGACAAGATGGGCCTGACCATCCTGGACAAGGACGAGTTCATCAAACCCGGCACCACGATGGAAGGCCTGGGCGGTTTGAAGCCCGCCTTCGAACAGCTCGGCGCCATGGGCTTCGACGCCGTCGCCCTGCAGCGTTACCCGCAGGTCGAGCGCATCCACCACGTGCACCACGCCGGCAATTCGTCGGGCATCGTGGACGGCGCGGCGGCCATCCTGATCGGCAGCGAAGCCGCCGGCAAAACGCACGGCTTCACACCGCGCGCGCGCATCGTCGCGGTCGCCCTCTCGGGTGCCGACCCGACCATCATGCTCACCGGCCCCATGCCCGCCGCGCGCAAGGCGCTGGCCAAAGCCGGCCTGACGATTGATCAGATCGACCTGTTCGAGATCAACGAGGCTTTCGCCGCCGTGCCCATGAAGTTCATGCAGGAAATGGGCGTGCCGCACGAGAAGGTGAACGTGAACGGCGGCGCGATCGCGCTGGGCCATCCGCTGGGGGCCACGGGCGCCATGATCCTGAACACCGTCATCGATGAACTGCACCGCAGGCAGCTGCGCTATGGCCTGGCGACCTTGTGTGTGGGCGGTGGTATGGGCATCGCCACCATCGTTGAACGCATCTGAACGACAGCGGAGACCACGAACATGATCACCAAAACCATCCGCTACGAGCTCGCCGACGGCATCGCCACCATCACCTTCGACGAGCAGGGCTCGCCGGTCAACACCATGTGCCTGCAGTGGCAGGACGACCTGGACGCCATCGCGGCCCAGGTGGTGAAGGACAAGGCCCAGCTCAGGGGCATCGTGCTCGCCTCGGCCAAGAGCACCTTCTTTGCCGGCGCCGACCTCAAGGGCGTGATGCGCTCGACCGAAGCCGATGGCCCGCGCGTGTTCGCCGAGATCGAGCGCATCAAGCGCAATTTCCGCGCCATCGAAACGCAAGGCGTGCCGGTGGTGAGCTGCCTCAACGGCGCGGCCTTGGGCGGCGGCTGGGAGGTGGCCCTGGTCGGCCACCACCGCATCGCCGTCAACAGCCCCAAGGTCCAGTTCGGCCTGCCCGAGATCACGCTGGGCCTGATCCCCGGCGGCGGCGGCATCACCAAGATGACGCGGGTGCTGGGCCTGATGGCGGCCCAGCCCTACATCCTGGAAAGCAAGCTGTTCGGCCCCGAAGAGGCGTTGAAGATCGGCGTGGTGCACGAACTGGTGGCGACGCCGGAAGAGCTGATGCCCAAGGCGCTGGCCTTCATCGAAGCCGCGCAGGGCCAGCCCGAGGCCTGCCAGCACGTCTGGGACCGCAAGGACTACAAGATGCCCGGCGGCACGCCGAGCAACCCCAAGATCGCCGGCATGCTGAGCGTGGCGCCCGCCGTGCTCAAGCAGAAGACGCGCGGCCTCTACCCCGCGCCCGAAGCCGCGCTGGCCGCCATGGTGGAAGGCGCGATGGTCGACTTCGACACCGCCATGCGGGTGGAAAGCCGCTACCTGGCCGGGCTGATGACCGGCGGCGTGGCGCGCAACATGATCAACACGTTCTTCTTCAACATGAACGCCATCAAGGGCGGGCAGTCGCGGCCGAAGGACGTGCCGCGTTACCAGCCCAAGAAGGTGGGCGTGCTCGGCGCCGGCATGATGGGTTCGGGCATTGCCTATTCGCAAGCGACCAAAGGCATTGCCACTGTTTTGAAAGACGTGAGCATCGAAGCGGCCGAGAAGGGCAAGTCGTACACCGCCAAGCTCACCCAGAAGCGCGTGGACAAAGGCCAGATGTCGGCCGAGAAACAGCAAGGCATCCTGAGCCTGATCACCCCGACCGCCAGCGCCACCGACCTGAAAGGCTGCGACCTGATCATCGAAGCCGTGTTCGAGCAGCGCGAACTCAAGGCCATGGTCACGAAGGAGGCCGAGCCGATGCTGGCCCAAACACCCGAGTTCAGCGGCTTCTTCGCCAGCAACACCTCCACCCTGCCCATCAGCGGTCTGGCCCAGGCCAGCGCGAAGCCGGCCCAGTTCGTCGGCATCCACTTCTTCAGCCCGGTGGACAAGATGAAGCTGGTCGAGATCATTCGCGGCAAGGACACCGACGATCAAACCATCGCCCGCGCCTACGACTACGTGCAGGCGCTGGGCAAGCTGCCGATCGTGGTGAACGACTCGCGCGGCTTCTACACCAGCCGCACCTTCGGCACCTTCGTGATGGAAGGCGCGGCCATGCTGGGCGAGGGCATCCCGGCGCCGGTGATCGAGAACGCGGCCATGCAGGCCGGCATGCCGGTCGGCCCGCTGGCGGTGCTGGACGAGACAGCCCTGTCGCTGTCGGTGCACGTGCTGGAGCAGACCCGGATCGACTTCCAGAAGGAAGGTCGGCAGTACGTCGCGACGCCGGGCGAGACCCTGGTTGAGCACATGGTCAAGCAGCACAACCGCCCGGGCCGCGCGGCCGGCGGCGGCTTCTACGACTACCCCGAAGGCGGCAAGAAACACCTGTGGCCGCAGCTCAAGACGCTGTTCGAACAGCCCGGCGTCGAGTGGAACCTGCAGGACGTGAAAGACCGCCTGCTCTACCGCCAGGCGGTGGAGACGGCACGCTGCCTGGCCGAGGGCGTGCTCACCAGCGTGCACGACGGCAACATCGGCTCGATCTTCGGCATCGGCTTCCCGGCCTGGACCGGCGGCGCGCTGCAGTTCGTCTATGGCATGGGCATCGACGCCTTCGAGCAGCGCTGCGCACAACTGGCCGCGCAATACGGCAGCGGCTTCGTGCTGAGCGACGCGGTCAAGGCCGCTCTGCGCCAGCACCAGCCCGTGTACTGACCGCTGTCAAGGTGCCGCAAGACGGCGCCTCTACACTTTTCCTCCCAGCGGCCGGCGGCTGTCCCAGCCCGCCGGCTTTGTTTTGTCAACGCTCCACCGACACCATGAAACGACTCGAAGGCAAGATCAGCATCATCACCGGCGCCGCGCAGGGCATCGGCCTGGCCACGGCGCTCAAGTTCGCGCGCGAGGGCGCCACCGTCATCGTCTGCGACGTGAAGCAGGCGGCGGTGGACGAGGCGGTGAAGCAGTGCCAGGCCGAAGGGGCCACGGCGGTCGGCTTCGTGATGGACGTGACCCAGCGCGACATGGTCGACGCCGTGGTGGCCCAGGTGAAAGAGCGTTTCGGCCGCATCGACGTGCTGGTCAACAACGCCGGCATCACACAAGACGCGCGGCTGCAGAAGATGACGCTGGAGCAGTTCGACAAGGTGATCGACGTCAACCTGCGCGGCGTCTTCCACGGTGCCCAGGCGGTGGCCGACACCATGACCGCGCAGGGCAGCGGCGTGATCCTCAACGCCTCCAGCGTCGTGGGCATCTACGGCAATTTCGGCCAGACCAACTACGCGGCCAGCAAGTTCGGCGTCATCGGTTTCACCAAGACCTGGAGCCGCGAACTCGGCCCCAAGGGCGTGCGCGTCAACGCCGTGGCACCGGGCTTCATCAGCACGCCCATCCTCAGCACCATCCCGGGCAAAGTGATCGAAGAGATGGAGCACCGCGTGCCGCTGCGCCGCCTGGGCCAGCCCGAAGAGATCGCCAACGTCTACGCGTTCCTGGCCAGCGACGAGGCCAGCTACGTCAACGGCGCGGTGCTCGAAGTCTCGGGCGGCATGTCGGTCTGAGCCCTGGCGTGACGCATTACCGGACGCCTCTCTTTTTTGAGCGCCGGCTTCGTCGGCACGGTGTATACAAAGCAAAAAAGACCATCCGTTCCACCATGCACGTTCGCCATGCTGATTCCGCCAAGACCTGAACGAGAAGCCGAGCGCCTGGCCCGGCTGCGTGATTTCGGCGTGCTGGACACGCTGCCCGAACAAGCCTTCGAGGACATCACCGCCCTGGCGTCCTCCATCTGCGGGACGCCCATGGCGCTGATCTCGCTGATCGACGAAAAGCGGCAGTGGTTCAAGTCGGTCAAGGGCATGGACACCCGGGAAACCGACCGGGACATGGCCTTCTGCGCCCACGCCATCCTGCAGCCCTACGACATGATGGAGGTGCCGGACGCCCAGCAGGACTGGCGTTTCAAGGACAACCCCCTGGTCATGGGAGCGCCCAACATCCGCTTCTACGCCGGCATGCCCATCACCACCCCCGATGGGCTGGCGCTGGGCACCGTCTGCGTGGCCGACCGCGAGGCGCGCCAGCTCACCGACACCCACCGCAGCGCCCTGCAATCGCTTGCCAGCCTGGTGCTGCATCTGCTCGAACGCGATCGGCAGCACAAGGAACACGCCCGCCGCGAAGCCGCCGAAGCCGAGCGGCGGCTGGAGTACCTGAGCGCGGCCAGCCTGACCGGCCGGGACCTGATGGCCTTCGTCGACCCCGGCCATGTCTACCGATTCGCCAACGCCACCTACCTGGATTACTGGGGCCGCACCCGGGAGGACCTGGTCGGTCGTCCGGTCGCCGAGGTCATGGGCACACCGCAGTACGAAGCGCTGGCGCGAGGTGGACTGGACCAGGCGCTGGCCGGGCGGCAGGCCTCCTTCGAATCGACCATCGATTTCCCTGGCCAGGGCTCGCGCCACGTCGAAACCACCTATGTGCCGGCACGCAACGACGCGGGCGACATCATCGGCGTGGTCGTTCGCACCCACGACATCCACACCCTCAAGCTGCGCGAAGAACAGCTGCGCGCCAGTGTCTCGCTGCTGGAACACAAGACCCTGGAACAGCAACGGTTCATCCACATCATTTCCCACGATCTGCGCGAGCCCATCAACTCCATCAGCAATTTCAGTGGGCTGCTGATGGACGACCACCTGGCGGAGTTCTCGCCGGCCACCTTGCACCACCTGCAGCGGGTGCACGCCGGTGGGGAACGCATGAAGGCTTCGCTGGACGATCTGATGCGTTTCGTGCAGCTGGAGCAACACGCGGTGAGCTTCGATCCGGTGGACATCGGTCAACTCATGCAGCAGGTGCACGAGGACCTGTCGCATGCCATCGCCCAATCGGGCGGCCGGCTCGACTGGGCGGCGCTGCCGACCGTGCAGGGCGACCGTTCCCTGCTGCGCGTGCTGCTGCAAAACCTGGTCGCCAACGGTTTGAAGTTCTCGCGTCCGGGGGTGGCGCCGCGGGTGGAGGTCAACGCCGAACGGCGTGAGGGCGAGATCCGGCTGACGGTCCAGGACAACGGCATCGGCATCGCGGCCAGCCAGCTCGACAACATTTTCGACATGTTCAAGCGCCTGCATCCGCGCAAGCGCTATCAGGGCACGGGGCTGGGCCTCTCCATCGCGCGCCGCATCGCCGAACTGCACGGTGGCCAGGTGCGCGTGACGTCCGAGCCCGAAGTGGGCAGCCGTTTCTGCCTGATCCTGCCCGACACCCCGCCGTCCACGGCCCAGGAGGCCCGACCATGACTTTCTTTGAGCGCATCGTCCTGATCGACGACAACGAAGACGACAATTTTTTCCACGGAATCGTGATCCGCAAGGCCGGCTTTCAGGGGGAACTGCGGGTGTTCGAGAACGGCGTGGACGCGCTGGCCTTCCTGCAAACCGATCCGCTGCAGCTCAGGACCTGCGTCTTCGTCGACATCAACATGCCCATGCTGGACGGTTTTGAGGTGGTGGCCCAGGCCACGCCCTTGCTGGAGGGCAAGACCTCCACCACGGTGGTCATGCTCACCTCGTCGGACGCCCCTTCGGACCGGGACCGGGCGCGCGACATGCCCCTGATCAAGGCCTTTGTCACCAAGCCGCTGAAAGCGGCCTCGTTTCACCAACTGGTGAACGAAGCGCAGGGCACGGCGCCGCGCTGACCCAGTGCCCCTGCGGCGGCCGGGTGAAGGCCTCCGGCCGATAATTCCGGCATGACCCATCTGCCACCGACCGAGAGCGTTCCGCTCGGCTGCCCCCGCTCCAAGACCGACCTGTTCCTCTCGTTCACCCTGCTGGCCTTGCAGGGTTTCGGCGGCGTGCTGGCGGTGGTGCAGCGCGAACTGGTCGAGAAAAAACGCTGGATGACCCGCGAGCAGTTCGTGGAAGACTGGGCCGTCGCCCAGATCCTGCCCGGCCCCAATGTGGTGAACCTGTCCCTGATGATCGGCGGCCGCCACTTCGGCCTGCCCGGGGCCCTGGCCGCGTTGGCCGGCATGCTGGCCGCGCCGCTGGTCATCGTGCTGCTGCTGGCCACGCTCTACGGCCAGGTGGCCGAGCTGCCCGCGGCGCAAGGCGCCCTGCGCGGCATGGGCGCGGTGGCGGCCGGCCTGATCACCGCCACCGGCATCAAGCTCATCGCCGCGCTGGACAAGAACGCCCTGGGCCTGGCGGCCTGCATCGGCTTGGCCGTCGCCACGTTCGTGGCCATCGCCCTGCTGCGCTGGCCACTGGCCTGGGTGCTGCTGGGCATCGGCGGCAGCGCCTGCCTGTGGGCCTACCGCGTGCTCGGTCGGCTGGAGGGCCAACCGGCATGAACATGGTCCCGTCCCTGGCCAACTGGGTCGAACTGTTCACCCATTTCGCGTCGCTGTCGCTGCTGGCGGTCGGCGGCGCCATCACCACCGCGCCCGACATGCACCGCTACCTGGTGGCCGAACAGGGCTGGCTCAGCGACGCGCAGTTCAGCTCGTCGATCGCGCTGTCGCAGGCCGCCCCGGGCCCCAATGTGCTGTTCGTCGCCCTGCTGGGCTGGAATGTCGGGCTCAACGCCGGGGGCGGCCCCGCCGCCGGCGCCGTGGCCTGGGGCCTGGCCCTGCTGGGCGTGCTGGTGACCATGCTGGCCATCATGCTGCCCTCCTCGGTGCTGACCTACACCGCCACCCGCTGGGCGCACCGCAACCGCGAACTGCGCGCGGTGCGGGCCTTCAAGACCGGCATGGCCCCCATCGTGATCGCACTGCTGGTGGCCACCGGCTGGCTGCTGAGCGCGGCGCACAACCAGCCCGCGCGCGACTGGCCCTTGTGGGCGCTGACGGTGGTCACAGCCCTGCTGGTCTGGCGCACCAGGCTCCACATGCTGTGGCTGATCGGCGCCGGCGCCCTGCTGGGCGCGCTGGGTTGGGTCTGAGAGGCTGAGAGGAAATCGGTCATGCCCGCCTTGGCGCCCCAAAACCCCGCCTGCGGCGTTGCAAATGCGCGCCGTAGCCCGAGCGACGGGTGTGCTTTGCGCCTTGCCGGCAGTGCTTCGGGACGCCCTTTCGGACACGCCCCATTCCCTCCCAGCCTCTGAACCCGCTCAGCGCGGGCTCTCGAAGAACACCGCGTTGGTGTAGTCGCTGATCTCGAAATAGACCTTCTTCTCGCCGGCGTCCGCCTGCATGTTCAGGTTTTCGTCGAGCACGCCGTAGCCGTAACGGTAGGCCCGAGGCGTGTTGTCGTCGGTGCCGAGCGCGGTGCTCATCTTGTCGATCTTGAGAAAGCGGCGCACCACCTTGTCGCCGGCGTAGACCTCCAGCACGCCGTTGGTGCCGGTCCAGTTCTGGATGTCGCGGCTGATCTTGTTCTGCTGCTCCTGGGTGCAGGCGGCCAGCAGGCCGGCGGCGCACAGCACCAAAGCCGTCATGGCGAAGCGGCGGGTGTTCGTGTGGTTCATTCAATCCTCCAAGAGTGATGGCAAGCATTGTGCCGCGCGCTCGCGCAGCACCCGGTCGGCGACCGGATCGAGTTCGGTCGGCTCGGGGTTGACGAGCACCACGCGTGCGCCGCGCTGGTGGGCGCCGAGCACCAGGCCGGCGGCCGGGTACACCACGCCCGAGGTGCCGATGACCAGCATCAGGTCGCAGGCCTGCACGGCGGCTTCGGCCGCGGCCAGCGCGAGCGGCGGCAGGTGTTCGCCGAACCAGACCACGGCCGGGCGGCGCAGGTTGCCGCAGACGGGGCAGCGTGGCGGGTGGCCGCCCTGCAGCTTTTCAACCGAGCAACAGGCTTGCGGTGCGTCCAGCCAGCGGTCTTCCAGCAGGCTGCCGTGCAGGGCGATGGCGTCGTGGCTGCCGGCCCGCTGGTGCAGGTCGTCCACGTTCTGCGTGATCAGGCTCAGGCGCCCGGGGTGGCGCTGCGCGAACGCGGCCAGTGCCTGATGCCCGGCGTTGGGTTGCACCTCACGCACCATCCCACGGCGGAACTGGTACCAGTCCCACACCCGCTGCGGGTGGGCGCAAAAGGCTTCTTCCGTCGCCAGGTCCTGCGGGTTGAACTGCGCCCACAGGCCGGTCTGCGCATCGCGGAAGGTGGGCACGCCGGATTCGGCGCTCATGCCCGCGCCGGTCAGCACCGCGATGTGGCGCGCGTCGCGAATCCACTGGCGCGCCGTGCCGCTCATGAGCGACTCACGCCGTCCGTTGACGAAGGGCTTCGTACAGGCAGACGCCGCTGGCCACCGACACGTTCAGGCTTTCCACCGCGCCGGCCATGGGGATGCTGACCAGTTCGTCACAGGTCTTGCGCGTGAGCTGGCGCATGCCGTCGCCTTCGGCGCCCAGCACCAGGGCCACCGGCACTTTCAGGTCCACCTGGTACAGCGTCTTGGGCGCGTCGTCGCTGGTACCGATGATCCAGATGTTGCGTTCCTTGAGCTCGTTCAGGGTTCGCGCCAGGTTGGTCACCATGAAGTACGGCATGGTCTCGGCCGCGCCGCTCGCCACCTTGGCCACGGTGGCGTTGATGCCGGCCGCGTGGTCCTTGGGGGCGATCACGGCGTGCGCGCCGGCACCGTCGGCCACGCGCAGGCAGGCACCCAGGTTGTGCGGGTCGGTGATGCCATCCAGCACCAGCAGCAGCGGCGCCTTGCCCTCGGCCTCCAGGCCTTCGAGCAGCTCATCGAGCGAATGCACCTGGGGCAGTTCCTGCACCCGCGCGGCCACGCCCTGGTGGCCGTGGCTGCCGGCCAGCTTGGCGATGCGCAGGCCATCGGCCTCGATCAGGCGCACGCCGGCCTCTTTTACGCGGTCGAGGAACTGGCGCATGCGCGCATCGCGCCGCGTGGGTTCGAAATAGATCTCGACGATGGATTGCGGCGCGGTTTTCAGACGCACGCCCACGGCGTGGAAGCCGAACAGCACTTTGGGAGAAGACATGCGTGGATTATCCCTTGCCCACCCATGCCGCCGTTCGGCCCGCGCCTGTCGAAGCCCTCGCGGGGTCTGCTCAGGCCTCGGCCTCGGCCAGCTCGGACGCCTGCCCCGCCTCGATGGTGATGCGCCGCTCGCAGCGGGCCGCAATGCCGCGGTCGTGCGTGACCAGCACCAGGGTCGTGCCCTGCTCGCGGTTGAGTTCGAACATCAGCTCCATCACGCGCTCGCCGGTCGCGAAGTCCAGGCTGCCCGTGGGTTCATCGGCCAGCAGCACGGCCGGCTGCACCACAAAGGCCCGCGCCAGGGCCACGCGCTGCTGCTCGCCACCCGAGAGCACCTTGGGGTAATGCCCCAGCCGCTCGCCCAGACCCACGCGCTGCAGCATGGCGGTGGCGGCGCTGCGCGCGTCGCGCCGGCCCGCCAGTTCCAGCGGCAGCATCACGTTCTCCAGCGCGGTGAGGTTGGCCAGCAGCTGGAAGCTCTGGAACACGAAACCCACCTTCTGCGCCCGCAGCGCGGCGCGCTGGTCTTCGTCCAGCGCGAACAGGTCGGCACCGTCGATGTGAACCGTTCCCTTTGATGGCGTATCCAAGCCCGCGATGATGGACAGCAGCGTGCTTTTGCCCGACCCCGAGGCCCCGACGATGGCGGCGGTTTCCCCACGGGCCAGCGAAAAATGGATGTCGCGCAGAATGTCCAGCGTGCCGGTGGCGTCGCTCACCGACTTGAAGACGTGCTGCACGGTGATCATCGGCTCGTGGGTGGGTTCGGTCATGAAGGCGGCAGCCATGAAAGGAAGAGTTTTGGAACGACGTCACTTTAACGCCCTGCTCGCGGCCAGCCTGGCGCTGGGGTCAAGCCCGGCGGTCTGGGCCCAGGCCAAAAAAGAAGCGGTGGTGCTGATCGTGGGCGATTCGCTGAGCGCCGAATACGGCCTCAGGCGCGGCAGCGGCTGGGCCGCCCTGTTGCAGGAGCGCCTGACAAAAGAGAAGGTGCCGGCCCGCGTGGTCAACGCCAGTGTCAGCGGCGACACCACCTCGGGCGGCCGCTCGCGCCTGCCGGCCCTGCTCAAGCAACACCAGCCAGCCGTGGTGGTGATCGAGCTCGGCGGCAACGATGCTCTGCGCGGCCTGCCCCTGAACATGACGCGCGACAACCTGAGCGCCATGGCCCGCGCGGCGCGCGAGGCGGGCGCCAAGGTGCTGCTGGTGGGCATGGAGATGCCGCCCAACTACGGTGCCAAGTACGCGCAGGAATTTCGCGACGTGTTCAGCGGCGTGGCCAAGGCAGAGAAGACGGGCCTGGTGCCTTTCTTCCTCAAAGGCGTGGCCGATGGGCCGGAACCGCTCAAGCTGTTCCAGTCCGACCGCATCCATCCCAATGAAAGCGCCCACCCGCTGATGCTGGCTACGGTCTGGCCCGAGCTGCGCAAACTGCTGCCTCGTTGACGCGTGTTGCCCCTCCCCCACCGGCGCGAGAGGGCTCGGGTGAGGGCCTGCACCCACGCGCCACGGATAATCGCCCCATGCCCGTTCACACCCTGCCGGCCACCGAAGCGCTCACGCGCCTGGCCACATTCGACGCCATCATCGACGCCCGCACCGAAGACGAGCACGCGCTCGACCACGTGCCCGGCGCCGTCAACTGGCCCACACTGGACAACACCGAGCGCATCACCATCGGCACGATGTACAAGCAGGTCAACGCCTTCGAGGCCAAGAAGCGCGGCGCGGCGCTGTCGGCCCGCAACATCGCAGCCCACATCGAACGCGAGGTGCTGGACAAGCCCCGCACCTGGAAACCGCTGGTGTACTGCTGGCGTGGCGGCAACCGCAGCGGTGCGCTGGCCACCATCCTGGGCGCCATCGGTTTCCAGGTCACCCTCATCGAAGGCGGCTACAAGGCCTGGCGCGCCGCCCTGGTGGACGACATTCCCCGCCTGGTGCAGCGCCTGCACTACCGCGTGGTCTGCGGCCCCACCGGCAGCGGCAAGACGCGCCTGCTGCAGGCGCTGGCCGCCGAGGGCGCGCAGGTGCTCGACCTCGAAGCCCTGGCCAACCACCGCAGCTCGGTGCTGGGCCACATCCCGGGCGTGGAACAGCCCAGCCAGAAACGGTTCGACAGCCTGATCTGGGACGCGCTGCAGCACCTCGACCCGGCGCGGCCGGTGTTCGTGGAAAGCGAAAGCAAGAAGGTGGGCAATGTGCGCGTGCCCGATGCGCTGATCGACGCCATGCGGGGCAGCCCTTGCATCGACCTGCAGCTGGCGGACGAGGAGCGCGTGGCCCTGCTGCTGGAAGACTACGACTTCTTCGTCACCGATCCGGCGCACTTTTGCCAGCGCCTGGAAGCGCTGACCGAGCTGCGGGGCAAGGCCGTGGTGGGCGAGTGGATTGAGAAAGTGAAGGCAGGTCAGACCCCTGCGGTGGTGCTGGAGCTGCTGACCCAGCACTACGACCCGATGTACGCACAGTCCATCGAGCGCAATTTCAAGCAGTACGGCCAGGCCCTGCCCTGCACGCTGAAAGACCGCTCGCCTGCGGCCTTATCGGATCTGGCCCGTTCGCTGCTGGGCGAGGGGACGCCCTCAGCAACGGCTTAATCGGCGGCGGTGTCGCCGGCTGCTCCGCCCTCGGCGGCGGGTGCCCCGGGCGAGCCATCGGTCTCGTCGCCGGCAGCCTCGGGGGCATCGCCGTGGCGCTTGCCTTCGGCCTTGGCTTTGAGCTTTTCTTCCTTTTTCTTCTTCTTGGCGAGCTCGCGCTGGCGCTTTTCGTATCCGTAGTTGGGAGTGGCCAAAACAGTCTTTCGATGTGGTTAAAGGGTGGTCAGGTCCCGAGTGTAGCCAGCGCCTGCGCCAGGTCGGCGCGCAGGTCTTCCACCGCCTCCAGACCGACGGCGAAGCGCACCAGGCCGCCCCGGTGGGGCCAGCCTCGCGTGCGGATGGACGACACGTTGTAGGGAGCGCACAGGCTGATGGGGCCCGCCCAGCTCCAGCCCAGCTTGAACAGGCGCAGGCGATCGCAAAAAGCGTCGATCTGCGTCTGGCTGAAGCGTTCGTCAAACACCACGCTGAACAGGCAGGCCGCAGCCTTGGCATCGCGCCGCCAGATCTCATGTCCGGGCGAACCGGCCAACGCCGGGTGCAGCACCTGGACCACACCGGCTTGCGCCTGCATCCAGGTGGCCAGCTCGCGTGTGGCAGCGTCTTGGGCGGCGTACCGCAGGACCATGGTGTTCAGGCCCCGCAGCACCAGTTCGGTGTCGTTGCCGCTCACGCCCAGGCCCAGGCGCATGTGGGTCATGAGCAGTGGCTGGTGCAAGGCGTGGTCGCGCGTGACCACCGAGCCCATCAGCACGTCGGCACCGCCGCTGGGGTATTTGGTGAGCGCCTGCATGGCGATGTCGGCCCCCAGTTCGAAGGCATTGAACGCCATGCCCGCGCCCCAGGTGTTGTCCAGCGCGGTGAGGATCGGGCGGTCACCGCCACGGGCCGCATTGGCCTGCTGCACCACCGCCACCAGCGCGGGCAGGTCGGGAAACTCCAGCGTGATCGAGCCCGGCGCTTCGAGCCACACCAGCCGCGTGGCCGGACCGAGCTTGGCGGCCAGATCGGCCGGGTTCATCGCGTCGTAGTAGCGGTGCACGATGCCCCAGCGGGCCAGCTCCACACTGGCAAAGGCCTTGTTGGGACCGTAGGCGTTGTCGGGGATCAGCAGCTCATCGCCCTGCTGCAGAAACGCCATGTCCACCAGCGAAACCGCCGACAGGCCACTGGGGGCCAGAACGCAGTAGGTGCCGCCTTCGATGGTGGCGATGCGCTCTTCCAGGGTGAAGGTGGTGGGTGTGCCGTGCAGTCCGTAGGTGTAGCCGCTCTTGTCCACCCACTCTTGCGTGCGCAGGGCGTGCACGTTCGGGAAAATGACGGTGGACGCCTTGTGCACACCGGGCGCAACGGCGCCAAAGCCCTCCGGCGGGCGATAGGGGTGGTGGATCAGCTGGGTCGAAAGATCGCTCACAGCTTCCATTTCTCCAGCAATTGCGCCGGGCGCATGGCGTCGTAGCTCTCGAAGGGTTGGTGGATCCAGGGATTGGTGGGCAGGAATTCGACCGAATAGTCGGGCGTGAACACCGACACCTGCTTGGTCCAGATCACCGCGCTGCGCATCTCGGTGATGGGTGTGTAGTGGTTCTTGAGCGTGTCGATGACGGCGCGCAAGGTGTGGCCGGAGTCGGCCAAGTCGTCCACCAGCAGCACCTTGCCCGCGATCTCGCCCTTGGGCGTGGTGATGTAGCGCGCGATGTCCAGGTTGCCCTGCTCGGTACCGGCGTTGGCGCGGTACGAGCTCGTGGACATGATGGCCAGCGGCTTGTCGAAGATGCGCGAGAGGATGTCACCCGGGCGCATGCCGCCGCGTGCCAGGCACAGGATGGTGTCGAACTCCCACCCCGACTGGTACACCTTGAGCGCGAGCTTCTCGATGAGGTTGTGGTACTCGTCGTAGGACACGTAGAGGTGTTTGCCGTCTTCGGTCAGCATGCTGGCTCCGGGTGGGATGGTGGTTCTGGATTCTGTATCACAGCCTGTGCGCGCGGCATCAGGCGTGGTACGGATGATGGATCAGGATGGTGTGGTCGCGGTCCGGGCTGGTGGACACCACGTGGATGGGCACGCCGGTGGTTTCCTGGATGCGGTCCAGGTAACGCTGGGCATTGACCGGCAGGTCCTCGTAGCGCGTGGCCCCCACCGAGGTCTCGGTCCAGCCCGGCAGGGTCTCGTAGATCGGCTTGCAGCGCGCGATTTCATCCGCGCCCGCGGGCAGGATGTCGATGACCTCGCCGTCCAGCTCGTAACCGGTGCACAGCTTGAGTTCGGTCAGACCATCGAGCACGTCCAGTTTGGTGATGCACAGGCCGGTCAGGCCGTTGACCTGGGCCGAGCGCTTGAGCAGGGCCGCGTCGAACCAGCCGCAGCGGCGCGAACGGCCGGTGGTCACGCCCTTTTCGGCGCCCACGGTGCTCATGTGCCAGCCCGGTGTGCCTTCCTTTTCCCACTCCAGCTCGGTCGGGAACGGGCCACCGCCCACGCGCGTGCAGTACGCCTTGGTGATGCCCAGCACGTAGTGCAACAGATTGGGGCCCACGCCCGCGCCCGCGGCGGCGTTGCCGGCCACGCAGTTGCTGGAGGTCACGAACGGGTAGGTGCCGTGGTCGACATCCAGCAACGTGCCCTGCGCACCTTCGAACAGCAGGTTCACACCGGCCTGGTGGGCGGCGTTGAGTTCACGCGAGACGTCGGCGATCATGGGCTTGAGCTGTTCGGCCTGGGCCATGGCTTCGGCGTACACCGGCTCGAACTGGATCGCGCCGTCCTTCATGTACGACAGGGTCTTCTCGTCCCAGGCCATGTCGGCCGAGTGCAGCCAGGTCTTGAGCACGTGGTTGTGCAAGGCCAGCAGCTCGCGCAACTTGGTGGCGAAGCGCTCGGGGTATTTCAGGTCCATCACGCGCAGGGCGCGGCGGGCGATCTTGTCTTCATACGCCGGGCCGATGCCACGGCCGGTGGTGCCGATCTTCTCGGCACCGGCCTTGACCTTGGCGGCCTCGCGCGCCACGTCGATGGCGGCGTGGAACGGCAGGATCAGCGGGCAGCCTTCGCTCACGCGCAGGCGCGAACGCACCTCGACGCCGGCCTTTTCCAGCCCGGCAATTTCTTCGAACAGCTTGCCCACCGACAGCACCACACCGTTGCCGATGTAGCACTTGACGCCGGCGCGCATGATGCCGCTGGGGATCAGGTGCAGCGCGGTCTTGACGCCATTGATCACCAATGTGTGGCCGGCATTGTGGCCGCCCTGGAAACGCACCACGCCCTGCGCGGTTTCGGTCAGCCAGTCGACCAGCTTGCCCTTGCCTTCGTCACCCCACTGGGTACCGACCACCACCACGTTGCGCCCGGGGACCACGGCGCTGCTGTTCTTCGTCATCTGCTGATTCCGGTTAAAGGTTCTTCAGGGTCCAGACACCGCCGTTGGCGGGCACCTGCACCAGTTCACGATCGCAATCGAACTCGTCCACTTCGTGTTCATGACCGGGCAACACACAGACCACGGTGTGACCGGCCGAGCGCAGCTGCGCAATGGCTTCGCGCAGGGCAGCGTCCATGCCCCAGGGCGCGCGGATGGCGCCTTCGAGCGGGCGCGGCGCCACCGCCGAAACGAGTTCCTTGAGGTCCAGGCTGAAACCGACCGCCGGGCGCTTGCGGCCAAAAACCGCCCCCACCTCGTCGTAACGGCCGCCGCGGGCCAGCTCCACCGCTTCGCCCTGCGTGTCGCGGGCGAACACGGCAAAGCGCATGCCGGTGTAGTAGGCATAGCCACGCAGGTCGGCCAAGTCGATGGACAGGTCCATGCCCTGCACCTGCGCCGCCAGCCAGGCCAGGCTGTCCAGGGCCTCGGTCAGCGCAGGGGAGCTGGTCAGCACGCGCCGGGCATCGTCGATCACGGACACCCCGCCGAACAGGCCCGGCAAGGCGCAAAGGTCGGCACGCACCCGCTCGGGCAGATCGGCCGACAGTGCCTGAAGCTCTGCCACGTCTTTGGCGGCCAGAGCGGCGTGGATGGCGTTCACGCGCGATGCCTCCAGGGCCACCGGCGCCAGCACCGCGTCGATCACGCGCACATCGGCCATGTCCAGCTGCAGCCCCTGCACACCCGCCTGCAGCAGACACGCGCGAGCGAGTTCAAGGATTTCGAGATCCGCTTCCAGCCCGGCATGGCCGTAGATTTCGGCACCGAACTGCAGCGGTTCGCGGCTGGCAAAGGCACGGTCGATGCGGGTGTGCACCACCGGACCGCAGTAGCTCAGGCGGGCCACGCCCTGGCGGTTGAGCAGGTGGGCGTCGATGCGGGCGACCTGTGGCGTGCTGTCGGCGCGCAGGCCCAGCGTGCGACCCGAGAGCTGATCGACCAGCTTGAAGGTCTGCAGGTCCAGCGCTTCGCCGGTACCGGTGAGCAACGACTCCAGGTGTTCCAGCAGCGGCGGCATGACCAGCTCGTAGCCGTAGCCACGCGCTGTGTCCAGCAAACCCCTGCGAAGTTCTTCGATGTGACGCGCCTCGGAGGGCAGGACATCGGCAATGTGATCCGGAAGGACCCAGGCAGACATGGGCATGAGGGGATGGCTGTTAAAAACGGCATTTTACCGGGGCGCGGAACGCTCCCGGCCAGCCAGCACCAGCAAACGTCAAAAGCTCAGGCGACCGCCCACCACAGCAGCAGGCCGCAGAGCACGCACAGCAGACCGAAGAAGCGGATCTGCCCGTCCTGCAACTGGAGCATCTGGGTGAAGACGCGCCGCCAGGCCGACGGAGCGATGAAGGGCAGCAGCCCTTCGAAGATCAGGACCAGCGCCAGGGCTGGCCAGAGCAGGTCGCTCATCAGAGCGACCTCACTTGCCAGAACCGCTGCTGCGCATGGCCTTGAAAAACTCCGACGACGGGTCCACCACCATCACGTCGGACTTGCTGCCGAAGCTGGACTTGTAGGCGTCCAGGCTGCGGTAGAACTGGGCAAAGGACGGATCCTTGCCAAAGGATTCGCTGTAAGCCGCCGCGGCTTTGGCGTCGCCCTCACCCTTGACGGTCTGGGCCTTTTTGTAGGCCTCGGCCACGATCACCTCGCGCTGGCGGTCCGCATCGGCGCGGATCTTTTCACCCTCGGCGAAACCCGTAGAGCGCAGCTCGTTGGCCACGCGCTTGCGCTCGGCCTCCATGCGTTGGTAGACCGACGCGGTGATGCTCTCGGCGTAGTCCACGCGCGTGATGCGCACGTCCACCACGTCCATGCCCCAGGGCTTTTCAGCACCACGCACGGCCTCCAGCACTTCCTTCTTGACGTCTTCCATCAACGCTTCACGCGCCGTGGCCAGCAGCTCCTTGAGGGTGCGCTTGTTCACTTCCTGCTGGAAGGAGTTGCGCACCACGCGATTGAGCTGCAGCGCGCCCGCACCTTCGTTCAGCCCCACATTGCGGATATACGCCTGCGGGTCGCTGATGCGCCAGCGCACATACCAGTCGATCACCACACGCTGCTTCTCGGCGGTCAGTGTGGGTTCGGTGTCGTTGCTCTCCAGTGTCAGCAGACGCTTGTCGATGTAGGACACGTTCTGGAACGGCGGCGGCAGCTTGAAGTTCAGCCCCGGCTCGGTGACGACCTGCTTGATCTGGCCGAGCTGGAACAGCACGCCGAACTGCCGCTGGTCCACGACAAAAAGCATGGAGCTGGCCAGCGCCAGCGCCACCAGCACGGAAGTGATGACAAATCCCAGTCTGTTCATGTTCGGTCCCTGGCTCAGCGGCTCTCACGCTCGCGCGAGCGGGCGTTGTTGTTCGGGTTGGCTGCGGGAGCCGTGGTCGCCGCGGGCGCGGGTGCAGGCGCGCTGCTTGCCACCGGAGCGGCGGGCGCGGTCATCTGCATGATCTTGTCCAGCGGCAGGTACAGCAGATTGGAACCGGACTTGGCGTCCACCATGACCTTGGTCACGTTGCTGTACACCTCTTTCATGGTGTCCACATACATGCGGTCGCGCGTGACCTGGGGCGCCTTCTGGTATTCGGCCAGCACCGAGCGGAAACGCTGCGCATCACCTTCGGCCTGCGCAACGATGCGTGCGCGGTAGCCCTCGGCCTCTTCGTTCAGACGAGAAGCGGCACCACGGGCACGGGGGATGACGTCGTTGGCGTAAGCCTGGGCCTCGTCCTTGGCGCGGTTGCGTTCCTGGCCGGCCTTGAGCACGTCGTCAAACGCGGCCTGCACCTGCTCGGGCGGGCGCACCATCTGCAGGTTGATGCTCTCGACGGCGATGCCGACGCTGTAGCGGTCCAGGATGGTCTGCATGAGCTGGCGCACGCGCGGGGCAATCTGGTCGCGCTCCTCCACCAGGGCTGCGTCCATCTTCATCTTGCCCACCACCTCGCGCACGGCGGTTTCGGCGGCCTTGACGACCGCACCATCGGGGTCGCGGCTTTCGAACAGGTATTCGCGTGCGTCCTTGAGGCGGTACTGCACCACGAACTTGATGTCCACGATGTTCTCGTCCTCGGTCAGCATCGAGGATTCGCGCAGACCGGTGGCGGGCACGATGGCATCGCGCCCCACGTCCACCGAACGCAACTGGGTCACGAACACAGTTTCATGGCGCTGCACCGGGTACGGCAGGCGCCACTGGAAGCCCGCCCCCACCGTGCTGTGGTAGCGCCCAAACTGCGTGATGACGGCTTGCTGGCCTTCCTGCACGATGAAGAAACCCGTGCCCAGCCAGATCAGCACAGCCACACCGGCGATCAGGCCGACGCCGATGCCTGTGGTTTTGGGGCTGGGATTGAAACCCGGCGAACCACCACCGGAACCTTGTCCGCCGCCACCACCTTTGCCACCCAACAGGCCGCCGAGCTTGCGATTGAAGTCGCGCCAGAGCTCGTCCAAATCCGGAGGCCCCTGGTTGGCGCCTTGCGGGCGTTGCGGTGGCCGTGCCGGCTGTCGATTGCCATCATCCCCGTTACCGGGTTGCTGCGGCTTGTCCTTTTCGCCGCCCTCTTCGCCCCGGCCCCAGCGGGGGTCGTTCAGATTGAACATGCCCAGCAGTCGGCGCCAGACCCGGTTCAGCGGACTCAGGCGCGGCGCGGTGTTGGCGCGAGGAGATTGCAGGTTCACATCCATGTGTTGAAAGCTCGTTCGAATCAAAACCACCACATTGTGCCCAATCAGGGCTCGTCACTCCGCACGACATCCAACACCCCCGGGGTATCCGGGTCATGTGCCACCGCCGAGGCCAGCACACGCTCGGCCAGCAGGCGGCGCAACTGAGGCACCCCCTCACCGGTCTGCGCACTCACGAAGATACGAGCCACCGACTGCCCCTGCAGTTCCATGGCATCGCTCAACACATGGGGCACCGCAGCGGGGTCCATGGCGTCGAGCTTGTTGAAGACCAGGATCTGCGGCACCTGATCGGCACCGATGTCCTTGAGCACGCCCATCACCGACGCGACCTGCTCGGGGTGCGCGGGATTGGAGGCATCCACCACGTGCAGCAGCAGGTCGGCATCGGCCGCTTCTTGCAGGGTGGCGGCAAAGGCATCCACCAGACCGTGCGGCAGGTCGCGGATGAACCCCACGGTGTCGGACAGCGAGACCGAACGCCCCGCCTCTCCCAGGTAGAGCTGACGCGTGGTGGTGTCCAGCGTGGCGAACAGCTGATCGGCCGCGTAGGCACGGGCCTTGACCAGGGCGTTGAACAGCGAAGATTTGCCCGCGTTGGTGTACCCCACCAGCGAGATCGTGAAGGCGTCGCGACGGTCACGCTGGCGGCGCTGGGTGGCGCGCTGTTTCTTGACCTTTTCCAGCCGTTCCTTGGTGCGCTTGACGGCGTCGTTGATCATGCGCCGGTCGAGTTCGATCTGGGTTTCGCCCGGACCACCGCGCATGCCGATGCCACCGCTCTGGCGTTCCAGGTGGGTCCAGCGGCGCACAAGGCGGGTGGACAGGTACTGCAAGCGCGCCAACTCCACCTGCAGCTTGCCTTCGTGGCTGCGAGCGCGTTGTGCGAAGATTTGCAAGATGAGCAGGGTGCGGTCGTTGACCGGCAAGCCCAGAGCACGCTCCAGGTTGCGCTGCTGGGCCGGGCTCAGGGCCTGGTCAAACAACACCTCACTGGCGCCGGTGGACTGGGCCAGCATCTTGATTTCATCGGCCTTGCCCGAACCGACAAACAAAGCCGGATCGGGCGCCCTGCGCTTGCAGGTGACGCGATCGGCGACAGCGAACCCGGCGGTCTGGGCCAACAGGCCCAGCTCCTCAAGTTCGGTATCGAAATGCGGCAAGCCAAAATCCACCCCGACCAGGATGACCGATGGGGTGGAGGCTTTCGCGGAGGCGGACGGGTTCAATTCGGATCAACCAGCGCCGCCGCCGTGCCGCGCACGGCAGGAGGTGCGCGCCGGGTCAAGACGCGGCAGATTCGTCCGCCGCGTTGGCGGAGAACTGCACCGGACGACCCGGGACAATGGTGGAAATGGCGTGCTTGTAGACCATTTGCGTCACGGTGTTGCGCAGCAGCACGACGTATTGGTCGAAAGACTCAATCTGACCCTGAAGCTTGATGCCGTTGACCAGGTAGATCGACACGGGCACGTGCTCGCGACGCAGCTGGTTCAGGAAAGGGTCTTGCAAGAGTTGGCCTTTGTTATTGCTCACGATATGCTCCGTGTTCAAAAGAAGTTGTTAGGACGTGAACCATACCACAGCACTGCCCGACCGGCCGCGAGGGTTCGGCTCATTCCGCGTCTTTGAAGGGGTTGGCCGAGGTTTTGAACTCGATGCGCAGCGGCGTGCCCACCAGATCGAAGGCCTTGCGGAACCGACCTTCCAAAAATCGGCGGTAGACCTCCGGCACATGCTCCAGAGAATTGCCGTGGATCACGATCACCGGCGGGTTCATGCCGCCCTGGTGGGCGTAGCGCATCTTGGGGCGGAACATGCCGCTCCTGGGCGGCGACTGGAAGGCCACAGCCTCCTGCAGCAGCCGCGTGAGCACCGGCGTGGTCATCTTGCGCATGGCCGACGCCCGCGCCTGCTTGATGGACTTCCACACGGGTGCCAGGCCCTGGCGCTTCTTGGCCGAGATCAGGTGCAGCGACGCGAACTTCAGGAACGACAACCGGTTCTCTATCTGCCGCTCGATCTGCTGGCGCTGGTACTCGTCCACCGCATCCCATTTGTTGATCGCGATCACCACACCGCGCCCGCTTTCGAGGATGTAGCCGGCGATGTGGGCGTCCTGGTCGGTCACACCTTGCGTGGCGTCCAGCAGCAACAGCACCACGTGCGCACCTTCGATGGCCTGCAGCGTCTTGACCACCGAGAACTTCTCGATCGCCTCGAACACCTGGCCCTTGCGGCGCAGGCCGGCGGTGTCGATCAGCTCGAACTTCTGACCGTCCTTCTCGAAGGGGACCGCAATCGCATCGCGCGTGGTGCCCGGCATGTCAAAGGCCACCAGGCGCTCTTCGCCCAGCCAGCAGTTGATCAGGGTGGACTTGCCCACGTTCGGACGCCCCGCCACAGCCAGACGGATGACACCGGTGTCTTCTTCGACCGCGTCTTCGTCTTCTTCCGGCAGACCCGGAATGGCCTCCAGCGCGGACTCAAGCATCGAGCGCACGCCCTGACCGTGGGCGCCGGAAACGGGCATCACGTCACCCAGGCCCAGCTCGTAGAACTCGACCAGCTGCGAGCCCTCCTTCATGCCTTCGGCCTTGTTGGCCACCAGCAGCGTGGGCTTGCCCAGGCGGCGCAGGTACTGCGCGATGTCGTGGTCCTGCGCGCTCAGGCCGCCACGCGCATCCACCACGAAAATGACCACGTCGGCCTCGGCCACAGCCTGGCGCGTCTGTTTGGCCATTTCCTTGTAGATGCCGGACTCGGCCGTGGGCTCGAAGCCGCCGGTGTCGATGACGATGAATTCACGACGGCCCAGGTGACCGTTGCCGTAGTGGCGGTCACGGGTGAGGCCTGCAAAGTCGGCCACGATGGCATCGCGAGAACTCGTCAGGCGGTTGAACAGGGTGGACTTGCCCACGTTGGGGCGCCCCACCAGGGCGATGACGGGTTTCACGAAACAGAACCTTTCAAATGCGGGGTCCAGGATGGACCCACGCCACTACTGCGGACGCCAGGCGAAGACACCGCCGTTGCGTGTCTGCACCACCAGCGAGGGCCCCACCAGCAGGGGAGCGCCCACGATGGCCGAGCCGTCGCTGCTCAGACGGGCCATCTCGGCACCGTCTTCGCGCGAAAGCAGATGCACCAGACCCGTGCCATCGCCCACGGCGATCACGCGCCCCAGCGCCACCGGCGCCGTCAGCCCACGGTGCTTGAGGCGATCCACGCTCCAGGCGTCTTCACCATTGCTGCGCTGCCACGCCTGCACGCGACCATCGGATTCGCTGCCGAACACCAGGCGGTCGTCGCCCCCCAGGCCCTGCGAACCCAGTGCGGACTTGCTCCAGGTCACGCGGCCGCTGCCGGCATCGACACAGCCGACCGCACTGGCGTAGGCGCGTGCGCACACGCTGTTGCCCACCCGGCTGACCGGACCCACGATGTCCACCAGCCGCTCGACTTCGTTCGTGCCGCGGGCGTTGGCGATCGACGCTTCCCAGCGCACCGAGCCGTTGAGCGGGTTCAGACCCACCAGGCGCCCACCCAGGCCTGCGACCAGGGTATCGCCCACCGCCAGCAGTGCGCCGGGCTGGTTCAACACCAGAGGCTCGCCGGTGCGGGTTTGCGTCCACAGGCGCTTGCCGGTCTGACCATCGAACGAGACCACACTGCGGTCGGCCGCCAGCACGAACACGCGGCGCCCCGCCACCAGCGGGGCCGTCTGGGCACTGGCACCCAGGCGCACACGCCAGAGCTGCTGCCCGGCGGCCATGGCCACGAGGTCGTTGTCCTGGGTCACCACAGCGACGGTGTCGCCATCGGTGCCGATGCCGGTCGTGACCGGCGCACCCAGCGCCAGGCGCCAGACTTCCTTGCCCGACTCCGCGGCCAGCGCCACGACGCTGTTGCCCGCGCCGGCCACAAACACATGGTCTGCGGTGGCCCGTGGGGCGACCGGGGTCTGGCTCGCACCGACCTGGGCCGTCCACACCTGCTGGGTGCCCAGAACGGTGGCCGCAGGCGGCAAGTTGGCGGGACGCGGTTTGTCGGGGCTGGACGAGCAGGCGGCCAGCGCAGCCAGCGCCAGACCGGCCAACCACAGGCGCGGGATGGGGCGGACAGCGGGCTTCAACGCGCAGCCTCCGCAGGCGGGGTCAGGGTGGCCGCATCAACACCGAGCGACGCCAGCTTGACCTCGACCAGGTTGCGGTACTCCACACGCTTGCCGAAGCTGCGCCAGGCGGCTTCGTACTGCTGGCGCGCTTCGTCGGCCTTGCCCTGTGCCAGGTACACGTCGCCACGGCGGTCGGCAGCCAGGGCTTCAAAGGCCTTGGGCATGGGCGCCTCCAGGGTTTTCAGGGCCTGGTCGTAGGCCTTGGCCTCGACATCCAGACCGGCCAGGCGCAGACGGGCGATCGCCTGGTAGGCCTCGTCCGACGACTTCTCGCTCACCCAGCCCAGGGCGGCGCGCGCCGCATCGGGTTTACCGGCTTCAAACAAGGTCTTGCCAGCCAGCAAGGCCCCCTGGGCGGCAAACGTGCTGCCACCAAAACGGTCCTGCATCTCGGACAGGGACCGCGCCATCTTGTCGGCGTCGCGCGCCGTGGCCGCACGGTCGATCTCGTCGTACAGCGCAGCAGCCTTGGTGGCCTGCGTGCGCTGCCAGTAGTTCCAGCCATTCCAGGCCGCGAAGCTGCCGAACACGGCGATCAGCACCCAGGTGATGAGGTTGCCGTACTGGGCCCAGAAATGTTTGAGCTGGTCGAGCTGTTCCTGCTCTTCGAGGTCGAGGTGGTTGGCCATGTGCGTGAGGGAGATGCGGAACCGGCGATTGTAGGCGGGCGGCTGTGGGGGATCAGGCGCTGCGCAGACCCGCCGCCCAGGCGGACGGATCGGCCAGCGGCTGCAGCGTCTGGGCCGCCGGGGCCTGGCCTTCGGACGGTGCGCGCAGCGGCTTGACGCCCACCATGCCTTGCGCCAGCTCCTGCTCGCCGAAGATCAGCGCAAAGCGGGCGCCGCTGCCGTCGGCCTTCTTGAACTGGGATTTCATGCTGCCCATGCCGTCGGCGCTGCCGGCGTGCATCTGCACGTTCAGACCCAGGCGGCGCAGTTCGCGCAGCAGCTTCATGACCTGCGGCAGCGCCGCCGCATCGGGCACAACGGCGTAGGCATCGGGCACCGGCTGGGCGGGCAGCTTGCCCTGCTCTTTGAGCAGTTCCAGGATACGTTCCATGCCCAGCGCCCAGCCCACGGCCGGCGCGACCTTGCTGCCGATCTGCTCGAACAGGCCGTCGTAGCGGCCGCCGGCGCACACGGTGCCCTGCGAGCCCAGCTGCGTCGTCACAAATTCGAACACCGAGAGGTTGTAGTAGTCCATGCCGCGCACCAGGCGCGGGTTGATGCGGTAGGCAATGCCCTGCGCGTCCAGCAGCGCGCGCAGGCGGTTGAAGTGGTCCAGCGACTCCGGCCCCAGAAAGGCCATGAGGTGCGGCGCACCGTTCACCATGGCCTGCATGGCGGGGTTCTTCGTGTCCAGGATGCGCAGCGGGTTGCTGTGCAGGCGACGCCGGGCGTCCTCGTCCAGCAGGTCGGCGTGCTCTTCCAGATAGCTGATCAGCGCCGCGCGGTGCGCCAGGCGCTCGGCCGGCTGGCCCAGGCTGTTGATTTCCAGCTCGATGCCGTCCAGACCCAGTTCGGCCCAGAGGTCGCAGGCCAGCACGATCAGTTCGGCGTCCACGTCCGGCCCTGCGAAGCCCAGCGCCTCGGCGCCAAACTGGTGGAACTGGCGGTAGCGGCCCCGCTGCGGCCGCTCGTGGCGGAACATGGGGCCCATGTAGTACAGGCGCTTGCCTCCGTCGTAGATCAGCGAATGCTCGACCGCGGCGCGCACCACCCCGGCCGTGTTCTCGGGGCGCAGCGTCAGCTGCTCGCCGTTGAGCCGGTCTTCGAAGGAATACATCTCCTTCTCGACAATGTCGGTCACTTCGCCGAGGCTGCGCACGAACAGCGCGGTGGGTTCCACGATGGGCGTGCGCAGGTTGCGGTAGCCGTAGCGCTGCATCAACGTGCGCAGCTTGTCTTCCAGCCACTCCCAGTGGGCGGACACGGGGGGCGCAATGTCGTTCATGCCTTTGACGGCGCTGAGTTTTTCTGCCATGGATGCTTGTCAGGTAATGGCGCGGCCCAGGCCGCGCCGGAGGTCAGGCGGAAGTGCCGAACCGTTTTTCAATGTAGTTTTCAACGATGGCCTGGAACTCGCTGGCGATACCAGTGCCGCGCAGCGTCATCGCCTTCTGCCCGTCGATGAACACCGGCGCGGCCGGCGCCTCGCCGGTGCCCGGCAGGCTGATGCCGATGTCGGCGTGCTTGCTTTCGCCGGGGCCGTTGACGATGCAGCCCATGACAGCGACCTTCATGTTCTCCACGCCGGGGTACTTGCTGCGCCAGACCGGCATGGACGAGCGCAGATAGTCGTCGATCTGCTTGGCCAGTTCCTGGAAGGTGGTGCTGGTGGTGCGGCCACAACCCGGGCAGGCGGTGACGCTGGGCACGAACACGCGCAGGCCCAGCGATTGCAGGATCTCGGACGCGATCACCACCTCCTGCGTGCGCGCTTCGCCGGGCTGCGGCGTGAGCGAGACGCGGATGGTGTCGCCAATGCCCTGCTGCAGCAGCACCGCCAGCGCCGCAGCCGAAGCCACCGTGCCCTTGGTGCCCATGCCGGCTTCCGTCAGACCCAGGTGCAGCGGGTTGTCGCAACGCTGCGCCAGTGCCTGGTAGACGGCGATCAGGTCCTGCACGCCGCTGACCTTGCACGACAGCATGACCTGCTCGCGCCGCAGACCCAGGGCCTCGGCCTGCGCGGCCGATTCGAGCGCCGAGGTGATCAGCGCCTCGTACATGACCTGGCGCGCCTCCCAGGGCTGGGCGCGCAGCGAGTTCTGGTCCATCAGGCGGGCGAGCAACTCCTGGTCCAGGCTGCCCCAGTTCACGCCGATGCGGATGGCCTTGTCGTGGCGCGCGGCGATCTCGACCATCTGCGCGAACTGGCGATCACCCTTCTCGCCCTTGCCCACGTTGCCGGGGTTGATGCGGTACTTGGACAGCGCCTCGGCGCAGGCCGGGTGGTCACTCAGCAGCTTGTGGCCGTTGTAGTGGAAGTCACCGATCAGCGGCACGCTGACGCCCATGCGGTCCAGCTGCTCGCGGATGTGCGGCACAGCGGCGGCGGCTTCGTCGTTGTTGACGGTGATGCGCACCAGCTCCGAGCCGGCCAGCGCCAGTTCCTTGACCTGGATCGCGGTACCGATGGCGTCGGCCGTGTCGGTGTTGGTCATGGACTGCACGCGCACCGGCGCGCTGCCACCGACCGTGACACGGTTCGAACCCCACACCACCACACCCTGGCGGGAGCGGCGCGCCAGCGCCTCACCCAGCGGGATGGGCAAAGACGGGTCAGCGGACTTGACGGCGGTGTCCATGGTCACTTCACCTCGAAACGGGCCACGCTGTTGCGGGCAAAGGGCGTGGTGTCAAACGGCTTGCCGCGCACGGTCACCTGGACCGCATCGGCACGCCCCAGCACCACCGAATACGGCGGCGCAGTTGAAAAATCGACCACGTCACCGGTCTTGAGCATGCGCTTCATGACCACACTGCCGGCGCCGTTGAGCACCTCCACCCAGGACTCGCCGGTAGCGGTGATGCTCAGCAAAGTTCCCGCCGCACCGGCCGATGCCAAGGTGGACGAGACCGACGCAGGAACTGCGGTCGTGGCGGAAACGGTCGGGGTCGTGTTGGCGGGAGCGGCCACGGTGGGCGCACTTGCCACAGGCGGGGCAGCCTCTGGCACAGCGCCAGGGACGGGGGCCGCGCCAGGCGTCGGCGTGACGACCTCGCCCTCCGGTGCAACCGACGCCGGGGCAGGCTCGGTCACCTGCGCGGGGGCGTCGGGCACTGCGCCGGGCGGCGGCATGACCACGTCGGCCGGCGGTGCGATCTCCGGCTGGGGCAGGAGCACCAGCACCAGCGCGCCCAGCAGCAAGGCGATGGCGGCCAGCACGGCCGGACGCGACAACCAGCCCATGGCGTTCAGCGGCGCCGGATCGCCCACACCCTTGAACGGCGCGTTGATCGTCTGAGCCGAATCACCCAGCTGCGGCCGATGGCCCATGGGAATCTGCGCCAACACCGGCACCGGATCGACCTTGAGATGGCGGCAAGCACTGGATGCCAGCGCGCGCGAGAACGTCATGTCGGGCAGCTCGTCGTAACGACCGGCCTCCAGCGCTTCGAGCTTTTTGACCGGCACCTTCAAGGCTGCGGCCAGTGCCGCGATGTGCAGGCCGGCGGCCTCGCGCGCTTCGCGCAGCAACACGGGGCGGTCCACGGTGACCGCAGGTTCAGCGACAGGGGAAATCAAGGGTTCACTCATCAAAAGCTCCGCGCTGGTACGACGCCCACTCGCGCGACTTGGGGTAGCGACGCGAGAGCTGCTGCGCCAGCTGCTCGGTGGCCTCGGTGTTGTTCAGACGGCGTTCCACCTTGATGCCCAGCCACAGCGTCTCGGCGTTGGCGAGCTCGGAATTGTTCAGGCGGCGGATGTAGAACTGGGCCCGCGTGTATTCGCCGCGGCGGTACAGCAAGGACGTCAGGTTGTAGCCGGTGATGGGGTTGGCGGCGTCCAGCTCGTACGAGCGAGAAAAACTGCCTTCGGCTTCGGCGAACTGGCCCATGCGGGTCTGGCAGATGCCTTTGGCCATCAGGGTCTTGGCCTGACCGCCATAGACCGGACTGGCCAGCGCACGCTGGAAGAAGTCGATGGCTTCGACATGGCGGCCCTGCTGGCAGGCGAACCAGCCGTAGTTGTGCAGTGCGTCGGCGTCGCGCGGGTTCAGTTGCAGGGCGCGGCGAAAGCTGTCTTCGGCCAGGCCGGTCTCGTTCATGCGCATGTACACCAGGCCACGCAACACATAGGCCGAGGGGTAGCTCGGATCGGCGACCAGCGACTGCTTGATCTCGTCCAGCGCCACCGTGGTCTGGCCGTTCTCGAAGTAGTTGGACGCCAATTCCAGCCGGATGCGGGCGCGCTTGCGGGCTTCCGGCTCGTCGGATTCGGTCACCGGCTCGCTCGACATCGGGGCCGCCGACGGCGCTCCGGCCCCGCCCGCACAGCCCGACAGTCCCGCCGCCACCACCCAGCCACCCAAGACCAGGGGCCACCAACGGCCCCAGGACACGTTTGCGGCGACCGAACCGAAGGTCTTCGTCATGGCTGCGGATCCTTGTTGGTGCCCGGGGCGGCGCCCACGAAGCGGATGGGTTGCTCGCTGACACGTCGCTGCGACAGGCGGCGCGCGGCATCGGTGCGGTCCAGCACGTCACCGGCCAGCTGTCCACAGGCGGCGTCGATGTCATCACCCCGCGTCTTGCGCACCGTGGTGACCACCCCGCCCTCGTTGAGGATGCGGCCAAAGGCCAGCACGACCGGGCGCGGCGAACACTTCAGTCCGGAATCCGGGAAGGGATTGAAAGGAATCAGGTTGATCTTGCACGGCACGCCGCGGCCGCCGTGGGTCTTGACCAGCTGGAGCAGCTGCTGCGCGTGCTCGGGCTGGTCGTTCACGCCGTCGAGCATGCAGTACTCGAAAGTGATGAAGTCGCGCGGCGCGGCCGGCAGGTAGCGCAGGCAGGCATCCAGCAGCTCGGCCAGCGGGTACTTGCGGTTGAGCGGCACCAGCGGGTCGCGCAGCGCGTCGCTGGGCGCGTGCAAGGACACGGCGAGCGCCACCGGGCAGTCTTTGGCCAGCCGGTCGATCATGGGCACCACGCCCGAGGTCGAGACCGTCACGCGGCGGCGCGAGAGGCCGTAGCCGTGGTCATCCAGCATCACGCGCAGCGCCGGCACCAGCGCGTTGTAGTTCTGCAGCGGCTCGCCCATGCCCATCATCACCACGTTGGTGATGACGCGCTCGGTGGTTTTCAGGTGCTTGCGCAGGAAATGTTCGGCGTGCCAGAGCTGCGCCAGGATCTCACCCGTGGTGAGGTTGCGCGAAAAGCCCTGATGGCCGGTGGAGCAGAAACGGCATCCCACGGCGCAACCGGCCTGGGATGAGATACAGAGGGTTCCCCGATCGTCTTCGGGAATGAACACGGTTTCGACGGCGTTGCCGTCGCGCACATCGAACAGCCACTTGATGGTGCCGTCGGCCGAGTCCTGGCGCGAGAGCACGGGCAGATCGTCGATGCTGCAGACCGCCGGGAGCTTTTCGCGCAGGCTCTTGGCGAGATCGGTCATCTCGTCGAAGCGCGCAGCCCCCTTTTGGTGGATCCAGCGAAACAGCTGGACGGCGCGGAAGCGCTTTTCGCCCAGCTGTTCGCAATAGGCGGCCAAGCCCTCGAGATCGAAGTCGAGCAGGTTGACCGTCATGTCATGGCGTTCGCGCGGATCAGCGCGAGTACACGTTCATGCCGGGGAAGAAGAAGGCAACTTCCACAGCGGCGGTTTCGGGAGCGTCGGAGCCGTGCACGGCGTTGGCGTCGATGCTGTCGGCGAAGTCGGCGCGGATCGTGCCGGCGGCGGCCTTCTTGGGATCGGTGGCGCCCATCAGGTCGCGGTTCTTGGCAATGGCGCCCTCACCTTCCAGGGCCTGGATCATCACCGGGCCGGAGATCATGAAGCTCACCAGGTCCTTGAAGAAAGGACGCTCTTTGTGCACAGCGTAGAACTGCTCGGCTTCGCGCTGCGACAGGTGGGCCATCTTGGCGGCCACGACCTTCAGGCCGGCGGCTTCGAAACGGGCGTAGATCTGGCCGATCACGTTCTTGGCGACGGCGTCGGGCTTGATGATGGAAAGGGTGCGTTCGATGGCCATGGTATTCCTTGAATTGTTGGAAAAAACGGATTCTTGCAGCGGACCGCAAAGCCTTTGATTCTACATTGCCCGCATGAATCTCAGAGTGTGAAACCCCCTTCGGGGTTCCTGGGCGGCTCGGATCAGCGACCGCCCGAACGGCGCCGCGGCGGCCCCGACGGGCGCTTGCCCGCCTGCTCGCGCTGGCGCTGGCGCTGCAGGGCGTCCTGCCCGATGTAGCCAAAGGAGGTCTTCATCGGGTCGGGCTGCTGCGCACCCGCCTCGCCTCGACCCGCACCGCCCTTGGCCGGCCGGGCCTGGTTGCCGGTGGGCGCAAACATGCTGCTGCGCCTCACATCGGGCGCATCGCCCCGGCTGCCGGCCGGGTTGCCGTAGGAGCGCCCCCCCGTCTTGGCGGTCGGCTTGGGCGCCGCCTTGCCGCGCAGCGGCCCCGGACGGCCAGCCGGGCGCGGCGCGCGCTCGGCAGCGGCCGGCATGCCGGCGGCGGAGGTCAACCGATCGATATCCCCCTGATCCAGCTCCACCCACACACCGCGCTTCAGACCGCGCGGCAGCATCATGGCGCCGTAGCGGATGCGGATCAGCCGGCTGACGGCGTGACCGACCGCCTCGAACATGCGGCGCACCTCGCGGTTGCGACCCTCGCCAATGGTGACGCGGTACCAGCAGTTGGCGCCTTCACCGCCGCCGTCTTCGATGCTGGCGAACTGGGCCACACCGTCTTCGAGCTTCACGCCATCGAGCAGGCGCTGCTTTTCGTCGTTGGACAGGGCGCCGAGCACACGCACCGCGTATTCGCGCTGCAGGCCAAAGCGGGGGTGCATCAGACGGTTGGCCAACTCGCCCGAATCGGTCAGCAGCAGCAGGCCTTCGGTGTTCAGGTCCAGCCGCCCGACCGACTGCCACTTGCCCTGGTACAGACGCGGCAGGCGGCGGAACACGGTGGGCCGGTTCTGCGGGTCGTCGTGCGACACCACCTCGCCGGCGGGCTTGTGATAGGCCAGCACGCGCGGCGGCGGCGGTGTCATGCGCACGCGCACCGGCTTGCCGTTGACCTTGATCACGTCACCGTACTGGATGCGCTGCCCCACGTGCGCCGGCTCACCGTTGACCGAAATGCGGCCTTCGAGGATCAGCTGCTCCATCTCCAGTCGCGAACCCATGCCGGCCTGGGCCAGCACCTTGTGCAGCTTGGGCGATTCGGCCTGCGGCGCGAGCACGCGCTTGGTGGGCTGCGGCAGGTCCTGCGACTGCTCCGCATCAAAGGCGCCGCTGACGACGTCGTCGAACCGCAGATCGGACGTTTCGGCCGCTTGCGGCACATCCGCTGGCTGGGCTGGTGCGCCGGACAGATCAGGCGGGGTTTTCTTCGGGTGCGGCACCGTTGTCATGGGAGTCCTGTGGCGCCGCAGCGGGCGATGGTTCGTCAAAAGGAATGGCTTGCGTGTGCGGATCGTCCACGGCGGCGGCCACCGCCGGCTCGTCCGCAGCTTCGGCCTGCAGGCTGTCGTTCAGGGCCTCGAAATCCAGTCGCCCCAGGGCTGACTCCTGCACGTCGCTGCCGTCCAGCGGCGGCAGCTGGTCCAGCGAGGCCAGGCCCAGGTCGTCCAGAAACTGGCGCGTGGTCGCAAACAGGGAGGGTCGACCGACCGTTTCGCGGTGACCGATCACCTCGATCCAGCCCCGGTCTTCGAGCTGCTTGAGCAGCAGCGAGTTGATGGTCACGCCGCGGATGTCTTCCATGTCGCCCCGCGTGACGGGCTGGCGGTAGGCGATGATGGCCAGGGTTTCGAGCGTGGCGCGGGTGTAGCGCGGCGGCTTTTCGGGGTGCAGGCGGTCCAGGAACGGTCGCATCTCGGGCCGGCTCTGGAACCGCCAGCCACTGGCCACCGGCACCAGCTCCACGCCGCGGCCGGTCCACTCCTGCTGCAGCTCGGCCAGCAGGGTCTTGATGGTGTCGGGCGCGAGTTCGGCGTCGAACAGCACGCCCATGTCCCGCACGGACAGCGGTTGGGGCGCGCAGATCAGGGCCGTCTCTAGGACGCGGCGGGCATCCGTGGTGTTCATCGAATGAATGGATCAATAACCGGATCGACCGGTATGGACAGAGCGTTGGGGCGGAGGGCCGCTGTAACAACAGCGTGGGCAGCCAGGGAGCCGCACATGGGATCGTGCAACAGACGGCACAGAAACCGGGCCGGTCGGGTCATCGCCGCTGCGGGGCTGACCGGTCGGGATTGCAAGCATCCCAAAGGTGGTGATTGTAATGGAGGCCCGCCAGCACCAGACCCTGCAGCAGATCGGGGGGCGGCTCCGACACAAAAGCCAGAGGCTCACCGCTGATCGGGTGCGCCAGCCTCAGGCGCGTGGCGTGCAGGGCCTGGCGGGTCAGGCCGTGCTGGGGCTTGCCGCCATAGACCACATCGCCCACCAGCGGGTGCCCCAGCCAGGCCATGTGCACGCGGATCTGGTGCGTACGCCCGGTGTGCAGCTTGCAAGCCACCAGGGTGTGGGTGTCGTTGCCGTCCAGCACCCGCACCGTGGTCTGCGCCGCTTTGGCGCCGGTGCTCTCGGGCTTGAGCACCGCCATGCGCAGGCGGTTGTGGGGGTCGCGCCCCATGGGCTGGTCCACCAGCAGTTCTTCGGCGCCGATCCAGCGCCCGTGTGCGAGCGCGAGGTACTCGCGCTGCACCTCGCGGGCGGCGATGGCCCGCACCAGGGCGTCCATGGCGGGCCGGCTCTTGGCCACCAGCATCAGCCCCGAGGTGTCCTTGTCCAGCCGGTGCACAATGCCAGCGCGCGGCAGGCTGGCCGCCGCAGCGTGGTGCGCCAGCAGACCATTGAGCAGGGTGCCGCTCCAGTGTCCGGGGGCCGGGTGCACCACCAGGCCGGCCGGCTTGTGGATCACCAGCAGGTGCGCGTCTTCGTGCAGCACGGTCAGCGACATGGGCTGGGGCACAAAGGCCATGGCCTGCGGCGTGGGCCGCAGCTCCACCAGCAAAGCCTGCCTCACCTGCACCCGCGCAGCGGGCTTGATCACCGGTTGGCCGCCCACCTGCACCGCGCCTTCAGCCATCAGCTGCTGCAGATACGAGCGGGAAAACTCCGGGATCAGCTGCGCCAGCGCCTTGTCGATGCGCCAGCCGTGCATCTCGGGCGGCACCTCGCAGGCGCGGGCCTCGGTCTCGCTGGCCCAGTCGTCCTGGGCGGCCGCCTGCGCACCATCGGCCTCAGGTAAAGACCCCGTCGAGGTGACGGGCAGCGCACCCCCCGTCGATATAATTTCTGCGGTCAATCCCGTGATCCCGTTGTAAAGGTATGCCTTGATGTTTGGTTCCAGATTATCGGTCGTGCCGCTGAGTGCGTTGTGCGTGGCACTGACCCTGACCGGCTGCAACACCACACCGGTTGACCAGACCGCCGGCTGGAGCCCCAACCGCCTCTACAGCGAGGCCACCGACGAACGCAACGCGGGCGCCTACGAAAAGGCGATCGCCCTGTACGAGAAGCTCGAAGGCCGCGCCGCCGGCACGCCGCTGGCGCAGCAGGCCCAGCTGGACAAGGCGTACACCCAGTACAAGTCGGGCGAACAGGCCCAGGCGCTGGCCACTCTGACCCGTTTTGTGCGCCTGCACCCCGCCAGCCCGGCCATGGACTACGCGCTGTACCTGCGCGGCCTGGTCAACTTCAACGACAACCTCGGCCTCTTCGGCTCGATCGCGCGACAAGACCTGTCCGAGCGCGACCAGAAAGCCGCCAAGGAGTCGTTCGAAGCCTTCCGCGAACTGGCCACCCGCTTCCCGGACTCGCGCTACACGCCCGATGCGCGCAGCCGCATGGCGTACATCGTCAACTCGCTGGCGCAGTACGAGGTGCACGTGGCGCGGTACTACCACAGCCGGGGCGCCCACGTGGCGGCCATCAACCGGGCGCAGCAAGCCGTGAGCGACTACCCGCAGTCGCCGGCACTGGAAGAAGCGCTGTTCATCCTAATGCAGTCGTACGACGCGCTGGGCATGACACAGTTGCGCGACGACACACGGCGCGTGATGGTGGCCAACTACCCGAAGAGCGAGTACCTCTCGCAAGGCTTCAAGAGCGCCGACAGCGCCTGGTGGAAGCTCTGGTGAGTCTGTGCCGCGTCGGCGCATGCACGATCGCGGCGGCCTCGCTTTTTTGGGGGACAGCCCCTGGTGTGTAACCGTTCGTGGTTACCATTGAATGCGTTTTTGCACCACACCGCAGCCCGATCGCCCCATGTCCAAAGGCTACCGCATCCACGCATCCACCGGCATTCACCGGGGTGACCGCGACTACCAGCAAGACCAGGTGTGCCTGCTGCACCATCCGCGCCAGACCGGCTGCCTGCTGGCCGTGGTGGCCGACGGCATGGGAGGCCGCAGCGGTGGACGCAAGGCCTCCGACCAGGTCATGCTGACCGCGCGCCAGCTGTTCGAGCGCTACGACCCGGAGACCGACGACGCCTCGGCCATGCTGCGCCAGATCGTCGAAGAGTCGCATCTGGTGATCAAGCTCACCGCGGTGTCGGCCGAGCAGGAACCCCACAGCACCATTGCCGCGTTCCTGATCAACCCCGGCGGTGACAGCCACTGGATCCACGCCGGCGACTCGCGCATCTACCACTTCCGCAACGGCAAGATGGTGTTCCGCACCATGGACCATTCTTACGTGCAGACGCTGGTGAACCAGGGCGAGATCAGCGAAGAAGAGGCGCTGGACCACCCGCACTCGAACATCCTGATGGGCTGCCTGGGCACCGACAACGACCCGCCGGTGGACATCCACGGGGTGCCGCAGGCCGGGCCGGGCGATGCCCTCATGGCCTGCAGCGACGGCGTGTGGCACTACTTCTCGCCCGACGAACTGGCCAGCACCATTGCGATGCTCTCGCCGCGCGAAGCCTGCGAGTTCCTGATCCAGAAGGCGCGCTCTCGCGCCAAGGGCATGGGCGACAACCTGTCGATGGTGATCGTCAAGTTCGACCCTCTGACCTGACGAGCCCCCCTGCGCCGCTTCGCGTCTTCCCCCGGGGGAACCACACCAGTGGTCTGGCGGAGCCAGTCCCACGGTGTGTACTGGAAAAATACCGGCAGTCTCAGGTCAGGCCGGTGTCCACCGTGCGGTGTTCTAGCGCAAGGTACTCAGCTGACTGCATTTCGCCCAGGCGCGACACCGTGCGCGGGAACTCGTGCGACATCGGCCCTTCCAGGTACAGCTGCTCGGGTGCCACGGCGGCCGACATCACCAGCGTGACGCGGCGGTCGTACAGCACGTCCACCAGCCAGGTGAAGCGCCTGGCCTCGGACGCCTGGCGCACGGCCATTTGCGGCACATTGGACAGCAGCACGGTGTGGAACTGGGTGGCAATTTCCAGGTAGTCGTTCTGTGAACGCGGACCGCCGCACAGCGTGCGAAAGTCGAACCAGATCACACCACCCGCGCGCCGGATCGAACGGATCTGGCGCGACTCGATGTGCATCACCGGGTCTTCGTCGTGCGCTTCGGCGAGCTCGTTGAAGGTTTTCTGCATGGCGGCATCGGCCGCATCGCCCAGTGGGCAGTGGTAGAGCTCGATGTGCGTCAGCGTGCGCTGGCGGTAGTCGGTGCCGTTGTCCACGTTGAGCACTTCCAGCTTCTGCTTGAGCAGTTCGATCGCGGGCAGGATGCGGTCACGGTGCAGGCCATTGGGGTACAGCCCGTCCGGGTGGAAGTTGGAGGTGGTGACGAAGCCCACGCCGGCCTTGAACAGGGCGTCCAGCAGGCGGTGCAGGATCATGGCGTCGGTCACATCCGCCACGTGGAATTCGTCGAAACAGATCAGCTTGTAGCGCTTGGCGATGCGCTCGCCCAGCTCGTCCAGCGGGTTGACCGTGCCCTGCAGTTCGCGCAACTCGCGGTGCACTTCGCGCATGAACTCGTGGAAGTGCAAGCGCGTCTTGCGCCGGATCGGCACCGCGTTGAAGAAGCAGTCCATCAGGAAGCTCTTGCCGCGCCCCACCCCGCCGAACATGTAGACCCCGCGCGGGATCTCGGGTTTGACGAACATCTTCTTCAGCGCGTTGGAGCGCTTCTGTTTGTAGTTCGTCCAGTCGAGGGCGCACCGCTCCAGCGCGGCGATGGCGCGTTGCTGGGCGGGGTCGGTGGTGTAGCCGCGCTCCTTGAGCTCGGCTTCGTAGGTGCTGCGGACCGACAAGAGCGAACCCGCGTCAGAAGTTCAGCGTGCGCTTGTCCACCGCCAGTGCGGCTTCCTTGGTCGCTTCCGACAGAGACGGGTGCGCGTGGCAGATGCGGGCGATGTCTTCCGCGCTGGCCTTGAACTCCATGGCCACCACGGCTTCGGAGATCAGTTCCGAGGCCATCGGGCCCACGATGTGCACGCCCAGGATCTCGTCCGTCGTCGCATCGGCCAGGAACTTGACCATGCCGGTCGTGTCGCCCAGCGCGCGCGCGCGGCCGTTGGCCAGGAACGGGAACGTGCCGGCCTTGTACGCCACGCCATCGGCCTTGAGCTGCTGCTCGGTGCGGCCGACCCAGGCGATTTCGGGGCTGGTGTAGATGACCCAGGGAATGGTGTTGAAGTTGACGTGGCCGTGCTGGCCGGCCATGCGTTCGGCCACCGCCACGCCCTCTTCTTCCGCCTTGTGCGCCAGCATCGGGCCACGCACCACGTCGCCCACCGCCCAGACGCCCGGCAGGTTGGTCTTGCAATCGCCGTCGACCACGATGGCTCCGCGCTCGTCCAGCGCCAGGCCCACGGCTTCGGCGTTCAGGCCGTTGGTGTTGGGCACGCGGCCGATGGAGACGATCAGCTTGTCCACGTCCAGCGCCACGGCTTCGCCCTTGGCGTTGGTGTAGGCCACGTTCACGCCCTTCTTGCCGTTCTTGATCTCACCGACCTTCACGCCCAGCTCGATCTTCAGGCCCTGCTTGTCGAAGGCTTTCTTGGCTTCCTTGGCGATCTGCTCGTCCACCGCCCCCAGGAAGGTCGGAAGACCTTCGAGGATAGTGACTTCCGCGCCCAGGCGGCGCCAGACCGAGCCCATTTCCAGGCCGATCACGCCGGAGCCGATCAGGGCCAGCTTCTTGGGCACAGCGCCGATGCGCAGCGCGCCGTCGTTGGACAGGATGTTCTCTTCATCGAACGGCACGCCAGGCAGCGCGCGGGCGTTGGAGCCGGTGGCGATCACGACCTGCTTGCCGGTGATCGCTTCGTCCTTGGCGCCGGTCACCTGGACTTCGTAGCCACCTTCGGCCGCCCTCACGAACGATCCACGGCCGTGGAAGAACGTGACCTTGTTCTTCTTGAACAGGTAGAGGATGCCGTCGTTGTTCTGCTTCACGACGGTGTCCTTGCGGCCCACCATTTTGGCCACGTCCATCGTCACCTTGCCGGTGCTGATGCCGTGGTCGGCGAAATGGTGGTTGGCGTGCTCGAAGTGCTCGGAGGACTGCAGCAGCGCCTTGGACGGGATGCAGCCGACGTTGGTGCAGGTGCCGCCCGGGGCCGGGCCGCCGGCGGCGTTTTTCCACTCGTCGATGCACGCGACCTTGAAGCCCAGCTGGGCGGCGCGGATGGCGGCGATGTAGCCGCCGGGGCCGGCGCCGATCACGACGACGTCAAATGCTTGAGACATGATGTTCTTTCAATGAGATTTACACCGTTGCCGGCAACCGGCAGCAGCCGAGTACCGCGCCCCATCCGGGGGCACCGCCGGGCCGGCTTTGCCGGACGGCTGGTGCCGCCCCCTTGAGGGGGTCGCGCGAAGCGCGGCAGGGGTGGGTCAAATGTCAAACAGCAGGCGGGCCGGATCTTCCAGCGCTTCCTTCATGGCCACCAGACCCAGCACGGCTTCGCGGCCGTCGATGATGCGGTGGTCGTAGGACATGGCGAAGTAGTTCATCGGGCGCACCACGACCTGGCCGTTTTCAACCATGGCGCGGTCCTTGGTGGCGTGCACGCCCAGGATGGCCGACTGCGGCGGGTTGATGATGGGGGTGGACATCATCGAGCCGAAGGTGCCGCCATTGGAGATGGAGAAGGTGCCACCGGTCATGTCGTCGATGCCCAGCTTGCCGTCTTTGGCCTTCTGACCGAATTCGGCGATCTTCTTCTCGATCTCGGCGAAACTCATCTGGTCGGCGTTGCGCAGGATGGGCACCACCAGGCCGCGCGGCGAACCGA
>NZ_JASJOY010000121.1:0-1096 GCF_031426985.1 Hydrogenophaga sp.
GCCACCGCCGACCACAACACGCCCACCACCGGCTGGGAACTGGGCTACGACGGCATCACCGACCCGATCAGCAAAGAGCAGATCACCACGCTGGACAGCAACATCGCCGAGTTCGGTGCGGCGGCTTTCTTCCCCTTCATGTCCAAGCGCCAGGGCATCGTGCACGTGATCGGCCCCGAGAACGGCGCCACGCTGCCGGGCATGACCGTGGTGTGCGGCGACAGCCACACCAGCACCCATGGCGCGTTTGGGGCCCTGGCCCACGGCATCGGCACCAGCGAAGTCGAGCACGTGATGGCCTCGCAGACGCTGCTGGCCAAAAAGGCCAAGAACATGCTGGTCCGGGTCGAGGGACAACTGGCCAAGGGGGTGACCGCCAAGGACATCGTGCTGGCCATCATCGGCAAGATCGGCACCGCCGGCGGTACCGGCTACACCATTGAATTCGGTGGCAGCGCGATCCGCGCGCTGTCGATGGAAGGCCGCATGACGGTCTGCAACATGGCGATCGAGGGTGGCGCACGCGCCGGCCTGGTGGCCGTGGACGACAAGACCATCGAGTACGTGAAAGGCAGGCCACTCTCGCCCACCGGGGTGGAGTGGGACCAGGCCGTCGCCTACTGGAAGACGCTGCACACGGACGAGGGTGCGGCCTTCGACACCGTGGTCGAACTCGACGCCACACAGATCGTGCCGCAGGTCACCTGGGGCACCTCGCCCGAGATGGTGCTGGGCGTGGACGCCCGCGTGCCCGACCCCGAGAAGGAAAAGGACGCCAGCAAGCGCGGCGCCATGGAACGTGCGCTGACCTACATGGCGCTGGAACCGGGCAAGCCACTGGCCGACATCTTTGTCGACAAGGTCTTCATCGGCTCCTGCACCAACAGCCGCATCGAAGACATGCGCGAGGCCGCCGCCGTGGTCAAGAAACTGGGCCAGAAGGTCGCCAAGAACATCAAGCTGGCGATGGTCGTGCCGGGTTCGGGTCTGGTGAAGGAACAGGCCGAGCGCGAAGGCCTGCACGAGATCTTCAAGGCCGCCGGCTTCGAGTGGCGCGAGCCCGGCTGCTCGATGTGCCTGGCGATGAACGCCGACC
>NZ_JASJOY010000122.1:0-62941 GCF_031426985.1 Hydrogenophaga sp.
AACGACAAGTTCGGCATCCGCCTGACCGACATCGTCACGCCGTCCGAGCGCATGCGTCGGGTGAGCAGGAGTTAACCCCCCGCGTCGCCTTCGGCGCCTCCCCCCTTGAGAAGGGGGGCGACACCAGAGGCCCGGCAGAGCCGGTTCCTCGGTGTCCCTGGATGAAGGCACTTTTCTCCGGGCACGTCACTTCTATCGGTTCTCTTTACTTTTTCTTGATCCATGCTGCAAAACGCGCTCCCTGCTGTGGGTCTGCTGGTCCTGATGGTGCTGCTGGCCTGGGCGCTGCAGCGCTGGAAGAAGCACCTGCCCGGCGCGGCCACCCCCGCCGGCCCGACGCTCAAGGTGCTCAACGCCGTCGTCGTCGGCCCGCAGCAGCGGCTGCTGTCGGTGCAGGTGGGCGAAGGCCCTTACGCGCAGTGCCTGGTGCTGGGCGTCACGCCCGGCAGCATCCAGGCGCTGCACCGCATGCCCATGCCCACCCCTCTGGCCGATGCCGGCACACCCGCCCCCACCGCCGGGGCCAGCGGCTTCGGCGCGCGGCTGGCGCAACAACTCACCGCCCACAAGGGCCAAGGCCCCCATGCGCCGCTCTGAGCTTCTTTCCCGTCCGGCCGTGCGCCTGGCGCTGTTCGCCGGCCTGGCGCTGCTGGCCGGCACCGCCCTGGCCCAGGTGGTCACACCGGCGGCGCCCGCAGCGCTCACGCCCACCGCCGTGACGCCGCCGCCCGGCTCACTGCCCCTGGTCATCGGCCAGGGCGCGGGCGGCAACAGCTATTCGGTGCCCATCCAGACCCTGCTGTTCTTCACCGCGCTGAGCTTCCTGCCCGCGGTGCTGCTGCTCATGACGGGCTTCACCCGCATCGTCATCGTGCTCTCGCTGCTGCGCCAGGCGCTGGGCACGCAGTCCGCCCCGCCCAACCAGGTGGTGGTCGGCCTCTCGCTGTTCCTCACCCTGTTCGTCATGGGCCCGACACTGGACAAGGTCTACAACGACGCCTACGCCCCCTACACCGCCAACCAGATCAGCTTCGAGCAGGCGCTGGACAAAGGCCAGCTGCCCATGCGCGAGTTCATGCTCAAGCAGACGCGCCAGAGCGACTTTGAACTGTTCGCCAAACTGGCCCGGCTGCCGGCCGAGGTCAAGGCACAGGACGCGCCGTTCCGCGTCATCGTGCCGGCCTTCGTCACCAGCGAGCTCAAGACCGCGTTCCAGATCGGCTTCATGATCTTCATCCCCTTCCTGGTGATCGACATGGTCGTCGCCAGCGTGCTCATGTCGCTGGGCATGATGATGCTGTCGCCGGTGCTGGTGGCCCTGCCGTTCAAGCTGATGCTGTTCGTGCTGGCCGATGGCTGGAACCTGTTGCTGGGCTCTCTCGCAGCCAGCTTCGCAACATGACAACCCCCACGCTCCACCGCTGCGCGGGTCGCTGCCCCCCGTGGGGGCTGGGCCGCCTTGGGAGCGGCCCGGCGGCGGCCCGTTTTCTCTCCGACAAGGACTTCTGACACATGGACCCGCAAGCCGCCCTCACCATGGGGCAGAACGCCCTCTACATGCTGCTCATGATCTCGGCGCCGGTGCTGATCACCGTGCTGGTCGTGGGTCTGGTGGTCAGTGTGTTCCAGGCCATCACGCAGATCCACGAAGCCACCCTGTCCTTCGTGCCCAAGCTGGTGGCGGCCATCGCGGTGTTCACCATCGCCGGGCCGTGGATGCTGACCACGCTGGTGGAGTTCATCCGCAGCACGCTGCTGGCGATCCCCAACCAAGCCATCTAGATGCGCCCCCCGCGCCGCAGGAATGGTTCACCCCTGCCGCGCTGCGCGCGTCCCCCTCAAGGGGGCGGCGCTGGCGGCCCGGCAAAGCCGGTTCCGCGGCGCCCTGGACAGACTCCCCTTCGCTTGATCTTCTGTAGTTCTCAACCATGATCACCTTCAGTGAAGCGCAGCTCATGGCCTGGGTCTCGCCGGTGTTCTGGCCGTTCCTGCGCATCCTGGCGGTGTTCGGCAGCGCGCCGATCTTTTCCGCGCGCTCGGTGCCGGTGCGCAGCAAGGTGGCGCTGGCGTTTCTCATCGCGGTCTGCGCCCAGGCCGGCCTGCCCGAACAGGAGGTCATCGCCCTGACCGATGCGCGCGCCTTTGGCATGGTGCTGCAGCAGGTGGTGGTGGGCGCGGCCATCGGCCTGGCGGTGCGCATCGTCTTCGCGTCGGTGGAGCTGGCCGGTGAGGTCGTCGGCCTGCAGATGGGCCTGAACTTCGCTGGCTTCTTCGACCCCAGCACCAACACCCAGACCAGCGCCGTCGGCCGCTTCTTCGGCAACACCACCATGCTGCTGTTCGTGGTCATCAACGGCCACCTCATGCTGCTGCAGGCCGTCATCGCCAGCTTCGAGACCTTCCCGGTCGGCGGCGGCGCGTTCGACGCCATCGCGCAGATGCGCATCCACGAACTGGGCGCCGTGGTGTTCCGCTACGGCCTGTGGATCGCCCTGCCCATGATCGGCATGCTGCTGTTCATCAACATCGTGCTGGGGTTCGTCTCACGCATCGCGCCGCAGATGAACGCCTTTGCCATCGGCTTCCCGATCACCCTGTCGGCCGGCCTGGTCGGCATCGCCGCCACCCTGCCCATGCTGGAAACCCCGGTGGTCGCCCTGCTGAAGATCGCCACCGACCTGTTCACCGGCTGAGGCCGGCCCGCTCTGGCCGGCGGGTCTTAAGGGGTGCCACACAGCATCAGTTCGCGCCGGACCGGCTCGTCCAGCATGCGCCGGTCGTTGAACTGCGCCACGAGCATCAGGCACAGTTTGCAGCCAGAGAACAAAACCAGCGGCACCTTGGACAGGTCCACCAGGAAGCGCTGGTCCTCCACTTCCTGCCGAAACACCCGGACGCCATCCCTGGCGCCCGAGCGCCTGTCGCGATCGCCCGAGAAGGCCAGCGCCATGCTGTTGAGCACGGCCACGGGCGTGGACAGGCGCCAGAGGATCAGCGCTTCCAGCCCCGCATAGCTGATGTTGGCAAGTTCGGTTTCCATGCGGGTCCTGCGCTCATCGTCGTGGATGCGCAGGTAGTTGAAGGTGCGGTCCGGATTGATCCCGATGAAGAAGTGCCGGTAGTCGGTCAGCTGGTCAAAGGCCACCTGATCGTCGGGCCCATAGCCTTGAGGCGTCCACGGGTATTTGAAGCGAACGTCGAAGTAGGTGGGCATCAACACGGGATCTGCAAAAGGGAAAAGTGGGCCGCCGTGCAGCAGGCCTCGGCCCGTGCAGCGCATGCGAAAGGCCGGCAATTATCACATCTTGCGAATATGTTGCTTTTAAGCTTTTTATGTTGTGTTTATTGATTTGAACTGACAAATGCCATTTTTTATGTTTTAAAGTTCCGCCCCGGCCGGTCGATAGACCCCCCACACGCCGCCTCTAAGAAGAACATCCGTCCTCAACACGGGAGCAGCGCACTAACCAGGTGCATCTTGTGAACGTACGCATCCTCCTGATCGAAGACTCGACGGCCCAACGCCTCTACATCCGGTCTTTTTTCGTCAACCGTGACGATCTCACCTTCGAAGTCGTTGAGGCCAAGGACGGCGCGCAGGGCCTGGCACTGGCGTCCAGCACACAGCCCGACGCCATCCTGTGTGACATCAACATGCCGGTCATGGACGGCTTCGAGTTCATCGCCCGCCTGCGCCAGAACCCGGACCTGTCCACCATTCCGGTGATCATGATCACGTCCTTGTCCAACCGCGACGCGATGCGCCGCGCCATGGGCAACGGCGCCGATGACTACCTGACCAAGCCCTTCACCTCCAAGGAACTGGTGGAAGCCCTGCTGGGTCAGCTGCAGAAACGCCAGCGCCAGGCACAGCAAACCAAGGCCAGCCTGGACAGCTTGCGCCAGTCGGTGCTCAGCAGCCTGCCGCACGAGCTGCACACGCCGCTGACGTCCATCGTCAGCGGCTCCGAGCTGCTGCTGCACCGCGGCGAACGCATGACCCCGGAGCGGCGCCAGGAGGTGGTGGAGATGATCCACCGGGGCGGAAAACGGCTGATGCGCACCATCGGCCGCTACCTGGAACTGATCGAAATCCGCTCCCGCTCGCGCGTCCCCAAGATGGACTTCATCTCCATCGAGCAGACCTGGGTGGAGACGGTGCTCAAGGACCCGCTGGGGCACAACATCATCGGCGGCGCCATCACGGGCGAACCGCAGGACTCCGGCGACTACCTGGCCAGCATGGAGATCCACCTGGAGCCGGCCGTGCTCATGATGAACCAGAAGGACCTGATCCGGATCATCTACGAGCTGCTGGCCAACGCGCTGAAGTTCCAGCGCCCGGGCAGCAAAGTCCGCGTGCTCGGCACCGACGACGGCCAGTCTTACTGGCTGCAAATCGAGAACGAGGGCTCTGAAATGCCGGCCAGCTTCTCCAGCCTGCTGGGCGAGTTCATGCAGTTCTCGCGCGACACCCAGGAGCAACAGGGCATCGGTTTTGGCCTGTCCATCGCCGGAGCCTTGCTGGGCCAGAACAACGGCTCCATGAAATGGATCGGTACCGACGGCTACCCCAACGCGGTCAAGCTGCGCCTGCCCAAGACGCAGTCCATGCTCGAACGCTGAACCGACGTCCCAAAGGCACCAAAGATCCCCTATGCGTTTTGTCCTGAACTCGCTGTCCCGCTCGGTGATCAGCCTCGGCTTGATCGGCATTCTGGCGGCCGCGGCGGTCGGCGGATCGGCCCAATGGTCGGCACTCAAGATGCGCGACCGCGCCAACGAGGTCTTCGTGGCGAAGGACGTGGTCGCCGACATCCTGCCGCCGCCGATGTACCTCATCGAAATGCGCCTGCTGCTGTCACAGGCGGTGGAGGGCACGCTGCCGGCGGCCGAGGTCGCGCCGGCTTTTGAAGCGCTCAGCCAGGCGTACCAGGCGCGCGTGGCGCACTGGACGGAACATCCGCCCTACGGACTGGAGGCGCAACTGCTGGGCGAGCAGCACACGCAGGGCTTGGCCTTCATCCAGAAGGCCCGCGAACAGATCATCGATCCGATCGCACAAGGGCAGCCGGAGCGTGCTGCGCAAGCTTTGCCGCAAGTCCACCAGCAGTACCTGCTGCACCGGGCCGGCGTGGACAAGACCGTGGTCGAGGGCAACCGGTTTGCCGAAAATGCGACCGAACGCATGGACGCGGAACAACGCCAGTCCATGGGGTGGGCACTGGGGATCGTGCTGGGCGCCCTGGCCATACTGGCCCTGTGTTCGCGCGTCATTCTGCAGAGCATCTACCGGTCGGTCCTGGCGTGCACCACCATCGCCCATGAGATCGCGACCGGGCACCTCGACGGCCACCCGGCGGCGAACGCAGGTCGCACCGACGTGATCGGCCGCTTGCAAGCCGCACTGGATGACATGCGGGCGCAGCTGCAGGGCCTGATTCTTCAGGTCCGCCAGGGCGCCGAGGGCGTGGTCGCGGCCAGCGGCCAGATCAGCGTCGGCAACCTGGACCTCAGCCAGCGAACCGAGTCTCAGGCATCCTCGCTGGAGGAGACGGCGGCCGCCATGGACCAGTTGACGCAAACCGTGCGGCTGAACCTGCAACGGGCCGAAGGGGCCCGTGAGACCGCGAACGCGGCAGCCCGAGAGGCCCAGTCGGGCGGCTCGGCGGTGGACGAACTGGTCAGCGCCATGGCCCGCGTGGACCAGTCCTCGCGCCAGATCGCCGACATCCTCAAGATCATTGACGCCATTGCGTTCCAGACCAACATCCTGGCCCTGAACGCTGCAGTGGAAGCGGCAAGAGCAGGCGAGTCAGGGCGGGGATTCGCCGTGGTCGCCGCTGAGGTGCGCAACCTGGCGGGCCGCAGCCGGGATGCGGCGCACGAGATCCGGGATCTGATCGAGCACAGCCAGGTGACCGTGCGCGAGAGCAACGAACAGGTGCGCGACGCGCAAGCCAAGATCGGGACCGTGGTCGGCTCGGTGACCCGGCTGCGCGATGACATGGTGCAGATCGAGACTGCGTCCCGGGAGCAAAGCGCCGGGATCGTCCAGGTCGGGACGGCGATCGGCCAGCTCGACCTGGCGACCCAGCAGAACGCTGCGCTGGTCGAGGAAACCGCTTCGGCCTCCAGCAGCCTGTCGGAGCAGGCCCGCGTGCTGCTGGACAGCGTCAGCCGCTTCCACCTGCCGCCGTCCGCATCACGCCCCCGCTCCAACATGGCAACCACGCGCGCGCTCGTTGCCCTGTAAGAACGCCCCCTCCCCGAAGCTCAGCACCACACCCACCGCCACGCCATGCGTCTGAACCAGCCGGTCACCCAACACGAGTTCCTCCTGCCCGACGGCGCCACCCTGGTTTCCACCACCGACCTCAGCAGCCACATCACCTACTGCAATTCCGCTTTCATGGCGGTGAGCGGTTTTGCCCGCGAAGAGCTGATCGGGCAGCCGCACAACATGATCCGGCACCCGGACATGCCGGCCGAAGCGTTCCGGGACATGTGGGACACGCTGCAGAGCGGCGCGCCCTGGTCGGCGGTGGTGAAGAACCGGCGCAAGAACGGCGACCACTACTGGGTGCTGGCCAACGCCACGCCCATCATGGACAAGGGCCAGGCCACCGGATACCTGTCGGTCCGCACCAAACCCAGCCGCCAGCAGGTGGAAGCGGCCGAAGCGCTGTACGCCCAGATGCGCGCCGAGGCGCAAGCCGGCAAACTGACGAACGTGTTGCGCCAGGGGCGCCTGGTGAAGCCGGGCTGGGCAGGCCGCCTGGGGCGCTGGTTGCGCCCCACCATGGGCAAGCAGCTGGGCACCATCACCGTGCTGCTGGCCTGGCTGATCCATGCGATCGGCGCCAACGCACAGGCGCTGCCCGATGCGTGGCGCACCGCGGCCTGGGGCGTCACCACCGTGCTGGCGCTGGTCACCGCGCGCCTCATGTGGGGCCTGCTGACCCGGCCACTGCAATCCACCATCGCCTTTGCCAACCAGATGGCCGCCGGCGACCTCTCGGCCCGCCTGGACGGCCAGGGCTCCGGCGAATTTGGCGCGCTCGCCAACGCCCTGAACCAGCTCAACGTCAACCTCCAGGCGGTGGTCGGCGACGTGCGGCACGAGGTGGAAAGCCTGCGGGTGGCGGCGGGCGAAATCTCCAGCGGCAACCAGGACCTGTCCCATCGCACGGTGGCACAGGCCAGCAGCATCGAAGAGACCGCCGCATCGATGGAGGAAATCACGGCCACGGTGGAACAAAGCAGCCAGTCGGCGGCCGAGGCCCAGCAACTCTCCACCCGGGCCGCCCAGGTGGCGGCGCAAGGCAACACCGCGATGACCACGATCGTCAGCGCCATGGACGACATCCACCGATCCTCCCACCGGATCAGCGAAATCATCCAGGTCATCGAGGGCATCTCGTTCCAGACCAACATCCTGGCGCTCAACGCCGCCGTGGAAGCCGCCCGGGCCGGCGCACAGGGCCGGGGCTTTGCGGTCGTGGCGGCCGAAGTGCGCAGCCTGGCCCAGCACACCTCCAGCGCGGCGAAAGAAATCAAGCAGCTCATTGGCGAGTCGGCCGCCCAAATCGCCGGGGGAACGGAGCGTGTCCACAAGGCCGGGCACACCATGGCGCAGGTCGTTCAGGCGGTCGAGCAGGTCAACGGCCTGATCAGCGACATCACCACCGCCACGAAGGAGCAGTCTGGCGGGCTGGCTCAGATCAACGCGGCCATGAGCGACCTGGAGTCGGCCACGCAGCAGAACTCGACCATGGTGGAGCAGCTCGCCTCGTCGGCCAGCGCCCTGCGCTCACAGGCCGAATCGATGCAGGGGAGCGTGCAGATCTTCCGCACCCGATGAACGGCGTGCGGGCGGCACAGCCGCCCTCAGCGAGACCCCCACCCACCCGCGGGTGAGGGCGCCCCGCTCACACCAGGCTGTTTCGGATCGCGTACACCGTCAGCTCGGCGTTGTTCGCCAGGTGCAGCTTCTGCAGCACCCGCGCCCGGTACACGCTCACGGTCTTGGGGCTGAGCATGAGGTTTTCGGCAATGTCCGAGAGTTTCTTGCCCGAGGCGATGAGCTGCAGGGTCTGCAGTTCGCGTTCGGACAGGCTGGCGTGCAGTTCTTCGCTTTCGGGGGTGGCCAGGTTGTCCACCAGCATCTGGGCAACATCGGCCGTGACGTATTTGCGGCCCTGGTGCACGGTGCGCACGGCGGCGATCATCTCGGCCGGCTCACCGGCCTTGTTGAGGTAGCCGCGCGCACCGGCGCGCAGGCAGCGGATGGCGTACTGGTCTTCCGGGTACATCGAGACCACCAGCGTCTTGACCGGCGAGCCTTCTTCGCGCAGGGCGGCCAGCACTTCCAGGCCGCCGCGGCCGGGCATGTTCAGGTCCAGCACCAGCACGTCGCACGGGGTCTTGCGCAGCTGTTCGCGCAGTTCGGGGTAGCTGCCGGCCTCGCCCACCACCTGGATGTCCACCGCCTCCGCAATGGTGTCGCGGATGCCGCGCCGCACGACCGCATGGTCGTCACACAAAATCACTTTGATCATCGCCGTTTCCCTCCCTGTTGTTGTCTGCCAAGCCTTCGCCAGCAGCCGCATTCAGCGGCACGGACAGGATCACCGAGGTGCCCCGGGGCGACGAGCTCACGTCCATCCAGCCGCCGACCTTGGCCGCACGTTCCTTGAGGCCCAGCAGCCCGAAGGACTTGGCCTTGCGCAGCGCTTCGGGGCCCATGCCGTGGCCGTTGTCGCTCACCTCCAGCGTGAGCACGCCTTCGCGGTCGCTCAAATCGATCTCGACCGTGGTGGCGTGGGCGTGTTTGAGCACGTTGGTGAGCGCCTCCTGCGCGGTGCGGTAGGCCACCAGCTGCACCTCGTGCGGCACCTCGATGGCGTCGCCCGAGCGGCGCACGGTCACGCGCACGCCGGTGCGTTTTTCGAAGCTGGCGCCCATCCATTGCACCGCCGCCACCAGGCCCTGGTCGAGGATGGGCGGGCGCAGGTTCATCATGATGCGCTGGCTGGCGCCCAGGGCGTGCTGCAGCATGTCCAGCGCGGTGTCCACGTGCTGGCGCATCTCGGTGTCCAGCGTCGAACGGCGGGCGATCCACGACAGGTCGAGCTTGACGGCGGCGAGCGAACCGCCGATGTCGTCGTGGATTTCGCGTGCGATGTCGGCACGTTCCTGCTCGATGCTGGTTTGCAGGTGCTCGGCCAGTTCGGCCAGGCGCTGACGCGACTCGGCCAGTTCGGCGTCGGCCTGGGCCTTGGCGCGGCGGGTTTCGGCCACTTCCAGGGCACGTTCGATGACGTGCGCCAGGCGCTGCATGTTGTCTTTGAGCAGGTAGTCGTCCACCCCGCGGTGCATGGCTTCGACCGCCGCCGCTTCGCCGATGGCTCCCGAGAGGATGACAAACGGGATGACGATGCCGCTGTGGCGCACCAGCTCCCACGCATCGAGCCCGTTGAAACCGGGCAGGTGGTAGTCGGCCAGCACGACGTCGTGCGTGCGGGCTTCGAGTTCGCGCTGGAAGTCTTCCAGGGTATCCACCAGGGTCAGCTCGCAGGGCATCTGGCTGCGCTGCAGGGCGAACTTGACCAGGGCGTGATCGACCCGGGAGTCTTCGAGGTGGAGGATGCGGACCGGCGTACGGGGGGTGGTGTCAGACATGCCGATCGGATGCAAGGTGGAAATGTCCGCCAGACGGTGGCCAAGGAAGCGAAATGCCGCTGAATTTGGTCCGTTATCTGCCGATACGGGTTCTTACAAGTCTCGAAAATTGTACTGCCCGAACGCCTCACCAAGGCCCTGAGAAACCCCATGCACAGCCCCAACACCACCTCCCACCTGGACCACGCCCTGGTGGCGTCGCACCAGCCGTCGGTCTCGCTGCCGGTGAATCTTGTGGCCGATGTGCAGGACGCCCTGCTCATGGCGATGACCGACCTCAAGCGGCTCGAAGGCCTGCTGGACCACGCCACCGGCAACCTGCTGGAGCGCTTTTCCACCGCCAACCACGCACTGGCCCACCTGGCCGGCAGCGACAACGAAGACCTGCTGCGCGTGCGCCATGCCCTGCACCAGGCCGTGACCGAACTGCAGTTCCACGACATGGCGACCCAGCTGATCGTGCACACCGGCAAGGTGCTGCAGGGCTGCGCCTGGAAGCTGGCCGACGAGGCCATGGAACCGGAAGAGGACGAGGTCCCGCTGGACATCGACCCCACGCCCGACCGGCCCAGCCCGGTGACACAGAACGAGATGGACGCCGGTTCCATCGACCTGTTCTGACACCGCCCCGCCCCGATTCAAGCACCCGATATTTGTGCCGATAACTGTTCGAACCACGGAGTACTCCATGCAATCGATTCTTGCCGTAGACGACTCGGCCTCCATGCGGAAGATGGTCGCCTTCACCCTGACGGGCGCCGGTTTCCACGTTGTGGAAGCGGTGGATGGTCAGGACGCCTTTGAAAAGGCCCAGACCCACCACATCGACCTGGTGCTGACCGACCAGAACATGCCCCGCCTGGACGGCCTGGGCCTGACCAAGAAGCTGCGCGAGACCGCCAAGTTCAAGACCACGCCCATCCTGATCCTGACCACCGAGTCCAGCGACCAGATGAAGATGGCCGGCCGCGCCGCGGGCGCCACGGGCTGGCTGGTCAAGCCGTTCGATCCGGGTCGTCTGATCGAAGTGATCCAGAAAGTCATCCGCTGAGCTTGCGGCCCATCCGTTCCGCAAGGAGAGATCCATGTCAGAAATGACCCAAGAAAGCGCTGGCAGCGGCAATTTCGACCTCACCCAGTTCTACCAAATCTTCTTTGAAGAGGCGGGTGAGAACCTCGACCAGATGGAACAGATGCTGCTCGCACTGGACCTGGAACAGGCCGACGACGAAGAGCTCAACGCGATCTTCCGCTGCGCGCACTCCATCAAGGGCGGCGCCGCCACCTTCGGTTTTGCCGACGTGGCCGAGTTGACGCACCAGATGGAGTCGCTGCTGGACAAGCTGCGCCGCCACGAACTGACGCCCACGCCGCCCATGGTGGACGTGCTGCTGGAATCGTCGGACGCGCTCAAGCTGCTGCTGGCCCGCCATTCGGGCAAGGACGTGGCACCGCCCGCCACCCACGCGCTGGTGGACCGCATCAGCGCCCTGGCCCACGGCGAAGACGCCGTCGCACCTGCCGCAGCACCTGCCCCCGTGGCCGCGGCCCCGGCACCCGCCGCACCTGCGGCCGCCCCGGCGGCCAGCGCTGCGCCGGCCCCCACCGGCTCGCGCCAGCTGGAAATCCACATCGGTCCGCTGGACAACCTGTCGCAGGCCGACAGCATTGCCGAACTGTTCCGCGACATCAGCGGCCTGGGCAGCATCGAAGCCCTGCCCTGCGACCAGGACCACAAGCGGGTCTACAAGGTGCTCACCACGTCCAGCGACGGCGACCTGCTGGACCTGTTCACTTTCCACGTGAGCAAGGAACACATCCGCATCGTCGACAACACCCCGGTGCCCAAGTCCCTGGCCACCGAGGGCACGGACTTCGGCTTCTTCGACGACGCCCCCGGCCTGCCATCCACTGCGGACACCACGGTGGCGCAGGCCGCCGAACAGGCGGCACCCGCCATCGCCGTCGCGGCCCCCGCCGCCCCGGCCGTGGCACCGGCCGCCCCCAAACCGGCCGCCGCCCCCAAGGCGGCCGCGGGCGGCGCCCAGGCCTCGCTGGAATCGAGCACGCTGCGCGTGTCGGTCAGCAAGGTCGACCAGCTCATCAACCTGGTCGGTGAACTCGTCATCACCCAGGCCATGCTTGCGCAAAAGAGCAGCGCGCTCGACAGCGCCGCCAACCAGCAGCTGCTGGCCGGCCTGGCCGACCTGGACCGCAACACCCGCGACCTGCAGGAAGCGGTGATGTCGATCCGCATGATCCCGATGTCGGTGGTGTTCAACCGCTTCCCGCGCATGCTGCGCGACCTGGCCGGCAAGCTGGGCAAGAAGGTGGAACTGATCACGCACGGCGAAGCCACCGAACTGGACAAGGGCCTGATCGAGAAGATCACGGACCCACTGACGCACCTGATCCGCAACAGCTGCGACCACGGCATTGAAATGCCCGACGAGCGCCGCGCCAAGGGCAAGACCGAGAACGGCAACATCACGCTGTCGGCCTCGCACCAGGGCGGCAGCATCCTCATCGAGGTGCGCGACGACGGCAAGGGCCTCTCGCGCGAGAAGCTGCTCAAGAAGGCGCGCGAGAAGGGCATCGACGCCCCCGATTCGATGACCGACGGCGAGGTCTGGTCGCTGATCTTCGCGCCCGGCTTCTCCACCGCCGAAGAGGTGACCGACGTGTCGGGCCGCGGCGTCGGCATGGACGTGGTCAAGAAGAACATCGCCTCGCTGGGCGGCACGGTCGAGATCGATTCGGCCGAGGGCTACGGCATGAGCGTCAAGGTGCGCCTGCCGCTGACCCTGGCCATCATGGACGGTATGAGCGTGCGCGTCAGCGACGAGGTCTACATCCTGCCGCTGGCCAGCGTGATCGAGTCGTTCCAGATCAACCCGAGCGACATCAACACCGTGGCGCAGGGCGCCCAGCTGGTGAAGGTGCGCGACGAGTACATGCCCGTGATCGAACTCGAGCGCGTGTTCCAGGTGCCTCGCTTCGAATTCAACAGCAGCAGCCCGATCATGGTGGTGGTGGAGGCCGAAGGCTCCCGCGTCGCCCTGATGGTCGACGAGCTGCTGGGCCAGCAACAGGTGGTGATCAAGAACCTGGAGTCCAACTACCGCAAGGTGCCCAACGTATCGGGGGCCACCATCCTGGGCGACGGCAAGGTCGCCCTGATCCTGGACACCTCGGTGCTGGTGCGCCGCTCGCGCCACTGAACCCATCGCGGCCGCTGCTGCAGTGGCCGCGAACCCCCAACCCGCAAGGACCCCAGCATGCTGCAGTCCACCGCCCCGCGCCACACCGCCAAGCCCGTCCCGACCCTGTCCGCCGCCGATGACGGCCCCCTGACCCAGGGCCGCGAGTTCCTCTGGTCCGACGCGGACTTCACCCGCATCAAGGCGCTGATCTACAAGAAGGCCGGCATCAGCCTGCACGACGGCAAACACGCCATGGTGTACAGCCGCGTTTCGCGCCGGCTGCGCGAGACCGGCCACAACAGTTTCAAGACCTACCTGGACTGGCTGGAACAGCACGACGGCGCCGAGTGGCAGGATTTCATCAACGCCCTGACCACCAACCTGACCGCGTTCTTCCGCGAGCAGCACCACTTTGAAGTGCTGCACGAGTTGATGGCCGCCAAGCGCGGCCACAACTGGCGCATCTGGTGTTCGGCCGCGTCCACCGGCGAAGAGCCCTACTCCATCGCCATGACCGCCACCGAGGCCCTGGGCCCCAACGGCAACTTCCACATCGTCAACAGCGACATCGACACCAAGGTGCTGGCCACCGCGGCGCGCGGCATCTACAAGTCCGAGGGCGTCAAGGGCCTGAGCCCCGAGCGGCTGCAGCGCTTTTTCATGCGCGGCAAGGGGGCCAACGCCGGCTTCATGCGCGTCAAGCCCGAGCTGCAGAAGCACATGGAGTTCATGACGGTCAACCTGATCCAGGACCTGCCACTGCGCGAGCCGTTTGACGTGGTGTTCTGCCGCAACGTGATGATCTATTTCGACGGCCCGACGCAGCGCCAGGTGCTCGAACGCATCCACCGCGTGATGAAACCCGGCGGCATGTTGTTCGTCGGCCATGCCGAAAACTTCAGCGACGCGCGCAGCCTGTTCGCGCTGCGCGGAAAGACGGTTTATGAACGCGTTTGACGCCAGCCAGGGCAGCTCGGCCAACGCGCTGCGGCGCCCGCCACCTCCGGCTTTCGGGCCGGCCGGCATCACGCGCGTGACCTCGCACCTGGAATCGCTCAAGGCCCGCGCGCCCAAGCCGGGCGAGGCGTCCTTCTACTACCACGACCACCACTTCAAGCACGACGCGGTGAAGGTGCTGCCCGGCGAGTACTACGTGACCCCCGACGACATGGTGATCATGACGGTGCTGGGTTCGTGCATCGCCGCCTGCATCTGGGACCCCAAGGTCCGCGTGGGGGGCATGAACCACTTCATGCTGCCCGACGGTGGGGGCGACACCTCGGGCCGTTACGGTTCGTACGCCATGGAACTGCTGATCAACGAGATGATGAAGCTCGGCGCCCGGCGCGAGTATATGCAGGCCAAGGTGTTTGGCGGTGGGCAGGTGATGCACACCTTCACCACCATGAACGTGGGCGAAAGAAACACCCAATTCGTGCTGGATTACCTGCAAACCGAGCGCATCGCGGTGATCTCCAAGGACGTGCTGGACATTTACCCCCGAAAAGTCTGCTACTTTCCGGCCACGGGCAAGGCCATGTGCAAGCGCCTGGCGCATTCGCACCCCGAAACGCTGGAAACCCAGGAACGCCGGGGCAGTGCCGCCGTGGTCGCCAAGGCCACCGCGGGCGGATCGGTCGACCTGTTCTGACGAACATGAGCCACACCCCCGTCGCTTGCGCGCTGCGCGCAGCCGCATCCCCCCTCAAGGGGGCAACACCAGCGCCCCGGCCCAGCCGGTTGCGCGGTGTTTCTGGATAAGGCACGCAAGGCCAACAGGAGGATTGAAATGAAAAAAATCAGAGTGGTGGTGGTGGACGATTCGGCGCTGGTGCGCAGCCTGCTGACCGAAATCATCAACCGCCAGAGCGACATGCAGTGCGTGGGCGCCGCCGCCGACCCGCTGGTGGCGCGCGAGATGATCCGCGAGACCAGCCCCGACGTCATCACGCTGGACGTGGAGATGCCCCGCATGGACGGGCTGGAGTTCCTCTCGCGCCTGATGCGCTTGCGCCCCATGCCGGTGGTGATGGTCTCCACCCTGACCGAGCAGGGGGCCGACATCACGCTGCGCGCGCTGGAAATGGGCGCGGTGGACTACGTGGCCAAGCCGCGCATCGGCATCACCAGCGGCCTGAACGAGCTGGCGCACGACATCGTGGACAAGATCCGCATCGCCGCGGGTGCGCACGTCAAGCGCCTGCCCGCCGTGGCTGCGGTGCCGGCCCCCGCCGCCTCGGGTGGCAGCGCCGCCGCCGAGCCGCCGCGCGCGCCCCTGCCGCGTCTGGCCACCACCGAAAAGATCATCTGCATCGGCGCCTCCACCGGCGGCACCGAAGCCATCCGCGAGGTGCTGGTGCCCATGCCGGCCGATGCACCGGCCATCGTCATCACCCAGCACATGCCGCCGGGCTTCACCACCAGTTTTGCCGCACGGCTGAACAGCCTGTGCCGCATCAGCGTGGCCGAGGCGCGCCACGGCGAACGCATCCTGCCGGGGCACGCCTACATCGCACCGGGCGGCAAGCAGTTCCGCATCGACCGCAGTGGCTCGAACTACGTGGCCGTGGTGGAAGACACCGAACCCGTCAACCGCCACAAGCCCTCGGTCGAGGTGCTGTTCAAGTCCGCCGCGCGCGTGCTGGGGCCCAACGCCATCGGCATCATGCTCACCGGCATGGGCGCCGACGGGGCGCTGGCCATGCGCGAGATGAAGGACGCCGGCAGCTACAACTATGTGCAGGACGAAGCCAGCTGCGTGGTGTTCGGCATGCCCCGCATGGCGATACAGTCTGGAGCCGCACACGAGGTGTTGCCACTCAAGCAGATCACCAGCGCCCTGCTCGGCCGCCTGGCCGCCAATCCGGCGCTGGTGCGCCACCGCATCTGACCGTTTGTTCGTTGTTCGTTTTTTTTCACACCTCACCATGGAGTTGATCAACATGACCTCCCGCCGCCTGCTGCTGGGCGCCCTGCTGGGCGCATTGACCGTGGCCGCCCAACCGGCCCTCGCACTGGACGCGCCCAAAGAGCGCCCCATCCTCACCGTGTCCGGCAAGATCGGCGAGAAGAACGCCGGTGACGTGGCCCGCTTCGACATGAAGATGCTCGAAGCGCTGCCGCAGCACAGCTTCACCACCCGCACACCGTGGTTCGACAAGCCGGTCAAGTTCACCGGCCCCCTGCTGGCCGACGTGCTGGCCGCCGTCAAGGCCAGCGGCAGTACCATCAGCGCCATCGCGATCAACGATTACAAAGTCAGCATTCCCGTGAGCGACACCCAGCACAAGCTCATCGTGGCCCGCCTGCTGGACGACAAACCCATGCCGGTGCGCGAGAAGGGCCCGCTGTTTGTGATCTATAACTTCGACAGCAGCGCCGATCTGCGCAGCTCTGTCTACTACGAACGCTCGATCTGGCAACTCAAGGCCCTGGACATTCAGTGATGTTTTCTGCCCCGAACCTGGCCAAGTGGAGTCGCCCGCAATGGGCGGTGGCCATCACGTTGCTGCTGGCCCTGACGCTCACACCGTTGGGCTGGATACAGTGGCGCCAGGTCCGGGTGCTCGACGACATGTCGAGCAACCAGGTCGACGCCATCATGTGGCAGGCCTACCAGCTCGAACGTGAGCTTTCGCGCCTGGACCAGGCGCTGCACAAGGCCCGGATCACCCCGGAGGCCATTGATCCGTGGGCCCTGCTCGAACGCTACGAGATCTTTCTCAGCCGCATCGACCTGCTGACCAAGATCCCGCGGCGCGACCTGTTGCAGAAATCGCCCAACTTCGACACCGCGCAGAAACAGCTGGATCTGTTCGTCCAGACCGCCGACCCGCTGTTCGCACAACCCGAGGCGCTGTTGAAACAGCCGCAGTCGCTGGAGGCCCTGGACAGCCAGATCGAACAGCTGACCCCGCTGCTGGCCGAACTCACACGCGACGCCAACCGGGCCGTGGCCCAGTTCGTGGACGAACGCAACAGCCAGATCCAGGAGCAGAGCCACCTGGTCATCGGCCTGGCCGCTGCCCAGTCCGTGGTGATGCTGCTGTTCGTGGGCCTGCTGGTGCGCCACATCCGCAGGCAGCAGCGCCAGTACCAGCGCCTGGAAAAACTCAGCCAGGAACTGACCGAAGCCCGGGACCAGGCCGAGGCCGCCAACCACGGCAAGAGCGTGTTCCTGGCGAACATGAGCCACGAGATCCGCACCCCGTTCCAGGGCCTGCTGGGCATGCTCAACCTGCTGAGCGAGGCGCAGCTGACCAGCGTGCAGCGCGACTACCTGCAGACCGCGTCGGACTCCGCCCAGCACCTGCTGGGCGTGCTCAACGACATCCTGGACGTCTCGACCATGGAGTCGGGCACGCTCAAGCTGTCGGAAGCGCCGATCCACCTGCGCACCGTGGTGCAGGAGGTGGGCGGTCTGATGCAGGTGACCGCGCGCGACAAGGGTCTGACGCTGGACATCTACCCCGCAGCCGACCTGCCCGAATGGGTGATGGCCGACGCCACCCGGGTGCGCCAGATCCTGTTCAACCTGATCAACAACGCCATCAAGTTCACACCCGCGGGCAGCGTGATGGTGGAAGTGGCCCGCGCCACGGGCGCGCCGTCGGGGCTGACCATCACGGTGCGCGACACCGGCGTCGGCATGGACGCCGAGACCGTGGCCCGCCTGTTCACACGCTTCTACCAGGCCGACAACTCGTTGCGCCGGCGCGTCGGCGGCACCGGACTGGGGCTGGAGATTTCGCGCAACCTCGCGCGCATGATGGGCGGCGACATCCAGGTCAGCAGCGAGTCCGGCGTGGGCACGGTGTTCACCGTGACGCTGCAGCTCAGCGAGACCGAGGCGCCCGATACCAGCGGGGACAGCGTCATCACCGAGGTCGGGCACAGCCGCCGCCTGCGGGTGCTGGTCGCAGAAGACCACCCGATCAACCTCAAGTACATGGCCATCCTGCTGGAGAAGATGGGGCACGACGCCACCTTCTGCGAAAACGGTGTGGAGGCGCTGGAACTGCTGCGGCAGCAGACCTTCGACGTGGTGCTGCTGGACTACCACATGCCGCTGCTGGACGGCCTGGCCACCACCGAAGCGATCCGCCAGCTCGACGGCCCCGCCGCACAGATCAAGATCATCCTGGTCACGGCCGACGTGGTCAACGACACACGCAAACGCGCGCAGGAAGTGGGCGTCAACGAATTCACCAGCAAGCCGCTGCAGGCCATCGATCTGCAGCGCGCCCTGGGTCGCTGTGGTCTGCTGGAAGACCCGGACCACCCCATGCCCGGTGTCAGCGTGCACCAGCTGTCGAGTCCGTTCCCGATGTCGTCGTACGAAATGCCGGTGCGCCTGCCCCAGCCGCAGGAAGCGCCGTCGGCCGTGATCGACACCGAGTCCTACGCGGAGATCATGTCCATGATGCCCGAGGACTCGCTGGGCGAACTGCTCAAAACCGTCTTCGAACCACCCGAGGGCACGGCCCATGTGCTGCTGGAAGCCCTGCGCAAAGGCGACCGTGAAGCGGTGCATTACAACGCCCACAAGCTCAAGGGCACATCCATGCTGATGGGCTTTCGCGCCATCGTGCGCAGCTCGGCCGAGCTCGAATCGTTGTCGCAGGACCCGCAACAGCCGATACACATCAGCCTGGGTCTCCAGCTTCAGCGCGACCTGGAACTGACCCAGAAAGCCCTGGCCCAGCTGGAGCCCCACACCACGCCGTGAGGTCCGCGCATCGCCGGACCGGGGCTTGACCCACGCGCGCTACGGCGGGCGCCCCCCGCCCCACTCGTCCATCCATGAAAAACGCCGGGCATGCCCGGCGTTTTTCATGGTGTGGTGAGCCCCGTTGGGCGGCGGATGGGCGCCTGGAAGGTGTGCAGGACTTCTGCGGACCCGAGCGCAAAGCCGGGACGCGTTCACGCCGTCTCAGACCCGGCGACTGATCAGCGTGCCCGCTTCCAGTGGCGCCAGGCTGCTGTGCCCGGCGGCGTCGTAGGCCACCACTTCCTGGCTGGCGCGCAGTTCGGCGAGTTCGGCCACCGCGTCGTTGGCGGCTTCCTGTACCGGAGCGCCCGGCACCGGGCCGGTCAACGCCCCAGGGACCGCGTCCGTGGTGGCGCTGACCGCCGCGACCTCGTCCGAGCTGGCGTTCTTGCTGCTGAGGGCAACGTCCACCACCGCGGCACTGGCCTTCCACACGTTGGAAATCACGTCCTGCAGCTTCTGCTGGAACGCTTTGTCCTCGGCCTGGCGGACCTGCAGCTCGCGCTCGGCGTCGGCCCTGGCCTGAGCCTTGTCGGGCGATTCGGGCTGGTCCGGCGCATCGGGCGACTCGCGTGGCAACAAGGGAGCGGCGTCCGCCGAAGCGCCCTTTTCGCTGCGTTCGGTGTCGCGCTCACGCTGGGGAGTCCCCGGGCGCCCGGTCCGGGCGGTGCTGGACGTGTCGCGACCCGATGGCCCCATGCCGGTCTGGGCGTCGCGCGAAGTGGCCTGCACCGGCTGTACCGCCCCTGCAGCCGACACCGCAGCGACCGCAGGGCCAGGCGGCGGCGACCAGACCGCCGGTTGACTGGATGTGATGCTCAACATGGCAAACCCCTGAAGAAAGGGACACCAGCGATAGATATTTCTGGTGTTCCCCCAGCTTTTCGGCGGGTCATCGCCGAACTTGAGCCTCTTTTCCCACCCTGTTCCGATGAATGGCGGCGCCAGAAATGCGATAGGGCGCCAACGACCGCCACAAGCGGCCGCCCCGCCGGGCGCTCGTGGCCAAAACACTGGCGGGGGGCTCCGACACACGTGCCCCACCAGCAGACATCGCGGAACTGGCTCTGCCAGACCGCAGCTGCCGCCCCCTGGAGGGGGTCGCGCGCAGCGCGGCGGGGGTGGTCTCTTACTCCGCGAAGGCTTTTTCGTGCATCCAGGCGGCGTGCTTGGGTGCGCGGCGCGTCTGGGCCCATTCGTTGATCATGTCCCACTTCACCTCGTCGAGCTTTTTCAGCATCTCGGGCGTGGCGGTGTTGGCGGCCAGTTCCAGGCGGTGGCCGTTGGGGTCGAAGAAGTAGATGGACTTGAACAGGGTGTGGTCGGTCAGCCCCACCACCGGGATGCCGGCGGCCTCCAGCCGGGCCTTGGTCGCCTTCAGCTCGGCCACGCTGTCCACCTCCAGCGCGATGTGCTGCACCCAGTCGGGGGTGTTCGGGTCCTTGCCCATCTCGGGCGAGTTGGGCAGTTCGAAGAAGGCCAGCACGTTGCCCGCGCCGGCGTCCAGGAAGATGTGCATGTACGGGTCCGGCGCCTTGGTGGACGGCACGGCGTCTTCGGCGATGGCGAGCACGAAGCCCATGCCCAGGTGTTTCCCGTACCACTCGACGGTTTGTTTGGCGTCCTTGCAGCGGTAGGCCACGTGGTGGATCTTGCGGATGTTCATGGAAGTCTCCTTCAGGAAAGTGGGGTTGGTCAGACGCCTTCGCGCGCAATGGCGAGGGCCTGTTTGAGCACCGAGATGTCGCCGACCTGGTTGGCCAGCAGCAGGATCAGCTTGGCGTTGAGCAGCTGGCTCTGTTCGTCGCTGAGGTCGCGGTGGGTCTCGATCAGCGCTTCGTAGAAATCGTCGCCGGGCGTGAAGTCGCGGAAGTAGCGCTGGCCGGGCTCGGCGAGGTTGGGCTGGAGTTGCAGGGTCATGACCGACCTCCGCAGAGCCGCCTCAAGGCCGGAGAGCCCCCTCGGGGGACAGAGAGCGTAGCGAACGTGGGGGTCATCATGTTGTCTCCTCGGAGGGGGTCAGGCGGCCACGGCCAGGGCGGCAGGTTCGGCGGCGGTCTGCGCGGTCGCGCGGGCCATCGCGGCGCGCACGGCGGCCTCATCGAAACGGTGCCAGCGCGCGGCCACGTGCTGGTCGGGGCGCACCAGGTAACAGCTGCCGGGACACGCGCCCAGGCGCTGGGCCACCTGGCCGTCGCGGTCGTGCAGCACGCTCAGGCCGGGCACGTCACCACCGTGCGCGGTGACCAGCAGCACCTGCACCGGGATGGCGGCCCCGGCCAGTGCCTGGGCCTGTGCGCGCAGCAGCGGGTCGATCTGTTCCGCGCGGTCGGCAAAGGCCAGCAGCACGAAGCGGTTGCCCAGCTGGTCGAGCAGCCAACCATCCTGCCCGGCCACGCGCACCGGCGCGTCGTCCAGCGGCGCGCCGGGGACCATGTTGCCTTCAAACGCGTCCACGTCGGGCGTGTTCAGGGCCGAGCGCACCAGGATGGCCGGCACCGACAGGCGCCCGGAGTTGACCAGCTTGCGGGCGAAGGGCTGGGTGCGCGCCAGCTCCAGCGCCGCGTTGCGGAACAGCTTGCTGACCGCGCTCTTGGGCGTGATGAAGTCGGTCGAGCGGGTGGAGTTGCGGATGTTCTCGTCGGCCGCATAGGTGCGGTCGGCGTCGTAGGTGTCGAGCAGGGCCTGGGGCGCCAGGCCCTTGATCACCAGCGCCAGCTTCCACACCAAGTCGTCGGTGTCCTGGAAGCCCGAGTTGGCGCCGCGCGCGCCGAACGGCGAAACCTGGTGCGCCGCGTCGCCCACGAACAGCAGGCGGCCGTGGCGGAAGTGCGTCATGCGCCGGCACTGGAAGGTGTAGATGCTGGCCCATTCGAGCGTGAACTCGCGGGTGTCGCCCAGCATGGCCTTGACGCGCGGGATGATCTTCTCGGGCTTCTTCTCTTCTTCCGGGTCGGAGTCCCAGCCGAGCTGGAAGTCGATGCGCCAGACGTTGTCGCTCTGCTTGTGCAGCAGCACGCTCTGGTTGGGGTGGAACGGCGGGTCGAACCAGAACCAGCGTTCGGCCGGGAAGTCGGCCTTCATGACCACGTCGGCGATCAGGAAGCGGTCCTTGAACACGTGGCCCTCGATGTCCAGCCCGAGCTGGCGCCGCACGTTGGAGCGCGCGCCGTCGGCCACGATCAGCCAGTCGGCATCGATGTCGAAGGCGCCATCGGGCGTCTCGATGCTCAAGCGGGCGCCGTCTGTGAGCGGCGCCACGCCCACCACCTTGTGGTTCCAGCGCAGGTCCACGCCCAGCGCCTCGGCACGGCGCACCAGGGCTTCTTCCAGGTGGTACTGCTGCAGGTTGATCATGCCCGGGCGCTTGTGGCCGGCGTCGGGCACGAGGTTGAAGCGGTAGACCTCTTCCTCGCGCAGGAAGGTGCGGCCCACGTTCCAGCTCACGCCCTGGTCGACGATGGTGTCGCCCACGCCCAGGCGGTCCAGGATTTCCAGCGCGCGCTTGGCGTAACAGACGGCGCGCGAGCCGAAGGAGACGCTGTCCTCTTCGTCGAACAGCAGCACCTCCAGCCCCTGAAGGCGCGCGTCGATGGCGGCGGCCAGCCCCACCGGGCCGGCCCCGATGACCACCAGCGGCCGGCGCTGCGGTGCACCCGCCATCAGGTCGGTGGGCGCCCGGTAGGTGAACTTGGGGTAGGTGTAAGTGGACATGGAACGCTGTCTCCGCGGGTGGCCTGTTGTGCGTGTACTGTAGCGCAAGATTTCGCATACGTAAACAGATTCACCTAAACGTAATCGTAATCCATCCCCCGGCCAGGCGCCGGGGCGGCTTCCGGGTGTCGGGACGTGCGCCCGCCCCCTGCCCGCTCCGCCCCTCAGAAAGCGCAACGGCGGCCCCCGCCTGCGCGGGTCCGCCGTTGGCTGTCGGCCCCGTGGGCGCGTCGGTCGAGGAGGCTCAGTCGCTGTCGCGCTCGGCCGGCCGCACCACCGTCACCGGCACCGGCGCGATCTGCACCATCTCGTGCGCCACCGCCCCCAGCTGGGTGCGAAAACCGCTGGCGCCGTGCGCGCTCAGGATGACGGCGTCACAGCCGTGCCGTTCCAGGATCTCGACCAGGGTGTGGGCCGGGTCGCCCGTGGCCACGTCCTGCTCGACCTGCAGGCCCGCGGCCTGCAGCAGCTCAAGGGCCGGGCGCATCAGGTCGCGGCCCGCGGCCTCGCTCACCTGCTGCAGCACCTGCGGGTTGTGGGCCACCACCAGTTCGTAGAGGTTGGCGGGCGACTGCACGTTGGCCACCACGAACCGCGCCCGCAGACCGCGCCCGGTGAGTGCCAGCGCGTGGTGCACCGCGTCCAGCGACCGTTCCGAACCATCAACCGGGATCAGGATCTTGAGCATCGACATGGTGTCTCCAGGGTGTGTCCGTTGTGGCTCAGAAGGGGCGCTCATTGAGCACGCACCAGTACAACTCGATCTGCTCGGCCACGTCCATGAACTTGTTGAAGCTGACCGGCTTTTCGATGTACGAATTGACGCCCAAATCGTAGGCGGTCTTGAGGTCTTTGTCTTCCCGGGACGAGGTCAGCACGACCACCGGGATGCGCCGGAACCGCTCGTGCGCCTTGAGCTGGCGCAACACTTCCAATCCGCTGATCTTGGGCAGGTTGATGTCCAGCAGGATCACCGCCGGCAGCGTCTCGCCCGCTTCCCAGCGCGGGATGAAGGCCAGCGCCTCCTCGCCGTCGCGCGCGACGTGCACCTGGTTGGTGAATTTTTTCTTGTTGAACGCGCGCAGCGTCAGGTCCAGGTCCATCGGGTTGTCCTCCACCAGCAAGATGGGGGGCAGGTTCACGGAAGTGCTCATTCGGGAAACTCCAGAAAAAATGTGGCACCGGCACCCAGGGTGCTTTCAGCCCAGACGCGTCCGCCCATGCGCTGAACGGCCTTGGACACCAGGGCCAGGCCCACCCCGGTGCCCGGGAACTCCTCGGCACGGTGCAGGCGCTGGAAGATGCCGAACATGCGGTCGTGGTATTTCATGTCGAAGCCGACGCCGTTGTCGCGCACCCAGAGAATACGCCGCCCGGCTTCGCTGCGACTACCGATTTCCACCCGGGGGGGCTGGCGGTCGCGGCTGAACTTCAGCGCGTTGCCGATCAGGTTGCGCAGCACCACGGCCATGCCTTCGCGGTCCAGCGCCAGCGTGAACGGCTCCATGGCCAGCTGCACCTGCGCGCCCTGGCGGTGGATGTCGGCCTCGTAACCGTCCAGCACCTGCTGCACCAGCGGCAGCAGCGGGACCGGGTCGGCCGCCATGTCGCGCCGTTCCATGCGCGAATACTCCAGCAGGTCGCTGATCAGCTCGCCCATGAGCTGCACACCGTGGCGGATGCGCCGGACGAACTGGCGGCCGTCCTCGTCCAGGCGTTCGCCGTACTCCTCCACCAGCAGCTGGCTGTAGCCGTCGATGCCGCGCAGCGGTGCCTTGAGGTCGTGCGAGACGGTGTACGAGAACGCTTCGAGTTCCTGGTTGGCCTGGCGCAGCTGCGCGGTGCGCTCGGCCACGCGCCGCTCCAGTTCCTGGTTGACCTGGCGCAGCTGTTCTTCGGCCTGCACCGCGTCGGTGATGTCCTGCAGGGTGCCGATGTAGCGCGGCTTGAGGCCCTGATCGTCGCGGGTGATGCGGTGCACCGTGCGGCGCATCACCCGCACCGGTCCACGGGCCGGGTGGGTGCGGAAGACCAGGGGGCTCACCTCCGCACCGCGGCGTATCCGATCCATGTCCTGCGCCACCATGGTCTGGTCGTCCGGGTGCACACACGAGAGATACACCTCGTTGGACGGCGGCCGGTCGGCCGGCGCCAGCCCCAGGTTGCGGAACAGCTGGGTCGACACGGCCACGCGCTGGGTCTGTGCGTCGGCGGTCCAGCTGCCCAGCAAGGCCACCGACTCGGCCTGCTCCAGCATGTCGCGCAGTTCGTTCGCCACCCGGTCGGCCAGCACACGCTCGGTCACGTCCATGGTGGTGCCGAAGATGCGCACCACACGGCCGTCGGCGTCGCGTTCCAGGCTCGCACGCTCCTCGACATGGCGCACCCCCTGCGGCGTGACGAGGCGGTGTTCGATCTTGTCCACGCCTGTGCTGTCGCGCCCGGTCACCGGATCCACCGGAGCGCGCGCGCGCGCCATGACATGGGCGCGCACGCGTGCCTGGTCGTCCGGGTGCACCACCGCCAGGTAGGCCTTCACACTGGGCGCGACCTGCGCGGGGTCCAGTCCCAGCATCGCATAGTGCTGCGCCGACCAGCGCACCACGCCCTCGGGCAGTTGCACGCTCCAGCTGCCGATGCGTGCCACCGCCTGCGCCTCGGCCAGTCGCGAGCGCTCTTCCTCCAGCGCCGCCTCGGCGGCCTTGCTCTCGGAGACGTCGCGCAGGATCGACCAGAGGTACTCGACCTGCCCGTCGGCGCCGCGGTGCGCCATGATCAGCTGCGACATCGGCACCTCGCGCCCCTGCGCATCGAACACCGCCGTCTCGCCCAGCCAGCGGCCCCGCTCGATCGCGGTCGGGATGCCTTCGTCGTGCACCAGCCGGGCGGCCCAGGCCGGGTGCACCTGGCGGATCGCCTCGTCCAGGGGCTCGCCCGGCCGAAGGCCCAGCATGTCGTAACCCGCCCGGTTGAAATAGAACACGTGGCCCTGCGCGTCGGCCATGCTGACGATGTCGGTGGTGGTCTCCATCACCGAGACCAGGCGGTCGCGCGCGAGCTGGGCTTCGACCAGCTCGGTCTCGTCCTGCACCAGGCCCAGCAGATTGACGACCTGCCCCTCTTCCCGCAGGGCGTCGCTGCGGATGCGCAGGTGCTTGACCGGTCCGTCCGGCCTCAGCCAGCGGTAGCTCACATTCATCGGCTCCCCATGCTGGATGGCCGCCTGATAGGCCACGTCCAGAGCGGATCGGTCCTGCGGGTGCACGTGCGCCAGGTAATCGGCGTAAAGCCCGGGGCCCCACCCGTGCAACCGGACCATCTCATCCGTCCAGTCCGACAGCCCGGTGGCCACGTCATAGTTCCAGCTGCCCATGCGGCCGATGCGTTGCGCTTCGAGCAGCAGCGTCTGGCTGCGCCGCAGGGCCATGTCGGCCACCACGCGCTCGGTCACGTCCTGGATCGTGGCAAACAGCTGCTGGACGCGGCCGGTCTCGTCGCGCACCGCGCGCACGTCGATCTCGGTGTGCACGATGCGCCCGTCCTTGCGCCGAAAACGCTTGGCCATGCGGTAGCCGTTGTGCACACCGGCGATGAGTTCATCGAACAGCGCCACGTTGCGTTCCAGGTCGCCCAGCGGCGTCATCTCGGCCCAGCTCATGCGCAGCAGCTCTTCGCGCGCATAGCCCAGGATCTCGCACAGCCGGTCGTTCACCTGCAGCCAGCGCTTGTCGGTCGGCGACGAGATCGCCATGCCCAGGAAGGGCAGCTCGTAGAACATGCGCAGCAGCTCGGCCTGCTGGCGCTGGGTGTGCTCGGCCTCCACCTGCGCGCTCACGTCCAGCAGCACACCGCTGATGTTCACCACCCCACCGGCGGCGTCGCGCCCGAGCGTGGTGCGGTCATCCACCCAGGCCCAGCGGCCGTCGGCACAGCGGATGCGGTAGGACTGGCGGTACTCGTCCGGCCCGTGCGCGAAGTAATGCGCCACCTCGTCGTGGATGCGCTGGTTGTCGTCGGGGTGGATCAGGTCGCTGTACTGCAAGCTTCCCTGCAACAGCTGCTCGGGCTCGTAGCCCCACTGCCGCACCGAGGCACTGACCTGCACCACCGGCCAGCCCGGCTGGTTGAGCCACTCGATCACCACCGCCGGCGAGCGGTTGATCAGGTCGCTCATGTGGCGCAGGCGTTCCTGCTCCTGGCGCAGCTGCTCGGCCATGCGGTCGGCCGCGGCGCCGATGTCGGCCAGTTCGTCGCGCCCCTGCAGGCCGGCCCGCGTGGCCAGGTCGCCCGCGCCCATGGCCCCCAGCGCACGCGACAGGCGCTGCGCACGGCGGAACCACAACAGGTGCAGCAGCAGCGCCAGCCCCGCCACGGCCACCAGCACCGCCCCGGCTTCGCGCACCAGCTCGTCCTGCACCGCGGCGCGGCGCACCGCGACGGCACGGGTGTTGTCCACCCACACCAGCAGCCGGTGTTCGCCCTGCAACGGCATGTCGCCGCTCAGGGCCCGGCCATCGGCCTGCGCGCTCACCACGATGGCGTGCGGCGCAGGCGCCGTCTGCAAGCCCGTCAGCGACTCGGGCACGCCCGCGCGCGCCAGCACGTCGGTGACGGGATGGCCCAGGTCCAGACGCGACAGCGAGGCCCGCACCCGGCCCAGCGGGTCGATCAGGTAGGCACGCTCCAGGCCCTGGTGCAGGGCCAGCGCCCCCACCACGCGGCGCAGCACCAGCGTGTCGTCCGCGCCCATGCGCTGTTCCAGCTGGCTCTGGTCGATGCTCAGGCGCTCGCGCAAGCGTTCGGATTCCTGCTGCACCACCTCGTCGGTGATGCTGCTCATCTGCTGCTGGTAGCGCAGCGCAATGGTCAGCAACGCGAACACACACAGCAGCAGGGGAAACAGGTGCCGCCCCCCCAGGCGCAACAACCAGGGTGGCGAACTCATGCGCCCGCTCCTTGCGCCTGCATCAGGCGCTTGGCCGGTTCGGGCGCCAGCAAACGGCCCCAGTCGGGCGATTCGTGGATCAGCCCCATCGTCTGCAAGGTGATGGCCAGCCTCTCGGACGCCTGCCCCAGGGCTTTGGGCTCGCCCGACAACAAGGCCAGGGACTGCCGGGCGTCGTAGAAATCCAGCCCCCGGAACGAGGCCAGGTATTGCGCAGGCGTCAGGTCGGCGCCGGGGGCCAGCAGGGCCGCGCTGGCGTCGGGTTCCTGCTCGACCGCGGCCAGCCCGCGCTGCCAGCCCGCGACCAGCGCCTGCACCTGAGCCGCCCGCGCCCCCAGCACATCGGCGTGCACCAGCAGCACGTCCACGATGTCGCCCGGCATCTGCCGGCTGTCAAAAATGGGCACGCAACCCACCTCGCGCAGGGCGCTCGCCAGTGGCTCGTACGACACCGCCACCTCGGCGCGGCCGTCGCGCAGCAGCGCCACGTGCTGCGTCGCCTCCACGTTCATCACCCGCACGTCAGCGGGCCGCAGGCGCGCGGCCTGCAGCAGGCGCTGCAGCATCAAGGCCCCCACGGTGGTGGCTTCCACCGCCACGGTGCGCCCGCGCAGCCCGTCGAGGTTGCGCACCCCGGGCACCGCCATCACCACATCGGCCCCGGCCGAGGCGCTGAGCACCGCCACCACCCGCGGATCGAACCCCTCGTCGGCCAGGCGCAAGGCCTCGTCTAGCGTCAGCGCGGCGGCGTCGAGCAGGCGGTTGCGGAAATGGCGCAGGGTCTCGGAACTCGACGACAGTTCGATCACCTTCACCGCCTGGGTGTCGATGAAGCCACGTTCGCGCGCCAGCACCAGGGGGTCGTAGCCGACCCAGGCGTTCAGGCCCAGCTTCAGCGGCGCGGCGGGCACGGGCTGGCAGGCCGCCAGCAGCGGCGCCACCGCGCCGCCCAGCAGGCACAGGCCCCCGGCGTGCAGCCAATGGCGGCGCGTGTGCGGCGTGGCAAGACATTCAGCCGGGCCCGCCCCCTGCCCCGCGCGCCCCTGCCCGGTGTGGTTTCGCATTCAGATGCCCCTGTCGGCGATGGTGTTGTTGTTTCATTCTGTCACCAACCGCGCCCCGACCCACCGAACGCCCCCGCGTTTTTGCCGCGCCCGAGCGCGGCGGGGCCGGCGGCCGCGCCGGCCCGCCCCCCGTTGCGCCGCACCCGCTCGTCCACCGCGAAGCCGACCAGGGCCACCCCGCCGTGGCTGCGGGCATCGAAGGGGCGCACGACGTGGTGCCAGCGGGTGCCCGGGCCGGACGCTTCACTGTCGGTGCGGCCGGCCCATACACACGTCGGGGGGTGCCTATGACCGTTGCACGCCGTGGTGGATGACGTGTCGGCAGGGGTTGCGACCGAACCAGTAGGCCAGCTCGTTGGGGTGCTGCAGGTCCCAGGCGACGAAGTCGGCACGCTGCCCGGCGATGAGCTGCCCCCGGTCCCGAAGGCCCAGCGCCTGCGCGGCGTGCACGGTGATGCCCTGCACCGCTTCGAGCGGGGTGAGCCGGAACAGGGTGCACGCCATGCTGGCCATGAGCAGCAGGGACAGGCCGGGCGAGGTGCCCGGGTTGTGATCGGTCGAGACGGCCATGGGCACACCGGCCTGGCGCAGCGCCTCGATGGGGGGCAGGCGCGTCTCCCGCAGGAAGTAGTAGGCGCCCGGCAGCAGCACCGCGACGCTGCCCGCGGCCCGCATGGCGGCGATGCCGTCCGCGCTCAGGTGCTCCAGGTGGTCGCAGGACAGGGCGTTGAACGAGGCCGCGAGGGCCGCGCCCCCCTGGTCCGACAGCTGTTCCGCGTGCAGCTTGACGGGCAGTTGCCAGCGCCGCGCCGCCTCGAAAACCCGTTGTGTCTGCGCGGGCGAAAAGCCGATGTTTTCGCAGAAGGCGTCGACCGCGTCGATCAGCCCCTGGCGGTGCAGCTCGGCCATCCAGTCGCAGACGGCGTCGATGTAGTCATCGGGCCGGCCTTCAAACTCGGGCGGCAGCGCGTGCGCGCCCAGGAAGGTGGTGCGCACATCCACCGGCAGCGTCTGCCCCAGGCGGCGGGCCACGCGCAGGCAACGCGCTTCGGCGTCCAGCGACAGGCCGTAACCCGACTTGATTTCCAGCGTGGTCACGCCTTCGGCCATCAAGGCCGCGGCGCGCTGCGCGGCACTGTCCCACAGCGCCTCTTCGCTCGCCGCGCGCGTGGCGGCCACCGTGGAACGGATGCCGCCACCGGCGCGGGCGATCGCCTCGTAGCTCACCCCGTTCAGGCGCTGCTCGAACTCGGCGGCACGGTGTCCGCCGTAGACCAGGTGGGTGTGGCAGTCGACCAGCCCCGGCGTGACCAGCGCGCCGCCCAGGTCGACGGTGCGCGCGGGCGGTTCGCCGGCCGGGCGTTCGTCCTCGCGCCCGACCCAGACGATGTGCGGGCCGTCGGTCAGCAAGGCGCCGTGTTCGATCAGGCCCCAGCCGTCGGCATCGACGGCCGGGTCGAGGGTGGCCAGGCGCGCGTTGCGCCAGAGGGTTCTGGTGTTCATGTGGAGGGTCCGACGGGCAGGTGGTGCAGCCACCAGCCGACGGGCGCGGCGGCGGCGGGGTGCATGGCAAAGGGCTCGAAGCGCCAGGGTCCGGCCGGGGGTTCCTCGAACCACAGCAGGCTCTGGGCGGCGAGCGTGCGGGTGTCGCCGGCGCCGCTCCAGCGCCCCGCCACCCGGGCGAACAGGCCCGCGTGCGCGCCGCGCGGGGCGGACCAGGGGACGTCGTCGGCCATCGCGGTCATTCCCCCTGATCCCCCGCGGACCATGAGGTTGAGATCGCGCACCGGCCCGCCCAGCAGCCGGCCAACGGGCGGCGCGCCGCCGTCGAACGCCAGCGGCGCGTCGCCCGGTCGCAGCGTCTGCGGCCGACCGGCAAAGTCCAGCGCCAGGCCCTCACCGCTGAGCAGGGTGATCCAGCGCTGAACGCCCTCGAAGACCGAAAACGGGCCGTCGGTGGCGATGTCGGCCACGCTGATGCGCAGCCGCCAGTCGTCGCCGCCGCCCGGCCAGCGCAGCAGTTCGCGCGTGACGCCGCCGCTATTGCGCCAGAGGGCGCCCGGCACCGCATCGACGCGCAGACCCGATGGCTGGTGGGACATGGCAGTGGGCGGCGTCCCGCTCAATGCGCCCAGAGGGCGGTCAGCAGGTCTTGCTGATCCCGGCTGGCCGCGCCCTGGAGCACCAGCTGCAGGGCCGCCTCGATGTCGGGGGCGAACAGCCGGTCCTGCGCGTAGAACGGCACGCGCTGGCGCAGCGTGGCGTGCGTCTGCGCCAGCCGCTGCGAGGTGCGCAGCGGGCGGTGGAAATCCACCCCCTGCGCCGCAGACAGCCATTCAATGGCCAGGATGGTGGCGGTGTTGCGCGCCATCTCGTCCAGGCGGCGGCCGGCGAAGGTGGCCATGCTGACGTGGTCTTCCTGGTTGGCCGAGGTCGGCAGGCTGTCGACGCTGGCCGGGTGGGCGTGGGACTTGTTCTCCGACGCCAGGGCCGCCGCGGTCACGTGCGCGATCATGAAGCCGCTGTTGAGCCCCGGCTGGTCGACCAGGAAGGGCGGCAGGCCCGAGAGCGAGCTGTCGATCAGCAGCGCGATGCGGCGCTCGGAGATCGCGCCGATCTCGCTGATGGCCAGCGCCAGCGTGTCGGCGGCAAACGCCACCGGTTCGGCGTGGAAATTGCCGCCCGAGAGCACCTCGCCGGAATCGACGAACACCAGCGGGTTGTCGGTCACGGCGTTGGCCTCGGTCAGCAGGGTGCGCGCGGCGTTGGCGATCAGGTCGCGGCAGGCGCCCATGACCTGCGGCTGGCAGCGCAGGCTGTAGGGGTCCTGCACGCGTTCGTCGCCTTCCATGTGCGAGAGGCGGATCTGGCTGCCCGCCAGCAGCGCGCGGGTGGCCGCGGCCACCGCGATCTGCCCCGGCTGGCCGCGCACCGCGTGGATGCGCGGGTCGAAGGGCGCGTCGCTGCCCTTGGCGGCGTCGACACAGAGCGCACCGATCACCGTGCCGGCGTCGAGCAGGCGCTCGGCCATGAACAGGCCGTGCAGCGCCAGCGCGGTCGACACCTGGGTGCCGTTGATCAGCGCCAGGCCTTCTTTGGCGGCCAGGGTCAGCGGCGCGATGCCGGCGGCCTGGAGCGCCTCGGCGGCCGGGCGCATCTCGCCGTTCACGCGCACCGGGCCTTCGCCCATCAGCGCCAGCGTCATGTGCGACAGCGGCGCCAGGTCGCCGGATGCGCCGACCGAGCCCTTGACCGGGATCACCGGCATCACGCCGGCGTTCAGCAGCGCCAGCAGGGTGTCGATGACCACCGGGCGCACGCCCGAGTAGCCGCGCGCCAGGCTGGCCGCCTTCATCAGCATCACGAGACGCACGGTGGCGTCGCTCATGGGTTCGCCGGTGCCGACCGAGTGCGAGAGGATCAGGTTGCGCTGCAGCAGCTCCAGCTGCTCGTCGGGGATGCGCGTCTTGGCCAGCTTGCCGAAGCCGGTGTTGATGCCGTAGGCGGCATCGCCTTTGGCGACGATGGCGTGGATGGCCGCGGCCGCTGCGTCGATGGCGGCGCGCTGCGACGCCGGCAGCGTGATCGGCCGGGGCGCCGCCCAGATGGAGCGCAGGTCGTCCAGGCTCATCTGGCCGGGCGTCAGGACCAGGGGGGTGGGGGTGGCGGTGGTGGTGTCGGACATGGGTGGCAATCGGTGAAAGGTTCGGGTTCGGATGTCGTGACGGATGATCCAGCGCTCAGGCGCTTTGCGCAAACCGCAGCGCGGCGTCGAGCAGAGCGCGCAGCGTGGGTTGCAGCTGCGAAGCCTGGTCGGGCAGGTAGCGCATGGGCATGTCTTCTTCCATGTAGCTGCACTGGGTCATCTCCAGCTGCACCGCGTGGATGCCCGCCGACGGCTGCCCGTGCTGGCGGGTGATGTGCCCGCCCTTAAAGCGGCCGTTGAGCACCGCGCTGTATCCCGGCGCGCTCTGGGCGATGCTCAGCAGCGTCTGCGCCAGCGCCGGATCGCAGCTGGCGCCGTCGGCGGTGCCCAGGTTGAGGTCGGGCAGCCGGCCGTCGAAGAAGCGCGGCACGACGGAGCGGATGGAATGCGCGTCCCAGAGCACAACCCGCGCATGAAGGGACTTCAGGCGGGCCAGTTCGGCGGCGAGCTGGCGGTGGTAAGGCGCCCAGACCGCGTCGCGGCGGGCCGCGATCTCGGCCTCGTCGGGTTCCTGACCGGGCTGATAGAGCGCCAGCCCCTCGAAGGTGTCGACAGGGCACAGGCCGGTGACGCTCTGGCCGGGGTAGAGGCTGGTGCCGTCGGGTGGTCGGTTGAGGTCGATCACGTAGCGCGAATGGGTGGCCATCAGGATCGAGGCGCCCATGTCCTGGGCAAAGCCGTAGAGCCGGTCCAGGTGCCAGTCGGTGTCGCGCACCGTGCGGCCTTCTTCGGTCAGGCGCTCGGCGATGGCCGGGGGCACGTGGGTGCCGACGTGCGGGATCGAGATCAGCAGCGGGCGTGTGCCCGGGTGGAACACGAACGGGGGTTCGGTGGTGACGGTGGTCATGGCTCAGGTGCTGGAAATGATGGATTGGCGTGCGGCCACGAAGGCCTGCGCCGCAGACGCCCGCAGCGGGTGTTGACCGACGTCGGTGCGCGGGTGGCCCTGGGTCCAGACGCTGTGCAGCGCCTGCGCGCGGTGGCTGGCGAACACATGGCTGGACAGCATGTCGGGCGCACCGAGGCCGGCCAGGGCCACATGCTGCGCATCCAGCACCACGAAGTCCGCGCCCTGGCCCACGGCCAATCCCGCCGCCCCACCCTGGCCGAGGCGGCCTGCGGCCTGCGCGCCGCCCGCGACCGCCTGCAGCAGCTGCGCGGTGGCGACCTGGGGCTGCTCGGGGGTCGCCAGCACATTGCGCTCGCGCCGCCACAGCCGCTGGCCGTATTCGAGCAGGCGCAGTTCCTCGGCCGCGTCGACGCTGGCGTGGCTGTCCGAGCCCAGGCCCCAGGCGCCACCGTGCTGCCGCCAGCGGGGCAGGTCGAACAGCCCGTCGCCGAGGTTGGCCTCGGTGGTCGGGCACAGCCCGGCGACGGCGCCGCTGCGGGCCGCGTCGCGGTATTCGGTCTCGCTCATGTGGGTGGCGTGCACCAGGCACCAGCGGGCGTCGACCGGCGCGTGCTCCAGCAGCCACTGCACCGGCCGCTGGCCGCTCCAGGCCAGGCAGGCGTCGACCTCGGCGGTCTGTTCTGCGATGTGGATGTGCACCGGTGCGGTCGGGTCCAGGGCCTCCAGGCCGGTCAGCACCGCCTGCAGGCTGTCCGGCGTCACGGCGCGCAGCGAGTGCGGGGCGAGGCCGAGCCGGGCGCCCTGCGCCGCGCAGGCCGGCCGCAGCCGCGCCAGCAGGTCCAGCATGTTGTCGGTGCTGCGGATGAAGCGGCGCTGTCCCTCGGTCGGCGGGGTGCCGCCGAAGCCGCTGTTCTGGTAGAGCACGGGCAGCAGCGTGAGGCCGATGCCCACCGCCTGGGCCGCGCGCAGCAGGCTGTGCGCCATGGTGGCGTCGTCGGCGTAGGGCCGGCCCGCCGGGTCGTGGTGCACGTAATGGAATTCGCACACCTGGGTGTAGCCGGCCTCCAGCATCTCGATGTAGAGCCAGGTGGCGATGGCTTCGAGCTGTTCGGGCGTGATGCGCTGGGCAAAGCGGTACATCAGGCTGCGCCAGCTCCAGAAGCTGTCCTGCGCCTCGCCGCGGTACTCGGTCAGGCCGGCGAAGGCGCGCTGGAAGGCGTGCGAATGCAGGTTGGGCAGACCGGGGATCAGCGGCCCGGCGGCCGCCGGAATGCCGTCGGGTCGGGCGGTGTTCGGCGCCACCTGGGTCAGCCGCCCCGCGCCGTCCCATTGCAGCAGGACGTCGCGGGCCCAGCCCCCGGGGAGCAAGGCGTGTTCAGCGTGAAGGCTCTGGTTCATCGTGTCGTTTCCGTCATCTGCAGCCACACCAGGGCCGGCTGGTCGCCCGACAGCGGCCGGACCTGGCCACCCAGCGGGGTCTCATCCCACCACACCCCGCTGCCCGGCGCCAGTGCCTGATCGCCCGAGATCCAGGTGCCCCGGACCGACAGCAGCAGTCCGCGGCGGGTCGCCGGCAGTGCGGTTGCCGTGTGCAGCACCGTCAGCTGCGCCTGCAGCGCGTCGCGCCGGACCATCACATTGAAGTCGGTGCTGGTGCCGCCGAGCAGCGTGCAGTCCACCGACGCTTCTCCGCGGAATGGAAACGGCGCCAGGGCCTGGTCGAGGGTGTGGTCGGCGCCACCGGCCATCCGCAACCGGATGCCCTGGCCATCCAGCAGCATGATGATCCGGTCGACGCCGGGAAAGGTCGAGAACGGACCATCGAGACCGATGGTGGCGATGCTGACGCGCCAGTCGAAATGATCCAGGTCCGCGCCGGCCGGCCGGCGCACGATTTCGCAGGTGCTGCCGCCGCCGTTTTTCCAGGGTGTTGTGACCAGGCTGGCGGTGTCGAAGCTGTGGATCATGGCAGCAGGCCTTGCAAGGCGGCGGGGTCGCGCAACAGCTCGGCGGTCTGGGCAATATCGGGCGCCAGAAAACGGTCGACGTGGTAGGCCGGAACGTGCTCGCGCAACAGGCGCCAGGCACGCCCGGTGCCCCGGCCGAAGCTTTGTGTCTTCAGGAACTCGAAGGCCTGCGCCGCCAGCAGGAATTCAATCGCCAGAATCTGGTTCAGGTTCAGCAGCGACTGGTGCAGGTCCAGCGCCGCCGTGGTGCCCAGGCTCACATGGTCTTCCTGGTTGCCCGAGGTGACGAAGTTGTCCACCACCACCGGCTGGGCCAGGCGGCGGTTTTCACCGGCCAGCGAGGCGGCGGTGTACTGGGTGATCATGAGGCCCGAATTCACGCCCGGCTCCGACACCAGAAACGCCGGCAGGCCGCTGACCAGCGGGTTCACCAGCCGGTCGATGCGCCGTTCGGCCACACCGCCGAGCTCGGCCACCGCGATGCGCAGCAGGTCGGCCGCCATGGCCACCGATTCGCCGTGTGGATTGGCCTGCGACATGACGCGGTAGGCCTGCGGGCTGCCCAGCAGCAGCGGGTTGTCGGTGACGGAATTGAGCTCGATGTCGATCTGGCGTGCGGCGTGCGCGATCTGGTCGCGACAGGCGCCGTGGATCTGCGGCAGGGAGCGGATGCTCAGGGCGTCCTGGGTCCGCAGCCCGCGGCTGCTGGCAACCACTTCGCTGCCGTCCAGCAGGCTGCGCAAATGCCGGCCCACCTGCTGCATGCCGGGATGCGGCTTGAGGGCCAGGATGTCGGCGTCGAACGCGTCGATCTGACCGCGCAAGGCCTCGAAGCTCATGGCGCTGATGACATCGGCCCAGTCGGCCAGCCGTTCCACGTCGGCCAGCGCGAGGGCGGCCAGGCCGGTCATGCAGGGTGTGCCGTTGACCAGGCACAGGCCGTCCTTGGCACCCAGCACCAGTGGCTGCAGTCCATTGGCGGCCAGGGCCTCGGCGGCGGGCAGGGTGCGGCCTTGCCACTGCACATCGCCCACGCCCAGCAGCGTCACCCCGATGTGCGCCATGTGGCTGAGGTAACCCACCGAACCCTGCGACGGCACGCAGGGGGTGATCTCCAAATTGAGCAGCGCCAGCAGGCCGTCGACCACCTTGGGCTGCAGGCCGGAGTAGCCCTGGGCGAAGTTGGCCAGCGCCGCGAAGAGGATGGCGCGGGTCTGCGGCACCGACAACAAGGGCCCGACACCGACCGCGTGGCTGAGCAAGGTGTTCTTGGACAGCTGCGCCAGCTGATCACCGTGCAGGAGCACGTTGCTCAGGGCGCCGAGTCCGGTGCTGACACCATAGGCGCGCTCGTCGCGCGCGACGATGCAGTCAACGATGGCGCGGGCGTTGGCCATGCGGGCCCAGGCCGCGGGCGAGAGTACCAGCCGAGCGCCGTCGCGGGCCACGGCGACCAGGTCGCGCCAGCCCAGGGGAGCGTCACCCAAGGTGATCGTGCGGTCCAGGTTCATGCGCCGGCCCGTTCCTGGTGGCTGGAGGTGAACTGCCGGAAACGCTCCGAGGCCTGGCGGCCAAACACCTCCGCGGGCGCACCTTCGATGTCGATCACTCCCTGGTGCATGAAGACCACGCGGTTGGACACGTTGCGCGCAAAGCCCATCTCGTGCGTCACCACCAGCATGGTGCGACCCTCTTCGGCCAGCGAGCGCATCACCTTCAGCACCTCGCCGACCAGCTCGGGATCCAGCGCCGAGGTGGGCTCGTCGAACAGCATCACCAGGGGCTGCATGGCCAGGGCGCGGGCGATCGCCACGCGCTGCTGCTGGCCGCCGGACAGGTGCGCCGGGTAGTAGTCGCGCCGGTCGTACAGGCCCACCCGCTGCAGCAGGGCTTCGGCTTCCTCCACGCATTCGGCACGCGAGCGCTTTTGAACCCGGGTCGGTCCCTCGATGAGGTTCTGCAACACCGTCATGTGCGACCAGAGGTTGAAGCCCTGGAACACCATGGCCAGCTGCGAGCGCATGCGTTCGACCTGCTTGCGGTGCACCGGCTCCATGTGGCCGTCCTTGCGCTGGCGCATTTCCAGGGTTTCGCCGTTCAGGCAGACACTGCCCTGATCGGGCGTTTCCAGCAGGTTGATGCAGCGCAGAAAGGTGCTCTTGCCCGAACCGCTGGCCCCCAGGATGGAGATCACGTCGCCCTTGCGGGCGTTCAACGAAATGCCTTTGAGCACGTGGTGGTCGCCAAAGGACTTGTGAATGCCGGTGACGGCCAGGGTGGCGTGGGTGGTATTCATGATCGGCTCAGAGGGGTTGGGCTTGGGCGTTGACCGCGGTGCCGGGTCGCTTGCGAAGGTGCGGCGACAGCCGGTGTTCAAGCAGCGCCACGGCGCGCACCAGCAGGAAGTTCAGCACCAGGTAGATGGCGGCGGCGCAGAGGAACACCTCCATGGTGCGGTAGCTGCGCTGGATGATCTGCTGGGCCACGCCGGTCACGTCCCACACCGTCACCAGGCTGGCCAGCGCGGTGGACTTCACCAGCAGAATCAGCTCGGTGGAATAGGCGGGCAGGCACTGGCGCAGCGCGATCGGCGCGATCACCCGCTGCAGCAGGGTCCAGCGCGACATGCCGGTGGCCAGGCCGGCTTCGATCTGGCCGTGCGGCACGGCCAGCAGGCCACCACGCAAAATTTCCGCGGTGTAGCCGGCGGTGCACAGGGCCAGCGCCAGCACCGCGCAGGCATAGGGTTCCCGCAGCACCACCCAGGCGACGCTGTCGCGCACGGCCTCGAACTGGCCCAGGCCGTAATAGATCAAGAACAGCTGGATCAGCAGCGGCGAGCCGCGGAACACCAGCACATAGCCGCGCGCAAACCAGCTAAGCGCCGGGTAGGGGCTGACCCGCATGGCCACGATCACCAGCGACAGCAGGCCACCGAACAGCATAGACAGGGAGAACAGGCCCAGCGTGGTGGGCACGGCGGCCAGCAGCTTGCCCATGGTGTTGAACAAAAACTCGAAGTCCATCTCAGTGGCCTCCCGCCAGGTTGCGCCGCTGGGACTTGCCCATGTGCTTTTCAGCCCGGCTGAACACCTGGTTCGACATACCGGTGAGCACCAGATACAGCAGGCCGCCGACGATGTAGAACACGAAATACTGGCGGGTCGATCCGGCGGCGATTTGCGTGGTGCGCATCAGCTCGGCCAGACCGGTGACCGAGATCAGCGCCGAGTCCTTCAGGCTCATCTGCCAGACGTTGCCCAGACCGGGCAGCGACAGCCGGAAGATTTGCGGCATCAGGATGCGCCGTGCCAGCATCAGCGTGGGCATGCCGATGGAGCGTGCGGCCTCCAGTTCACCTTGCGCCACGGCCAGGTAGGCGCCGCGGTAGACCTCGGCCTGGTAGGAGCCGGAGATCATGCCCACCGCCAGCGCGCCGACCAGGAACGGCGGCGTGGCGATGAAGCCCTCGGCGCCGAACCATTGGCCGACGGCGGTGATCAGGGTCGAGCCGCCGAAGTAGAACAGGTAGATCACCAGCAGCTCCGGGATGCCCCGGAACACGGTGGAATACAGCTCACCGACGCTGCGCAGGCTGCGCCGCGGCGAGAGCTTGGCGGCAGCGATCAGCGCGCCGAAAACCGAGCCGACCAGCAGCCCGCACAGGGTCAGTGCCACCGTCAACAGCGTGGCCAGCAGCAGGGCCGATCCCCAGCCCTGCTCGCTGAAGCCCAACATTTCGAACAGATCCATGGGGACGCTCCGGTCTGATTGACGGTGGCCTGGGCTGGACTCAGGGGTTGGCGGGGGTCAGGTCGGTCTTGAACCACTTGAGCGACAGCTTCTTCATCGTGCCGTCGGCCAGCGCGGCCTTGATGGCGGCGTCGAACATCGCTTTCAGATCGGCATCGGCCTTGCGGAAGCCCAGGGCTTCGCCTTCGCCGAACACCAAGCCGCCGATCTTCGGACCGCTGTAGGCCAGGCCCTTGTTTTCCGGTTTCGCCAGAATGGAATTGATCAGGGTCACGTCGTCGAACGCGGCGTCGATGCGACCGGCCTTCAGGTCGAGCATGGTGTCGGCCGAGGCGCTGTATTCGCGCACGGTGGCGATGTCCTTGAAATGCTCGTCGATGAACTTGGTGTAGACCGTGCCCGAGGCGATGCCGATGGTCTTGCCCTTGAGGGCGGCGCGCAGCGGCTCGACGGCGGCGCGCACGGTCTTGGCGTCGGTGCCCAGCTTCATCGTCTCGCCCTTGGATTCGGGCAGCAGCTTGCCGCTGGCGCCGATAAAGCTGGCCGAGGTGGACGCGTAGGGGACGGAGAAGGCGACCTCCTTCTTGCGTTCCTCGGTGATGACGATGGAGTCCATCATCACGTCGTATTTGCCGGCTTTGAGGCCCGCGATCATGCCGTCCCAGTTCTGCACCACCAGCTTGCAGGTGATCTTCATGCGCGGGCACAGGTTCTCGATCATGTCGATCTCGAAGCCGCCGAGCTTGCCGCCAGGCAGGGTCAGGTTCCAGGGTTCGTAGGCCCCTTCCGTGGCGATGGTGACGGACTTCCAGTCTTTGGCCTGGGCCGGTGCGGCGCAGGCCAGAATGCCCAGAGCCAGGAGGCCTGCGGGGAGGACGTTTTGGATTTTCATGCTTGGCTTTCAGAGGGGTTGGAGGAACGGACGGGGGAGATTCGTACAGCGGGTGCCCGGTGGGTCATGGCTCAGGACGTCTTCATCATGGGCAGCTTCAGGCCCTGCTTCTTCGCGGTCGCGATGGCGATGTCGTAGCCCGCGTCGGCGTGGCGCATCACGCCCGAGCCGCAGTCGTTGACCAGCACGCGCGCCAGGCGTTCGGCGGCGGCGTCGCTGCCGTCGGCCACGATCACCATGCCCGAGTGCTGCGAGTAGCCCATGCCGACGCCGCCGCCGTGGTGCAGGCTGACCCAGCTGGCGCCGCCGGCGGTGTTGAGCAGGGCGTTGAGCAGCGGCCAGTCGCTCACGGCGTCGGTGCCGTCCTTCATGGCCTCGGTCTCGCGGTTGGGGCTGGCGACCGAGCCGGTGTCCAGATGGTCGCGGCCGATCACGATCGGCGCCTTGAGTTCACCCTTGCGCACCATCTCGTTGAAGGCCAGGCCCGCCAGGTGGCGCTCGCCCAGGCCCAGCCAGCAGATGCGCGCCGGCAGGCCCTGGAAGGCGATGCGCTCGCGCGCCATGTCCAGCCAGCGGTGGGTGTGGTGGTTGTCGGGGAACAGTTCCTTGATCTTGGCGTCGGTCTTGTAGATGTCTTCCGGGTCGCCCGAGAGCGCGACCCAGCGGAACGGGCCCTTGCCCTCGCAGAACATGGGGCGGATGTAGGCGGGCACGAAGCCGGGGAAATCGAACGCGTTCTTCACGCCCTGGTCGAACGCGACCTGGCGGATGTTGTTGCCGTAGTCCACGGTGGGGATGCCCATGGCCTGGAAGTCCAGCATGGCCTGCACGTGCACGGCGCAGCCTTGGGCGGCCTCGGCGGTCAGGCGCTGGTGTTGCGCCGGATCGCGCTGCGCGGCTTTCCATTGTTCGACCGTCCAGCCGGCCGGCAGGTAGCCGTTGATCAGGTCGTGGGCCGAGGTCTGGTCGGTCACCAGGTCGGGCTTGATGCCACCGGCCTTCGCGCGCCGCACCAGCTCGGGCAGCACCTCGGCCGCGTTGCCCAGCAGGGCGATGGACACGGCTTCTTTTTTGGCGGTGTGTTCTTTGATGAGTTCAAGCGCATGGTCGATGTCGCGCGCCTGTTTGTCCACATAGCGGGTGCGCAGGCGGAAGTCGATGCTGCTCTGCTGGCACTCGATGTTGAGCGAGCAGGCGCCGGCCAGCGTGGCGGCCAGGGGCTGCGCACCGCCCATGCCGCCCAGGCCGGCGGTCAGGATCCAGCGGCCCGACAGATCGTTGCCGTAGTGCTGCTTGCCGGCTTCCACAAAGGTTTCAAACGTGCCCTGCACGATGCCCTGGCTGCCGATGTAGATCCAGCTGCCAGCGGTCATCTGGCCGTACATGAACAGGCCCTTGCGGTCGAGTTCATTGAAGTGTTCCCAGTTCGCCCACTGGGGCACCAGGTTGCTGTTGGCGATCAGCACGCGCGGCGCATTGGCGTGGGTCTTGAACACGCCGACCGGCTTGCCCGACTGCACCAGCAGGGTCTCGTCCTCGTTCAGGTCTTTCAGCGAGGCGAGGATCTGGTCGAAGCAGGCCCAGTCGCGCGCGGCGCGGCCGATGCCGCCGTAGACCACGAGGTGCTGCGGGTTCTCGGCGACCTCGGGGTCGAGGTTGTTCTGGATCATGCGGTAGGCGGCTTCGGCGATCCAGTTCTTGCAGCTGAGCTGGCTGCCGCGCGGGGCGCGGATCACGCGGGTCGGATCGAAGCGGGGGTCGGTTGAGGTGGTCATGGGGGTTCTCCAGAAGAAAGGCGGCGGGATCAGGCGATCCAGCCTTGGGCGAGGGCGACGTGGCCGACGGCGGCGGCCATCAGCAGGCTGAGCACGGTGCGCACGAACCAGACGGCAACCATCTGGCGCAGCGACAGCGGGATGCGCGTGGCGAGCACGCAGGGGATGGAACCCGAGAAGAACAGCACCGAGCTGACCGAGACCACGGCGGCGACGTAGCGCACCACCGGGTCGGCGCCCTTGAGCTGGATGGCGGGCAGGAACATCTCGGCCAGGCCCGAGGCCAGGGCCTTGGCGGTGGCCATGGGTTCGGCCAGGCCGGCGATCCACACGAAGGGCACGAGCAGCAGGCCCAGCAGGTCGAACACCGGCGTGTAGCGCGCCAGCAGCAGGCCGATCAGGCCCACGGCGAGGATGGTGGGCACCACGGCGCTGGCCATGGCGATGCCGTCGCGCAGGTTGACCTGCAGCACGCGCCACAGGGCGGGCGCGCCCTGTGCCTGGCTCAAACCCGCGTCCCAGGCGGCTTGCCAGCGGTTGCGGCCGGTGGGCAGGGCGTCGCTCACGCCACCGCTGTTGTCCATGCGCGAGATCGGCGGCATCCAGGCCGTGATGGCGGTGACCGCGAAGGCGATCACGAAGGTCGACCAGAAGTAGAAGTTCCAGGCCGGCATCAGGTTCAGCGTCTTGGCCACGATGATCATGAACGCGGCCGAGACGGTGGAGAAGCCGGTGGCGATGATGGCCGCCTCGCGCGCCGTGTACTTGCCTTCGAGGTAGACGCGGTTGGTGATCAGCAGGCCCACCGAGTAGCTGCCCACGAAGGACGCCACGGCGTCGATGGCCGAGTGGCCGGGCGTGCGCCAGATGGGGCGCATGACGGGCTGCATCAGCACCCCCACCAGCTCCAGCAGGCCGAAGCCGACCAGAAAGGCCAGCGCCACCGCGCCCAGCGGCACGATCAGGCCGACGGTGAGCGCCAGCTTGTCGAACAGGAAGGGCAGCATGTCCTTCTGGAACAGCACGGCCGGGCCGGTGCCGGTCAGGTACATCAGCGCCAGCACCAGGCCCAGGACCTTGAGCGCGCTGAACACGGCCGCGGTGGTGCTGGCGCGCCAGCTGCCGTTGACAAAAGGCGAGACCGCGCCCCAGACCATGAGCGCCAGCACGAAGGCAATCGCCAGCGGCCGCTGTTGCGTGGCCAGCCAGGTGGCGGCGTGGTCGAACAGGATGGTGGTCTTGCCGCCGATCTCGATCGGCAGGAAAAACATCACCAGCCCCAGGCAGCTGTAGACCGTCAGGCGCAGCAGCGCCGAGGCGCGACTGCTGGTCTGGGTGGGAATGACATGGGCGGTCATGGCAGGGTCTCCTCGGTTGAATGGCTATACAGGTGATTGATTTTTCATATGTAATGTATATACAACTTTATGGGCCACAATGCCCGGTGTCAAGGCAGCCCAGGGCCCGAAACGTCAGTAAAAACCCTATGTCCAACCCACAACCCGCCTACCTCACCATCAAGCAGTACGTGCTCGCGCGCATCCAGGACGGGACCTGGAAGCAGGGAGACGCCATTCCCGGTGAAGAGGCGCTGGCGCGCGAATTCGGCGTCTCGCGCATGACCGTCAACCGCGCGATCCGGGCGCTCAGCGACGAACAGATCGTCGAGCGGATTCAGGGCTCGGGCACCTTCGTCGCGCAGCAGAAGTACCAGGGCACGCTGGTCGAAATCCGCAACATCGCCGACGAAATCGCCGCCCGCGGGCACCGCCACCGCAGCGAACTGCAGCTGCTCGAACGCGCGCGGGCGGGGGAAGCCCTGGCGCGCCGCTTCGGCCTCAAGCCGGGTGCGACCCTGTTCCACTCGGTGGTGGTGCACTTTGAGAACGATCAGCCGATCCAGGTGGAAGACCGCCACGTCCACCCGCTGGCCGCACCGGACTACCTGGCGCAAGACTTCGCCACGCAGACGCCCAACGCCTATCTCATGCGGGTCGCACCGCTGCAGGGCGTGAGCTTCGAGATCGAGGCCTGCGAGGCGCCGCGGCCCATCGCCGAGCTGCTGCAGATGCGCGCCAGCGAACCCTGTCTGGTGCTGCACCGCCAGACGCACTCGCAGGGCGTGGTGGCGTCGGTGGCGTCCATGTGGCACCCGGCGTCCCGGTACCGCTTCACCGGCAGCTTCTGAGGTCCGGCGTCCACCGACGTGGCCCCCGACGGCATGGGCACCGGCCGGTGCTCAGAAGGCCCTGCCCGACCCGTGCCCCATGCGCCTGGCAGCGCACACCCGGGCCACCCGCCACGCGGCCGGTCCCGGGGGTGCTTGCAGGCGTTCAGACGAAGGTGATCTGCCGGGAGAACGGCATCTCGCGCAGCCGCACACCCGTGGCCGCAAAGATGGCGTTGGCCAGCGCCGGGGCGGCCGGCGGCACGGGCGGCTCGCCAGCGCCGCGCAGCTTGGCGCCGTGCGCCAGGCCCCGCACTTCGATGACCGGGCATTGGTTCAGCCGCATGCCGGGGTAGGCATGGAAGTTCGTCTGCTGAGCCATGCCGTCGGCATAGGTCACCTCGCAGTTCATCGCGTGGCCGAGTCCCCAGACCACAGCGCCCTTGACCTGGTTGTCGAAGTTGATCGGGTCGATGACCTGGCCAACGTCCAGCGCCACCCAGACCTTGTCGATGCGCACGCCCTGCGCCGTCTGCGTCACCTCGACCACCTGGGCACAAGGCACGCCGAAGGATTCGACCAAGGCCACACCTCGGCCTCGCCCGGGCGCCAGCTTCGCGCCCTGCCAGTTCGACATCGCAGCCACCGCTTCGAGCACCTGTCGGGCCACGGGGTCGCGCACCAGGCGCAGACGCTCCTGCATCGGGTCGGCGCCGGCCGCGTGGATCAGTTCGTCGAGGAAGCCGTCGGCAAAGAAGCCGGCCGACGACGCGCCTACCGAACGCCAGGAACTGGTGGGCGCCAGTTCGGGCACCCGGTAGGCCCGCACCCGGCAGTGCGGCAAGGCGTAGGGCAGGTTCCAGGCGCCGGCCGGAATCTGGCCGTCCGGGCCGGGCACCGACAGCCCGATCCGCTTCATTTGTGAGGCGCTGGACGAGACCGAGGCGATGTCCAGCGCGTACGCCTCGACTTGGCCGTTCTGGGTGCTGCCGCGTGCCCGGCCCATGGTGATCTGGCGCGGGAAGTCGTGCGCGAAGTCTTCCTCGCGGCTGAAGGTCAGCTTGATCGGCACGCCGGGCATCTGGCGGGCGATCTCGGCCACCAGGGTGATGTTCTCGAACTCCAGGCGATGGCCGAAGCTGCCGCCGCAGTACTGGTTGTGCAGATGGACCGCCTCGACGGCGACGCCGCAGACCTGGGCGACCTTCTCCTGCGCGAACCGCGGCACCTGGCTGCTGACCCAGACGTCGACACGCTCCGGCGTGACTTGGGCCACCGCCGACAGCGGCTCCATCGGGGCATGGGCCAGATAAGGCGCCCGGTACTCGGCGCTGATTGCCTTGGCGTCGAGGGTCGATTCCACATCGCCGTCGTTGCGCCACACCTTGTCCAGCCGCTCGGGGACAAACGACTCGGCCACGGCGCGCCAGTGCTCGGCCTGTTCCGGCGGATACGGCGCGGGCCCCCACTCGGCGTGGATGGCATTGACGGCCTGGAACGCACGCCAGGTGTTGTCGGCGATCACCGCGACGCCGTTCGTCACCGGCACGACCTTCTTCACGCCGCGCATGCCCGTCGCCGCCTGGGCATCGAAGCGGAGCATCGGCCCCCCTTGGCGCGGGTTCACCTTGACGGCGGCGTGCAGCATGCCTTCGAGGCGAAGGTCGATGCCAAAGGTCAGTGTCCCGGTGGATTTGGGGACGATGTCCAGCCGCGGCATGGGCTTGCCGATCAGCCGCCACTGCGAGGGGTCGCGCAGCGGGACATCCCGCGGGGGTTCGATGGCAGCCGCGTCCCGCGCCAGCGCCGTGTAGGGCAGGCGTCGCCCATCGGGCAGAACGACGTGGCCCTGCTCGGTCTTCAGCTGATCGACGGGCACACCGCTTTGCTTCGAGGCCGCCAGCTTGAGCGTTTCGCGCGCCACCGCGCCGGCCAGGCGCAGCTTGACGAAGCTGTCGGGCACGGTGCTGGAGCCGCCCGTGATTTGCAGCCCCAGGACCTTGACCACGGCACCCAGGGTCGAACGCATCGCCTCAGCGGTGGCGCTGGTGTCGGTCGACAGGAACGGCACCATCTCGTCGGCCGACGCGGTGTTGTAGTAGGCCGCACTCGGCGGGCCGGGCTCGACGCTGAACTGGCCCCAGGCCAGGTCGAGTTCCTCGGCGATCAGGGCCGCCTGCACCGAGCGCACGCCCTGGCCCAGGTCGGTGTGCGGCGCGATGAGCGTGACGCCCTTGGCGTCGATCCTGACCCAGGGGTTGAAAACGGTTTCGCCGTCCTGGCGTTCGGCCAGCAGCGGGTTCGCAGGCGTGCGGCGGACCAGATAGGTGCCGAAGGCGACGCCGCCAGCGATGGCGGCCGATCCGACGAGGAAGCTGCGGCGGGCAATGGTTCCCGGCCGGCTCATTGTGCGGCTCCGGCCAGCGCCTTGGCGGCGGCCCGCACCGCCTCGCGGATGCGCGGATAGGTCCCGCAGCGGCACAGGTTGCCCGACATCGCGGCATCGATCTCCGCATCGCTCGGCGCCGGTTGGGTGGCGAGGAAGGCCGCCGCCGTCATGATCTGGCCCGACTGGCAGTAGCCACACTGGGCGACCTGGTGCTCGATCCAGGCTTTCTGGACGATGTGCAGCGCGTTGGGCTGGCCCAGCCCCTCGACCGTGGTGACTTTGCCCTGCACCTGGCCGACCGGCAGGATGCACGAGCGCGTCGCCACACCGTCGAGGTGCACGGTGCATGCGCCGCAAACGCCCAGGCCGCAGCCGTATTTGGGGCCGGTGATGCCCAGCTCGTCCCGCAGCACCCACAGCAGTGGCATGTCGGGTTCGACATCGGGTTCGCGCATCTGGCCATTGACATTCAGGCGCATGGGCTTTCCTGGTTGGGATGAGAACGATGGGGGTGGTGGCGCGACAGCGGGTTCTAGGCGGCCGGCATCTGCTGCTGGATCAGGCGCAGACCTTCACTGTAGGGGGTCACCACAAAATCCGGGAAGCGCCGCTTGAACTTGCTGGAGTCGAACAGGTTGTCCTGGTGGTAGCGGGGCAGCAGCTCCCGGATCTCCCGGACCTCCTTCTTGAAGAGTCCGGCCAGCGTCATCGCAAAACGGCTGATGACCGTGTACGCCGGCGGTCGGCCAAACACCTCGGCGGCCTGGGCCACCAACGCCTGGTAGGTCGGCCGGTCGTCGTCGCAGGGCAGGTGCCAGGTCTGGCCGAAGGCGTCCGGGGCGTTGCCCAGGGCGGCCAAGGCACGGCTGGCATCCGGCGTCCAGATCAGGGTGCGGCGCGTGTCATCGCGCACCGGCACGCGGGGCTTCTGGCCCTGCTTGAGCGGGTCGATGACCAGCGCGTTCGTGAAGCTCTGCGTCTTGCCCGGGCCGTAAAACTCGGGCGCCCGGCCGATCAGCACCGGGATGTCGCCGCGCGCCATTTCCTCCAGCACCATGTTGGCCATCTCGGCGCGCACCCTCCCCTTGCGCCCGTTCGGCTCGAAGGGGGCGTCCTCCGTCAGCACGCGGTCGTCCTGCGGGTACATGTAGGTGTTGTCGAAATAGACGAACTTGGCGCCGGCCGCGCGGCTGGCGTCGAGCGCGTTGCGCAGCATGGTCGGGAACTGGGCTTCCCACAGCGCCGTGTCCGGTGGCAGACCGGCCGTGAAGTACACGACATCGCTGCCCTGGACCGCCGCGGCCGTTTGTTGGGCGTCGAGCAGATTGGCCGACACCAGCTCATCGGTGTCGTTGACCTTGCGCGGATTGCGGCTCACCAGCCGCAGGTCGCTGGTGTGGTGGCGCCGCAGTTCGCGGGCCAGTTCGACCGCGATCTGGCCGGTCGCGCCCAGAATGGTTTGCATGCTTGTCTCTCCGATCTCGAATGGTGGGGTGACAGAGTGGCTCACAAGGCCTTGGGGGCGTAGAGCGCGCCTTGAAAGTCCGGCACGTACTCGTACTTCACCAGCTTGCCCAGTTTCAACGCCTTGATGTAGGTCGACAGGCTCCCCTCGGTCAGCGTCAGCTTCACCGACTCGGCCTTGGTGCTGCTGGCATGGCTGAGCTGGCGCGACACCGAGTAGCCCGATGTCAGCTGTCCCTTCTGATCGACGTTGGTGAAGCTGTTCTTCACGAAGCTTTCCTTGCTGGACAGATCGCCGAGCTTTTGCGTCTCAAGCGTGAGGTCCGGTGTCCGGGTCTGGGCGTCCAGGACCTCGACCACCACCGACTGCGCCGTCTCGCGGTACGTGATCCCGGTCAGCCACTTGGGCAGGTTGTAGCCCACCACACCCCGCACCCGCGCCAGCTCGGTGTCCACCGGCAGCTTGAGCACATAGCCCCAGAAGTCGTCCGACATGGACTGGCCCAGCAGCGTGAACGGCCCGAAGCTGGTCGAACCCGGCCGGTTGGTGATGACGGACAGGCCGATTTCGTTGTAGCTGTCGTTGTCGCAGTAGCGGTAGGTGTAGGCGGTCAGCGCCACCAGACCGCGGCCCGGCCAGACCTGCAGCGGCTGGACCGCCGCCAGCACCTGGGCCGGCATCAGCGCCTTGAGCTGGTCCAGGTCGGCGGTGAAGATGGCCGTCACGCGGCTGTTCTGGTAATAGAAATTGGGCGACCAGGACTCGAAGCCGATGTCGACCTTTTCCTTCTTGAGTTGCTTGAACCAGCTCAGGTCCACCTCGGGCGCCTCGGCGGCGATGACCGACAGCGGGGGGTTGGATCGGAACCGGTCGTACAGCCCGCCCTTGACGACCGAGACCGGCTGGCCGGCCAGGTGGATGGTCGTCCATTCCGGTGGGGCGGGCTCGGCCGGTGCGGCCGCCCAGGTGGTGTGGGAGGCCAGGCCCAAAGCCAGGCCAATAGCCAGGCCGAAGGCGGCCAACGACGTGCTGTGGTTCATGGTGCAGTGCTCCAGGTGAGGTGGGGTTGGACGGGCGCCGCGCCCGCCCGGTGTGCAAACAGGGGGTGTGACGGGGTGGCTTATTGCGGGTCGGCCGCCAGCTGCGGACGCAGCAGCGCCAGCACCTGCTCGGCCACCACCTGGCCGGATTGCGGGTTCTGTCCCGTGACCAGCCGCCCGTCCGTGACGGCGAAGGCGGTGAAGGGCAACCAGGCGGTTTCGTACCGGGCGCCCGCCGCCGCCAGCGCGTCCTGCAGGAAAAATGGCACCTGGCTCCTCATGCCGGACAGGCGCTCTTCAACGTTGGAGAAGCCCGTCACACGGCGCCCGGCGATCAGCGGGCGGCCATCGGCGTCTTGCAATTGCATGAGGGCGGCATTGCCGTGGCAGACGGCCGAGACCACGCCGCCCTGGCGGTGAATGGACTCCGCCAGGCTCTTGAGGTCGGGCGCGTCACGGAAGTCCCACATCGTGCCGTGGCCGCCGGTGAAGTAGATCGCCGCGTACGCCGATGGGTCCACGTCGGCCGCGCGGCGGGTGTTCGCCAAGCGCGCCATGAACGCGGGATCGCGCAGGTGCGCCCGCGCCGAGGCGTCGAGGTAGAGCGAGCCCAGGCTGCGCTCGTCCAGCGGGCTCTGGCCGCCCGCAGGGCTGGCGATGTCCATGGCGATCCCGGCCGCCTGCATCACGTCCCAGAAATGCGTCAGTTCGGTCAGCCAGAGGCCGGTCTTGTCGTCGCGGCTCGGATAGTCCGCGTGATTGGTCACGATGATGAGCACGCGCGGCGCCGCGGCCGGCCCGGGCTGTTGAGCCTGCGCCTGGGACTGGGCCTGCGCCTGTCCCGTCAAGGCCAGTCCGGCCGTCGCGGCCAGCACCAGGGCGCCCTGGCGGATCTGCGCCACAACCGCCGAGCCCAGACGGCTCAGCGGGCCCGACCGGTTGGGGATGGCATGCGTTGCAACTGTTTTCATCGCGGTGTCCTCGGTTGACGATGACGCAACTCTAAGGTTAAAGTTAACTTCAGAGTCAAGCGAAATTTGAGGACCCCATGAAAATCGGCGAACTGGCCAAACACAGCGGTCTGGCACCGTCGCGCATCCGCTTCTATGAAAGCAGCGGGCTGATCCGCGGCGTCGAGCGCAAGGACAACGGCTACCGCGAGTACGGGCCCGAAGCGCTGTGGACGCTGGACATCATCACCAGCGCCCAGCGCGCCGGTTTCTCGCTCGATGAGATCCGCAACCTGCTGCCCAATGACCAGGCGCGGTGGCAACACGAGGCTTTGCTGGCCAGCCTGGAGCGCAAAGTGACCGAGATCGAATTGCTGCAGCAACGGCTGGCGCAAAACAAGGCGCAATTGCTGGTCGCCATCGACAGCGTGAAAAACCGTCCCGACGCCCTGGCCTGTACCGACCGTGCGCAGTGGGTGCTGGAAAAACTCAGAGAAAGCACCGGGGCCGCACCGAGCGAGCCGCCGAACGATGGCAGCAGCGCCTGAGCCGTCTCAGCAAGCCGCGCTGTTCACCACGCTGTGCGCGAGCGGGGCAAGGGTTCTGTCCGAGGCAGGCGTTTTGAAAAAGAGTGTCAACCGTCGGACTGGGGCGGCAATGTCACAGGCTTCCACTGACCGGCCCCCACGAGCCGGCCGAGAGGCCCCACAGAACGACTTGCAGGATCAAACAGACGGCGCACACTGAGGACGAACTGGTGCTCTCCAACTGGCACCCTGACTGTCGGCAATCGCGTTTCACACGTCCTCAACACTGGGGATGCACCCCGGTGCCCGCTTCACCGCACAAACTTGAAAAGTGGGACAACTTGCCTCCCCTCAAAACTTTGGAGGTGTCCAAATGTTTTACAAGTTGTTTGTTCCGCTCGCAGCGGGCGTCTTGTCCACGGGCTGCGCTTCGACCGCAGCGACATTCTTCAACCGGCCCGTCGTCGAAGACTCGGTCAAGGGCGTGATTTCCACGGTCTCGCTGGCGGCCGATCGCCGAACGGTCGTCGTGGTGACCGAAGGGCCCAACCGATCCCGATTCTGTGCCGAGCCTCCGCCTGACACGGCCACCGGCTTGTCGACCGAGCTCGAAGCCAAACTCGAAGCCAAGGCCCAATCGGAAAAGGTCCAGGCCGAGCTCGAAGGCAAAGGCGAATTCAATGAAAAGACGGCGACGTCCGTTACCGTGATAGCGGAGCGCACCGCTGCCCTGGACGCGTTTCGCACCGGCATCTACGCGCTGTGCCAACTGCACCTGAACGGAGCCATCAACCAGTCGGACGTCAAGCCGCTCTTCGAGAGTTTGCTCAGCACTTTCCGAGTCATCGAGCACGCGCGCTCTGTCAAGCCCTGAGTTGCCCGCGACGGCCGCTTGGCCGCCCAAGGACAGGCGGGGTTTGTCTACCGGAGCGGGGGCGATCCAGAGGTCGAAGCCCACCTGTGTCCTCTCTTGGCGCCCCTGAACGGAGCCCAAGATTTTTGGACACTTCTTGCTTTTTTGACACGTATTATTTTTACGGTCACCGCGGAATCACCCGCCATCGAAATCACTCCACGGTGAACGATGCCGGCAAGCTACGTAGCTTGTGCGCTACTCCAAAAATCATTTCCTATCCAACACCTCTGAGCATGTCTATCAATCCGCGACTGGATATTTGTTGCTGACGATCAGGTGGTAACTCAGCGCAATGACACGGCTCAGGAAATGCCTGTTCAACAGATACAGCGCCCAAGCCAGAACAGCACTCGTCACAAACACCGCGAATCCAAAAGCAAACTCACCACGATTGACCGCATACATCGTCACCAACAATCCAACGGCAACCGCAAGGTGTTTGACAGACCTGGCAATTGCGTGCATTTTTTTGGCGATGTCATGCAGACCGATCGCTTGCGACAGAACATTCGAATTCATGGGTATCGGGGGCACTTACCCCCTTCAATGGGTACGCGAAGACAAATCAGCACGGTTTCATACTGATTTTTTATTTTTAACATATTTGATTTTTTGTTGTGCATTTTTGCGATTTCGACATCATCGTTTTGACTATGTTGCATTTTTGATGCATTCTTTTTTCTGATAGCAATATCCGTCACACACTTGGATGCGACATAAATTATTAAGGGCGACAGTCGTCAATCCTGGGCGCATCAAGCGAAGCAAACGAACACCAGCTCTACCAGAACCGCAACCTGAGAAAGATGCGCGTCGCACGCCCACTGATTCCCAAACGCGTCGGCATTGAGTCCCCGCGGAACACACGCCCATGAAAAAGCCCCTCTGTCGCATGCGACGGAGGGGCTTTTCGTTCAGACCCGAAACACGAGCACAGGAGCGGGCGTGGTCCGGAAACGCCAGCCCCTTCAAACGGCGGGCACATTACCCACTAGCAAAACTACTCCACGGTGACGCTCTTGGCCAGGTTGCGGGGCTTGTCCACATCCGTTCCCTTGGCCAGGGCCGTGTGGTATGCCAGCAGCTGCAGCGGCACCACGTGCAGGATGGGTGAGAGCGCGCCGTAGTGCTCGGGCATGCGGATGACGTGGATGCCGTCGCTGCTGCTGATGCGGGTGTCGGCGTCGGCCAGCACATAGAGCACGCCGCCGCGCGCGCGCACTTCCTGCATGTTGCTCTTGAGCTTTTCCAGCAGCGCGTCGTTGGGTGCCACGGTGACCACGGGCATGGCGCTGGTCACCAGGGCCAGCGGGCCGTGTTTGAGTTCGCCGGCCGGGTAGGCCTCGGCGTGGATGTAGCTGATTTCCTTGAGCTTGAGCGCGCCTTCGAGCGCGATCGGGTAGTGCAGACCGCGCCCCAGGAACAGCGCGTTGTCCATGCGCGCGAAGTCTTCGGCCCAGCTGATGACCTGCGGTTCGAGCGCCAGCACGGCCTGCAGCGCCACGGGCAGGTGGCGCATGGCTTTGAGGTGTTCGGCTTCCTGCTCGTCGCTGAGCTTGCCGCGCACCTGGGCCAGCGCCAGCGTGAGCAGGAACAGGCCGGCCAGCTGGGTGGTGAAGGCCTTGGTGGAGGCCACGCCGATCTCGACCCCCGCGCGCGTGATGTAGGCGAGCTTGCACTCGCGCACCATGGCGCTGGTGGCCACGTTGCAGATGGTCAGCGTGTGCGGCATGCCCAGGCTCTGCGCATGGCGCAGCGCGGCCAGCGTGTCGGCGGTTTCACCGCTTTGCGTGATGGTGACGATCAGCGTGCGCGGATCGGGCACGCTGGTGCGGTAGCGGTATTCGCTGGCCACTTCCACCTGGGTGGGGATCTGCGCGATCTCTTCGAGCCAGTACTTGGCCGCGCAGCCGCTGTAGTAGCTGGTGCCGCAGGCCAGGATGAGCACGCGGTCGATCTGTTTGAAGATGCCGTAGGCGCCGTCACCGAACAGTTCGGGCGTGATGCCGCCCACGCCTTCGAGCGTGTCGCCAATGGCGCGCGGCTGCTCGAAGATTTCTTTCTGCATGTAGTGGCGGTACGGCCCCAGCTCGGCGGCGCCGCTGTGGGCGTGCACGGTCTTGACCGGGCGCTGCGCCGCGTCGTAGGCGCGGCCCTGGCCATCGGCCACCCAGTAGCGGCCCAGTTGCAGGTCCACCAGGTCGCCCTCTTCCAGGTACACGATCTGGTCGGTCACGCCGGCCAGGGCCATGGCATCGCTGGCCAGGAAATGTTCCTGACCGCCCTCACCCACGCCCAGCACCAGCGGCGAGCCGGCGCGTGCGCCGACCACGCGGTGCGGCTCGTCTTTGTGGAACACCGCCAGCGCGTAGGCGCCGTGCAGCTGCGCCACCGCGGCCTGCAGGGCGGCAAAAATGTCGCCTTCGTACAACGAATCGACCAGATGGGCGATGACCTCGGTGTCGGTCTGGCTCTCGAACACATAGCCCTTGGCCTGCAGGGCGGCGCGCAGTTCGTCGTGGTTTTCAATGATGCCGTTGTGCACCAGCGCCACCCGCCCGGCGGTGCCGTTGGTGGAGCTGTTGCCCGGGCCGTGGCTGAAGTGCGGGTGCGCGTTGTGCACCGCCGGCGCGCCGTGCGTGGCCCAGCGGGTGTGGGCAATGCCGGTGCCGCTGCCGATCTGTTCCGTCTTCACCTGCTCGGCCAGCTCGGCCACCCGGGCCGTGCTGCGCGCGCGCTTGAGGCCGCCCTGGTGCACCGCGACGCCACACGAGTCGTAGCCGCGGTATTCCAGCCGCAACAAGCCCTGAACCAACACCGGCACGATGTCGCGCCCCGAAACCCCTGCCACGATGCCGCACATATCTGCTCACTCCACTGGTTGGAAAAGCCGTGATGCTACCCAGCCCATCATGCAATGAATGTTCAAAATTCACGCCATCTTGATCAAATCATTCATCAGTTCATTTAGTTGAATTAATATTTCACAATGATAGAAAAAACGGAATCCATCGCCCTGGACGAAGCCGACCTGCGTTTGCTGGCGCTGCTGCAGGACGACGCCTCGCAGAGCAACCAGCGCCTGGCCGAGCGCGCCCATGTGTCGCCCCCCACCAGCCTGCGGCGCGTCAAGCGCCTGCGCGAAACGGGCCTGATCGAACGCGAGGTGGCGCTGCTCAACCCCGACCGGCTGGCGCAGCTGACGGGCCACGGCCTCACGGCGCTGCTGGAAATCACGCTGGAGCGGCAGGCCGCCGAACACCTGGACGCCTTCGAGGCCCGCGCCGTGGCCGAGCCGGCCGTGCAGCAGTGCTACCGCGTCAGCCCGGGGCCCGATTTCATGCTGGTGGCGCACACGCCCGACATGCCCGCCTACCGCGACCTGGCCCAGCGACTGTTCACCGCCGACGCCAACGTGCGCAACGTCAAGGCCTTCTTCAGCGTCAAACGTGCCAAGTTCGATCCCCGCCTGCCCCTGCCATCGGTCACAATAGAAAGTAGTAACAAAGGGTTATAGCTTTTCAGAAGAGGTGACATCTTCCTAGAATCGCAAAAACCCGAAATGAGCGAAAACCGGAGCACAAGATGTTGCCTTTGTGGATCACCCTGAGCCTGGCGCTCGCCATGGCCGGCCTGGGCTTCTGGGCCTACCGGCGCTATGGCGGCAAGGCGTCGGGGCGAGACGATCGCTACACGCCCGAGCGCATCCTCACGCCCGAGCAGGTGCACATGCTCGACTACCTGCGCGACACCTTCCCCGATCAGGTCGTGCTGCCCAACATGCTGCTCAAGGACATCCTGTCGGTGCGCCGCTCGTCCGACCACCGGCGCGCCCAGGAGCGGCTGCGCAACCACCGCGTGGATTTCGTGGTCTGTGGCGAGGACGGCCGTCCGGTGTTCGCCTTTGACATCGAGCAGTACCACCTGAGCAACGCCAAGCTCAAGGCGCACCAGAGCAAGCTGAAGAACCGCATCCTCAAGACGGCCGGCGTGCGGTTTCTGTTCCTCAAGGACGGCATCCACCGCATGCCCTCACCGGCGGACTTTCGCCAGCAGCTGAACCTGGCCGCACTGCCACAGCCCAAGCCCAAACAGGAACAGACCGAGAGCGTGCGCCAGCAGCTCGAATCCAAGTTCTCCGAATTCGACCAGCTCTACCCGGCCACGGGTTTTCGCGACTCCGACGTCATGGGCATGAGCAGCCTGATGAACCTGGAAGACGAAGAGACCGAGCGCGCCGCACGCCAGCGGCCCCCGTCGGCGCGCGCCCATGCATTGAAAAGGGCATAGAGCCCCCACGCTCCGCCGCTGCGCGGGTCGCTGCCCCAAAACCGGGAAGGGACCCGGTCCTCGCCGGGTCCGGGGGCTGGGCCTGCCTTGGGGGCGGCCCGGCGGCTGGCCCGTCGCCCCCACGCTCCGCCACTGCGCGCGTCAGCCCTTCTTCTTCACCGGTCGTTGCCAGTTGGCAATGCTGACCTGTTTGCCACGCGCCACGCTCAGGGCGCCCGGCTCGGTGCTCTTGGTGATGGTGGAACCGCCGCCGATGGTGCCGCCGGCGCCGATGGTGACCGGCGCCACCAGCACGCAGTTGCTGCCCACGTGCACGTCGGCCTCGATCACGGTGCGGTGCTTGTTGGCGCCGTCGTAGTTGGCGGTGATGCTGCCGGCGCCGTAGTTCACCCGCTCGCCCACGGTGGCATCGCCCAGGTAGGCCAGGTGGTTGGCCTTGGCACCGGCGGCCAGGGTCGAATTTTTCACTTCCACGAAGTTGCCGATGTGCACCTCGGCCCCCAGCTGCGCGCCGGGGCGCAGGCGGGCGAACGGGCCGATCAGCGCACCCGCGCCCACGCCCACGCCCAGCTTTTCGCCGTCGATGTGGGTGAAGGGGTGGATCACCGCACCGTCGTCGATGCGGGCGTTGGCGATCACGCAGTTCGCGCCGATGCGCACGCCGTTGCCCAGGCTCACCGAACCTTCGAACACGCAGTTGACGTCGATCTCCACGTCCTGGCCGCAGGCCAGTTCACCGCGCAGGTCGAAGCGGGCCGGGTCGGCCAGGCGCACGCCCTGCTCCATGAAGGCGTCGGCCAGGCGGCGCTGGTGGGCACGCTCCAGCTCGGCCAGCTGCACCGGGCTGTTGACGCCGGCCACCTGCACCGCGTCGCTGATGCGGTGGGCTTTCACCGTCTGGCCGTCGGCCACGGCGAACTTGACCACGTCGGTCAGGTAGTACTCGTTCTGGGCGTTGCGGTTGTCCAGCCGAGCCAGCCAGCCGCGCAGCAGGCGGGTGGGCACGGCCATGATGCCGCTGTAGATCTCGGTGATGGCTTTCTGCGCCTCGCTGGCGTCCTTCTGCTCGACGATGGCCTGCACCGCAGCATCCGCACCGCGCACGATGCGCCCGTAACCGGTGGGGTTGGCCATGTCCAGCGTCAGCAGGGCCAGGTGCTGGCCGCCGCACAGGTCGATCAGGGCCTGCAGCGTGTCGGCGCGCGTCAGTGGCACGTCGCCCGACAGCACCAGGGTCACGCCGTCGTCCGGCAGCACCGGGGCCGCCTGCTGCACCGCGTGGCCGGTGCCCAGCTGCGGCTCCTGCCGCACGAAGCGCAGTGCGGTGGCGCCACCGGCCGGCGCCGTCAGGCCGGCCTCGACCTGATCGGCCCCATGGCCGGTGATGACCACCACCGAACGCGCCGATAACCGCGCGGCGGTGTCGATCACGTGCTGGGCCAGCGCACGGCCGCCCAGCCGGTGCAACACTTTGGGTTTGCTGCTTTTCATGCGCGTGCCTTTGCCGGCCGCCATCACCACCACATCCACAGGGAACGTCATGCACACCTCGCTGGGGGCGCCCATGCACCCCGTGTTTCGAATGGCGCAAATTATCGCCGCCCGCTTCTGGCGTCCTCTGGCACTGGCCGCCGTCGCCGCGCTGCTGCTAGCCGGCTGCAGCGCGCTGCGGCTGGGCTACCAGCAGGCACCGTCGCTGATTTACTGGTGGGTGGACGGTTACGCCGATCTGGACGATGCACAGAGCGGCCGCGTGCGGCAGGACATCGACCGCTTCCTGGCCTGGCACCGGCAGACCGAGCTGCCCGCCTACGCCGACCGGCTGCGGCAGTGGCGGGCGCTGGCGGCGGCCGACCTGTCGGCCGAGCAGGTGTGTGCCCAGACCGAGGTGCTGCGCACCGTCGCCACCCGGCTGATCGAGCGCGGGCACGAACCGCTGGCGCGGCTGGCGCTGTCGCTCACGCCCGCGCAGCTGCAGCACATGGAACGCCACCAGGCCAAAAGCAACGAGGGCTTCGAGAAAGACTTCCTGCGCGGCAGTGCCGAGCAGCGGCTCGAACGCCGCCTGGAGCGCGCGGTGGACCGCTACGAAACCATCTATGGCGCGCTGAGCAACGCCCAGGTGGCGCAGGTGCGCCAGAGCCTGCGGGACGCGCCCTTCGACCCCGCCCGCACGCTGGCCGACCGGCGGGCGCGCCAGGCCGAGCTGCTGGGCCTGATCCGCCAGCTGCAGGCCGCGCAGGCGGGCCGCACCGCCGGCGACGGCCCCGCCCCCCGGGCCGCGGCGCAGGCCCTGCAGGCCTGGTTGCAACGCGGCCTGTTCGCCGCGCCCAGCGCGGGCGGCGAGGCGGCGGGCTGGGTGCGCCACGGCTGCCAGGCCTTCGCCGCGCTGCACAACAGCACCAGCGCCGCCCAGCGCCAGCACGCGCAGCAGGAGATCCGGCGCTACGAGGACGACCTGCGCGCGCTCGCCGCACAGGACTGAGCGGCCGGGCCCACCGCGCCCCGTTTCGGACACCACCTCCCCGCCCGGCGGCACGGGCGTGGTGCGCAGACCGCTGCGCAACGGGCTGTGCGCACACATCTGGCGCACCCAACTTGCATACAAGACCTGCATGGCGTTGGCACGCTTCTCGCAAACACGGTGGGCATGGTCAGCTCCACCGACATCGCCCAACGCATCATCGAAGCCATCCTGGCGCAGCGCCTGGCGCCCGGCACGCGCCTGGGCGAACAGAACCTCTCGATGCTGTTCGACTGCAGCCGCACCCTGGTGCGCGAGGCGCTGGTGCGGCTGGCCGCGCGCGGCATCGTCACCGTCAGTTCGCGCCGCGGCTGGTACGTGGTGCAGCCCTCGCACGACGAGGCGCGTGAGGCTTTCGAGGCGCGCCGCGTCATCGAGACCGGGCTGATCCGCCGCCACGGCGCGGTGGACAAGGCCGCCATCAAACGCCTGCGCCAGCACGTCAAACAGGAACAGGCCGCCCTCAAGGGCAGCGACGTGGGCCAGCGCAGCTACCTGCTGGGCGACTTCCACGTCTGCCTGGCCGAATGCCTGGGCAACCAGCTGCTGGCCGACACGCTGCGCGACTACACCGCCCGCACCACGCTGATCGCCATGCTCTACCAGAGCACGCACGACGCGGTGCAGTCCTGCCAGGACCACGTGGCCATCGTCGAGGCGCTCGAGCGCGGCGATGTTCCCGAAGCCGAGCGCCTGATGGAAGAACACATCGGCCAGGTGCAGGCCGCCCTGCGCCTGGCGCCGGTGGACGACCCGCTGGCCGACCTGCGGCAGGCGCTGGCACCGGTCAAGCCGCCCGCCCCCGTTTCCCCCTCCTCCACCCCTTCCGCTGAAACCTACCTAGGAGCCCTGCTGTGAACCTGAACAAACGCACCTTCGTCGCCACCACCCTCGCCCTGGCCGCTGTGGCCGCCACCGGCGCCGCCCACGCCCAGTCCGCGCTGGACAACGTGATGAAGGCCAAGGCCATCAAGATCGCCATCCCGACCGACTTCCCGCCCTACGGCTTCGTCGGCACCGACCTGCAGCCCCAGGGCCTGGACGTGGACATGGCGAAGTACATCGCCGCCAAGCTGGGCACCAAGGTGGAACTGGTGCCGGTGACCAGCGCCAACCGCATCCCCTACCTGCAGACGCAGAAGGCCGACCTCGTCATCTCCACCCTGGGCAAGAACCCCGAGCGCGAGAAAGTGATCGACTTCACCGTCGCCTACTCGCCCTTCTTCCAGGCCGTGTTCGCGGCCAAGTCGCTGCCGGTCACGTCGTTCGCCGACCTGGCGGGCAAGTCGGTCGGCGTCACGCGCGGCGCCATCGAAGACCAGGAGCTGAGCAAGGTCGCGCCGGCCACCGCCGACGTCAAACGTTTTGAAGACAACAACGCCACCGTCTCGGCCTTCGTCTCGGGTCAGGTGCAGGTGATCGCGACCGGCGCGTCGGTGGCCGGCAACCTGATGGCGCGCAACCCGCAGCTGGGCACCGAATACAAGCTGCTGCTCAAGGACAGCCCGAACTTCATCGGCGTGGCCAAGGGGGAAGACGCGCTGCGCAGCAAGGTCAACGAGATCATCCTGGCGGCCAAGAAGGCGGGCGACATCGACGCGATGGCGAAGAAGTGGCTGGGCCGCCCCGCCGGCAACCTGCCCGAATAAACCAAGCCCCCACGCTCCGCCGCTGCGCGGGTCGCTGCCCCCCGAGGGGACTGATTCGCCTTGGGGGCGGCCCGGCGGCGAATCGCGCCTGAACTTTGCGAAAGACCTAATCACATGCGCATCGAATTCGACTTCCTGGCCGTGCTGGCGCAGTGGCCGCTGCTGCTGCACGGCGTGGCCTGGACGCTGGGCCTGACCGCCGTCTCGGCCCTGCTGGGCGTGGCGCTGGGTGTGGCCTGCGCCTGGGCGCGCAGCCACGGGCCGGGGTGGCTGCGCTGGGGGGTGGGGGCCTATGTGGAGACCATCCGCAACACGCCCTTCATCGTGCAGCTGTTCTTCGTGTTCTTCGGGCTGCCGGCGGCGGGCGTGAAGCTCACGCCCGAGATCGCCTCGGTGATCGCGATGGTGATCAACCTCGGCGCCTACGCGGCCGAGATCGTGCGCGCCGGCATCGAGGCCACACCCAAAGGGCAATACGAAGCGGCGGCCAGCCTGGCGCTGAACAAGGCGCAGACCTTTGTGCACGTGGTGCTGCCGCCCGCGCTGCGCAAGGTCTGGCCGGCGCTGACCAGCCAGATCATCATCGTCATGCTCGGCTCGGCGGTGTGCGGTCAGATCGCGACCGAGGAACTGAGCTACGCGGCCAACCTGATCCAGAGCCGCAACTTCCGCGCGTTCGAAGCCTTCATCGTCGCGACAGGTCTCTACCTGCTGCTGTCCGTCGGCGTGCGTGCCCTGCTGAACTGGGCCGGCCCCCGTTTCATCTTTGGTCGCGGAGGTGCCCGTGGTTGACTTCACCCTCTGGGACATCCTGCGCAACCTGCTGCTGGCCGCGCGCTGGACGGTGGCGCTCTCGCTGGTCGCCTTCATCGGTGGCGGCCTGGTCGGGCTGTTGCTGCTGGTGGCGCGCACCGCGCGCTGGCCGGGCGCCGAACGCTTCGTGGCCGGCTACGTGCAGCTCTTTCAAGGCACGCCGCTGCTGATGCAGCTGTTCCTGGCCTACTTCGGCCTGGCGCTGTTCGGCGTCGACACCTCGGCCTGGGTCTCGGCCGCGCTGGCGCTCACGCTCTACACCAGCGCCTTCCTGTGCGAAATCTGGCGCGGCTGCGTGGCCTCGGTCCCCAGGGGGCAGTGGGAGGCGGCGCAGAGCCTGGCGCTGAGCTTTGCCGAGCAGCTGCGCCACGTGGTGCTGCCGCAGGCCACGCGCATCGCGATCGCACCCACCGTGGGCTTTCTGGTGCAGGTCATCAAGGGCACGGCGCTGGCTTCGGTGATCGGCTTCGTCGAGCTGACCAAGGCCGGCACCATGATCACCAACGCCACCTTCCAGCCCTTCCTGGTCTACAGCTGCGTGGCCCTGATGTACTTTGCGCTGTGCTTCCCGGTGAGCCTGACCGCGCGCGCTCTCGAAAGGAAAATGAATGCCGTCAGGTGAACACCCCCCTGCGTCGCGTCGCGCCTTCCCCCCAGGGGGACGCAACCAGCGGCCGGGCCAAGCCCGTTCCGCGGTTGCCTTGCCTCAAACCCTCCCGCCCGCACCCTTGCCATGACCACCAGCAACCCGATCGTTGAGATTCAACAACTGCGCAAATCCTTTGGCAGCAACGAGGTGCTCAAGGGCATCGACCTGCAGGTCAAACGCGGCGAGGTGATCGCCATCATCGGCAAGAGCGGCTCGGGCAAGAGCACGCTGCTGCGCTGCATCAACGGGCTGGAAGTGTTCCAGTCCGGCAGCCTGAGCGTGGACGGGCAGCCGCTGCTGCACGACAACGCGGCCGCGATGCGCGAGTTGCGCCAGCACGTCGGCATGATCTTCCAGCAGTTCAACCTGTTCCCGCACCTGAGCGTGGGCCGCAACGTGATGCTGGCCCCCGGCCTCGTGAAGAAGACCGACAAGGCCAGCGGCGAACAGCGCGCGCGCCAGCTGCTGGCCCGCGTGGGCCTGGGCGAGAAGTTCGACGCCTGGCCCGACCAGCTCTCGGGCGGTCAGCAGCAGCGCGTGGCCATCGCCCGCGCCCTGGCCATGGACCCGGCCGTGCTGCTGTGCGACGAGATCACGTCCGCACTGGACCCCGAACTGGTGGGCGAGGTGCTGCGCGTGGTGGAGTCGCTGGCCGACGAGGGCATGACGCTGCTGATGGTCACGCACGAAATGAACTTTGCCCGCAAGGTCAGCGACCGCGTGATCTTCATGCACCAGGGCCGGGTGCACGAGATGGGCCCACCCGATGAACTGTTCAGCCGCCCGCAGACGCCGGAACTGCAGCAGTTCCTGGCGTCGATCACCGACTGAACACGACCCACACCACCAGCAGGGACGCGAACGTCACCGGCAGGCCGGTGAGCAGGTGGCGTTTCCAGTCGAGCACGATGCCTTCCTTGGCCGCGAGGTCGGCCACGATGAGGTTGGCGATCGAGCCCACCAGCAGCAGGTTGCCGGCGAAGGTGCTCACCAGCGCCAGCAGCACGCCGGCCTGATGCGGGTCGGCCCCCAGGTGCGGCAGCAGCAGCATGACCGCCGGCACGTTGGACACCAGGTTGGACAGCACCGTGCCCAGCACCAGCAGGGCGCCCGGGTCGGTCAGGTGCACGCCCTGCGCCGCCAGCCAGGCCACGGCCTCGCCGGCCAGCCCGGTCTGGCCGAAGGCGTGGTTGACCACGAACAGGCCGATGAACAGCAGCAACAGCGGCCAGTCCACAAAGCCCATCACGTCGGCCGAGTGGAAGCGGCGGGACAGCAGCAGCACCGCCGCGCCCACCAGCGCGGCCACGTCGCGGTTCCATTCGGTGAACAGGAACACGCCCATCAAAGCGGTGGCCACGGCCAGGCCCTTGGCGGTCTGCCAGCGATCGAACGGCTCCCCCGCCATCTGCACCTGCACGGCCACCGGGCGGCGCAGTTCGGGCGCGCCGGTGCGGGCACCGGGCCCATAGGCCAGCCAGGCCCAGAGGAGCGCCAGGCTGATGGCCACCGGCGCTGCGGCGGCGTGCAGGTAGGCCCCGAAGGGCAGCCGCAGCACCGAACCGATCAGCATGTTCTGCGGATTGCCAATCAGCGTGGCGGCCGAGCCGATGTTGGCCGCACAGGCCAGCCCGATCAGGAACGGGATCGGGTTGAGCCCGCGCTGCAGGCACAGGCGGGCGACCACCGGCGTCATGGCCAGGCAGATGATGTCGTTGGAGAAGATGGCCGACAGCCCGCCGGCCATGGCGATCAGCGCCGCCAGCAGGCCCGCGCGCGAGAGCGGCAGCGCGCCCACGCGGCGCGTGACCTCGGTGTAGAAGCCGCCCAGCCGCATCTGCGCCGACACCACCATGAAGGCGAACAGCAGCACGATGGTGGGCAGGTCCACCGAGCGTGCCGCCTCTTCCAGCGGCATGCCGGTCAGCGCGATCACCGCGATCGCGCCCAGCAGGGCCACGCCGGAACGGTCGAGCTTCAGGCGCGGCAGACCGCCCAGGAACATGCCCAGGTAGACCGTGGCGAAGACGGCGACCACGGCCCAGTCGGCGGTGGCATGCGGCGAGAAAAAAGACATGGGCAACGGATCGGTTGGAGAGCGGTGATCGTAGCGCCGGGCAGCAAAAAGCCGCCCGAAGGCGGCCTTGAAAATGGGCCCGGCGGGCGGATCAGCCCTGCAGGGCTTTCCACATTTCCATGTCGCGCTCGGCGGTCCAGATGCGCGGGTTCTTGATGCCGC
>NZ_JASJOY010000123.1:0-3789 GCF_031426985.1 Hydrogenophaga sp.
GCGGAACGGCTTGCTGGTCAGCGCACCGACCGGGCAGATGTCGATCATGTTGCCCGACAGCTCGGAGTCCACCGACTGGCCGACGAAGGTCTCGATCTCGGCGTGTTCGCCGCGGTGCGACATGCCCAGCTCCATCACGCCGGCGATCTCCTGGCCGAAACGCACGCAGCGGGTGCAGTGGATACAGCGGCTCATCTCTTCCATGGAGATCAGCGGGCCCACGTTCTTGTGGAACACGACGCGCTTTTCTTCTTCGTAGCGCGACGCACCACCGCCGTAGCCCACGGCCAGGTCCTGCAGCTGGCACTCTCCGCCCTGGTCGCAGATCGGGCAGTCCAGCGGGTGGTTGATGAGCAGGAATTCCATGACCGACTTCTGGGCCTTGATGGCCTTGTCGGACTTGGTGCGCACGATCATGCCCATGGTCACCGGCGTGGCGCAGGCGGGCATGGGCTTGGGAGCCTTCTCCACCTCGACCAGGCACATGCGGCAGCTGGCGGCGATGGAAAGCTTCTTGTGGTAGCAGAAGTGCGGGATGTAGGTGCCCGCCTTCTCGGCCGCATGCATGACCATGCTGCCCGGGGGCACTTCGACCTTCTGGCCGTCGAGTTCGATTTCAACCATGGTGGGGTGTTCCGGAATCAGACCGAGGTCGCGGTGTCGGCCTTGATCATGGCCGCGAACTCGTGACGGAAATGTTTGAGCATGGCGCGCACGGGCATGGCCGCGGCATCGCCCAGGGCGCAGATGGTGCGCCCCATGATGTTTTCGGCCACGTTGTCCAGCAGGTCCATGTCGGCCGGCTTGGCATCGCCGCGCTGGATCTTGTCGACCAGGCGCCAGAGCCAGCCCGTGCCTTCGCGGCAGGGGGTGCACTGACCGCAGGACTCGTGCATGTAGAAGTAGGACAGGCGCTTGAGCGACTCGACCATGCAGCGGGTGTCGTCCATGACGATCACGGCGCCCGAACCCAGCATGGAACCGGCCTTGCTGATGGAGTCGTAGTCCATCGTGCAGTCCATGATGACGGACGCGGGCAGCACGGGCGAGGACGATCCACCAGGGATCACGGCCTTGAGCGTGCGACCGGTGCGCACGCCACCGGCGAGCTCCAGCAGCTTGGCAAACGGCGTGCCCATGGGCACTTCGTAGTTGCCCGGCAGGTTGACGTCACCGCTGACCGAGAAGATCTTGGTGCCGCCGTTGTTGGGCTTGCCGCACTCGAGATAGGCCTGGCCACCGTTGCGGATGATCCAGGGGACCGCCGCGAAGGTTTCGGTGTTGTTGATGGTGGTCGGCTTGCCGTACAGGCCGAAGCTGGCCGGGAACGGCGGCTTGAAGCGCGGCTGGCCTTTTTTGCCTTCCAGCGATTCGAGCAGCGCGGTTTCTTCGCCGCAGATGTAGGCGCCGAAGCCGTGGTGGGCGTGGAGCTGGAACGTGAAGTTCGAGCCCATGATGTTGTTGCCCAGGTAGCCGGCGGCACGGGCCTCTTCCAGGGCGGCTTCGAAGCGTTCGTACACCTCGAAAATCTCGCCGTGGATGTAGTTGTAGCCCACGGTGATGCCCATGGCGTACGCCGCGATCGCCATGCCTTCGATGACGATGTGCGGGTTGTACATCAGGATGTCGCGGTCCTTGCAGGTGCCCGGTTCGCCCTCGTCCGAGTTGCAGACCAGGTACTTCTGACCCGGGAACTGGCGCGGCATGAAGCTCCACTTCAGACCCGACGGGAAGCCGGCACCGCCACGACCGCGCAGGGCCGATTCCTTGACGGTGGCGATCACCTGGTCCTGGGTCATGCCGGCCACGCCGGTTTCGGGGTTCGGTGCGGAACCGTCCATGCCCAGGATCTTGCGCAGCGCCTGGTAGCCGCCGCGCGCCTCGTAGTCCTTGATGGACCAGTTGCTGCCGTTCAGATCCTTGTAGATCTGGGGGGTGATGTGGCGGTCGTGGAAGCAGGTCTGCACGCCGGTGGCGGCGAACTGCGAAAGCACTTGCTGGGCGTTCATGCCTTGCCCTCCGCGGCGCGCAGGCCGTCGATCAGCTGGTCCAGCTTTTGATTGCTCATGAAGCTGCACATGTGGCGGTCGTTGACCAGCATCACCGGCGAATCGGCGCAGGCGCCCAGGCATTCGCTCTGCTGCAGGGTGAACAGGCCGTCGGCCGTGGTCTCACCCATCGCAACGCCCAGCTTCTGCTCCAGGTGGTGCAGCGCCGTGTACCCCTCGCGCAGCTGGCACGGCAGGTTGGTGCAGACGTTGAGCTTGAACTTGCCCACCGGCCGCTGGTTGTACATGTTGTAGAAGGTCGTCACTTCGTGAACGGCCATCACCGGCATGCCCAGGACCTCGGCGATGGCCTGCTCGGCCTCGACGCTGACGTGTCCGTTTTCCTGCTGCACGATGGACAGGCAGGCCATCACGGCCGACTGCGCCTGGTCGGCCGGGTACTTGGCCACTTCACGCGCGAAGCGGGCACGGGTGGCCTCCGACAGCGCCTGGGCCTGCACCGGCCCGGTGGATTGCGAGGCGTGACTCATCGGTCGATCTCTCCGAAAACGATGTCCATGGTGCCGATGATGGCGACCGCGTCGGCCAGCATGTGACCACGCGCCATCTCGTCCAGGGTGGCGAGGTGAGCGAAACCCGGGGCGCGGATTTTCAGACGGTAGGGTTTGTTGGCACCATCGCTGACGAGGTAGATGCCGAACTCGCCCTTGGGGTGCTCGACGGCGGCGTAGGCCTCGCCCTCGGGCACATGGAAACCTTCGGTGAAGAGCTTGAAATGGTGGATCAGCTCTTCCATGCTCGACTTCATGGCTTCGCGCGAGGGCGGTGCCACCTTGTGGTTGTCGGTGATCACCGGACCGGGATTCACACGCAGCCAGTCCACGCACTGCTTGATGATGCGGTTGGACTGCTTCATCTCTTCCATGCGGACGAGGTAACGGTCGTAGGTGTCACCCGTCTTGCCGACCGGGATGTCGAAGTCCATCTGGTCGTACACGTCGTACGGCTGCTTCTTGCGCAGGTCCCAGGCAATGCCGGAGCCGCGCAGCATGGGACCGGTCATGCCCAGATTCAGCGCGCGTTCAGGCGTGACGACACCGATGCCCACCGTGCGCTGTTTCCAGATGCGGTTGTCGGTCAGCAGCGTGTGGTACTCGGCCAGGTAGGTCGGGAAGCGCTGGGTGAAGTCGTCGATGAAATCGAGCAACGAACCCTGGCGGTTCGTGTTCATCTCCGCCATCGCCTTGGCGTTGCGGATCTTGCTGACCGTGTACTGCGGCATGGTGTCCGGCAGGTCGCGGTAGACGCCGCCCGGACGGAAGTAGGCCGCGTGCATGCGCGCACCCGAGACCGCCTCGTACATGTCGAACAGGTCCTCGCGCTCGCGGAAAGCGTAGATCAGGATCGTGGAACTGCCGCAGTCGTTGCCGTGCGAGCCCAGCCACATCAGGTGGTTGAGCATGCGGGTGATCTCGCTGAACATCACGCGGATGTACTGCGCGCGGATCGGCACCTCGATGCCCAGCAGCTTTTCGATGGCCAGACAGTAGGCGTGCTCGTTGCACATCATCGACACGTAGTCCAGCCGATCCATGTAGGGCAGCGACTGGATGAAGGTCTTGTGCTCGGCCAGCTTTTCGGTAGCGCGGTGCAGCAGACCGATGTGCGGGTCGGCGCGTTGCACGACCTCGCCGTCGAGCTCCAGCACCAGGCGCAGCACGCCGTGCGCGGCCGGGTGCTGCGGTCCGAAGTTCAGGGTGTAGTTCTTGATTTCAGCCAT
>NZ_JASJOY010000124.1:0-2745 GCF_031426985.1 Hydrogenophaga sp.
TGCAGACCGATGTGATCGACCTCTACTACCTGCACCGCTGGGACAAGCAGGTGCCGATCGAAGACAGCGTGGGTGCGCTGGCCGACCTGGTGCGCGCGGGCAAGATCCGCAGCATCGGCCTGAGCGAAGTCTCGGCCGCCACCTTGCGCCGTGCACACGCGGTGCACCCCATCGCGGCGGTGCAGACCGAGTACTCGCTCTGGACCCGCAACCCCGAGATCGCGGTGCTGCAGGCCTGCCGCGAACTGGGCGCGAGTTTCGTGGCCTTCAGTCCGGTGGCCCGCGGCTTCCTGTGCGGCCCCATGGACGTGAGCGCCTTCGACGCCAAGGACATCCGCCGGACCATGCCGCGTTTTGCGCCGGACAACCACGCCAAGAACCAGGCGCTGCTGCCGGCCTACAACGCCATCGCGGCCGAGGTCGGCTGCACCCCGGCGCAGCTGGCCATCGCCTGGTTGCTGCACCAGGGCGATCACATCCTGCCCATCCCCGGCACGACGCGTGTGGAGCACCTGCTGGACGACCTCGGCGCGGCCGAGGTGCAGCTGTCGGCCGACGTGCTCGCGCGCCTGAACGCGCTGATCAACCAGCACACCGTGCACGGCAACCGCTACAACGCGCAAGCCAACAGCGAGGTCGACACCGAAACCTTCGGCTGAAACAAACCGAAAAAAACCGCGACGACCCCGCAACCCGCGGGGGGCAGCGGGTGGGCACCATGACGGACATGTTCAACAGCGTCCTCAAAGGAGCCCCGTCATGAAACCCTGGATCAAACGCAGCCTGATCGCCCTCACGTCCGTCACCGTCGTGCTCGGCGGCCTTTCCGCCTGTGGCTCGCGCGGCGACCATGCCCGCGGCTGGAGCGACGAGCGCATCACCGAAGTGCGCGGCAAGGCGATCGAGAAGATCAGCAGCCGCCTCGACCTCAACGCCGACCAGAAGGCCAAGCTGGGCGTGCTGGCCGACCAGATGATCGCCTCGCGCAAGGCCTTCCGTGGCAACGGCGACCCGCGCACCGATCTGCAGGCGCTGGTGGCCGGCGACAAGTTCGACCGCAGCAAGGCCCAGCAGCTGCTGGACCAGAAGCTGCAGGCCGCACAGGGCAACGGGCCGCAGATGCTCAGCGCCTTTGGCGACTTCTACGACAGCCTCAACCCCGAGCAACAAAAGCAGGTGCGCGAGAAGCTGGAACGCCGTGGCCATGGCTGGTGGGGTCGTGGCTGACGCGCTGCACGCGATCGCCCGGCAGGGCCGCCCGCACACGGCGGTGCTGCTGGCCGACGCCGATGACCCGCACGCGGAGTTGCTGACCCTGTTCTGGGGGCCCCGCTTCGACCGCGAGCACGCGCTCTCACTGTGGGCCCGCGCCTCGCGGCGCGAACCCATCGAGGCCGCGCCGTTGCTGCCCGAATTGCTGGCCGTGGGCGACCGCTTCGATGCCCTGGAGCGCACGCAAAAGGACCGGCTGCGCCGCCTGATCGCCCGCCACCGCGCCCTGTCAGAATGACCCGATGAACCGCATCCTGCTGATCGACGACGATGAGAACCTGGGCCCGCCGCTGGCCGCGTATTTCCAGCGCTTCGAGCTGCAGCTGGTGCACGCCACACGGCCCAGCGCGGGCCTGGCGCTGTTGCGCAGCGGTGGCTTTGATGCGGCGATCCTGGACGTGATGCTGCCCGAGATGGACGGCTTCGAGCTGTGCCGCACCATCCGCAAGGACAGCGACATTCCCATCGTCATGCTCACCGCGCGTGGCGACGTGATGGACCGCGTGGTCGGCCTTGAACTCGGCGCCGACCATTACCTGCCCAAGCCGTTCGAGCCGCGCGAACTGGTGGCCTGCATCCAGACCGTGCTGCGCCGCCTCAAACCCAATGGCAACGGGCACGCGGCGGTGCTGAGCGCCGCGCCCACGCTGCGTTTTGAGGGGCTGGTCATCGACACCGCGCGCCGCAGCGTGCTGCGCCAGGGCGAGGCGCTCGAACTCACCGGCACCGAATACGAGCTGCTGCTGATGCTGGCACGCGAGCCCGGCCGCGTGTTCAGCCGCGACGACATCCTCAACCACATCCGCGGGCACGAGGCCGACCTCTACACCCGCGCGGTGGACATCGTGGTCAGCCGCCTGCGCAAGAAGCTCGAACCGCTGGACTGCATCAAGACCCTGCGCAACGCGGGCTATTCGCTGGCGCTGCGCCGCACCGACGCATGAGCACCGAACGCATGTCGTCATGGCGGCGGGCCAAGCACCGCATCGCACACTCCATCAAGCTGCGCATGGTGCTGGTGTTCCTGCTGCTCGCCGGGGCCATGACCTTCGTTTTCATCACCGGCGCGCAGAAGGCCTTCACCATGGGCTGGCGCGAAGCGGCGCGCCCCCTGCTGATGGACTACGTGGACCACCTGGCCGCCGACGTCACCGCCGGCGGCGCCGCACCCAGCGTGGAGCGCGCGCGCGCGCTGACCGGGCGCCTGCCGCTGACGGTGCGCATCCACGGCCCGCAAATCCAGTGGGCCTCGCACCCTGATCAGGGGCCGCCGGAGTGGCTGCGCGACAAAACACGGGGCGACGACAACGGCAGCGAGGACTGGGGCGGCGGCAAAGACTGGCCGCGCATCCTGCACCGCCAGACGGCCGATGGCCACACCATCGAGTTCGGCATCAACGGGGAAGCGTTCGAACGCCGTCCGCGCCTGGTGGGCTACGCGCTCACCGCGCTGCTGGTGCTCACGCTGCTGGC
>NZ_JASJOY010000125.1:0-7528 GCF_031426985.1 Hydrogenophaga sp.
AGGCGACCTTGCCGGCGATCATCACGTCGGTGGCGCGCTTGATGCCGTCCACCAGCGATTCGCGGCAGCCGTAGAGGTTGTCGAACTTGCTCTTGGTGACCGAGTCGTTGACGTTGATGGCGCGGAACATCAGCGTGCCCTTGGCCGACATTTCCTTCAGGCGGTGCACGCCCGTGGTGGTCTCTTCGGTCACGCCCATGATCTGCGCGCTCTTGCGGCTGTACCAGGTGCTGTCTTCGGCCAGCTTGGCCTTGATGGCCGCGAACAGGATGCGCTCTTCTTCGCTGCCCGGGTGGGCCAGCACGGACGGGTTGGTCTCGGCCTGCTTGCCCAGGTGCATCAGCAGCGTGGCGTCGCCGCCGTCGTCCAGGATCATGTTCGGGCCTTCGCCCTCGGTGCCCTTGGCGCCGAAGTCGAAGATGCGGTGGGTGTAGTCCCAGTAGTCGACCAGGGTTTCGCCCTTGACGGCGAACACCGGCGTGCCGGCGGCGGCGATGGCGGCCGCAGCGTGGTCCTGCGTCGAGAAGATGTTGCAGGAGGCCCAGCGCACCTGCGCGCCCAGGGCCTGCAGGGTCTCGATCAGCACCGCGGTCTGGATCGTCATGTGCAGCGAGCCGGTGATGCGCGCGCCCTTCAGGGGCTGCTTGGCCGCGAACTCTTCGCGGATGGCCATCAGGCCGGGCATCTCGGTCTCGGCGATCTTGATCTCTTTGCGGCCCCAGTCGGCCAGACCGATGTCGGTGATGACGCAGTCGGTGGCGACGGCGGCGGGAATGCGTGCGTTCATGGTTCGCTCCATTGAAGGTTGAATGAACCACTTCACGGGCGACACGGGGGCAAAAAAAGCCCATCGCACAGAGAAGTGGATGAGCGTCGTTGCATGGATGTCCGAGCCTCACGAACCGCGCCGACCGGGGGTCGGGGGTGCGCTGCAACGCTCCTCGGATGGGCGCAATTCTAACGCAGGCACCGGTTTTTGCCATCTGCGAAACTGGCGGCCCTTCATGACCCATCTTCCCCTTTCCGACTGGCCGCTGGCGGACCGCGCGCGCATCCGCGGCGTGCTCACCGACATCGACGACACGCTGACCACCGAGGGCGCCATCACGCCCGATGCGCTGGCCGCGCTGCACGCGCTGCGCGCCGCCGGCCTGCCCGTGTTCGCCATCACCGGCCGCCCGGCGGGCTGGAGCGAAGCCTTCGCGCTGGCCTGGCCGGTGAACGCCATCGTGGCCGAGAACGGCGCGGTGGCGCTCTGGCGCGGCGATCACGGAACGCTGCAAAAGGCCTGGCTGCAGGACGAAGCCACGCGGCGGAGCAACTGCGCGCAGCTGCAGGCGGTGGCGCAGCGCGTGATGCGCGAACTGCCGCACGCCCGCCTGTCGCAAGACAGCCTGGGCCGCGAGACCGACATCGCCATCGACCACAGCGAGTTCACCCACCTGAACGACGCCGATATCGCCCGCGTGGTGCAGCGCATGCGCGAAGGCGGCCTGAACGCCACCGTCAGCTCCATCCACATCAACGGCTGGATCGGCGACCACGACAAGCGGGCCGGTGCGCGCTGGATCGTGCGCGCACATCTCGGCCGCGATCTGGACGCCGAGCGCGACCACTGGGTCTATGTGGGCGACTCGACCAACGACGCCGCGATGTTCGGCCACTTCCGGCACAGCGTGGGCGTGGCCAACGTGGCGCGCTTCTGGGACCAGCTGACGCAGCGCCCGCGCTACGTCACGCCGGGCGAACGCGGTGCGGGCTTCGCCGAGGTGGCGCGGGCCGTGCTGTCCGCCCGCACCGGAGCGCCGTCATGAGCGGCCCGCTGCACCCGCCGCCGCTGACCGGGGCCGCGCCGCCACCGCCCGCGCTGGCCCGGCGCGGGCTCTGGGCCATCTTCGGCGCCACCTTCTGCGAGCTGGTGGGTTATTTCATGCTCGCGCCGTGGCTGCTGCTGCGGCTCAAGGGCGATGGCGTCTCCACCACGCTGGCCGGCCTGTTCGCGGCCAGCGGCTGGGTCGGCATTTTCATGGTCACCCCGTTCGCCTCGGCCATCACGCAGCGGCTCGGGCGACGGCCCACGCTGTGGCTGTCGGCCCTGATCCCGGTGCTCGCCACCACCGGCTTCCTGTTCACCGACGCGCTGCACGCGTGGTTCGCGTTCGAGTTCGTGGCCGGCGTGGCCTCGGGCCTGCGCTGGGTGCTGGCCGAAGCGGTGGTGGCCGAATGCGCCCCGGCGCACCAGCGCGGGCGCATGGTGGGCCTGTTCGAGACCATGGTCGGCACCACCTTCGTCATCGGCCCGGCGCTGCTGGCGCTGGTGGGGCCGCAGAACCCGGCCGCGCTGTGGCTGGTGCTGGGGTTCCTGCTGCTGGGGCTGCTGGGCAGCCTGTGGATTCCGCGCCTGCCGCCGGCCCACGACGCGCACGAGGCCCGGGTGGGCCTGCACGGCGTGTGGCATGCGCTGCGCGCGCACCCGCTGATCATGACCGTCGGCTTCGTCGGCGGCTTTTTCGAAAGCGGGCTCACCTCCATCCTGCCGCTGTACGGCCTGGCGCTGGGCATGGGCGCCACGGCCGCGGCCCTGCTGGTCTCGGCCAGCGGCCTGGGCAGCGCGCTGATGATGCTGCCCGCCGGGCTGGCCGCCGACCGGCTGGCGCTGCAGCCGCACCGCGGGGGTGCGCACGGCGCGCGCCTGACCATCCTGCACGCCTGTGCGCTGCTGACCCTGCTGGCCACGGTGCTGATTCCGCTGGTGGCCGGCGCGCCCTGGCTGGCGGCCGCCGTGGCCTTCGTCTGGGGCGGCGCGGGGGGCAGCCTCTACACCCTGGCCATGATCGACATCGGCTCGCGCGAACAGGGCATCACCCTGGTCAACAGCACGGCCGTGCTGGTGCTGTCGTACACGCTGGGCGGCACGCTGGCCCCTGCCCTGGGCGCGGCCATGCTGGACTGGGCACCGGTGGTCGGCTTCCCGGCCCTGCTGCTGGCCGTGGCCGGGCCGGGCTGGTGGATGCTGCGGCAGGCGCAGCGCCGCCACGGTTGATCAGGGTGCGGCGGTCGGGGCGCTGGTGGCCTGCGGCGCCGGATGGGCCGACGGCGCCGGGGCCGGCGCCTGCTTGTGCGCCCCGTCCAGCACGCGGTCGGCGACGCCGCCGCCGATCCACATACCCGCCAGCGTGACCCAGGCGGTGACGGCAAAGATGGCGCCGCCGGTCATGCCCGCGCCCACGGCGCAGCCGCCGGCCAGCATGGAGCCGAAGCCCATGAACACCGCGCCGACGATGTAGCGCGGCATGGTGTAGCCGCCGCCGAAGCCTTCGAGCTTCCAGTCGCGGCCGACCAGCGCGCCGATCAGCGAGCCCAGGAACACCCCGGGCATGAGGCCGAGGTCGAAGTTCCAGGGGTCGCCCGGGTTGCTCAGCACGCGCATCAGCCACTCGGCCGACGGGCCGCTGAAGGTCATGCCCTGGATCTGCACCGGCTCGAAGGAATGCGCCAGCACCTGGTAGGTGGTGAGCCAGGCCAGCGCCACGGCCAGGCCGGTGCCGACGCCGCCCAGCCATTTCCACACACCCCAGCCGCTGTAATAAGCGAAGAAGCCTGCGGTGACCAGCCAGACCGCGCCGAAGGCCAGGCCGTCGTTGGGCCCCACGCCCACCAGGGCGAGCAGGCTGCGCGCGGGGCCGCCGTCCACCACCCACAAACCGGACAGGGCTTCGCGCCAGGGCGACAGCACGCCCGACAACGAGGCCTGCGCCGTGACGGCGAAGATCAGCCCCGAGAGCAGCGCGCGCAGGTTGCCGTTGGCCGAGAGCACCAGCAGGCGGCTGGCGCAGCCGCGCGTCATGACCATGCCGACGCCGAAGATCAGGCCGCCGATCGCCGCGCCCGAGAGACTGCCCCTGGACGAGAGCTGGCGCGCGGTGCTCACGTCCAGCCAGCCGACCACGGTGAACAGCTGCACCGCCACCACGGCGGTGGAAAAGGCCAGCAGCCAGACGGCCAGCTTGTCGCCGAACTTGCCGTGCCAGAACTCGATGACCGCGGCGCGCAGACAGAACCTGGAGCGCTGGGCGAAGAAGCCGAAGGCCAGGCCGGTCAACAAGCCACCCACCGCCAGCACGGCGGGTTCACCAAAACGTTCGATCCATCCGGTCCAGTCCATGGCCACTCCATTCATCAAAACATGCGCATTTATTCATGTTACGCCCGGCACCTGACACGGGACTTGATGCGGCGCAACATCTGGCACCCCGCGGTAAGCTCCCGCGCAACGCCGTGCCACGACGGTGGCGAAAGGACTTTGATGCCCATTCCCTGGCTGACCGCGCTGAAGGTGATCCCCTGGGGCGACGTGATCGAGCACGCGCCCAAGGTGCTCAAAGGCGCACGCGACCTGCTGGAACGCCAGCGCCAGCGGCGCGGCGCGACCGGGGCGCCGCCGCCCGACCCGCGCGACCATGTGATCCAGATGCCCGCCCCCACACCGCCGGACGTGCGCGAACTGCAGCAGCAGTTGGCCGCGGCGCGCGACGAGCTGGCGCGCCTGCAGCTGACGCAGGACCAGATCACCCAGACCCTGGCCGAACTGGCCGAGCAGAACACCCGCCTGGTGGCGGCCGTGGAGCTGCTGCGCAAGCGCACCCGGCTGCTGATGGGCGCGGCGCTGGTGCTGGCGGCCGGGCTGGCCGCCGTGGTTCTCAACGCCGTTTGAACGGCACCTGGTAGAGCCAGACCGGCTTGCCCGGCACGGTTTCCAGCCGGGCCCGCGGCTGCCACCCCAGGGCCTCAAATTCCAGGCTGACCAGCCAGGCACCGGGCCGGAGTTCGACGGCGGCTTTCTCCAGGGCGCGCGGCATGCTCTCGGGCCGCTGGAACAGGTAGACCAGGTCGCAGCCGGACCAGTCCCGCGCCCAGATGTCGGCCCGGCGCACGCGCGCGAAGCGGCAGCGCAGCTGGCACAGCAGGGCCAGCGGCCAGCTCCATTCCCAGCCGTGGATCTGCGCGCGCGGGTACTGCGCCTGCAGCGCGACCAGGCCCGCGCCCAGGCCGCAGCCGGCGTCCACCACCACCGCCCCGTCGGGCAGCGGCGCCTGGCCGGCCAGCCCGTTCAGGGCGTCGGTGGGGGTGGGGAACAGCGGCGCATCGCCCCAGCTGCCCAGCGGGTACAGCGCCAGCAGCAGGGCCAGCGGCAACAGCCACAGCCAGCCGGGCAGCGCGCCGGCCGCGCCGGTGACCAGCAGCGACAGCGGAAACCCCGCCAGCATGAACAGCCGCCGCCAGGGCGTGCGCCCGGTCCAGGCGGCCAGGCCGGTGGCCAGCAGGGCGATGACCAAGGCCGCCACCACGCCCAGGCCGGCCGCGCGCCCCCCTGCGAACAGCGCCCAGGCGAGCGCCCAGGTCAACAAGGCGGGAAGCGGCCAGATCAGCATGGCGCCGATTGTCGCCGCCCGGCACGCGCCACCAGCGGCCGCAAAAAAGGCGCCCGAAGGCGCCTGTTTGATCGAACCCGGTGGGTGGCGATCAGTCGATGCGCAGCACGACCAGGGTCTGGTTGAGCAGCTGGTAGCCGATTTCACCGAAGGTGACCGGGCCGTACAGTTCGCCGATCTTCTGGCCTTCCAGGCCGCCGAACAGGAAGTTCAGGATGCAGTTGCAGGAGAACTGCACGCCGTCGGTGCGGTAGCCGGCCAGACGCTCGCGGAAGCTGGCGCCGTAGTCGGCCACGGGCTTGGCAAAGTGGTAGTCCACCCCGGTGAACACCGGGGCGTACAGCACGACCTTGCCGGCGGCGCCGTCGACCGACTGGATGGACGCGTTGATGTGCGCGCCACCGAAATCGCCCACCAGCGGCAGCTGGCCGTGGTCCAGACCCTTGGCTTTCACGTAGGCGGCCAGGTTGGTCTGCTCGCCGTTGACCAGGCAGTCGCCGACCTCGAACGAGGTCTCGGTGAAGCGCAGGGTGTCGCCGTCGCCCGGCTCGAAGATGTTGACGATCTCGATGGACGCGAGCTGACGATCGGGCAGGGCCACATGGGCCACGACCACGCCGTCTTCGAACTTCTGGCCGGTGGTGCCCAGGTAGACCTTGGGCGTGACTTTGCCCAGGTCCGACAGGTGCACGCCGGACACCCAGCCCACCGTGGGCCGGAGGAAGGCGTCGGCGTCGTTCACCGCCTCGGCCGCGAAGGTCTTGTGGGCGGCGCTGCCGGCGGGCACGATGGCCACGGTGAAGCCGTTGTCCGGGCCGTTGCCGACGATGGACTTGAGCTGGTCGGCACCGTAGTGCGCCAGCGTGGCGGTGCCCGAGGCCGGCAGCGGCGTGACGAACACCTGGCCTTCGTCGGAGACCACGCCACCGGCGATGTCCATGAAATAGGGGATGGTGCCGGCGATCCAGTTGCCGCGCGGCAGCGTGTCCAGGGCGGACTCGGGGCCTGCCAGCGACAGGAAGGCACCGGAGCCAATCAGTTCAGCCACAGCGGCCAGATTCATCAATCGGTTCATGTCAGGGCCTCAGATGCGGTTGAGTTGTTCGACTTCGGAAGCGAGGATGCGCTCCCATTTGGTGAAGAAAGCTTGGATTTCCGAGGCCTTGTGGGGGGCGGGATCCGTGCTGCGGTCCAGACGCTTGACCAGCAATTGCAAGGCCAGGTTGGAGGTCTGGATGCGGGCCAGACCGCCGCTGGCCGCGCGCGACCAGCAGGGATGGGTAGCCGATGGAAGTGCCATGTTTGAACTCCAAGGATGTGACAACAGACGGGACGAATACACATTCGCCTCATAGGGTTAACGGCTGTTGCACCGATAACTTGAGGCAACGGCTTCAGCGCCGCCTGGCGCCCGCCGCCGGGGTGGGGGTCAGACCCGCTCGCCGCGCAGGCTGGCGTCGCAGCCCTGGCCGGCCGCGATCCAGCGGCGGGCCAGCCGGCGCAGCAGCGGCGCCAGCCAGGCCCAGCGCGGGCCGAGCACGCCCGCCGCGTCGCTGAGGGCACCGCAGCGGTACAGGTGCTGCGCGCCGTCCCAGCGCAGCGCGGCGCAGGCCCCCGTGCGCCGGCGCGAGATCACCTGCCCCAGCGGGCAGGGCTCGGCCAGGCAGCACACCCCGCAGCCGTTGCAGGGCGCGCCCTCGGCCGGCTGGGCGGGCGCGGCCGGGTGGATGTGGATGACCTGGTGCCCGCTCAAGCGCTGCCCCGTTCGGGCTGAGCCTGTCGAAGCCCTTGCACACCGTTCCCTTGCGGCCGCAACCCCGTGACAGCGCCGGCCCGGAGCCCGTCGAAGGGCTCAGGGCGAACGGCGGGGCGGGCGCCCATCAGGCCCTCGCCAGCACGGGCCCCAGCACCTGGCCGGTGTGGGTGCCCAGCGTGACCACGTCCTCCGGCGCCGCCGCCGCCACGATGCGCCCGCCGCCCGAGCCGCCTTCGGGCCCGAGGTCGATGATCCAGTCGGCCTCGGCCATCACGTCCAGATCGTGTTCGATCACGACCACGCTGTGGCCGCCGTCCACCAGCCGGTGCAGCACGCGGAT
>NZ_JASJOY010000126.1:0-1328 GCF_031426985.1 Hydrogenophaga sp.
TGAACCGCCCCGGGTTTTGTGGAGGCCATTTGGTTTAAGTGCAGGCCGTTGATTCGGCCTGTTCGGCGAGTTGCCGGTAGTAGTTTGCCTCAGCTTCGGCGGGCGGGATATAGCCGATGGGTTCGAGCAGCCGGATGTGGTTGAACCACGCCACCCATTCCAGCGTCGCCAGTTCGACCGCTTCCCGCGTCTTCCATGGGCCACGCCGGTGGATCAGTTCAGCCTTGTACAGCCCGTTGATCGTCTCGGCCAGCGCGTTGTCGTAGCTGTCGCCCTTGCTTCCGACGGAGGGTTCGACACCCGCCTCGGCCAGGCGCTCGCTGTAACGGATGCTGACGTACTGCGAGCCCCGATCTGAGTGATGCACGAGGCTGCCGTCGCGTTCGGGCTGACGGGCGTAGAGCGCCTGCTCCAGCGCATCGAGCACGAAGTCCGTCGTCATGCTTCGACTCACCCGCCAGCCGACGATGCGCCGGGCGTACACGTCGATCACGAAGGCCACATACAACCAGCCCTGCCAGGTCGAAACATAGGTGAAGTCCGAGACCCATAACTGGTTCGGACGATCCGCCTTGAACTGGCGATTCACCCGGTCCAGCGGACACGATTGTTTGGGGTCCGAGACCGTCGTGCGCACGACCTTGCCGCGAACGGCGCCGCGCAATCCCAGGCTGCCCATCAGGCGCTCGACGGTGCAGCGCGCGACCTCGGTGCCTTCGCGCTTCATCTGCCGCCAGACCTTGTCCGCGCCGTAGACCTGAAGATTGGCCTGCCAGACGCGTTCGATCTCGGGCATCAACACATCGTCGCGTTGCACACGCGCACAACGCAGTGTCGGATCGCGCTGGCGCGCGGCATGGCGCCGGTAGCCAGACGGGGCGACCTGCAAGACCTTGCAGATCGGCTCGACCCCGTAAGTGTCGCGATGCCGGTCGATGAAATCGTTCAGGACTTGAGTCGGCGGTCGAGCTCCGCCTGGGCGAAAAACGCGCTCGCCAGCTTCAGAATCTCGTTGGCGCGGCGCAGTTCCTTGTTCTCGCGCTCCAGGGCCTTGATGTGCTCGCGTTCCTCACTGGTAATGCCGTCCCGCATACCGGTGTCGATTTCGTGCTTGCGCACCCATTCGTGCAACGTCTGGGGAACACAGCCGATCTTCGGCGCAATCGATTCAATCGCAGCCCATAACGACGGATACTCGCCACGGTGCTCCTGCACCATGCGGACAGCGCGTTCGCGGACTTCAGGGGAATACTTCGGGGTGATCTTCTTGCTCTTCATGGCTTCATTCTCTCAAGAGTTGAAGCCTCCTCAAAACCCGGGGCGGTTCA
>NZ_JASJOY010000127.1:0-10295 GCF_031426985.1 Hydrogenophaga sp.
GGTGGTCGAGGGCTGCATCATGATGCGCAAGTGCCACCTCAACACCTGCCCGGTGGGTGTGGCCACGCAGGACCCGGAGCTGCGCAAGAAGTTCTCGGGCCGGCCCGAGCACGTCGTCAACTACTTCTTCTTCATCGCCGAAGAGGCGCGCCAGATCATGGCGCAGCTGGGCGTGCGCAAGTTCGACGAGCTGATCGGCCGCGCCGACCTGCTGGACATGAAGCAGGGCATCGAGCACTGGAAGGCCAAGGGCCTGGACTTCAGCCGCCTGCTGGCCACCCCGGCCGTGCCGGCCGACGTGCCGCGCCTGCACACGCAGACGCAGGACCACGGGCTGGAGAAGTCGCTGGACAACATCCTGATCGCCAAGAGCCAGGCCGCCATCGAGAAGGGCGAGAAGGTCCAGTTCATCGAGCGCGCGCGCAACGTGAACCGTTCCGTGGGCGCCATGCTCTCGGGCGCGGTGACCAAGGTGCACCCCGAAGGTCTGCCGGACGACAGCATCCGCATCCAGCTCGAAGGCACGGGCGGCCAGTCCTTCGGCGCCTTCCTCACCAACGGCATCACGCTGTACCTGATCGGCGACGCCAACGACTACACCGGCAAGGGCCTCTCGGGCGGCCGCGTGGTGGTGCGCCCCAGCATCGACTTCCGCGGCGACGCGACGCGCAACACCATCGTCGGCAACACCGTGATGTACGGAGCCACCGCCGGTGAAGCCTTCTTCAGCGGCGTGGCCGGTGAACGTTTCGCCGTGCGCCTTTCGGGCGCCACCGCGGTGGTGGAAGGCACGGGCGACCACGGTTGCGAATACATGACCGGCGGCACCGTGCTGGTGCTGGGCAAGACCGGCCGCAACTTCGCCGCCGGCATGAGCGGTGGTGTCGCCTACGTCTACGACGAAGACGGCCTGTTCGCCCAGCGCTGCAACACCGCCCAGGTCACGCTGGACAAGGTGCTGCCGGCGGCCGAGCAGGAAGCCACGACCGACAAGGCCATCTGGCACCGCGACCAGACCGATGAAGCCCAGCTCAAGAAGCTGCTGGAGGACCACAACCGCTGGACCGGCAGCAAGCGCGCCCGCGAGCTGCTGGACCACTGGACCGAGGCCCGCGCCAAGTTCGTGAAGGTGTTCCCGACCGAATACAAGCGCGCCCTGGGCGAGATCAACGCCAAGAAGGCGGCTGTGGCCGCCACCGGCAAGGCCCAGACCAGCGCCAAGAAACAAGCGGCCCCGGCCAAATAAACAACGACCCCACGCAGGACCAACATCATGGGAAAAGTCACCGGCTTCATGGAATACGAGCGCCTGGAAGAGGGCTACAAGCCCGTCGCCGAGCGCCTGAAGCACTACAAGGAATTCGTGGTCGGCCTCGATGAATCGCAGGCCAAGATCCAGGGCGCGCGCTGCATGGACTGCGGCACGCCGTTCTGCAACAACGGCTGCCCGGTCAACAACATCATTCCGGACTTCAACGACCTCGTGTACTCGGGCGACTGGCAGAACGCCATCACCGTGCTGCACAGCACCAACAACTTCCCGGAATTCACCGGTCGCATCTGCCCCGCGCCTTGCGAGGCGGCCTGCACCATCAACGTGAACGGCGACGCGGTGGGCATCAAGTCCATCGAGCACGCGATCATCGACAAGGCCTGGGCCGAAGGCTGGGTCAAGCCCCTGCCGGCCAAGCACAAGACGGGCAAGAAGGTGGCGGTGGTGGGCTCCGGCCCCGCCGGCATGGCGGCGGCCCAGCAGCTGGCGCGCGCCGGCCACGACGTGACGCTGTTCGAGAAGAACAGCCGCATCGGCGGTCTGCTGCGCTACGGCATCCCCGACTTCAAGATGGAGAAGACGCACATCGACCGCCGCGTGGCCCAGATGGAAGCCGAAGGCGTGGTCTTCAAGACCAGCACGCTGATCGGTGCCATGCCGGCCGACAGCAAGGTCACCAACGACGCCAAGACGGTGATCAGCGCCGATGAGCTGAAGGCCCAGTTCGACGCCGTGCTGCTGACCGGTGGTTCCGAGCAGAGCCGCGACCTGCCGGTGCCCGGCCGTGAACTCGATGGCGTGCACTTCGCCATGGAGTTCCTGCCGCAGCAGAACAAGGTCAATGCCGGTGACAAGCTCAAGAGCCAGCTGCGCGCCGACGGCAAGCACGTCATCGTCATCGGCGGTGGTGACACCGGCTCCGACTGCGTGGGCACCAGCACCCGCCACGGCGCCGTGAGCGTGACCCAGTTCGAGGTGATGCCGCAGCCGCCCGAGCAGGAAAACAAGCCCCTGGTGTGGCCGTACTGGCCGCTGAAGCTGCGCACCAGCTCCAGCCACGACGAGAGCGCCGAAAAGGGCATCCTGCAGCGCGCGTTCGCCATCTCCACCAAGGAATTCATCGGCAAGAACGGCAAGCTGACCGGCCTCAAGACCGTGAACGTCGAGTTCAAGGACGGCAAGATGGTCGAGGTCGCCGGCTCCGAGAAGGAATACAAGGCCGACCTGGTGCTGCTGGCCATGGGCTTCGTGAACCCGGTCGCCACCGTGCTGGACGCCTTCGGCATCGACAAGGACGCCCGCGGCAACGCCAAGGCCCACACCGAGTTCACCGGTGGCTACGCCACCAACGTGGCCAAGGTGTTCGCCGCCGGTGACATGCGCCGTGGCCAGAGCCTGGTGGTCTGGGCCATCCGTGAAGGCCGGCAGGCTGCGCGCGCGGTGGACGAGTTCCTGATGGGCTGTTCCGACCTGCCGCGATAAACGCATCACCCCCGCCGCGCCGCGCGCGACCCCCTCCAGGGGGCCACGCGTGCGGCCCGGCGGAGCCGGTGCCACCGCGTGCTGGGCTGGGGCACGTCGCTCCGGGGTTCGATGGGATGTTCTGCCGTTTTGTGCGGAAATAGGCTCAAAGCCTTAGGGATTAACCCTCATGAGACAATCCCCGGCTCTTTTCCAAGTCCCATGAGCGCCACCCCCTTCATCGAGATCGACCACGTCACCTTCGGCTACGACAGCCGCAGGACCATCCTCAACGACCTTTCGTTGACCTTCGCCCGGGGCAAGGTCACGGCGGTGCTGGGGGGATCGGGGTGTGGCAAGACCACCTTGTTGCGGCTGATCGGCGGCGTGCACGCCGCCAACAGTGGCCGGGTGGTGTTCGACGGCGAGGTGGTCAACACCGGTGACAAGGCGCAGCTGTTTCGCCTGCGCCGCCGGCTGGGCATGCTGTTCCAGTTCGGCGCGCTGTTCACCGACCTCAATGTGTTCGACAACGTGGCCTTCCCGCTGCGCGAGATGACGGATCTGCCCGAAGTGCTGATCCGCGACATCGTGCTCATGAAGCTCAACGCGGTGGGCCTGCGTGGCGCGGCCCACCTGAAGATCAGCGAAGTCTCGGGCGGCATGGCGCGCCGCGTCGCATTGGCCCGTGCCATCGCGCTCGACCCCGAACTCATCATGTACGACGAGCCCTTCGCCGGCCTGGACCTGGTGTCCATGGGCGTGGCGGCCAAGCTCATCCGCACCCTGACCGACGTGACCGGCGCCACCACGTTGCTGATTTCGCACGATGTGCCGCAGTGCATGGCGATCAGCGACTGGGTGGTGCTCATGGCCACGGGCGGGCGGATCGTGGCCCAGGGCACGCCAGCCGAGCTGATGGCCAGCACCGAGCCCGAGGTGCGGCAGTTCGTGCGCGGCGAACCCGACGGTCCGGTCAAGTTCCATTACCCGGCCCGCTCAGTGGCGCAGGACTTCGGCCTGGAGGCGGCGCCATGAACGTCTTGCAACACCTGGGCCAGCGCGCGCTGGCCGTCCTGGCCAGCTGGGGGCACGGGGCGCTCTTCTTCTGGGAACTGCTGCAGGCGCTGCCTGCGGCCATCACCCGCCCGGGTCTGGTGGTGCAGCAGATCCACGCCATCGGCAACCGTTCGCTGGTCATCATCCTGGCCTCGGGCACGGCGGTGGGCTTTGTGCTGGCCCTGCAGATGTATTACGCGCTCACCACGTATGGCGCCTCCGAGTCGCTGGGCCTGATCGTCAACCTCGCGCTGGTGCGCGAACTGGGGCCGGTCGTGACGGCGCTGCTGTTCGCCGGCCGCGCCGGCACCTCGCTCACCGCCGAGATCGGCCTGATGAAGGCGGGTGAACAGATCGCCGCCATGGAGCTGATGGCCATCGACCCCAAGGCGCGCGTGCTGGCGCCACGCTTCCTCGGCGGCATCGTGTCCATGCCTTTGCTGGCCGCGCTGTTCTCCGCCGTCGGCATCCTGGGTGCGTACGTGGTGGCGGTGATGCTGATCGGCATCGACGCCGGCAACTTCTGGTCCATCCAGCAGAGCGGTGTCGATGTCTGGCGCGATGTCGGCAACGGCGTGGCCAAGAGCGCCGTGTTCGGTGTCATCTGCACCGCCGTCGCGCTCTACCAGGGCTACGAAACCGAGGCCACGCCCGAAGGGGTGGCCTACGCCACCACGCGCACCGTGGTCACTGCGTCGCTGGGCGTGCTGGCCATGGACTTCATCCTGACCGCCCTGATGTTCTCGACCCCTTGATGTGAGAGAAACATGAACCCCGACGTTCATCACTGCGTGTATTCACTGCCCCCCGAGGGGGCGCAAGCCTCTCTTGAGGCGGCTCCGCGAGAGGCTTGATCATGAACAAGAAAAGTACCGAAATCCTGGTGGGCCTGTTTGTCGTGCTCGGCGCGCTGGCCCTGCTGTTCCTGGCCCTCAAGGCCGCCAACCTGGCCAGCTTCACCAACGGTGGCGACACCTACACGGTGCAGGCCCGGTTCGACAACATCGGTGGCCTCAAGGCGCGTGCACCGGTGCGCTCGGCCGGTGTGAGCGTGGGCCGCGTGACCAACATCACCCTGGACGCGCAGACCTTCCAGGGCGTGGCGACGATGGAAATCCGCAAGGACATCCAGTTCCCCAAGGATTCGTCGGCCAAGATCCTCACCGCCGGGCTGCTGGGCGACCAGTACATCGGCATCGAACCCGGTGGCGACACCAAGAACCTGGCCAACGGCGATGTGATCACGCAGACGCAGTCGGCCGTGGTGCTGGAAAACCTGATCGGCCAGTTCCTGTTCAACAAGGCGGCCGACGGGGGCAAGGACGCCCCCGCGCAGTGAGCGCGGACGGGGCATGAACACAACAGGGACAGCGTCCCAGGCAGGGGGTGAAATGAAACAGAACCGATCATTGAGAACCATCCGTTCCGCCGTCGGCACTGGGCTGGTGGCGGCCGTTCTGGTGGGATGCGCCACCGGGCCCGACGCCAACCCCCGCGATCCGCTGGAGCCGTTCAACCGCGGCGTGAGCCAGTTCAACGACGCGGTGGACGGCGCGGTGCTCAAGCCGGTGGCCACGGTGTACCGCGAGGCCACGCCCGACCTGGTCCGCACCGGGGTGAGCAACTTCTTCGGCAACCTGCGGGACGTCTGGTCGTTCATCAACGCCACCCTGCAGCTCAAGCCGCAGGCCGCCGCCGAAAACGGGCTGCGCGTGGGCGTCAACACCGTGCTGGGTTTCGGGGGCGTGTTCGACATCGCCTCCGAGATGGGCATCGACCGCACCTCGCTGGACTTCGGCCAGACCCTGGGCCGCTGGGGTGTGCCGTCGGGTCCCTACCTGGTGCTGCCGATCTTCGGCCCCTCGTCCATCCGTGACGCGGCCGGCTTCGGCGTGGAAACCAGCGGTGACCTGGTCTCGCGCGTGGACCACATCCCGATGCGCAACTCCCTGTATGCGCTGCGGGCGGTCGAAACGCGCGCCAACCTGCTGCGCGCGACCACCATGCTCGAAGGCGCGGCGCTGGACAAGTACAGCTTCACGCGCGACATCTACCTGCAGCGCCGCCAGAGCCAGATCGAGGACCTGATCGACGCTGGCAGCGGGCTGGGCAACGGCAACGGCAACGGCGCAGCGCCCCGGTGAAACGTGTCAAACCGCGCGTTTCGATACCCCGACATTACACAAGCGACACATTTGCCCCGGAACCGGTGACGTACAGTCCCGGTCTCAAACGGATGGCCCGGCCCAACACACCGGCCACCGCAACGAAAGGACAGACAGACATGCAACGACGCCAATGGTTTTCCCGACTGATCGCCGTGCTGGCCGTGGCCAGTGCCCCGCTGCTGCCGTCGCTGGCGCAGGCCGCCGACGAGGCGCCCGACGCGCTGGTGCAGCGCATCTCCGGTGAGGTGATGACCGCCGTCAAGGCCGACGCCGCCATCCAGAAGGGCGATATCAACCGCATCGTGGCGCTGGTGGACAGCAAGATCATGCCCAACGTCAACTTCTCGCGCATGACCGCCTCGGCCGTCGGCCGCTTCTGGCGCCAGGCCACGCCGGCCCAGCAAAAGCAGCTGCAGGACGAATTCAAAACCCTGCTGGTGCGCACCTACTCGGGTGCGCTCGGCGAGGTCAAGGACCAGACCGTCAGCTTCAAGCCGCTGCGCGCCAAGCCCGAAGACACCGAAGTGGTGGTGCGTTCCGAAGTGCGCGGCCGTGGTGAACCCATCCAGCTCGACTACCGCCTGGAAAAGACGCCCGAGGGCTGGAAGATTTACGACCTGAACGTGCTTGGCGTCTGGCTGGTGGAAACCTACAAGACCCAGTTCGCCCAGGAAATCAACACCAAGGGCATCGACGGCCTGATCGCCTCGCTGGTCCAGCGCAACAAGGCTGGCGCCACCGCCAAGGCCAGCTGAGGATGGCGTCCGTGCCCGACCAGCGCGCCAGCCTGCCCGAGCGCCTGACGCTGGAGCAGGCGGTGCCCGCACTGGCCCAGATGCGCAGCGCGCTGCTGGCCCAGCCCGGGTCGGTCGCGGTGCTCGACGCCAGCGCCCTGCGCGAGTGCGATTCCTCGGCCGTGGCGGTGCTGCTGGAGCTGCGCCGCGCGCTGCAGCAGCAGGGCAAGACCTTGCAGCTGCAGAACGGCCCCCAGCGCCTGCGCGATCTGGTGGCGTTGTACGGCGTGCAGGAACTGCTGGCCGTTTGATCGCCGAACAGCCTTCGGCTCGGGCGGGGCAGGGGCTGCCGGTAAAATACCCGGTTCCCCGCAGCGGCAGGCCAGACGGCCCGACGCGAGCACTGGGGCCACTCCTTCATGCCCGCTGTTTCCTTCCAGAACGTTTCCAAGACTTACCGCAGCGCGCGCGGTGAGTTGCAGGCGCTCAAGGGCGTGTCGTTCGACATCGAATCGGGCGAGTTTTTCGGGCTGCTGGGCCCCAACGGGGCGGGCAAGACCACGCTGATCAGCATCCTGGCCGGCCTGGCGCAGGCCACGGGTGGTCGCGTGCTGGTGCACGGACACGATGTGCAGACCGACTACGCTGCCGCGCGCCGCGCGCTCGGCGTGGTGCCGCAGGAACTGGTGTTCGACCCCTTCTTCAACGTGCGCGAAGCTCTGCGCTTCCAGTCCGGTTATTTCGGTCTTCGCCACAACGACGCCTGGATCGACGAACTGCTGGCCGGCCTGGGGCTGGCCGACAAGGCCACGGCCAACATGCGCCAGCTCTCGGGCGGCATGAAGCGCCGTGTGCTGGTGGCACAGGCCCTGGTGCACAAGCCGCCGGTGATCGTGCTCGACGAGCCCACCGCCGGCGTGGACGTGGAACTGCGCCAGACCCTGTGGCAGTTCATCAGCCAGCTCAACAAGCGGCAGGGTTGCACCGTGCTGCTGACCACGCACTACCTGGAAGAGGCCGAGGCGCTGTGCGGCCGCATCGCCATGCTCAAGCAGGGGCAGGTGGTGGCGCTGGAAAAGACGTCCGACCTGCTCAGCCGCGCGTCGTCCAACGTGCTGCGTTTCAAGACCGACCAGACCCTGCCGGCCGATCTGGCGGGGCAGGCGCGCATCACCGGGCGTGTGGTGCAACTGCCCGCCCACAACGCGCACGAGGTGGAGCAGTGGCTGGCGCGGGCGCGCGAAGCCGGTGTGACCGCCGAAGACGTGGAGATTCGCAAGGCGGACCTGGAAGACGTGTTCATCGACGTGATGGAGAAGGCTTCCGGCACGGGAGTCACGCCATGAGCGGCTGGCAGATGCTGTTCTACAAAGAGGTGCTGCGCTTCTGGAAGGTGGGGTTCCAGACGGTTGCCGCACCTGTCATCACGGCCATCCTGTACATGCTGATCTTTGGCCATGTGCTCGAAGACAGCCAGAAGGTCTATGGCCAGGTGAGCTACACCGCCTTCCTGCTGCCCGGGCTGGTGATGATGAGCGTGCTGCAGAACGCTTTTGCCAACAGCAGCAGCTCGCTGATCCAGAGCAAGATCATGGGCAATCTGGTGTTCCTGCTGCTCACGCCGCTGTCGCACCGTGCCTGGTTCGTCGCCTATGTGGGTTCGTCGGTGGTGCGGGGGCTGGCGGTGGGGGCGGGCGTGATGCTGGCCACCTGGTGGTACGCCCAGCCCAGCCTGGTGGCGCCGCTGTGGATCCTGGCCTTTGCCTTCATGGGCGCGGCCCTGCTGGGCGCGTTGGGCGTGATCGCCGGCCTGTGGGCCGAGAAGTTCGACCAGATGGCGGCGTTCCAGAACTTCATCATCATGCCCATGACCTTCCTGTCGGGCGTGTTCTATTCCATCCATTCGCTGCCCGGTGTGTGGCAGCGCGTGAGCCATCTCAACCCCTTTTTCTACATGATCGACGGCTTCCGCTACGGCTTCTTCGGCGTCAGCGACGTCTCGCCCTGGCTGAGCCTGTCCATCGTGGCCACGGCGCTGGTGCTGGTCAGCGCCCTGGCGCTGCACCTGCTGCGCACCGGCTTCAAGATCCGTCACTGAGCGACCCTTCCCATGACCGCTGAACAACTGCAACAACTCATCGCCGCCGGTCTGACCTGCGAGCACCTCGAAGTCAGTGGCGACGGCCGTCACTGGTCGGCCGTGATCGTCTCGCCCGAATTCGAGGGCAAGCGCCCCATCGCCCGCCACCAGCGCGTTTACGCCACGCTGGGCGAGCGCATGAAGACGGACGAGGTGCACGCGCTGTCCATGAAAACCTTCACCCCCGCCGAGTGGGCCAACCAGAACTGATCGAGACAACCCCATGGACAAACTGCGCATCACCGGTGGACGCCCGCTCAATGGCGAAGTCACCATCTCTGGCGCCAAGAACGCGGCGCTGCCCGAGCTGTGCGCCACGCTGCTGACCAGCGACCCGGTGCACCTGACCAATGTGCCGCGCCTGCGCGACGTGGCCACCATGCGGCTGCTGCTGGACAACATGGGGGTGAAGACCGAGACCCACGGTGACCGTGGCGGCATGAGCTTCCAGGCGCCCGACAGCCTCAACCCCGAGGCGCCGTACGAGCTGGTCAAGACCATGCGCGCCTCGGTGCTGGTGCTGGGCCCGCTGCTGGCGCGCTTTGGCCATGCCAAGGTGTCGCTGCCCGGCGGTTGCGCCATCGGCTCGCGCCCGGTGGACCAGCACATCAAAGGCATGCAGGCCATGGGCGCCGAGATCGTGGTCGAACACGGCTACATGGTCGCCAAGCTGCCGCAAGGCCGCACCCGCCTGCACGGCGCGCGCATCGCCACCGACATGGTGACCGTGACCGGCACCGAAAACTTCCTCATGGCCGCGGCGCTGGCCGAGGGCGAGACCCTGCTGGAGAACGCGGCGCAGGAACCGGAGATCCCCGACCTGGCCGAGATGCTGATCGCCATGGGCGCCAAGATCGAAGGCCACGGCACCAGCCGCATCCACATCCAGGGAGTGGACCGGCTGCACGGCGCCACCCACCAGGTGGTGGCCGACCGCATCGAGGCCGGCACCTTCCTGTGCGCGGTGGCCGCGACGGGCGGTGACGTGATCCTGCGCCACGCCCGCGCCGAGCACCTGGACGCGGTGATCGACAAGCTGCACGACGCCGGTGCCGAGATCGAGGCCGGCGACGGATTCATCCGTGTGCGCGCTTCGGGTCGCATGAAGGCGCAGAGCTTCCGCACCACGGAATACCCGGGTTTTCCGACCGACATGCAGGCCCAGTTCATGGCGCTCAACTGCGTCGCCACCGGTGCGAGCAAGGTCACCGAGACCATCTTCGAGAACCGCTTCATGCACGTCAATGAACTGGTGCGCCTGGGCGCGAAGATCCAGACCGATGGCAAGGTGGCCGTGGTGGACGGGGTGGAGAAGCTGCAGGGCGCGACCGTGATGGCGACCGACCTGCGCGCCTCGGCCAGCCTGGTGATCGCCGGTCTGGTGGCCGAAGGCGAAACCATCGTCGACCGCATCTACCACCTGGACCGTGGCTACGACCAGATGGAAGCCAAGCTGCGCG
>NZ_JASJOY010000128.1:0-6420 GCF_031426985.1 Hydrogenophaga sp.
TTCCACCGCGTGGCCAACACGCTGAACTACCTGGACATCAAGACTGTGGTGGTGTCGTGCGGCACCTGCTACGACCAGCTGCAGGGCTACGAATTCGACAAGATCTTCCCCGGCTGCCGCATCATCGACATCCACGAGTACCTGCTGGAAAAGGGCATCACCCTGCCGGCCGGTCAGGGGGGCTACCTGTACCACGAGCCCTGCCACAACCCGATGAAGCTGCAGGATTCGCTGAAGACCGTCAAGGCCCTGGTCGGCGATGGCGTGATCAAGAGCGAGCGCTGCTGCGGCGAGAGCGGCACGCTGGGCGTGACGCGGCCGGACATCTCGACCCAGGTGCGCTTCCGCAAGGAAGAAGAGATCCGCAAGGGCGAAGCCGAACTGCGCGCCGCGGGCACGGTGGGTGAGCAGGCCAACATCAAGATGTTGACCTCCTGCCCGAGCTGCCTGCAGGGCCTCACGCGCTACGGCGACGACCTGCAGAACGGCCTGCTGGAAGCCGACTACATCGTGGTCGAGATGGCCAACCAGATCCTGGGCAAGGACTGGCTGCCCGAGTACGTGGCCCGTGCCAACCAGGGCGGCATTGAACGCGTGCTGGTCTGATCCTTCTGAAAGAACCCCATGGCAGGACTGAACAAAGACACCCCGACGCCGCAGGACATCACGGTGCACAGCGCATCGAAGGTGCTGGAGATCGCGTTCTCGGACGGCCAGTGTTTTCGCATTCCCTTTGAGCTGATGCGGGTGTACTCGCCCTCGGCCGAGGTGCAGGGCCATGGCCCGGGGCAGGAAACCTTGCAGACCGGCAAGCGGGACGTGGGCATCGTGGCGCTGGAGTCGGTGGGCAACTACGCGGTGCAGCCGACCTTCTCCGATGGGCACGAGTCGGGCATCTTCGCCTGGGACTACCTGTATTTCCTCGGATCGCAGCAGGCCGAACTCTGGAACGATTACCTGCAGCGGCTCCAGGCCGCCGGGGTCGATCGCGACGCCACCATGCCGGAAAAGGGCGGTCACGCCTGTGGCAGCCACTGACCCCGACGGAGACTTTTTCCATGGCCACCACCCACTTTGGTTTCCAGACCGTTGACGAGCAGGAAAAGGCAAAACACGTGCGCAGCGTGTTCGACTCGGTCGCGCCCAAGTACGACGTGATGAACGATCTCATGTCGGCCGGCCTGCACCGCATCTGGAAGCGCTACACCATCACCCTGGCCAACCCGCAACCGGGTCAGCAGGTGCTGGACATCGCGGGCGGCACGGGCGACCTCTCGCGGGCCTTTGCCCAGCGCGTGGGCCCGACCGGCCGCGTGGTGCACACCGACATCAACGAAGCGATGTTGCGCGAAGGCCGCAACCGCCTGCTGGACGAAGGGCTGGTGTTGCCGACCCTGGTGTGCGACGCCGAGAAGCTGCCATTTGCCGACAACAGCTTCGATTTCGTCTCGGTCGCCTTCGGTTTGCGCAACATGACGCACAAAGACCAGGCCCTGGGCGAGATGCGGCGCGTCCTCAAACCGGGGGGCAAACTGCTGGTCTTGGAGTTTTCCCGCGTCGCCAAGCCGCTGGAAAAGGCGTATGACTGGTACTCGTTCAACGTGTTGCCGAAGCTGGGGCAACTGGTCGCTGGCGATGCGCACAGTTACCAGTACCTGGCCGAGTCGATCCGCATGCATCCGGGACAAGAGGAGTTGCGGGCGCTGATGAAGTCGGTCGGTTTCGGCCATGTGGACGTTCACAACCTCAGTGCAGGCGTCGTGGCGCTGCACATGGGCATCAAGTGTTAGGCGCTGCCTGAACCCGGGTGGTCTGTCAGGGAAAGAAAAAACATGAACGCGTGGGCGCTGATTCTGGGTGGGGCTGTGGTGTTGGTGGTGGTGGTCGTGGTGGCCCGCATGCTGGCGGCCCGTGGTGCGGCGGTGCGGCCCCGCGGTGCGCCGGCCTTCTTGGCCTCGGGGCAATCGCAGCTGGACCCGACCACGCCGCGCGGCTACAGCCCCAAGAACGTGGGCAACGACGCGTCGGCCCGCCCCTGGGAGTCCACCTACGATGAACCCCCGGCGGGTGTGGCCCTGAATGGTTCGGCCCTTCGGGGTGTGCCCGACGGCTTCGATGTGGAGGGCTTCCTGCGTTCGTCCAAGGCCAACTTCGTCAGCCTGCAGGACGCCTGGGACCGCGCCGACATGGCCAGCCTGCGCGCCATGATGACCGACGACATGCTGGAGCAGATCCAGGGGCAGCTGGCCGAGCGCGAGCGCCAGTCCGGCGGGCAGCCCAACAAGACCGATGTGGTCATGATCGAGGCCCGCTTGCTGGGCATCGAAGACCTGGGCGAAGGGCACATGGCCAGCGTCGAGTTCTCCGGCATGGTGCGCGAGGACGGTGCGGCCGGCCCCAACCCGTTCCGCGAGATCTGGAGCATCGCCCGCGCCAAAGCGGGCGGCGGCGGCTGGCTGGTGGCCGGGGTGCAGGCCCTGCAATAAAGGTGGGGCGCCGCCCCGCCGTGCGGGACTGGGTCCCTGATCCGGGCGGCCTGGCGGCCCGGGTCGGTGGGCGGGCGGGAGGGCCGCGCGCAATCCGTCAAAATCGGGGGGTCATGAACACAGCACCCCCCACCTCTTCGTCGGGCGCCAGCAGCGCCCATCCCCTCGGTTTCCTTCAGTCCCTGCTCGGCAGCCTCCGGCCGCCCGAGTGGATGGTCGATGAGCTGCAGAACCGCGTGGTGCTGTTCCTCAACCACGTGCTGATGCAGGAACCCCAGGCGCAGGAACGCCTCAAGCGCCAGAAAGGCAAGCCGGTCAAGGTGCAGTGGGGTGAAGTGCACCTCACCCTGGCGGCGACCGCGGCTGGCTTGCTGGAGCGCCCGGCCGCTGGCGCGGTGCCCGAACTGACCGTGACCCTGACCCAGACCTCGCCGCTGACCCTGGCGCAAACCGTCATCGCGGGCGACAAGCCCGGGGTGGACATCCAGGGCGACGTGCAGCTGGCGGCCGAGGTGGCCTGGCTGGTGGACAACGTGCGCTGGGATGTGGAGGAAGACCTTTCACGCCTCGTGGGCGATGCGGCGGCGCACACCCTGGTGCGCGTGGCCGGCGCCGCTGCGCAAGCGGTCAAGTCCTTTGTGGGCCGTGCGCCGGCGGGCTTTGCACGCGCCACGCCGGCCCCGGCACCCGATCGCAGCGGCAGCGCCACATGAGGCGTTTGCTGCGCGGTGTCTTCATCCTCTGGGTGGTGTTGCGCCACGGGCTGGACGAGCTCGTGCTCTCCAGCTTCCAGCACCCGGGGCTGCGCCTGCTCACGCGCATCGTGTCCGTCGGTCGCAACCTGGACGCACCGCGCGGCCTGCGCCTGCGCGAAGCGCTGGAGCGGCTCGGCCCGATTTTTGTCAAGTTTGGCCAGGTGCTCTCGACCCGGCGCGACCTGCTGCCACCCGACATCGCCGACGAACTGGCCCGTCTGCAGGACCGCGTGCCACCGTTCGACAGCGCGATCGCGGTGGCGACCATCGAACGCGCTTTTGGCAAGCCGCTGGACGCCGTCTTCAGCCAGTTCGAGCAGACGCCGGTGGCCAGCGCGTCCATTGCTCAGGTGCACTTCGCCACCCTGCGCGACGGCCGGCACGGCGGGCGCGAAGTGGCGGTCAAGGTGCTGCGGCCCAACATGCTGCCGGTCATTGAAAAAGACCTCAGCCTGATGCGCATGATGGCCGGCTGGGTCGAAAAACTTTCGGCCGACGGCAAGCGCCTCAAGCCCCGCGAGGTGGTGGCCGAGTTCGACAAATACCTGCACGACGAGCTGGACCTGCTGCGCGAAGCCGCCAACGCCGCACAGCTGCGCCGCAACATGCAGGGCCTGGACCTGGTGCTGATCCCGGAAATGCTCTGGGACTACTGCCACACCGAGGTGATGGTGATGGAGCGCATGCACGGTCTGCCCATCAACCGGGTGGACGAACTGCGCCGCCGCGGCGTCGACATCCCCAAGCTGGCGCGCGACGGCGTGACCATCTTCTTCACCCAGGTGTTCCGTGACGGCTTCTTCCATGCCGACATGCACCCCGGCAACATCCAGGTCAGCGTGGACCCGGCGACCTTCGGTCGCTACATCTCGCTCGATTTCGGCATCGTCGGCACGCTGACCGAGTTCGACAAGGAATACCTGGCGCAGAACTTCACCGCCTTCTTCCGGCGCGACTACAAGCGCGTGGCCGAGCTGCACATCGAAAGCGGCTGGGTGCCGCCCGAGACCCGGGTGGACGAACTGGAGTCGGCCATCCGCGCGGTGTGCGAGCCGTATTTCGACCGTCCGCTCAAGGAGATTTCGCTTGGGATGGTGCTGATGCGCCTGTTCCAGACCTCGCGCCGTTTCCAGGTCGAAATCCAGCCCCAGCTGGTGCTGCTGCAGAAAACCCTGCTCAACATCGAGGGCCTGGGCCGCGACCTCGACCCGGAACTGGACCTGTGGAACACCGCCAAGCCTTTCCTGGAGCGGTGGATGCTGGAGCAGGTGGGGCCGCAAAAGCTGCTGCAGCAGCTCAAGGCCGAGGCGCCGCAGTACGCCAAGCTGCTGCCGGCCTTGCCGCGTCTGCTGCAGGACTACCTGCAGCAGCGGCCGCACCAGCTGCGCGCCGAACTGGACCAGCTGGTGGCCGAGCAACGCCGCACCAACCGGCTGTTGCAGTACATCATTTATGGCGGTATCGGCTTCGTGCTGGGGCTGATCGTCACCCAGGTGCTGCTGCGCATCCGCCTGTGGTGAGGGGCGGGCCGACGGCCCGCCCTTGAAGAGCGCGGTGGGGTGCCCCACTTATAATGACGGGTTTTGTTCAACTTGCCGGCGCCCGCCCGTTCCTGCACCGCCCTGGTGCATTCTGAACGTCCTGAGGCGGGGTCGCCGGACCATTCCACCGTTCACGCCATGCCGATCTATGCCTACAAGTGCGAGTCCTGCGGCCATGCCAAGGACGTCCTGCAAAAAATCTCCGACGCCCCGCTGACCGATTGCCCGGCCTGCGGCGCCGCCACGTTCAGCAAACAGCTGACGGCCGCCGGCTTCCAGCTCAAGGGTTCGGGCTGGTACGCGACCGACTTCAAGGGCGGTGCCGGCGCAGCCGCCAGCACCGCTGCGGCTCCGGCAGCGGCCGCAGCCGCCAGCAGCGACGCCAAGCCCGCTGAAAGCGCCAGCGCCGCACCGGCCGCCACGCCCTGTGGCGGTTCTTGCGCCTGTCACTGATGTCCATGGACCGCATGGCCGCGTTGCGCAAATGGCTGCTGGCCGGCCTGCTGGTGCTGGTGCCGCTGATCATCACCCTGTGGGTGCTGGACTGGGTCGTCTCCACGCTGGACCAGACCCTGCGCATCCTGCCGGGGGCCTGGCAGCCGGACCAGCTGTTCGGCTTCCACGTGCCGGGCCTGGGCGTGATCTTTGCGCTGGTGGTCGTGCTGTCCATCGGCGCGCTGGCGTCCAACATCATCGGCAACCGGTTGGTGAACTGGTGGCATGCGCTGCTGCACCGCATCCCGGTGGTGCGCTCCATCTATTCGGGCGTCAAGCAGATCTCCGACACCCTGTTTTCCGAGAAGGGCAACGCCTTCCGCAAGGCGGTGCTGGTGCAGTGGCCGCACGCCGGCATGTGGACCATCGGCTTCCAGACCGGCACGCCCGGCGGTGAAGTGCTGCAGCATCTGCAGACGCAGCCCGGCGCCATCGGTGAGCACGACAGCTTCCTCAGCGTCTTCGTGCCCACCACGCCCAACCCCACCGGCGGCTACTTCGTCATGGTGCGCCAGCGCGACTGCGTGGAGCTGCAGATGTCGGTGGACGAAGCGCTGACCTACATCGTGTCCATGGGCGTGATCGTGCCCGGTGGCCCCAAGAACCCCAATGTCCGGGCGGCGTCGACCGCTCCCGCGATTTCCTGATGATTCCCCCCGCCACCACGGTGTGGCGAACCTGCTGAAAGAAGAACCGATATGGCCATGCGCTCCCACTATTGCGGTCTGGTGACCGAAGCCCTGCTGGGCCAAACCGTGCAACTCTGCGGCTGGGTCAACCGCCGCCGCGACCACGGTGGCGTGATCTTCATCGATCTGCGCGACCGCGAAGGCTATGTGCAGGTGGTCTGCGACCCCGACCGGGCCGAGATGTTCAAGACCGCCGAAGACGTGCGCAACGAGTTCTGCGTGCAGGTCACCGGCCTGGTGCGCGCGCGCCCCGCCGGCACCACCAACGACAAGCTCAAGAGCGGCCAGATCGAAGTGCTGTGCCACGAACTGAAGGTGCTCAATCCCTCGGTGACGCCGCCGTTCCAGCTGGACGACGACAACCTGAGCGAAACCACCCGCCTGACGCACCGCGTGCTGGACCTGCGCCGCCCCTACATGCAGAACAACCTGATGCTGCGCTACCGCGTGGCCA
>NZ_JASJOY010000129.1:0-1265 GCF_031426985.1 Hydrogenophaga sp.
AGCAGACGGCGCAGAAGGAAAGTGCCCACTCTGCGGTCGCGAACACGATCAACGCGAGGGCAGGCACGACCCAGAGGCCGCTGCCCGCGGCATAGAGGCCCAACGAGATCGAGCTGGCGAAGAACAGCATCTTGTTGGCGAACATCTTGGCGCCTGCATTTTCCTTCCGCCCGGACCACCCGACACGGGCGAGCGCGGCCTTCCACAGCAGGTGTGACGGGCAGCGGTGGTGTCCGATGAACCCGCGCACGGCGCCTTGCAGGATCAGGAGTCCCAGCAGCCACGGCGACACGAGCAGGGCCAGGACGCAGACGAGCGTGCTGACCAAGGCCTCGAGGCGAATGACGTTGGACCAGACTTGGGGGATGTCAAAGCGAAGCAAGGTGACCTCTTGGCAGTACGTACCGGCGGGATTCTCCAGGCGTGCGCGTACAAGTAAAGTCGATTATTCCTGAGTGATCATCCGGAAAAATCGTTGCATTGAGGCAAACGGTCGGCCCCACGCAGCGCCGTCAACGCCTTGCCGGCTGGCACACTGGCGAGCGTTGCCATCCGACTTGGACCCGCCATGGAAAAGAAGCAGACTTGGACCATCGTCTACTGGGTCATCGCCCTGATGCTGCTCGTCACGCTGCAGGACCTGTGGCAGTCCGCGACGCAGGTCGAGGCCGTGCCCTACAGCGAGTTCGAGAAGGCCCTCGAGGAGGGCCGCATCGCCAAGGTCACCATCTCCGACAACCGCATCACCGGGCAGTTGAAGCAGCCCGAGGGCCGCAAGACCACACTGGTGGCCAACCGCGTGGAGCCCGCGCTGGCCGAGCGGCTGGAGCGCTGGGAAGTGCCGTACACGCGCGTCGTGCAGAGCACGCTGCTGCGCGACCTGATGTCGTGGGTGATCCCGGCGCTGGTGTTCTTCGGCCTGTGGATCTTCCTGATGCGCCGTTTCGCCGACAAGCAGGGCATGGGCGGCTTCATGTCGATCGGCAAGAGCAAGGCCAAGGTCTACATCCAGACCGACACCGGCGTGACCTTCGCCGACGTGGCCGGCGTCGACGAGGCGCGCCAGGAACTCGAGGAGGTGGTCGACTTCCTGCGCCACCCGCAGGAGTACGGGCGGCTGGGCGCGCACATCCCCAAGGGCGTGCTGCTGGTCGGCCCGCCGGGCACCGGCAAGACGCTGCTGGCCAAGGCGGTGGCCGGCGAGGCGAAGGTGCCGTTCTTCTCGATCTCGGGCAGCGAGTTCGTCGAGATGTTCGTCGGCGTCG
>NZ_JASJOY010000130.1:0-28713 GCF_031426985.1 Hydrogenophaga sp.
CAAGGCAGGCCCAGCCCCCCCGGGGGGCAGCGACCCGCGCAGCGGCGGAGCGTGGGGGCAGCAGTCAGCCCTCCAGCAGTTGCCGCACCGCTTCGGCCAGGGCGTCCATGCTGTCCTGCTTGCCCAGCACGTCGGTCACGCCGGCCACCTGTGCCTGCTGCACCAGCTGTTCGGTGACGTAGCCCGACACGATGGCCACGCGTTGGGCTGGGCGCGTGCGCCGCACCGCCTGCGCCAGCTCCACGCCGCTCATGCCCGGCATGTTCTGGTCGGTCACCAGCAGGTCCACCGCGTCGTCGTGTGTCTGCAGCCAGGCCAGCGCCTCTTCGCCCGAGGTGAAGGTGCTCACGCGGTAACCGTGCTTGCGCAGCAGGCGCGCCGCCAGGAAGACCAGGGCCTCGTAGTCGTCCACGTACACGATGTGCCGGCCGGCCACCGCGGGCGCGGCCACCGACCCTGCCGTGGGGGGCGCGGCGTCGGCCGCCGCCGCGTCGGACGCGAGCGGCAGGTAGACATCGAACCGGGCGCCCTCACCCGGCGTGCTGTGCACCGCGATCACGCCCCGGTGCGCCTTGACGATGCCGTGCACCACCGACAGCCCCAGCCCGGTGCCGCTGCCCGGCGCCTTGGTGGTGAAGAAGGGTTCGAAGATGCGGCGCTGGGTGGCCTCGTCGATGCCGGGGCCGTTGTCGGCCACGCTCAGGCAGGCGTAGGCGCCGGCCTCGACACCGCCCAGCTGCAGGGCCTGTGACGCATCCACCTGGGCCACGCGCAGCGCCACGGTGATCGCGCCGGGCTTCCCGCCCATGGCCTGCCAGGCGTTGGTGCACAGGTTGATCAGCACCTGCTGCACCTGCGTGGCGTCGGCCAGCACCGGCAGCGGCGCGTGGCCCAGGCGGGTGTTCAGCTGCACCGCCGCCGGCAGCAGCGAACGCAGCAGGCGCAGCGCCTCTTCCACCAGCGGCAGCAGGGGCTGGCGCTGCAGTTCCTGGGTCTGGCGGCGGCTGAAGGCCAGGATCTGCTGCACCAGCTGGCGCGCGCGGATGGCGGCGCGGTTGATCTCGGCCAGGCTTTCCTGGGCGATGTGGTCCGGCCCCACGTCTTCGCGCGCCAGCGCCAGGTTGCCCAGGATGGCGGCCAGCAGGTTGTTGAAGTCGTGCGCCACACCCCCGGCCAGTGTGCCGATGGCCTCCATCTTCTGCGACTCGCGCAGCTGCACCTCCAGCGCGCGCTGCTGCGCCTCGGCGGCCTTGAGTTCGGAGATGTCGGTGTGCGTGCCCACCATGCGCAGCGGCCGGCCGGATTCGTCGCGGGCGATGACCATGCCACGCGAGTGCACCCATTGCCAATGCCCGTCCTTGCAGCGGACGCGGTGTTCGTTGCGGTAGACCGGCGTGCGCCCTTCGAAGTGGGCCTGCCGGTCGGCCTGCATCTGCGCCACGTCGTCCGGGTGGGTGCGCGCGTCCAGCTCGGCCGCCGTCGGCGCCAGTTCGCCGTCGGCGTAGCCGTACATCGCGAGAATGCGCGGCGAAACGTATTCCTCCCCGGTAGCGAGGTTCCAGTCCCACACCCCGTCGCCCGCGCTGTCCAGCGCCAGCTTCCACAGCGCCTCGCTCTCACGCAGGGCCAGCTCAGCGTTCTTGCGGTCGGTGACATCGAGCAACACGCCCACACGCAAGAAGCCGGTCTCGTCTTCCGACACGGTCTTGGAACGCCGGTGCACCCACTTGACGCGGCCATCCGGCATGACGATGCGGAACTCCCCATGGATGGCGACCGGGCGCTGACTGCTGGCTTGAATGTCCGCGTCCATCATGGCCGCATCGTCGGGGTGGCGGTGGCGCGCGAGCAGACCGGGCTCCCGCATCACCGCCTCGGCCGACAAGCCGTACAACTCCTGAACGCCTGCGCTGATGAAGCGAAACGTGCGATGCGCCTGCCGGTCCACATGCATCACGAACACCACGCCCGGGATTTGCTCGGTCAGCAGCCGCAGGCGCTCCTCGCTCGTGCGCACAGCCTCCTGCGCCAGCACCCGATCGGTGATGTCTTCGACCGTGCCTTCGTAATACAGCACCTGGCCCTGCGCATCCCGCACCAGGTGGGCGTTCTCGCTCACCCAGCGCAAAGCCCCTGTGCTGTGCTGCCGGACGGCGGAGACCAGGCCCTTGACCTGGCCCCCGGTGGACAGGAGACCGCGGAAGTCCTCGCGGCGGCTCGGATCCATGTACCAGTCGTCGGCCAGCCGGTTGACGTCCGCCAGGAAGTCCGCTTCGGTGGCAAAACCGTTGAGCCGGACCAGCGCGGGGTTGGCGTGCAGCATGGTGCCGTCGGGCGCACTGCGGTAGGCGCCGATGGGCAGGAAGGTGAAGAGCGTGCCAAACCCCTGATCGGCTGGCGGGTCGGTCGGGGACATGTGTTCATTGTTGCCCAGCGGCAACCGCCGTCAACGGACATGCGACGTGATAATTTGCACGATCGGTGCCGCCGTGCACCCTCCCGCCTCAGGACCCACCCCGTGCAAGTCACCCGCATCCTGGCCGTGCGCCACGGTGAAACCGCCTGGAACCGCGACACCCGCATCCAGGGCCACACCGACATCGAACTCAACGAACACGGCCGCTGGCAGGCCCGGCGCCTGGCGCAGGCGCTGCGCGAAGAACCCATTGCCGCCTGCTACGCCAGCGACCTCAGCCGTGCGCACGACACCGCGCAGGCCGTGGCGCAGCAACACGGCCACACCGTGCAGACCCACACCGGCCTGCGCGAACGTTGCTTTGGCCGCTTTGAAGGCCACACCTGGGCCGAACTTGAAGCCCGCTTCCCCGACGAGACCCTGCTGTGGCGCCAGCGCGCGCCCGACTTCGCGCCGCCCGGCGGCGAATCGCTGCGGCAGCTGCAGGCGCGCGTGGTCGCCGCCGTCACCGAACTGGCCAGCCGCCACCCGGGCGAACAGGTGCTGGTGGTGGCGCACGGCGGCGTGCTCGACATCCTCTACCGCGCCGCCACCCGGCTGGACCTGCAGGCCCCGCGCAGCTGGGCCATGACCAACACCGCCGTCAACCGCCTGCTCTGGAGCCCCGAGGGCCTGAGCCTGGTGGGCTGGGCCGACACCGGCCACCTGCAGACCGAGGGCAGCCCCGGCGGCACGCTGGACGAGCAGGCGGCCTGACCGCACGACGACCGGCCCGCGGTCAGGTCAGCGCGGGAACACCACCGCATCCAGGCCCAGGGCCCGGATGCGCTGCGCGGCCGCCTTCGCCTCGTCCTCGCGCTGGAACGGCCCGACGCGCACGCGCGAACGGGGTCCGCTCGCGGTGGTCACGGTCTCCCGCGTGGCCGGCAGACCGGCTTGCCGCAGGCGCTCGTGCGCCCGGCGCGCGTTGCCCGCGTCGGCGAACAGCCCGACGTTGATGCCGTAGCGCACCCCCGGCGCCCGCACACCAGCGGCGGGTGGCGCCGGCGGGGACGCGCGCAGGGCCGGGGCCTGAGCGGGGGCTGGGCCCGGCGGCGGCATGGGTGTGCCGCCCTCGGGCACGGCCGGCACGGAGGGGGTGGACTCCACCTCGCGGGGCTCGGCGAGTGACATCAGCACCGGACCCGCGACCTGGGCCGAACCGCCCGCCGACACCGACGCGGCCCCGGTGACGGTCGGCGGCGCAGGCTCGGCCGCCATCGGCGCCAACGCCGCCCGCAACCGGGTCCAACCCACCACCAGGGGGTCGGGCTGCAGCAGCACGCCGATGAGGATGAGGCCGTTGATGCCCACCAGCCCCCACAGGCGCAGCGGCGTGCTGGCTTGGCGCGCCAGCGCGGTGCGGGCCTCGGCCATGGTGCGCGATGCCGCCACCGCTTTCATCACCCGCTGCTGCACCTGGTGGTGCAGCAGCGCATCCCCCGCCAGGCCTGGCCCCACCACCGCCAGCAGCCCCAGCGACGCCCCCAGCCACCACTGCAGGCCCGACGGCCAGGTGCGGATCACCGGCCACCACCAGCGCCCCAGGCCGAGCACCGCCAGCAACAGCACGCCATAGGCCAGCGCGGCGCCCCACAGGCGGCGGAACACCAGCCAGTTCAGGGTGCACAAGGCCGCCGCCGTGTGCCAGGTCGGGCGCCACGGCCCGCCCAGGTCGAAGCGGGCAAACACCGCCAGGTAGCGCTCGCTCCGCACCGGCCCCAGGGCCGCGCGGTACAGCACCGTGGTTCGGCTTTCGGTGGTAGGGGTCGCGGGCGGCGCGGTGGCGGCGCCAGGCAGACGGTAGCGTGCAGACGGGCTGTCGACCATGGCTTCATTCTGCACGCAGGGCGCCGCCGCCCGGCTGCGGGTTGATGCCCATGACGCCCACCCCGCCACTGCCCACAATGGACACTTCGCCCGCCCCCGTCCCGCCGTGAGCCCGAGCCAGATCATCGTCCTCGCCACCCCGGTCTTCCTGCTGCTCATCGCCATCGAATGCGTGGTCGGCTGGCGCCGCGGGCGCAACACCTACCGGCTGGACGACGCACTCAGCAGCATCGGCCTGGGCATGCTCAGCCAGGTCAGCGCGGTGTTCACACCGCTGCTCAAGATCGGCATCTACACCGCCGTGCACAGCCGGTTCGCGCTGCTGCCCGACACCGGGTTCTGGACCACGCTGCCGGGCTGGCTGCTGGCCCTGCTGGCCTACGACTTTCTCTACTACTGGAACCACCGCCTGGGCCACACGGTGGCGGTGTTCTGGGCCGCGCACGTGGTGCACCACCAGAGCCAGGACTACAACCTCAGCACCGCGCTGCGCCAGCCCAGCAGCTACCCCCTGCTGGGCTGGGTGTTCTACCTGCCCCTGGCGCTGGCGGGGGTGCCGCCGCTGGTGTTTGTGGTGGTCGGTCTGATCGACCTGCTCTACCAGTTCTGGATCCACACCGAACAGATCGGCTCGCTCGGCCGCTTCGACCGCTGGTTCGCCTCGCCGTCCAACCACCGCGTGCACCACGCGGTCAACGATCGCTACGTGGACAAGAACTACGGCGGCATCCTGATGCTGTGGGACCACCTGTTCGGCAGCTTCGAACCCGAAGACCCGCGCGAGCCCTGCGTGTACGGCACGCGCCACCCCCTGAACAGCTGGGACCCGGTCTGGGCCAACGCCGAGGTGTATGGGGCACTGGCCCAGGACGCGTGGCGCGCGCAGCGCTGGCGCGACAAGCTGCGCGTGTGGCTCAAGCCGCCGGGCTGGCGGCCGGCCGATGTGGCGGCACGCTGCCCCCGACCGGCGTTCGACATCGACACGCTGGGCCGCTACGCGCCGCCCATGCCGCGCGCGGTGGCGGTGTTTGCCACGCTGCAGTTCAGCGCCCTGCTCGGTGGCGTGGCGGCTTTTCTCTGGCAGGCCGACACCGCGCCGCTGGCGCACAACCTGGCGTGGTTCACCGTGCTGCTGGCCGGCGTGTGGTCGCTCGGCGCGGTGCTGCAAGGCCGCATCGGTCGGGGTGAGGTGCTGCTGATCGTCTGCGCCGCGCTGTCCATGGCCACGGCCACGGTGGACGCGACGGCCGCGCACCGGCTCTTCAAACCGCTGACCATGCTGATCGCGCTGGCCATCGTGGCCCGGGCACCCGCGCAGCCCGGGCGCGCATGGCTGCTGGCCGCGCTGGCGGCCTCGCTCGTGGGCGACGTGTGCCTGATGCTCGACGGCCTGTTCATCCCCGGCCTGGTGGCCTTTCTGCTGGCGCACATCGCCTACACCGGCCGCCTGCGCCTGGACGCGCCCTGGCTGGCCAGCCGGCGCGCCCTGTGGGCGGTGGCCGCGGTGGGGCTGGGCGTGTACGCCGTGCTGTGGACCGGCGGTTTGCCCGCCGATCTGCGCGCGCCGGTGGCGGTGTACGTGGGCGCCCTCGGCCTCATGGCGGCACAGGCCATGGGCCGCGCCACCGTGCGGGGCGACCGCGCTGCGTGGATGGTGGCGGGCGGCGCGGCCTGCTTCATGGTGAGCGACGCGCTGCTGGCGCTCAACCGTTTCGTCACGCCGCTGCCGGCGTCGGACCTGTGGGTGCTCGGCAGCTACGGCGCGGCGCAGTGCCTGCTGGTCATGGGGCTGCTGCGCGGTTCGCGCTAACCACCGCTGCCACCGTTGCGCGAGCGCATGCGCTGGCTCAGCTCGGCCAGCCGTGCCGACACCACCCCGGCCCGCTGATCGGCCTGCGCCGGGTCCAGCGTGCCGCGCGCCTTGCCCACCTCCAGCGTCATCAGCTCCAGCACGCCGGACTGCAGGCCCCGCAGATCGTCCAGCTGCGGCGATGGCGTGGCCGGGTGCAGCCGCGCCAGGGCCTCGCCCACCGCGCGGTAGGCCGGGATGTGCGTGCGTTCCATCGCCTCGACCAGCTGCGCGTCGCTCAGACGCCCCGCCTGCCGGGCCTGGGCGTCGGCCTGCAAAGCCCGCTCGGCCGCCTGGAAGCGCGGCAGTGTCTCGCGCAGCAGGGTTTGCTGTTCAAACAGGGCGCGGTGGTCCACCCCGGGCTGCGCGGCCCACACCAGACCGCCCACCGCCAGCGCCACCACACCGGTCGCCAGCCACTGGTGCCGGCGGCGCTGCGCGGCACTGGCCTGTTCGTCCACCCGCTCCACCAGCAGCCAGGCCATGGCCGCGCCGGCCAGCAGGCCGCCGATGTGCGCCGCGTTGTCGATGCCCGGCCGCGTGAAGCCCTGGGCCAGCGAGATGGCCACGAACAGGCCCTGCGACGTGAGCAGCTGGTTGACCAGGGCCTTGGGCACGCGCTCACGGTGCTGCCACACGCCCGCCAGCAGCGCGCCCAGCACGCCGAACACCGCGCCCGACGCCCCCACCGACACCGCCTGCTGCGCCGAAAAATGCAGGCTCAGCGCGCTGCCGGCCAGCGCCGAGCCCCAGTAGATGAGCAGGAACTGCCCGTTGCCGAACCAGCGGCAGACCTGCAGCCCGGCCACCCACAGCGCCCACATGTTCAGCGCCAGGTGCATCAGCCCGCCGTGCAGCACGGTGGCGCTGACCAGGCGCCAGACCTCGCCGTCGCGCACCACCGCGCTGGCCGAGCTGGCGCCCCAGCGGAACAGGTCGGCCGTGTCCGGCTGCATCGGACTCAGGCCATCCACCAGGTTGGCCAGCCAGACGCCCACGTTCAACGCCACCACCGCATAAAGCGCCCACGGGTGTGGGGTCTGTTCCTGCAGGCGGCGTTCGAAGGCTTCGTGGGCCAGCGCCTCGTCCATCGCGGACCGTGCCGCCTGCTGGGCCTGCGCACCGCCGTGGCGGTGGAACGCCTGCCGCACCGCGTCGGCCGCCTGCGGCCGCTGCGCCGCCCTCAGCGGGCTCAGGCTCAGGCTGCGCTTGAGGCCGCGGCCGATCAGCGGCCGGGTCGGCGCCAGCAGGGGGGAGTCGGCGCGCAGCACCAGGGTGATCAGCTCCTGCCCCTGCACCGTGTGGTGCTCGACGTCGGTGATGTCGCTCCAGGGCACGGTGTGGCCGCGCGTGAGCTGCCCGCTCACCCCCTGCGGCCCCACGCACAGCACCGGCACCGAACTGAGCACCGGCTTGAGCAGCAGCAGCCCCAGGGCGCCAAAGAAGGCCGCAAAGCCCCACAAGGCCCCCAGCGGCTGCGCCGCGGTGGCCGCCACCCAGACCATGAACAGGGCCAGCAGGCCGATGAACCCCGCCAGCCACACCGTGCCGCCGCGCCAGCTGGCGCGAAACACCTGGCTGCCGTCGGGCAGTCCTTGGTCCATCCCCGTCCTCCGTTGTGATTTATTCAGGCGCCGAACAGCTGGTCGCCGCTGCTCGGCGGCGCCACGCCCAGGTGGCGGTAGGCCGCCAGCGTGGCGATGCGCCCGCGCGGCGTGCGCTGCAAAAAGCCCTGCTGGATCAGGTAGGGCTCGATCACGTCTTCGATGGTGTCGCGCTCCTCGCCGATGCTGGCCGCGATGTTGTCCAGCCCCACCGGCCCGCCGTCGAAGCGGTGGATCACGGCTTCGAGCAGCTTGCGGTCCATCAGGTCGAAGCCTTCCGGGTCCACGTCCAGCATGGCCAGCGCGCGGTTGGCGATGTCGGCGGTGATGCGACCGTTGCCCTTGACGTCGGCGTAGTCGCGCACGCGGCGCAGCAGGCGGTTGGCGATGCGGGGCGTGCCGCGCGAGCGCCGCGCGATCTCGAAACCACCGGTCTCGTCCATGGGCGCGTTGAGCAGGCCGGCGCTGCGCTTGACGATGCGCGCCAGCTCTTCGGCGGTGTAGAACTCCAGCCGCGCCACGATGCCGAAGCGGTCGCGCAGCGGGTTGGTCAGCATGCCGGCGCGCGTGGTGGCGCCGACCAGCGTGAACGGTTGCAGGTCCAGTTTGATGCTGCGCGCCGCCGGACCCTCGCCGATCATGATGTCGATCTGGTAGTCCTCCAGCGCGGGGTAGAGGATTTCCTCGACCACCGGGCTGAGCCGGTGGATCTCGTCGATGAACAGCACGTCGTTGGCCTCGAGGTTGGTCAGCAGCGCCGCCAGGTCTTTGGGTTTTTCCAGCACCGGCCCGCTGGTCTGGCGCAGGTTCACGCCCAGCTCCTGCGCAATGATGTGGCTCAGCGTGGTCTTGCCCAGGCCGGGCGGGCCGAACAGCAGCACGTGGTCCAGCGCTTCGCTGCGTTTCTTGGCCGCGCCGATGAAGATTTCCAGCTGCTCGCGCACCTTTTGCTGACCGACGTATTCGTCCAGCAGTTTGGGGCGCAGCGCACGCTCGATGGCCTCTTCCTTGGGCGAAAAGGGGGCGGCGGACACCACGCGCGGCGCGGGGGCGAAATCGTCGGTCTGGATGCTCACGGGGCGGCCCTGGCAGAAGGGGAACAGAGGGGGGTCGGCAGGCGGACACTGACTATACACACAGTGGTTTGATCCGCGGGCATTCAAGTCCGGTGCGCACGGCGCCGATACGACCGGCAACACCCCCGCATCGCCAAGGTCCTGCCATGACGCCGTCCGCCCCCCGCCGCCACACCCGCCACACCGCCCTGCACCTGGCCTGCGCCATGGTGCTGGGCATCGCCGCCAGCGCCGCCCACGCCAACGGAGCGGCCAGCGCCCATGGCACCGTGGTGCAAGAACCCGCCCACGCACCAGCCCCGGCCTCCGCCAAACCCGACGTCCACGCCCCGGCGGCCAAGGCGCCCGTGGCCGCTCAGCGCACGCCCGGCGACCCGCAACTGGTGGTCGACCGCATCAGCGCCGCCCTGAGCAAACAGTCCGATCAGAACAAGCTGCACGTGCTCGTGGGGGATGAACCCCTCGTGCCCAAGCCCCAGGCCGACCCCCACGCCGCGCCCGCCCGCAAGGCCCGCAGCGCCCACGGCGCGGTCCAGCCGCACGGCTACACCAAGGCCCGCGCCGCCGCGCTGGCCGGCCACGCCGCACCCTCCGCGCACGGCGGCGAGGTGCACTGGGAATACGAAGGTGAGCACGGCCCCGAGCACTGGGGCCAGATGAAGTCCGACTTCAACGCCTGCAGCAGCGGCAAGCGCCAGTCGCCCATCCACATCCAGTCCACCGACACCGCCCCCGGCCCGGCCGAGCCGATCGAATTCCACTACAGCGGCAGCGGCGGCAGCGTGGTCAACAACGGCCACACCATCCAGGTCGACCCGATGGGCCACAACTGGATCAAGGTGCGCGGCTCGGTCTACCAGCTGGTGCAGTTCCACTTCCACCACCCGGCGGAAGAAAAGGTGAACTACAAGGGCTTCGCCATGGTGGCGCACCTGGTGCACAAGAACGAAGCCGGCCAGCTGGCCGTGGTCGCGGTGCTGATGGACGTGGGCACGAACAACACCTTCCTGCAGAAGGTCTGGACCCGCATGCCCCTGGACACCCAGGACCGCGTGCCCCTGCCCGACGAGCTGCTGGACCTGAACGAACTGCTGCCCAGCGACCAGCGCTACTACCAGTTCATGGGCTCACTGACCACGCCACCCTGCAGCGAAGGCGTGTTGTGGATGGTGATGAAGCAACCCGTCACGTTGGGGGCGGACCAGCTCAAGCTGTTCACCAAGCTGTTCCCGATGAACGCGCGGCCGGTGCAGGCGGTCAATGGGCGTCTGGTGCGCGAGGCGATGTAACCCCCCGCGCCGCCTGCGGCGTCACCCCCCAGGGGGCAACGCGATGCGGCCCGGCGAAGCCGGTTCCGCCGCGTTCTCGACTGGGCTCCCCTTCTGGCCCGCGGTTTGGGCATCCGTAAACCGCGCCGATATCGAGGCGCTGGTTATTTCGCCAGCGACTTCAGCGCCAGCTTGATGCCTTCGCTCACGCCCACACCGGCCGGCAGGGCCTTGAGGGCCGCCGCGGCGTCTTTTTCGTTGTAGCCCAGCGCCATCAGCGCCTGCTGGATGTCGCTGGCCGCGTCGCCCACGGCGGCGGCGCCACCGGTCAGCGGCAGGTCGGCGCCGAGTTTGCCCTTGAGTTCGAGCAGCAGGCGCTCGGCCGTCTTCTTGCCGATGCCGGGCACCTTGACGATGCGGCCGGCTTCCTGCGCCGTCACGGCCTGGGCCAGTTCGCTCACGCTCAGGCCCGAGAGCACGCTCAGCGCCGTGCGCGGACCGATGCCCGAAATCTTCACCAGCTGGCGGAAGGCCTCGCGTTCGGCCGCGGTGCCGAAGCCGTAGAGGATCTGCGCGTCCTCGCGCACCACGAAGTGCGTCAGCAGCGACACCTTATCGCCCGCCGCCGGCAGGTTGTAGAAGGTGCTCATGGGCACGTCCACCTCGTAACCGACGCCGTGGCAGTCGATCAGGATCTGGGGCGGGTTCTTTTCCAGCAGCGTGCCGGTCAACTTGCCTATCATTGAAGGTTCCTCTGTAAGTCGTTCGCCGGGTCGCCCCAAAAACGACTGCACCCCCTCGGGGGGCCTGGCACAGCCAGGTTGGGGGCCTGTAACTCCACCGGATTATCCGTTTTGATCCTCCGCCACACCTTCTCCCCGCCCGACAACGAGCGCATGTCCCACCTCTGCGGCCCCATGGACGGCCACATCCGCAGCATCGAGGCGGCGTTGCAGATCAAGGTGGCGCACCGGTTCGAGCAGTTCCGCATCGAAGGCCCCAAGGCCAAGGCCAACCAGGCGCTGGAGGTGATCCAGGCGCTGTACGAAATGGCCAAGAAACCGATCCCGGCCGAGACGGTGCAGCTCATGCTGGCCGGCGACACCGCTCTGCCCGAGACCGGTGTCGACGTGCTGGCCATGCAGACGCGGCGTGGCGAGATCCGCGGCCGCACGCCCAACCAGGCGCGTTACCTGGAGAACATGGCCACGCACGACATCACCTTCGGCATCGGCCCGGCCGGCACCGGCAAGACCTACCTGGCGGTGGCCTGCGCGGTGGATGCGCTGGAGCGCAGCGCGGTGCAGAAGATCGTGCTCACCCGCCCGGCGGTGGAAGCGGGTGAAAAGCTCGGCTTCCTGCCCGGCGACCTGGGCCAGAAGGTGGACCCGTACCTGCGCCCGCTGTACGACGCGCTGCACGACCTGATGGGCTTTGACAAGGTGCAGAAAGCGTTCGAGCGCCAGCAGATCGAGATCGCGCCGCTGGCCTTCATGCGCGGGCGCACGCTCAACCACGCCTTCGTCATCCTCGACGAGGCGCAGAACACCACGCCCGAGCAGATGAAGATGTTCCTCACCCGCATCGGCTTTGGCAGCAAGGCGGTGGTGACGGGCGACGTGAGCCAGATCGACCTGCCGCGCACGCAGCTCAGCGGCCTGATCGACGCCGAACGCATCCTCAAGCGCGTGACCGGCATCGCCTTCAACCGCCTGACCAGCGCCGACGTGGTGCGCCACCCGCTGGTGGCGCGCATCGTGGACGCCTACGACGCGCGCAGCGGGGACGACGAGGCCCTGCCGACCCTGCCCAAACGCCCCCGCCGCACCCCCGTCCGATCCTCCCGCTGAAGACCCGCCATGGCCCTGCCCTCCCTGACCCTGTCCCTGCAGTTCGGCGATCTGAAAGACGCCGCCCGCCACCGCGCCGCGCTGCCGCGGCACACCGTCACCCGCTGCATCCGCCACGCGCTGGACGCCGACGCCGAGATCACCGTGCGCATCGTCGATGCCGACGAAGGCCAGGCGCTCAACCGCGACTACCGCCAGAAGGACTACGCCACCAACGTGCTGACCTTCGACTACGCCACCGAGCCGGTGGTGATGGCCGACCTGGTGCTGTGCGCGCCGGTGGTGGCGCGCGAGGCGAAGGAACAGAAGAAGACCCTGGCCGCGCACTACGCCCACCTGCTGGTGCACGGCACCCTGCACGCCCAGGGCTGGGACCACGAAACCAGCGAGGCCGACGCGGAAGCAATGGAAGCCCGCGAGATTGAAATCCTCGCCGGGCTGGGGCTCAAGAACCCCTACCGCTGAACGGCGGGCGGGCGGCCCGCCGGCGGTTCAGGGCCGCAGCCGGTACAGGCGGATGGCGTTGTCGCGCGCCACCTGCCGGGCCACGTCCGGTGGCAGCTGAGCCACCAGCTGGCGCAGGTTCTGCAGGCCTTCTTCGGTCGCCCCGCGTTCGCTGCCTCCGGGGCCGTAAAACGCGTCACTGCCCAGCATGAAGCGGTCGGGGAAGTCACCGATCAGCGCCTGCCACTGCGGCTTGAGCCGGCCCGCAGGGTCCAGCGCGGCCGCGGGCCGGGGCGCGCCCCGGTTGACCCGGAAGCTCATGTGCAGGTTGGGGTAGGTCTTCAGCAGCTGCCGCACCCGTTCGGGGTGGCGCGTCAGCAACGGCTCAAACCCCACGTGGGACCAGATGAAGACCGCCTTTGGGTTGTGCGCCAGCAAACGCTTGAAGGCCTCGCCGTTGGCGTCCAGCCGGTCCGGGTTGGACGGCTGGGCGCGCAGCGAATCGGGCAGCGGCATGTCCTCGGGCACCAGGTCGAAGTGCAGGTCCACCGGTCGCTGCTGCTCGGCCGCGATGTCGGCCAGCAGCAGGAGCAGCGGATGGTCGCCGGGCACCGATTCGTACGGATGGGTGGCCCCCATGAGCGGCAGCGACAGGTGCAGCAGCGCGATCTCACCGAAGCCCACCGCGCCCTGCGCCACGTAGTCCAGGGCCTGCTGCCGGAAGCGGGCTTTCACCGCGTCGTCCACCGCGTCGGCGGGCGTCTGGTGCAGCATCGCGTTGAGCGCGCTGCCCCCCAGCAGGGCGAAACGCCCCGGGTGCGCCCGGACCGCGTGCTGCAGATCGCCCAGGTCGTGGAACCCGCGAATGTGCCGGTCGGGCTGGGGCGGCGGCATCAGCAGCGACCGCTCGATGCCCAGCCGGTTCATGCTGTCCACGGCCCCATCGGCCGCCCCGGCCGGCAACACCCCCGCGGCGACCTGGATGTGCGTGTGCACATCGATCCAGGCCACCTCCTGCGCCACCGCGACCACACCCCATGCGGCACACACACAACCGATCCAAGCACGACGCATCATGACCACAAGCCTCCGGGTTCAGTGAATGGTGAGCGGGATGGTCACCGGGCCGTCGTTGACCAGGTGCACCTGCATGTCGGCCCCGAAACGGCCGGTCTGCACCAGCGGGTGCTGCTCGCGGGCCAGCGCCACAAACCGGTCGTAGAGCGCTTCGCCCAGCGCCGGCGGCGCCGCGCCGGTGAAGCCGGGCCGGTTGCCGCTTGTCGTGTCGGCGGCCAGGGTGAACTGGCTGACGATCAGCAGGCCACCGCCCACGTCCTGCACGCTGCGGTTCATCTTGCCCTGCTCGTCGCCGAAGATGCGCAGCTTCAGGATCTTGGACAGCAGCTTCTGGCCGACGGCTTCGGTGTCGTCGGGCTCGGCACACACCAGCACCAGCAGGCCGGGGCCGATGCGGCCCACCGTCTCGCCTGCGATGTCGACACGGGCTTCGCTCACGCGCTGCAGCAAGGTGATCATTTCAAATCCTTGAGGTCGTCGAAGTGCGCTTCCACGTCGCTGGGCAGCAGCTGGATCGACGCGCGCAGCCCGGGCACGGCGCTCATCAGCGCCTGCTCGACGCTGCCGCGCACCGCGGCCGCGCGGCCCAGCGTCCAGCTCGCGGGCATGTGCATGTGCAGGTCCACAAAGCGGCGCTGGCCGGCGCGGCGGGTGCTGACGTGGTCGAAGCGCACGATGTCCACGCCGCCGCGCTGGTGCGCAAAGCCGTCCAGCGTCTGCTGGATCGTGGCCAGCACCTCGGGCTCGACGGCCTCGTCCATCAGGCCCTGGGTGGAGCGCCAGATCAGGTGAAAACCTTCCTTGAGGATGTTGGCCGCCACGCCGATGGCGACCACCGGGTCCAGCCACAGCCAGCCGGTGACGTGCACCAGCGTGATACCCACCACCACACCGGCCGAGGTCCAGACGTCGGTGGTCAGGTGGCGCGCGTCGGCTTCGAGCGCGATCGAGCGGTGCTCGCGCGAGGCGCGGAACATCACCCAGGCCAGCAGGCCGTTGAGCGCCGAGCTGGCGACCGAGAGCGCCAGGCCCCAGCCCACCTGCTCGATCGGCTGCGGGTCCAGCAGACGCTGCACCGCGGTCCAGACGATGCCCAGCGCCGCCACGATGATGAGGATGCCCTCGAAGCCCGAGGAGAAGTATTCGGCCTTGTGGTGACCGTAGGGGTGGTCGTCGTCGGCCGGGCGGGCGGCGATGGTGACCATCACCAGGCCGAAGATGGCGCTGGCCAGGTTGACCAGGGACTCCATCGCGTCGGACAGCAGGCCGACCGAGTCGGTGACCCACCAGGCCAGGGTCTTGAGGGTGATGGTGACCAGGGCCACCACCACCGAGGCCATGAGCAGGCGCTGGGGCGTGAGAAAGCGGGCAGACAACGTCATGGTGGGCATTGTCTCGCGGCGGGCCCATGAAACCCTTGAGGTCGGAAGCATGTAATTTTGTAACCACTTGGTACCTGTTCGGTGCCAGAATGGCCCGAAGAGCGAGACACACATGACCCCAAACCCCCTGCCCGTGGACACCTTCTGGATTGGCGAAACAGACGCCTGGCTGCTGGCCGAAGGCAAGCACCTGCGCCCCTGGCAGAAGCTCGGCGCCCACCCGACCACCCTGAACGGACAGGCCGGCGTGGCCTTCGCCGTCTGGGCGCCCGCGGCGCGGCAGGTGGACCTGACGGGCGACTTCAACCACTGGCAACCCCAGCCCATGCGCCTGCGGCCCGAATGCGGTGTGTGGGAGCTGTTCGTGCCCGGCGCCACGGTGGGCCACTGGTACAAGTTCGCGGTGCACGGCGCCGACGGCCGCACCGTGATGAAGGCGGACCCCTATGCCCGCCAGACCGAGCTGCCGCCGGGCAACGCGGCCTGCGTGTGCGAGCCGCTGCGCCCCTCGCCCGCGCCGCAAGGCCCGCACCGGCGCGACAACGCGCCCATGGCCATCTACGAAGTGCACGCCGGCAGCTGGAAGCGCCCGGGCGGCTGGGACGTCATGCCCACCTGGGACGACCTGGCCCGCGAGCTGGTGCCCTACGCCGCCGGCTTGGGCTTCACCCACATCGAACTGCTGCCGGTCAACGAACACCCGTTCTACGCCTCCTGGGGCTACCAGCCCACCGGCCTGTACGCGCCCACCGCGCGCCACGGTTCGCCCGAGGCCTTCCGCCGGTTTGTTGACGCGGTGCACACGGCCGGGCTCAAGCTCATCCTGGACTGGGTGCCCGCCCACTTCCCGACCGACGAACACGCGCTGGCGCGTTTCGACGGCACCGCGCTGTACGAACACGCCGACCCGCGCGAAGGCTTCCACCGCGACTGGAACACGCTGATCTACAACTTCGGCCGCCACGAGGTGAAGAACTTCCTGGTCGGCAACGCGCTGTACTGGGTCGAGCAGCACGGCGTGGACGGCCTGCGCGTGGACGCGGTCGCCTCCATGCTCTACCGCGACTACAGCCGCCCCGAAGGCGAATGGGTGCCCAACCGCGACGGCGGGCGCGAGAACTACGAGGCCATCGCCTTCCTTCGCGAGGTGCACGAGGTGCTGCAGCGCGAGGCGCCACAGGCCATCACCCTGGCCGAAGAATCCACCGCCTTCCCGCAGGTGACCGGCGCCGTGCAGCACGGTGGCCTGGGCTTCGACCACAAGTGGAACATGGGCTGGATGCACGACACCCTGGCCTATTTCGCGCTGGACCCGGTGCACCGCCGCTGGCACCACAACAAGCTCACCTTCTCCATGGTCTACGCCTGGAGCGAAGACTACGTGCTGCCGCTCTCGCACGACGAGGTGGTGCACGGCAAGGGCTCGCTGCTGGGCAAGATGAGCGGCGACGCCTGGCAGCAGCGCGCCAACCTGCGCGCGCTCTACGCCTGGATGTACGCGCACCCGGGCAAGAAGCTGCTCTTCATGGGCGCCGAACTGGCGCAGCCGACCGAGTGGAACCACGACGCCGAGCTGCCCTGGCACCTGCTGGGCGACCCGGCCCACGCCGGCGTGCAGCAGCTGGTGCGCGACCTCAACCACGGCTACCGCGACGCCCCCGCCCTGCACGCGCGCGACACCGACCCGCACAGCTTCCAGTGGCTGGTGGTGGACGACGCCGACCACTCGGTGCTGGCCTTCGCCCGCTACGGCCAGCGGGTGGAAGACACGGTGGTCGTCATCGCCAACCTCACCCCGGTGGTGCGGCACGGCCACCGCATCGGCCTGCCGCACGGCGGCGCCTGGCGCGAACGGCTGAACACCGACGCGGGCCTGTACGGCGGCTCCAACGTGGGCAACCACGGCCGCGTGCTGGCCGACGAGCAGCCCATGCACGGCCAGACGTGGTCGGCCGCGTTCACACTGCCGCCGCTGTCGGTGCTCTGGCTACAACCCGAACCACCGGCAGCATGAACCCGGCGCACGGCATGCCCGCTCTCGGGGCCCACCTGCACACGCAGGATGGGCTGCGTGGCGTGCGCTTGGCCGTCTGGGCGCCGCAGGCCACCGGTGTGGACGTTTGCCTGTTCGACACCGCCACCGGCCCCGAGACCCGGCGCGTGCCGCTGTCCGACGCCGGTGACGGCGTCTGGCAGGCCTTTGTGCCCGGTCTGGCCGCGGGGCAGCTATACGGGCTGCGCGCCCACGGCCCCTGGCAGCCCGAGGCCGGCCACCGCTTCAACCCGCAGCGCCTGCTGCTGGACCCCTGGGCGCTGGCCCTGGTGGGCGACACCTCCCGCCTGGCCCTGCAGGCCGGCCACGCGGTGGACGACCCGCTGCACCCCACCCAGCCCTGGCACGACCACCAGCCCGCGCCGCAAGACAACGCCGCCCACATGCCCAAGTGCGTGGTGGTCGATGCGGCGGCCGAACTGCAAGCCGGCGCCGCCATCGCACCGCGCCCGGCCATCGCCGCCGGCCGCCGCGTGCTCTACGAAGCGCACGTGAAAGCGCTCACCCGCCTGCACCCTGAAGTGCCCGAAGCCCAGCGCGGCCGCTACGCCGCCCTGGCCCACCCGGCGGTCATCGGCCACCTGCAGCGCCTGGGCATCACCAGCGTCTGCCTGCTGCCGGTGCACCAGCACATCAGCGAACGGCACCTGCTCGCGCGCGGCCTGGTCAACCACTGGGGCTACAACACCCTCAACGCCTTTGCGCCCGAGCCCGGCTACGCCGCGGCCACCGGCGGCGCCGACGCACAAACCGCCGAGCAGGCGGCTGCGATCCGCGCCGAGTTCCGCCAGGCGGTGGATGCCCTGCACCGCGCCGGCATCGAAGTGGTGCTGGACGTGGTGTTCAACCACACCGCCGAAAGCGACCTGGACGGCCCCACCCTGAGCTGGCGCGGCCTGGGCCAGGCCGGCTGGTACGCCCTGGGCGAGCATGGCGTGCCGCACAACTTCAGCGGCTGCGGCAACAGCCTGGCCACCGGCGAGCCGCGCGTCGTCCAGTGGGTGATGGACAGCCTGCGCTGGTGGGTGCAGGCCTATGGCGTGGACGGCTTCCGGTTCGACCTGGCGGTGTCGCTGGGCCGCAGCGCCGCGCTGCGCCACGCCTTCCACCCGCACGCGCCCCTGCTGGTGGCGATGCAGCAGGACCCGGTGCTGCGCAGCGTGCAGCTGATCGCCGAACCCTGGGACATCGGCCCCGATGGTTACCACTGCGGCGGCTTCGCGCCCGGCTGGCGCGAATGGAACGACGCCTTCCGCGACGGCGTGCGCGCCTTCTGGCTGGGCCACCACACCACGCTGGGCGAGCTGGCCCGCCGCGTCTGCGCCAGCAGCGACCGCTTCGGGCGCGGTGCGCGCGCGCCCACCGCCAGCATCCACCTGCTGACCGCGCACGACGGCTTCACCCTCGCCGACCTCACGGCCTACAGCCACAAACACAACGCCGCCAACGGCGAAGACAACCGCGACGGCCACGGCCACAACCTCAGCGCCAACGGCGGGGTGGAAGGCCCGAGCGACGACCCGCAGGTGCTACACCGCCGCGGCCTGTGGCGCCGCGCCCTGCTGGCCACCCTGTTGTGCGCCCAGGGCACGCCGCAGCTGCTGGCCGGCGACGAGCTGGGCCACAGCCAGCAAGGCAACAACAACGGCTACTGCCAGGACAACGCCCTGACCTGGCTCGACTGGACCGGCGCCGACGCCGACCTGACCGGCTACGTGGCCGGGCTGACGGCGCTGCGCCGCCAGCACCCCGGCCTGCGCCACGCGCACTGGTTCAGCGGCCAGCCGCTGGCGCCGGGCGCGCCGGCCGACATCACCTGGCTGCACGGCGATGGCAGCGCGATGCACGACGAGGCCTGGCACAACAGCCCGCACTGCACCCTGGGCGCGCTGATCGCCGTGGGCGACGACGGGGTGGCCCCCACCGAACGCCTGCTGCTGGTCTGGCACGCCGGGCGCGGCCACGCCCGCCTGGCCCTGCCGCCCGGCCCCTGGTCGCTGCGGCTGCACAGCGCGCGCGGCTTCGTCGCCCTGGACGCCACCGCCGGCGAACCCATGACCGGGACGGCGCTGGACCTGCACGAGGCCCAGGTCTGCCTGCTGGTCCAGCATTTGCAAGGTGGCGCACAGACCACCCCCACCCCGACATGAACCACGCCCCCTCTCTCCTGAACCGCCGCACCAGCGGCGTGCTGCTGCACATCACCAGCCTGCCCGGCCCGCACGGCTCGGGCGACCTCGGCCCCGGTGCGCGCCATTTCATCGACTGGCTGGCCGCCGCCGGCCAGAGCCTGTGGCAGATCCTGCCGCTCTCGCCCGCCGGCCCCGGCAACTCGCCCTACCAGAGCGTGTCGGCCTTCGCCGGCAGCCCGCTGATGGTGGACCTGGACGACCTGGTGCAGCAGGGCTGGCTGCCCTGGATGGCGCGCAAGGGGTTCGACGAACACCGCTGCGACTTCGAGCGCGTGGCGCCCCACCGCATGGCCTGCCTGCGCAAGGCCTGGGATGGTTTCAGCGAGCGCGCCAGCGACGCCTGCCGCAGCGAACTGGCCGCCTTCTGCGAACAGCACGCCCACTGGCTGGACGACTACGCCCTGTTCATGGTGCTGGACGAACGCCACGGCGGCCCCTGGTCGCTCTGGCCCGCGGCGCTGGCCCGGCGCGAGCCGGCCGCGCTGGACGCGGCGCGCGCGCAGTCGGCCCACGCGCTGGGTTTCTGGCGCTTCGTGCAGTGGCGCTTCTGGGTGCAGTGGCAGCGCCTGCGCGGCTATGCGCGCGAACGCGGCATCGCCATCGTGGGCGACGCGCCCATCTTCGTGGCGCACCACAGCGCCGACGTCTGGGCCCACGCCGACCAGTTCCTGCTGGACGATCAGATGGAGCCCCACGTGGTGGCCGGCGTGCCGCCGGACTACTTCAGCCCCACCGGCCAGCGCTGGGGCAACCCGCTCTACAACTGGGAGGCCATGGCCCACAGCGGCTACCGCTGGTGGAAAGACCGGCTGGCCCACGTGTTCCAGCAGGTCGACGTGGTGCGGCTGGACCACTTCCGCGGCTTCGAGGCGCACTGGGAGATCCCCGCCACCGAGCCGACCGCCGTGGCCGGCCAGTGGCGCCCGGGCCCCGGCCTGGCCTTCTTCAAGGCGATCGAGGAAGAGCTGGGCCAGCTGCCCATCATCGCGGAGGACCTGGGCCTGATCACACCCGAGGTGACGGCCCTGCGCGAGGCCTGCGGCTACCCGGGCATGCGCATCCTGCAGTTCGCGTTTGGTAACGGCCCGGCCAACCCCTACCTGCCGCACAACCTGGAGCATCGGTGCGTGGCCTACACCGGCACACACGACAACGAAACCACGGTGGGCTGGTGGGCCAGCGCCATGGCGGGCGAGAAAGCCGACGCGCGGGCCTACCTGGGCCGCTGCGTGGACACCGAGCCGCACTGGGCCCTGATCAACGCGCTGTCCATGTCGGTCGCCAACACCCTGGTGGTGCCGTTCCAGGACGTGCTGGGCCTGGACACGCGGCACCGCATGAACACCCCCGGCCTGGCCACCGGCTGCTGGGAATGGCGCTTCGAATGGGCCCAGGTGAACCACGAACCGGCCGAACGCCTGGCCGCCATGACGCGGGCGCACGGAAGGTGGAGCACATGAGACACCCCCCTGCGCCGCTGCGGCTGGCCTGAAACCCCTCTTCCCCACAACGACCGGAGACAGACATGGACAAACACTCCCCCCAATACCTGGCCAAGCGCACCATCGGCCTGGTGCTCGCCGGCGGGCGCGGCTCGCGGCTGAAGGCGCTGACCGACCGCCGCACCAAGCCGGCGGTGTACTTCGGCGGCAAGTTCCGCATCATCGATTTCGCGCTGTCGAACTGCCTGAACTCGGGCGTGCGCCGCATCGGCGTCATCACGCAGTACAAGTCGCACAGCCTGCTGCGCCACCTGCAGCGCGGCTGGAGCTTTCTGCGCAACGAGTTCAACGAGTTCATCGACCTGCTGCCCGCGCAGCAGCGCATGGACGACGAGAGCTGGTACCTGGGCACGGCCGACGCGGTCTACCAGAACCTGGACATCCTGCGCGCCCACAACCCGGAATACATCCTGATCCTGGCCGGCGACCACATCTACAAGATGGACTACGCCGAACTGATCGCCGACCACGTGGACCAAGGCAAGCAGTGCACCGTGGCCTGCATCGAGGTGCCGATCGCCGAGGCGAGCGCCTTCGGCGTGATGGCCATCGATGAGCAGCGCCGCATCATCGACTTCGTCGAAAAACCGGCCAACCCGCCGGCCATGCCGGGCAAGCCCGAGGTCTCGCTGGCCAGCATGGGCATCTACGTGTTCGACGCCAAGGCCCTGTTCGCCGCGCTCGAACAAGACGCCGCCACCCCCGGCTCCAGCCGCGACTTCGGCAAGGACGTGATCCCCGCCATGGTGGCCGCCGGCCAGGCCGTGGCCCACCCCTTCGGCCTGTCCTGCGTCAAGAGCGCGCCCGAGGCGCCGGCCTACTGGCGCGACGTCGGCACGGTGGAGGCCTACTGGGCCGCCAACCTGGACCTGACCAACACCCTGCCCGAGCTGGACATGTACGACCGCGACTGGCCGATCTGGACCTACCAGGAACAGCTGCCGCCGGCCAAGTTCGTGTTCAACGACGACGGCCGCCGCGGCAGCGCGGTGGACTCGCTGGTTTCGGGCGGCTGCATCATCTCCGGCGGTTCCGTCAACCGCTCGGTGCTGTTCTCCAAGGTGCACATCCATTCCTACGCCGAGGTCGAGGAAGCCGTGCTGCTGCCCGAGGTGGACGTGGGCCGCGGCTGCAAGCTGCGCAAGGTGGTGATCGACAACGGCTGCGTGATCCCCGACGGCATGCAGATCGGCTGGGACGCCGCCGAGGACGCGCGGCGTTTCTACCGCACCGACAGCGGTGTGGTGCTGGTGACCAAGGCGATGCTTGAGCGCTTGACGTAACCCCCCGCGCCGCCTTCGGCGTCACCCCCCAAGGGGGGCCGCACCAGCGGCCTGGCGAAGCCAGTTCCGCGGTGCGTGCTGGAAGGGCCTCCCCTCAGCTCCGTTTCCGTTTTGGTTTTCGATATTTGGTCCGTGCATGAATCCAACCAAAGTCCTTTACGTCTGTTCCGAGGTCTACCCGCTGCTCAAGACCGGCGGGCTGGCCGATGTGAGCGCGGGCCTGCCGCCGGCGCTGGCCGCGGCCGGGGCCGAGGTGCGGCTGCTGCTGCCGGCCTTTCCGTCGCTGGTGGCCGGGGTCACGCCCGACGGCGCGCCGCTGCCGGTGCCCGCTGGTGACAGCGCCGGCCTGCCACTGGGCCTGGGGCCGCGCCCCGGCACGGCACAAGGCCCTCAGCCCTGGTTGCAGCGCGGGCGCATCACGGCCACCGGCCTCAGCGTCTGGCTACTGCACGCGCCCGGGCTGTACGAACGGCCCGGCAACCCCTACCTGGACGAAGCCGGCCGCCCCTGGGCCGACGCGGCCGAACAGTTCGCCTGGCTGGGCTGGGCCGCGGCGCTGCTGGGCACCGGGCTGGACCGCACCTGGCACCCAGACGTGGTGCACGGCCACGACTGGCACAGCGGCCTGGCCTTTGCCTACCTGCACCAGCTGGGCCTGGGCGGCGCCCGCAAGCCGGCCACCGTGTTCACCATCCACAACCTGGCCTACCAGGGCGTGTTCCCGGCCAGCGTGCGCGAGCGCCTGGGCCTGCCCGATCCGCTGTTCCACCTCAACGGCATCGAATACCACGGCCAGATCAGCTTCCTCAAGGCGGGCCTGAAGTACAGCGACGCCATCACCACCGTCAGCCCCACCTACGCGCACGAGATCACCGGGCAGGAACAGGGATGCGGGCTCGACGGCGTGCTGCGCCAACGCCACGCGGTGCTGCACGGCATCCTCAACGGCGTGGACGACGCGGTCTGGAACCCGGCCGCCGATCCGCTGGTGCAACCCGGCTTCGACGCCGAGCACCTGGACGGCAAGGCCCAGGCCAAGGCGCGGCTGCAGCGGCAGATGCAGCTCCAGCCGTCCCAGAACGCGCTGCTGTTCTGCGTGGTCAGCCGCCTGACCGAGCAGAAGGGCCTGCACCTGCTGCCCGGCGTGGTCGACGAGCTGGTGCGCCGTGGCGGCCAGCTGGCCGTGCTGGGCACGGGGGACGCGCCCATCGTGGCCGCGCTGCAGGCCTGTGCCGCGCGGCACCCCGGCCAGGTGGCGGTGCACATCGGCTACGACGAGGCGCTCTCGCACGCCGTCATCGCCGGCAGCGACGTGATCCTGGTGCCCTCGCGCTTCGAGCCCTGCGGTCTGACCCAGCTCTACGGCCTGCGCTACGGCACGCTGCCGCTGGTGCGCGCCGTGGGCGGCCTGGTCGACACCGTGACCGACTGCAGCCTGGAGAACCTCGACGACGGCCGCGCCAGCGGCTTCGTGTTCCACGACCTGACCGAAGCCGAGCTGCTCTCGGCCATCCGCCGCGCCTTCGCGCTGCAGCGCCGGCCGGCCGACTGGCGCGCCGTGCAACGCCACGCCATGGGCCTGCGCTTTGACTGGGCGCGCGCCGCCACCGCCTACCTGCAGGTCTACCAGCAGGCCGCCGCCCATCCATGAACCCCTGGTGGCACAGCTGATGCTTGTGCCGCCGCAACGCCACCGACGCCTCGTCACCACCATGCCCAACACCCCCCTCACCCCCACCGTCGGCACCGCCAGCGCACCGTTTGAATACGACCAGCTGGACAACAACGTCGCCGCACTGCGCAAGTCCATCGCCAACCGCCTGGTCTACGCCGTCGGCAAAGACCTGCGCTCGGCCACCCGGCGCGACTGGCTGTTCGCCCTGTTCCACGCCGTGCGCGACCGCACCATGCACCGCTGGCGCGAGACCCTGGCGGTCTCGCAGGACAGCGACGCCAAGCGCGTCTACTACCTCTCGATGGAATTCCTGACCGGCCGCGCGCTCACCAACGCGCTGCTGGCGGTCGGCATCTACGACGACGCCAAGGAAGCCTGCACCCAGCTCGGCGCCGACTTCGACGCCCTGATCGACCTGGAAACCGACGCTGGCCTGGGCAACGGCGGCCTGGGCCGCCTGGCGGCCTGTTTCCTCGACTCCATGGCCACGGTCGGCCTGCCCGGCATGGGCTACGGCATCCGCTACGACTTCGGCATGTTCGCGCAGAAGATCGTCGACGGCCGCCAGGTCGAGGAGCCCGACTACTGGCTGGTCAACGGCAACCCCTGGGAATTCATGCGCCCCGAGTTCAGCTACCCGGTGCAGTTCGGCGGCCGCCTGGTGCAAGACGGTGACCACGTGCGCTGGGTCGACACCGACGACGTGATCGCCACCGCCTACGACAGCGGCGTGCCCGGCCACGAACTCAGCAGCGTCTCCACCCTGCGGCTGTGGACCGCACGCGCCACCAGCGGCATCAACCTCGACGCCTTCAACAAGGGCGACTACATGCGCGCCGTCGAGGCCAAGAACCAGTCCGAAAACGTCTCGCGCGTGCTCTACCCCGACGACAGCACCGAGCACGGCAAAGAGCTGCGCCTGCGCCAGGAATATTTCTTCGTCAGCGCCTCGCTGCAAGACATCGTGCGCCGCTACCTCAAGACTCACGGCAGCTTCGACCAGCTGGCCGACAAGGTGGCCATCCACCTCAACGACACCCACCCGGCCCTCGCCGTGCCCGAGCTGATGCGCATCCTGGTGGACGAGCACCGGCTGGACTGGGACACCGCGTGGGGCCTGTGCACACGCATCTTCAGCTACACCAACCACACGCTGATGCAGGAAGCGCTGGAGACCTGGCCGGTGGAGCTGATGGGCCGCCTGCTGCCGCGCCACCTGCGCATCGTCTACGACCTCAACGCCCGCCTGCTGGCCGAGGTGCACGACCGTTTCCCCGGCGACAACGAGCTGCTGCGCCGCGTTTCGCTGATCGACGAACGCGGCCAGCGCCGCGTGCGCATGGCCTCGCTGTCGGTGCTGGCCAGCCACCAGGTCAACGGCGTCTCGGCCCTGCACAGCAACCTGATGGTCGAAACCATCTTTGCCGACTTCGCCATGCTCTGGCCCGAGCGCTTTTGCAACAAGACCAACGGCATCACGCCACGGCGCTGGCTCTCGCAGGCCAACCGCCCGCTGTCGGCCCTGATCGACGCGCGCATCGGCAGCACCTGGCGCCGCCACCTCGACGAACTGGCCCAGCTGCGCCCGCTGGCCGATGACGTGGAGTTCCAGAACGCCTTCCGCCTGGCCAAGGCGCAGAACAAACAGCGCCTGGCCGAGCGCATCGCCAAAGAAACCGGCATCGTGGTCAACCCCGACAGCCTGTTCGACGTGCAGATCAAGCGCATGCACGAATACAAACGCCAGCTGCTCAACGTGCTGCACGTGGTCACGCGCTACCAGCAGATCCTGGCCCACCCCAACGCCAACTGGGTGCCGCGCACCGTCATCTTCGGCGGCAAGGCCGCGTCGGCCTACTACATGGCCAAGCTGGTCATCAAGCTGATCAACGACGTGGCGCGCACCGTCAACAACGACAAGCGCATCGGCGACAAGCTCAAGGTGGTGTTCCTGCCGAACTACCGCGTCTCGCTGGCCGAGGTCATCATCCCCGCGGCCGATTTGTCCGAGCAGATCTCCACCGCCGGCACCGAGGCCTCGGGCACCGGCAACATGAAGTTCGCGCTCAACGGCGCGCTGACCATCGGCACCTGGGACGGCGCCAACATCGAGATCGCCGAGCACGTCGGGCTGGACAACATCTTCATCTTCGGCCTGCGCACCGAACAGGTGACCGCCCTGCGCGCCAGCGGCTACAACCCGCGCCGCTACGTCGACCACAACTACGACCTCAAGAGCGCCATCGACCGCATCGCCGAAGGCGCCTTCAGTCCCGAGGAACCGAACCGCTTCCACGACATCACGCGCACCCTGCTCGAATCGGACTACTACCTGCTGCTGGCCGACTACGCCGACTACATCGCCACCCAGCAGAAGGTCGACGAGCTCTACCGCCGCCCGACCGAATGGACGCGCCAGGCCATCCTGAACGTCGCCGGCATGGGCGCCTTCTCGTCGGACCGCACCATCCGCGAATACGCCGACCAGATCTGGAACGTCAAGCCGCTGTTCGACTGATGGAGGGATAGGCCCCCACGCTCCGCCACTGCGCGGGTCACTGCCCCCCAGGGGGCTGATCCTGCCTTGGGGCGGCCTGGCGGCAGGCCCGGGAGCCCCCACGCTCCGCCGCTGCGCGGGTCGCGGCCGCCCAGGGGGGGGCTGATCCGCCTTGGGGCGGCCCCGCGGCTGTCCCGCCCGTCACGCTTCGCCGCGGCGCATGACAGAATCCGCCGCATGCGGGCAAGCGGTGGATCGTGGCGTTGGTGGTGGCTGGGCGGCGCCGTGGTGTCCGCGGCCGGGGCAGTGCTCATCGCACGCCAGGCCATCGACGCGCAGCGCGCCCTGTTCGAGACCGATGCCCGCATCGTGCACCGCCTGCTGAGCCAGCAGGCCGTGCAGCACGACGCCATCCTCGACACGCTGGCGCTGCTGCAGCCCGGCCCGCCCGCCGCCGGCGCCCAGCCCCCCGAACAACGCCTGCCCGCGCTGTACCCGCACATCCTCGCGGTGCAGCGGCGCGACCGCGACCAGGCTTGGCCCGACCCCGCGCTGGCCGCAGCCGAAGCCGCCTCGCGGCGCGACCGCCGCGCCGCCCTCGCCCCGTCGCCCGACGGCGACACCGCGCGCTTTCGCCTCGTGCTCGCTGCCGAGCCCACCAGCTATGCGCTGACCATCGCGGTGCGCGGCATGGTGCCCTGGGCCGAATGGCCCATGCCGCCCGACCGCAGCCCGGTGCGCGTGGCGCTGGTGCGGGGGGCGCAGCGCATCGATCTGCAGGCCGGCGACGCGGCGGCACTGGCCGGCGGATCGGGCTGGCGCTTCTCGTTCCACAAGCACCTGGCCGCGGCCAGCCAGCCCTTTGACGTGGTGGCCGAACGGCAACTGGGCTGGGCGCAGCTGCCCTGGTGGCGCATGCTGGGCTGGGCCGCCGCGGTGACGGCCGTGCTGGCCCTGATGGCCCAGCTGCAGCGCCAGCGCACCGCACGCCGCCGGGCCGAAGAGCTGCTGCGCCTGGGCCAGGTGGCGCGCCTGAACACCCTGGGCGAACTGGCCGCCGGCATGGCGCACGAACTCAACCAGCCGCTGACCGCGGTGCTGGCCAACACCCAGGCCGCGCAGCGCCTGCTGGCCGACGACCCGCCCGAACTCGACACCGCCCGCAGCGCGATGGCCCAGGCCGTGGCCCAGGCCCGGCGCGCCGCCGACGTGGTGGGCCGGCTGCGCGCCGTGGTGGAACGGCCGGCCCACCGCGCGGCCGAAGCATCGGCTGGCGGGGTTGATCTGGCCGACGCGGTGCGGCGCGCCCTGCACCTGCTCGAACCCGAGTGCCGGCGGCGCGGCCTGGCCCCCGAACCGCAGGCGCCTGCGCCGGTGCGCGTGCAGGCCGATCCGGTGGCCGTGGACCAGATCGTGCACAACCTGCTGATGAACGCGCTGCAGGCGCTGGACGCGGTGCCGGCCGACGCCCGACGGCTCACGCTGACGGTGTTGCCGGCCGGCGGACACGGCGAACTGCGCGTGGCCGACAGCGGCCCCGGCATCCCGGCCGAAGCGCTGACGCGCCTGTTCGAACCCTTCTTCTCCACCCGCGAAGGCGGCCTGGGCCTGGGCCTGTCCTTGTGCGAGACGCTGGCCCAGGGCATGAACGGCTCGCTCACCGCCGCCAACCGGCCCGAGGGCGGCGCGGTGTTCACGCTGCGCCTGCCTTTGAAAGACGCATCGTGAGCACCCTCTCGCCCACCATCCACCTGATCGACGACGACGCGGCGGTGCGCGACAGTCTGGCGCTGCTGATCGGCACCGTGGGCCTGCGCGTGACGCCGTGGGCCGACCCGCAGGTCTTCCTCGAAGGCTTCGACCGCGAGGCCATCGGCGCCATCGTGCTCGACGTGCGCATGCCCGGCATCAGCGGCCTGACGGTGCTCGACACCCTGGTCGCCCAGGGCGTGGACCAGCCGGTCATCATGCTCACCGGCCACGGCACGGTGGACATGTGCCGCCGCGCTTTCAAGGCCGGTGCTGCCGAGTTCCTGGAAAAGCCGGTCAACGACGAGTTGCTGATCGAAGCGCTGCAGAACGCCGTGCGCCAGCACGTGCGCTCGCGCGAGCGCCACCAGGCCGACCGCGAGGCGCGCGAGCGCTACGCGCAGTTGTCCGAACGCGAGCGCGAGGTGCTGGGTCTGATCGTCGCGGGCCTGACCAACAAGGAGATCGGCCGCGCACTAGACCTCTCGCCGCGCACGGTCGAAACGCACCGCGCCAACCTGTTCGCCAAGCTGCAAGCCGAGTCGCTGGCGCAGCTGATCCGGCGCTACGCGGCGCTGGTCGACGAACACGACGGGGGTTGATCGGCGGTCAGCCGCTCCGTAGTTCTACGGAGCGCTGCGCGTAGCCCTCCGAATGGTGCGAACGGGCGCGGATTTCTACAGTTCTCCCACGGTTGATTCAACCGCATCCACCCGAAGGAGAAACCCATGAAAGCCACCGTTTCCGCCACCGCCATCGCCCTGTCCCTGATCGCCAGCGCCGCCAGCGCGCAGGCCGTGCGCACCGAAAAGAACATGTCGCTGGATCTGGCCAACCAGATCGCCGCCGCCACCGTCGCGTCGTGCAGCGCCAGCGGCTACAACGTGACCGCCGCCGTGGTCGACCGCGCCGGCAACCTGCGCGCCC
>NZ_JASJOY010000131.1:0-4902 GCF_031426985.1 Hydrogenophaga sp.
CTGGGTGTTCTGCGGCGACGGTGAGATGGACGAGGTCGAGTCGCTGGGCGCCATCGGCTTGGCCGCGCGCGAGAACCTCGACAACCTGATCTTCGTGGTGAACTGCAACCTGCAGCGCCTGGACGGCCCGGTGCGCGGCAACGGCAAGATCATTCAGGAGCTCGAAGGCGAGTTTCGCGGTGCCGGCTGGAACGTGATCAAGCTGCTGTGGGGTTCCAACTGGGACCCGCTGCTGGCGCGCGACAAGGACGGCGCGCTGCGCAAGCTCATGATGGACACGTTGGACGGCGATTACCAGTCGTTCAAGGCCAACGACGGCGCCTATGTGCGCAAGCACTTCTTCGGCCGCGACCCGAAGACGCTGGAGATGGTGGCCCACCTGAGCGACGACGACATCTGGAACCTGCGCCGCGGTGGCCACGACCCGCAGAAGGTGTACGCCGCCTACCACCAGGCCGTGAACACCAAAGGCCAGCCCACCGTGCTGCTGATCAAGACCGTCAAGGGCTTTGGCATGGGCAAGGCCGGTGAGGGCAAGAACAACGTGCACCAGACCAAGAAGCTGACCGACGAGGACATCAAGATCTTCCGCGACCGCTTCAACCTGCCGATCCCGGACAGCGAGCTTCCCAAGATCCCGTTCTACAAGCCGGCCGACGACACGCCGGAGATGAAATACCTGCACGAGCGCCGCAAGGCCCTGGGTGGCTACCTGCCGCACCGCCGCACCAAGGCCGACGAGAGCTTCACCGTGCCCTCGCTGGAAACGTTCAAGAGCGTGATGGAGCCGACCGCCGAAGGCCGTGAAATCTCCACGACCCAGGCTTATGTGCGTTTCCTGACCCAGCTGCTGCGCGACCAGGCCCTGGGCCCGCGCGTGGTGCCCATCCTGGTGGACGAGGCCCGCACCTTCGGCATGGAAGGCCTGTTCCGCCAGATCGGCATCTACAACCCGGCGGGTCAGCAGTACACCCCGGTCGACAAAGACCAGGTCATGTACTACAAGGAAGACAAGGCCGGCCAGATCCTGCAGGAAGGCATCAACGAGGCCGGCGGCATGAGCAGCTGGATCGCGGCGGCCACCAGCTACAGCACCAGCAACCGCATCATGGTGCCGTTCTACGTGTACTACTCGATGTTCGGCTTCCAGCGCATCGGCGACCTGGCCTGGGCGGCCGGCGACATGCAGGCGCGCGGCTTCCTGCTCGGCGGCACCTCGGGCCGCACCACGCTCAACGGCGAAGGTCTGCAGCACGAAGACGGCCACAGCCACATCCTGGCCGGCACGATCCCGAACTGCATCAGCTACGACCCGACCTTCGCACACGAAGTCGGCGTGATCCTGCACCATGGCTTGAAGCGCATGGTGGAGAAGCAGGACAACGTCTTCTACTACCTGACGCTTCTGAACGAAAACTACGCCATGCCCGGCCTGACCGCCGGCACGGAAGAGCAGATCATCAAGGGCATGTACCTGTGCAAGCCGGGCGCCGAGGGCGACAAACGCGTGCAACTGCTGGGCTCCGGCACCATCCTGCGCGAGTCGATCGCGGCACAGGCGCTGCTGGCGACCGACTGGGGTGTGCAGGCCGACGTGTGGAGCTGCCCGAGCTTCAACGAACTGACCCGCGACGGCCAGGACGCCGAGCGCTTCAACCTGCTGCACCCGACGGAAGCCCAGCGCGTGCCTTTCGTGACGCAGCAACTGGAAAAGCACGCCGGCCCGGTGGTCGCTTCCACCGACTACATGAAGAACTACGCCGAGCAGATCCGTCCCTTCATCCCCAAGGGCCGTTCGTACAAGGTGCTGGGCACCGACGGCTTTGGCCGCAGCGACTTCCGCAGCAAGCTGCGCGAGCACTTCGAGATCAACCGCCACTACATCGTCATCGCCGCCCTGCGCGCGCTGGCCGATGAGGGCAAGCTGCCGCTGGCCAAGGTCGCTGAGGCGATCGCCAAGTACGGCATCAAGACCGACAAGATCAACCCCTTGTACGCATAAACATCCGGAGACAAGAACATGGCACTGGTAGAAGTGAAAGTCCCGGACATCGGCGACTTCGACGAAGTGGCGGTCATCGAACTGCTGGTCAAGGTGGGCGACACGGTCAAGGCCGAACAGTCGCTGATCACGGTCGAGTCCGACAAGGCCTCGATGGAAATTCCGTCCAGCACGGCGGGCGTGGTGAAAGAACTGCGCGTGGCCCTGGGCGACAAGGTGAAAGAGGGCTCGGTGGTGCTGGTGGTGGAAGCCGCCGGTGAGGCCGCTGCACCGGCGCCTGCCGCCGCAGCGCCTGCTGCTGCAGCCCCCGCACCCGTGGCCGCCGCTGCGGTGGCCGCTCCGGCCGCGGCACCCGCCGCCGCCGGCCCGGTGGAAGTGCGCGTGCCCGACATCGGCGACTTCAAGGACGTCGCCGTCATTGAAGTGTTCGTCAAGCCCGGCGACACCATCAAGGTCGAGCAGAGCCTGATCACGGTCGAGTCCGATAAGGCTTCGATGGAGATCCCGTCCTCGCACGCCGGCGTGCTCAAGGAGCTCAAGGTCAAGGTCGGCGACACGGTCAACATCGGTGACCTGCTGGCCATCCTGGAAGGCGCCGCTGGCGCGGCGGCTGCTGCTCCGGCACCCGTTGCCGCAGCACCCGCAACTGCTCCTGCCGCCGCCGTGGCCGCTCCCGCGGCTGCCACTGCGTCGGCAGAAGCCGCCCCGGCCCACAACCCCACCGCCACCCCGGCGCTGGGCCTGCCGCACGCCTCGCCCTCGGTGCGCAAGTTCGCCCGCGAACTCGGCGTGCCGCTGGCCGAAGTGCAAGGCAAGGGCCCCAAGGGCCGCATCACGCTGGACGACGTGCAGGGCTTCACCAAGTCCGTCATGTCCGGCGCGGTGCAGACGGCTGCGCAAAAGGCCAAGGCGCCGGCATCCACCGGTGGCGGCGGTTCCGAGCTGGGCCTGATCCCCTGGCCCAAGGTGGACTTCGCCAAGTTCGGTCCGATCGAACGCAAGGAGATGGGCCGCATCAAGAAGATCAGCGGCGCCAACCTGCTGCGCAACGCCATCATGATCCCGGCCGTCACCAACCACGACGACGCCGACATCACCGACCTCGAAGCCTTCCGCGTTTCCACCAACAAGGAAAACGAGAAGAGCGGCGTCAAGGTGACCATGCTCGCCTTCCTGATCAAGGCCTGCGTGGCCGCGCTCAAGAAATTCCCCGAGTTCAACAGCTCGCTGGACGGTGACGCACTGATCTACAAGCAGTACTTCCACATCGGCTTCGCGGCCGACACGCCCAACGGTCTGGTGGTTCCCGTGATCAAGGACGCCGACAAAAAGGGCGTGCTGCAGATCAGCCAGGAAATGGGCGAACTCGCCAAGAAGGCGCGCGACGGCAAGCTCGGCCCGGCCGACATGTCCGGCGCCTGCTTCACCATCTCGTCACTGGGTGGCATCGGTGGGCGTTACTTCACGCCCATCATCAACGCACCCGAAGTCGCCATCCTCGGCGTCTGCAAGAGCAACATGGAACCGGTGTGGGACGGCAAGGCCTTCGTGCCGCGCCTGATGCTGCCGCTTTCGTTGACCTGGGACCACCGCGTGATCGACGGCGCTGCGGCGGCCCGCTTCAACGCCTACCTCGGCCAGATCCTCGGCGACTTCCGCCGTGTGCTGCTCTAAGAAGGGACCCTGAACATGGCACTCATGGACATCAAGGTTCCCGACATCGGCGACTTCGACGAGGTCGCGGTCATCGAGCTGCTGGTCAAGCCGGGCGACACCGTCAAGGCCGAGCAGAGCCTCATCACCGTCGAGTCCGACAAGGCCTCGATGGAAATTCCCTCGTCGCACGCCGGCGTGGTGAAAGAACTCAAGGTCGCCCTGGGCGACAAGGTCAAGGAAGGCTCGGTTGTGCTGGTGCTGGAAGCAGAAGGCGCTGCGGCGGCCCCTGCAACGGCAGCGGCACCTGCGCCTGCCGCCGCACCCGCTGCGGCCCCGGCCGCCGCGCCGGTGGTGGCCCCCACGGCCGCCAGCTTCGGCGGTTCTGCCGATATCGACTGCGACCTGCTGGTGCTGGGCGCCGGCCCTGGCGGCTACTCGGCCGCCTTCCGCGCGGCCGACCTGGGCCTGAAGGTCGTGATCGTCGAGCGCTACGCCCAGCTGGGCGGCGTCTGCCTGAACGTGGGCTGCATCCCGTCCAAGGCGCTGCTGCACGTGGCGGCGGTCATGGACGAGGTCTCGCACCTGGGCGACCTGGGCGTGGAATTCGGCAAACCCACGGTGAGCGTGGACAAGTTGCGCGCCCACAAGGAAAAGGTCATCGGCAAGCTGACCGGTGGTCTGGCCGCGATGGCCAAGATGCGCAAGGTCACCACCGTGCGCGGCTACGGCGCTTTCGTTGGTCCCAACCACGTCGAAGTGGAAGAGACGACGGGCACCGGCCAGGACAAGACAGGCAGCAAGAAGGTCGTGGCCTTCAAGAAGTGCATCATCGCTGCTGGTTCGCAGGCGGTGCGCCTGCCCTTCATGCCCAACGACCCGCGCGTCGTGGACTCCACCGGAGCGCTGGCGCTGCAAGGCGTGCCCAAGAAGATGCTCATCGTCGGCGGCGGCATCATCGGCTTGGAGATGGGCACCGTCTACAGCACGCTGGGCGCCCGCCTGGACGTGGTGGAAATGATGGACGGCCTGATGCAGGGCGCCGACCGTGACCTGGTCAAGGTCTGGGAGAAGATGAACAAGGGCCGCTTCGACAACATCATGCTCAAGACCAAGACGGTCGGGGCCGAAGCGACGCCCGAAGGCATCAAGGTGCAGTTCGAGGGGCTGGACGGCACGAAGAGCGAAGGCATCTACGACCTGGTGCTGCAGGCCGTGGGCCGCACGCCCAACGGCAAGAAGATCGC
>NZ_JASJOY010000132.1:0-9081 GCF_031426985.1 Hydrogenophaga sp.
CGCCGTGCAGCAGGCCGGGCGCCATGGTCCAGCCGTGGTTGGCGGCGCTCAGGTTCTCGTACAGCATTGCCTCCAGCGCGGCGGGCAGGCCCTGGCCGCCGTCCTCGGTGGTGCAGGCCAGCGACGGCCAGCCGGCTTGCCAGAACGCCTGGTAGGCGTCGCGGAAACCGGGCGGCATGGTGACGGCGCCGGCCTTCCACTGCGCGCCCACCTCGTCGCCTTCGCGGCTGAGCGGGGCGATCACCTCGCCCACGAACTTGCCGGCTTCGTCCGTCACCTGCACCAGCAGGTCTTCATCGAAGTCAGCGTAGGCGGGCAGGGAGGCGAGCTGCTGCGGGGCCTGCAGCACGTTCTGCAGGATGAAACGTTGTTCGGCGGGCTGGGGCTGGTAGGCGTTCATGGTTCTGGACGGGGGTGTGTCAACGTGAGCGGGTTTTGTGTGCGGCCTGGTGTTCGTCGGCGCCGCCCGATCAGGCCGCCTGCTTGGCCGTGCCGAGGTAGGTCTCGATCACGCGCGGGTCGGTGGCGAGTTCTCTGGCCACCCCCTGTGCGCTGATCTCGCCCATTTCCAGCACATAACCGTGGTCGGCCACCTGCAGCGCAGCGCGCGCGTTCTGTTCCACCAGCACGATGGTCACGCCGGTCTGGCGCAGCGTTTCAATGATGGAAAAGATCTCGCGCACGATCAGCGGCGCCAGGCCCAGGCTGGGCTCGTCGAGCATCAGCAGCGTGGGGCGGCCCATGAGCGCGCGGCCCACGGCCAGCATCTGGCGTTCGCCGCCCGAGAGCGTGCCCGCCAGCTGCGCGCGGCGTTCCTTCAGGCGGGGAAAGATGTCGAACACGTCGGCCAGGCGCTCGCGCCACTGGGCATTGCCCAGACGCATCTGCCGGTAGCCGCCGAGCAGCAGGTTGTCTTCCACCGACATGCTGCCGAACAGTTCGCGCTTCTCGGGCACCAGGGCCATGCCCTGCATCACGCGTTCTTCCAGCGTGAGCGCGCTGATGTCCTGGCCGTTGAAATGGATGCCGCCTTTGCCCGGCAGGATGCCCATCAGCGTGTTGAGCAAGGTGGACTTGCCCGCGCCGTTGGGGCCGATGACGGTGATGACGCTGCCCTTGTCGGCGTGCAGGCTGATGCCGTGCAGCACCTCGGCGCGGCCGTAGCCGGCGCGCAGGTCGCTGATTTGCAGGAGGGGTGTGCTCATGAAGGGCTTCCCGTTCAGTGTTCGGTCCCAAGGTACGCGGCGCGCACCAGGGGGTCTTGTTGCACATGCTCGGGCGTGCCCTGGGTCAGCAGGGTGCCGAACTCCATCACCACCAGGTGGTCGCAGATCTGCATCACCAGGTCCATGTCGTGCTCGACCAGCAGGATGCTCATGCCTTCGGACTTGAGCTGGCGCAGCACGTCGGCCAGGCCCTGTTTCTCTTTGTGGCGCAGGCCGGCGGCGGGTTCGTCCAGCAGCAGCAGGGCCGGGTCGGCGCACAGGGCGCGCGCGATTTCCATCAGCCGCTGCGGCCCCATGGCCAGGTTGCCGGCCTGCTCGTGCAGGTACTCACCCATGCCGATGCGTTCGAGCTGGCGCTGCGCTTCCTTGAACAATCGCTGCTCTTCGGCGCGGTTGCGGCGCAGCATGGCCGAGAGCACGCCCTTGTGGCCGCGGGTGTGGGCGCCCAGGGCCACGTTCTCCAGCACCGTCATGTCGGGAATCATCTTGACGTGCTGGAAGGTGCGCGCCATGCCTTTGCGCGAGATCTCGCGCGAGGACAGGCCGCTGATGGTCTCGCCGCGGAACTTCACCGAACCGCTGGTCAGCGACAGCACGCCGGTGACCAGGTTGAAGGTGGTGGACTTGCCGGCGCCGTTGGGGCCGATCAGGCCCACGATCTGGCCGGCCCGGATCTGGAAGCCGATGTCGTTCACCGCGGTCAGGCCGCCGAACTGCTTGCGGATCTTGTCCACGTCCAGCACCAGGTCGCCGGGCGCGGGCTTGTCGCGCGCCGGCAGCGCGGGCGCGTCGTCCCAGTCCCGCTGGCGTTTCGGTGCGGGCAATTTCTTGCCGACCACCGACCACAGGCCGTCGGGCAGGTACTTGAGCACCAGCACCATCAGCACGCCGAACACGATCACCTCGTAGCTGCCGCTGGTGCCGATCAGTCTGGGCAGCAGCACCTGCAGCTGGTCGTCCAGGATTTTGATCAGACCCGCACCGACGATCGCGCCCCAGACGTGGCCGACGCCGCCGATCACCGTCATGAACAGGTACTCGATGCCCATCTTCAGGCCGAAGGCCGAGGGGTTGACCGTGCGCTGGAAGTGCGCCATCAGCCAGCCCGCGACCGAGGCCAGCACGGCGGCCAGCACGAAGATCGTGACCTTGTAGCGGAAGGTGCTGATGCCCATCGCCTCGGCCATCTGCGAGCCGCCTTTGAGCGAGCGGATGGCGCGGCCGGCGCGCGAGTCCAGCAGGTGCAGCAGGCCGGCGGCCGACGCGACGAGGATGCCCCAGGTCAGCACGAAGAAAGCGCGGCCCTGGCCGATGTCGAAGCCGCCGATGGACAGGCTCTTGAGACCCAGCAGCCCGTCGTACTTGCCCAGCGCGTCCAGGTTGCCCATGAGGTAGTAAAGCGACAGGCCCCAGGCGATGGTCGCCAGCGGCAGGTAGTGGCCCGACATGCGCAGCGTGATCACGCCCACCACCAGCGCGCTCAACGCGGTGAAGCCCATGCCGATGAACAACGTGATCCAGGGCGAGACGTCCAGGTTCAGCGTGAACCAGGCGGTGGTGTAGGCACCGATGCCGACGAAGGCCGCCTGGCCAAACGAGGTCAGGCCACCGACGCCGGTGAGCAGCACCAGACCCAGGCAGGTCAGGCTGTACAGGCCGATGTAGTTGAGCTGCGTGATCCAGAAATCGGGCAGGGGCAGCACCGCGATCAGGGGCACGGCGGCGATCAGGGCCAGCAGGCCGGCTTTGCGGATATCCATCTCAGTGGTCCTCGTCGGAGTGGCCGCTGCCCAGCGAACGCACAAGCAGCACCGGCAGGATCAGCGTGAACACGATGACCTCCTTGAACGCGCTGGCCCAGAACGAGCCGAAGGACTCGACCAGGCCCACGAACAGCGCACCCAGCAGCGCGCCGGGGTAGCTCGACAGCCCGGCGACCACGGCCGCCACGAAGCCCTTGAGGCCGATCAGGAAGCCCGAGTCGTAGAACACGGTGGTGGTCGGGCCGATCAGCAGGCCCGAGAGCGCGCCGATGAAGGCCGCCATGGTGAAGGTCAGCTGGCCGGACGCGTGGCTGGAGATGCCCATCAGGCGCGCGCCGGTGCGGTTGACGGCCGTGGCGCGCAGCGCCTTGCCGCGCAGCGAGTTCTCGAAGTAGAGGCGCAGCATCACGATCAGCGCCAGCGAACACAGGCCGATCACGATGGTCTGGCCCGACAGCGCGACCGGGCCGAGTTCGAGCCGGTAGTCCCAGAACGGCGGGTTGCGGAAACCTTCGGCGCCGAAGAACAGCAGGCCCAGGCCGGTCATGGCGAAGTGCACGCCGACCGAGACGATCAGCAGCACCAGCGGCGTGGCGCTTTCCAGCGAATGGTAGGCGACGCGGTAGACCAGCGGCCCGAAGGCGGTGACGATGGCCAGGCTCAAGGCGGCCTGCGCCCACATCGGGAACTGCTGCGGCGCGGCCCAGATGCTCAGCAGCGCGATCACCACCGGGGGCACCAGCGTCCGGGCCGCCGAGCGCAGCGCGCGCAGCGGCTGGCCGTGGTGGCGCCAGCGTTCGGCCAGCTCCATCAGCGCCGCGACCACCGCCAGGATCAGCAGCAGCCACACGGTGCCCGGCACCTTGCCGGTCTGCAGCATGGCCAGCGTGAGCGCGCCATAGGCGACGAACTCACCCTGCGGAATGAAGATGACCCGCGTGACGGTGAACACCAGCACCGTGGCCAGGCCCAGCAAGGCATAGATGGCACCGTTGGTCAGGCCGTCCAGCGCAAGAATGCTGGCGATAGAGAAATCCATAAAAGTCCTTTGAAGCACCCCCTGCGTCGCCTTCGGCGCCTCCCCCCTCAAGGGGGGCGACACCAGAGGCCCGTCGAAGCCGGTTCCTCGGTGTCTCTCGAAGGGGGCGTTGCGCTACGGAAAGGGTGCTCAGTCGGCCTTGAACTTCCCATCGACCACTTTCAGCATCACGCCGGTTTCCAGCGTGTAGCCCCAGTGGTCGGTGGCGGTCCAGTTCATCACACCGTGCGAGAACACGGTGCGGCCCATGGTTTCCATGGCGTCGCGCAGGGCGGCGCGGAACTCGGGCGTGCCGGGCTTGGCCTTCTTCAGGGCCACGGGAATCACCTTTTCCAGCACGATCTGGGCGTCGTACGAGTGACCGGCGAACTGGTTGCGCGAGTTCGGGCCGTAGGCCTTTTCGTACTTCTGCACGAAGTCGATGGCGACCGGCTTGGACGGGTGCTTGTCGGGCAGCTGTTCGGCGATCACGGCCGGACCGGACACCACGAAGGCGCCTTCAACGGCCTTGCCGCCGACGCGCATCAGGTCCTGCGTGGCCGCGGCGTGGGTCTGGTAGATCTTGCCCTTGAAGCCACGCTCGACGATCGCCATGTGCGGCATGGCGGCGCCCGAACCCGAGGCCACGATCAGCATCGCATCGGGGTTGGCCGACACCAGCTTCAGGGCCTGCGGCGTGACGCTGGTGTCGGTGCGGGCGAAGCGTTCGGTGCCCACGATCTTGATGCCGGCCTTGTCCAGCAGGGGCGTGATTTCCTTGAGCCACTGTTCGCCGTAGGCGTCGGTGTAGCCCAGGAAACCGATGGTCTTGATGCCCTTTTCCTTCATGTCTTCGACCACGGCGTGGCCCATGACGGTGTTGGACTGCGGCAGGCGGAACAGCCACTTGTCCTTGCCGGCGGGCACGCCCACGGGCGAGCCGGCCAGCTGCACCGTGCCGGCTTCGCTGGCGATGTCGGTCATGGCGGCGGCGACGGCGGTGATGCACGAGCCGATGATCATGTCGACCTTGTCTTCGGTCACGAAGCGGCGCGCGTTGGCCGCGCCCTTGCCCGGGTCGGTGGCGTCGTCCAGCACGATCAGGTTGACCTTCTCACCAGCGATGGTCTTGGGGAAGAGCTTGAACTGGTTCTGCATCGGGATGCCCAGGCCGGAACCAGGACCGGTCAGCGCCAGGCTGACGCCGATGTTGATGTCGGCCTGTGCCGCACTGGCCGCGAGCAGGGCGACGGCGGTGGCGATCAGGGTCTTGATGTTTTTCATGGCTTGTCTCCAGGGGGTTGAGGAACGGGTGAACGGGAAACGGTGGGCGCCGGACTCAGGTGCAGAGCGCCCGGATGTCGGCGGGAATCGGGATGGCCTTGATGCGGTCGGGGTTGGCCGGGTCGCGCATGCAGAAGGCCCGGGTCTCTTCGCCTTCGCACAACACGGTGTCGCCGCGTGTGACCACGTGCTTGTGGATCAGCACCTTCTCGCGCCACTCGGTGACGCTGGTGTGGATCTGCAGCCGCTCGCCGTAGGTGGCGGGCTTGAAGAACTTGGTGTGGATCTCCAGCAGCGGCGTGCCGATGATCCCGGTGGTCTTGACCAGTTCGCGCCAGGGCGGCACGCCGCATTGCACGAAGAAGTTCAGCGACGATGCGTCCATCCACTTGCTGAAGTTCGGAAAGAAGACGATGCCGGCGGGATCGCAGTCGCCGAACATCACCTCGACTTCATAGACGACGGTTTTTGACATGGATGCGTTTGAAAGAGGTGTCTGGTCCAGGGCGCCGCGGAACTGGCTTTGCCAGGCCGCCAGCGCCGCCCCCTGGGGGGTGACGCCGCGCAGCGGCGGCGCGGGGGGGGACTTACCTTGGCGCCATTCTGAGCGCGCCGTCCAGGCGGATGACTTCGCCGTTGAGGTGGCCGTTGCTCACGATGTGCGCGGCCAGCTCGGCGAACTCTTCCGGTTTGCCCAGGCGGTTCGGGAACGGGATGCTCTTGGCCAGCGATTCCTGCACGGCCTCGGGCAGCTCTTTCATGAGCGGCGTGGCGAACAGGCCGGGCGCGACGGTGCAGACGCGGATGCCGTGCTGCGCCAGATCGCGCGCCATCGGCAAGGTCATGCCGGCCACACCGGCCTTGGACGCGCTGTAGGCCTGCTGGCCGACCTGGCCATCGAAGGCCGCCACGCTGGCGGTGAACACCATCACGCCGCGCTCGCCGTCTGCCAGCGGCTCCAGCTTGGCGCAGGCCGCGGCGAACAGGCGGGCCGCGTTGTAGGTGCCGATCAGGTTGACGTTGATGACGCGGGCAAAGTCTTCCAGCGGCGCAGCGTTGCCGTCCCGGCCGACCACGCGCTTGGCGCTGCCGATGCCGGCGATCTGCATCAGGATGCGTGCCGGGCCGTGGGCCGCGGCGGCGGCGGCGACGGCGGCCTGCATGCTGTCCGGATCCGAGACGTTGCACTGCACCGCCACGCCGTCAATGTCCTTGGCGACGCGCTGTGCGTTGTCGAGGTTGAGGTCGAGCACCGCGACCTTGGCGCCCAGACGGGCCAGTTCGCGCGCGGTGGCCTCGCCGAGGCCGGAGCCACCACCGGTGACGAGGGCGGCGTGTCCTTTGATTTGCATCGTGTTCTCCTAAAAAATGTTCGAAGCGCGTGCCTGAGTCCAGGATGCCGTGGAACCGGCTTTGCCGGGCCACCAGCATCGCCCCCTGGGGGGTGACGCCGAAGGCGGCGCGGGGGGTTACTGCGGTTTGAGGATGTAGCGCAGGCCGTCGCCGTGCAGCTTGGCCACCGTGTCGGCGCGGTGCGTCAGCACGGCGCGCTGGTTGATCGAGCCCTTGTCGGTGATCTCGCCGCGGTCGATGGTCGGTGGGTCGGCCAGCAGGCACAGGCGGGCGATGCGGTTGGCGCTGCCGGTGGCGCCCTGGGCCAGTTCGTCGACGATCTTCTGGAACTGCGCCAGCACCGCCGGGTGGTCCAGCACGTCGTGCATCGAGGCTTCGGCGGGCAGGCCGGCCAGCTGGCGCACGGCCCCGGTCGGGAACACCATGGCGCCGACCTCCTTGAGGTTGATGCCGGTGAGCACCACGTCCTGGATGTAGGGCGCGCCGGCCGCGATGATCTTGCCGCGCAGCGGGCCCACGCTGACGAAGGTGCCGGTGGCGAGCTTGAAGTCCTCGGCGATGCGGCCGTCGAACTTCAGGCCTTGGTGAATGTCGGTCTCGTCGATCCACTTGACCGCGTCGCCGGTCTGGAAGAAACCTTCTTCGTCAAACGCCTCGGCCGTTTCGTCGGGCTGGCGCCAGTAGCCGGGGGTGATGTTCGGGCCCTTGTAGCGAACCTCGGTCTTGCCCTGCATGTCGACCAGCTTGAGTTCCAGGCCCGGCGTGGGCAGGCCCAGGTCGCCGGCGTTCACGTTCGGGCTGGTGACGAAGATGCCGAAGGGGCCGGACTCGGTCATGCCCAGGCCGGTGCCCATGACGATGCGCTCGCCCACTTCGCGCTCGGCGCTCTCGAACAGGCTGTCCCAGATCGGCTGGGCCAGCGCGGCGCCGGCGTAGAAGAACATGTGGACCTTGGCCAGCAGGGTCTGGCGCAGCTGGTCGTCGGTCTGCATCGCGTTGGCGATCTGCTCGAAGCCGGTCGGCACGTTGAAGTAGACCGTGGGCGAGATCTCGCGCAGGTTGCGCAGGGTCTCGTGCATCAGCGCCGGCGTGGGCTTGCCGTCGTCGATGTAGAGCGTGCCGCCGTGGTAGACCACCATGCCGAAGTTGTGGTTGCCGCCGAAGGTGTGGTTCCAGGGCAGCCAGTCGATCAGCACCAGGGGTTCCTCGCCCAGCACCGGCATCGAGGTGGCCATCTGCTGCTGGTTGGCGCACCACATGCGCTGGGTGTTGATGACGGCCTTGGGCATCTTGGTCGAGCCCGAGGTGAACAGGAACTTGACGATGGTGTCCGGCCCGGTGGCGGCCATCGCGGCGTCCACGGCGGGCGTCGGCTCGGTCGCCATCAGGGCGGCAAACGAGGTGGTGGCGCGGCCCGGCACGGTGCCGTGGGTGGCGACCAGCTCCACGTCCTCGGCCACGGTGGCCAGCATGGCGCGGCCGTAGCGCAGCGCGTCGCTGGCGAACACCAGGCCCGGCGTCAGGGTCTTGATGACGTGCTTGAGCTTGTCGTAGTCCTGGCTGATCAGCGAATAGGGCGGCGAGGTCGGGCACCAGGGGATGCCGGCGTAGAGGCAGCCCAGCGCCAGCAGCGCGTGTTCGAGGTCGTTCTCGCTCAGGATCAGCACCGGGCGCTCGGCCGACAGGCCGCGGTTGAGCAGGCCCTGGCCGATGCGTCGCGCGGCGTCCAGCGCCTGCGCGAAGCTGATGTGCTTCCAGTCGCCGCTGCTGCCGTCGGCGTTTTTCACGCGGCGGGCGAACAGGGTCTGGTCGGGGCGTTCTTTGGCCCAGTGCACCAGCCGGTCGGTCAGGCGCTCGGGGAAGGGGCCCAGGTCCTGGTCGGCGCGCAGGTAGTGCACGCCGGTCGCGCCGTCGCGCAGGGTGGCGCGGGTGACGCCGAACTTCAGGGGGCGGTATTTCGCTGCAGTCATGTTGTCTCCGTTGTCTTTTCGAAATGCGCGGGGCATTGGCGACGCGCGTATCAGTGTCCAGAGATGCCGAGGAACCGGCTTCGCCGGGCCTCAGGCATCGCCCCCTGGGGGGTGACGCCGCAGGCGGCGCGGGGGGTGTCAGTCCTTCTTCACCTTGGCCGCCTTGCCTTGCAAAAAGGCCTGGACGCGTTCCTTGGCTTCGGGCGCGCTCTGCGCGATCGAGGCCATCAGGGCTTCGGTGAACAGGCCGTGGTCGGCCGGCTGCTCGGCGATGCGGGGCAGGGCGTGCATCAGCGCGAAATTGGTCATGCGCGCGTTGCCGGCGATGCGGGTGGCCAGTTCGATGGCCTTGTCCAGCGCGGTGCCGGTGGGCACCAGGTACTGCGCCAGGCCGACGCGTTCGCCGTCGGCGGCGTTGTAGACGCGGCCGGTGAGCATCATGTCGGTCATGCGGGCGGCGCCGATCA
>NZ_JASJOY010000133.1:0-16956 GCF_031426985.1 Hydrogenophaga sp.
CGGGCGCAAGGCCGACTTCCGCAACGTCATCATCATCATGACGACCAACGCGGGCGCCGAGACCATGAACAAGGCCACCATCGGCTTCACCAACCCGCGTGTGGCGGGCGACGAGATGGGCGACATCAAGCGCCTGTTCACGCCCGAGTTCCGCAACCGGCTGGATGCCATCGTCAACTTCAAGGCGCTGGACGAGCAGATCATCATGCGCGTGGTGGACAAGTTCCTGCTGCAGCTCGAAGGCCAACTGGCCGAGAAGAAGGTGGAGGTCACCTTCACCGACACGCTGCGCAAGCACCTGGCCAAGAAGGGCTTCGATCCGCTCATGGGGGCACGCCCGATGCAACGCCTGATCCAGGACACGATCCGCCGTGCGCTGGCCGACGAGCTGTTGTTTGGTCGCTTGACCGAAGGAGGCCGTCTGACGGTGGACCTGGAGACCAAGACCGGCGAAGACGGCAAGGACATCCATGACGTCAAGCTCGACATCCTGCCCCTGCCCAAGAAGGAAGGCAAAGCCAAGCCGGAAGAGGCGACGGCGGGCTGATCCGCGCTGCGCGCCGCCATGCAAAAGGCCCGGTTCAACCGGGCCTTTTTTCGTCTGTCGGATGGTGTTCAGGGATGCGCCAGATAGGCGTCGCGGATCGCCTCGATGCGCTGGCGGTTCACACCGAAATCCTTGCGTCCCAGCCGGCTGGCGCTGCGCAGCTCAATCATGTTCGTGGCGGGGTTGAACCAGAATTCCAGGTCGTCCACAAACTTCAGCCAGCGGGTCTGTGCCTGGGCCCGCAGGTAGTCGGGGCCTTGCTCGACCAATGTGGTGCCGGGCGTGGCCCGCAACACGGTGGCCAGCGCCGCCAGGGACGCGGCGGCATCCCCCTGGCGCAAGGGGAGGGGATCGATACGGGCATACGCCCGCTGCGGGTGCTCGGGGTACAGGTCGGCTTGGCTGCTGACGCTGTTGGGCGTGTCGGACGGGGGTCTGAGCCGGCCGTCATGAACGCCCAGACCGGACGGCGGCTGCCCGGCAAACAGGCCCGCCTGGCCTGCCAACAGCAACGCTGCCGTCAGCCCCAGCAGGCTGTACAACAGCTGCCGGACCGTGGTCACCGTTTGCTGCCGCCCAGCAGACTGCCGAGCACGCCACGCACGATCTGGCGGCCGATGCCGCTGGCCACGCTGCGGGCGGCCGTCTTGGCCATGGTCTGGACCAGGCCGTCGTACTGACCCCCGCGCGGGCCGGTACGGCCGAACAGGGCTTCATTGAGCATGCCACCGATGCCGCCGCCTTCGGCTTCCGCCTCTTTCTTGGCTCCGCCGGGAATGCGCGGGGTCTTGGGGGCATCGCTGGCTTCGGCCGGCGCTTCATCGGCGGCGCCTGCGTGCTTGCGGAACATTTCGTACGCGCTCTCGCGGTCGACCACCTTTTCGTACACACCCGCCACCAGCGAGTTCTGCAACAGCGCCTGGCGCTGCTCGGGCGTGATGGGGCCGAGCTGGCTGCCAGGGGGGAACACAAACACGCGTTCGGTCTCGCTGGGGCGGCCCTTGGTGTCCAGTAGGCTCACCAGCGCCTCGCCCACGGCCAGTTCGGTGATGGCGGCCTCGATGTCGAGCCCGGCCTTGGGGCGCATGGTCTGTGCGGTGGCCTTGACCGCTTTCTGGTCGCGCGGGGTGAAGGCGCGCAAGGCGTGCTGCACGCGGTTGCCCAGCTGGCCCAGCACGCTGTCGGGGATGTCCAGCGGGTTCTGGGTCACGAAATACACGCCCACGCCCTTGGAACGCACCAGGCGCACCACCAACTCGATGCGGTCGACCAGGATCTTGGGCGCTTCGTCGAACAACAGGTGGGCTTCGTCGAAGAAGAACACCAGCTTGGGTTTTTCCGGGTCGCCGATCTCGGGCAGGGTCTCGAACAGTTCCGACAGCATCCACAGCAGGAAGGTGGCGTACAGGCGCGGCGCGTTCAGCAGCTTGTCGGCGGCCAGGATGTTGATCACGCCCTTGCCGCGCTCGGTCTGCATGAAGTCGTTGATGTCGAGCATGGGCTCGCCAAAGAACTTGTCGCCGCCTTGTTGTTCGATCTGCAGCAGGCCGCGCTGGATGGCGCCGATGCTCGCCGCGCTGATGTTGCCGTACTCGGTGGTGAACTGCTTGGCGTTGTCGCCGATGTGCTGCAGCATGGCCCGCAGGTCCTTCATGTCCAGCAGCAGCAGGCCGTTGTCGTCGGCGATCTTGAACACCAGGTTGAGCACGCCGGCCTGGGTGTCGTTGAGGTCCAGCATGCGCGCCAGCAGCAGCGGCCCCATGTCGGAAATGGTGGCGCGCACCGGGTGGCCCTGTTCGCCGAACACGTCCCACAGCGTGGTGGGGCAGGCCTGCGGTTCGGTGGGGGTGAGGCCGCGGTCGGCCAGCACTTTGACGATCTTCTCGGGCAGTTGGCCGGTCTGGCTGATGCCGGTGAGGTCGCCCTTGACGTCGGCCATGAACACCGGCACGCCGATGTTGGAGAACTGTTCGGCCAGGGTTTGCAGCGTCACGGTCTTGCCGGTGCCGGTGGCCCCGGTGATCAGGCCGTGGCGGTTGGCCAGGCTGGGCAGCAGGTGGCATTGCGCGTGGGCGTTCTGGGCAATCAGCATCGGTTCTGCCATGGTGGGCGTCCTCAGAAGAGTGAGAAGAGGGGGGTCGTAAAATCGAAGGTTATTACACCAAATTCTGGTCAGAAAAAAGGATTCACTCATGGCTGGACACAGCAAATGGGCCAACATTCAACACCGCAAGGGCCGGCAGGATGAGAAGCGGGGCAAGATCTGGACGCGCGTGATCCGTGAAATCACGGTCGCGGCCCGGACCGGTGGCGGCGATCCGGCCATGAACCCGCGGCTGCGGCTGGCGATCGACAAGGCCAAGGCGGCCAACATGCCGGCCGACCGCATCAAATACAACGTCGACAAGGCTTCGGGCGCCCTGGAAGGCCAGGCGCTGGAGGAAATCCGCTACGAGGGTTACGGCATCGGCGGTGCGGCGATCATTGTCGACACCATGACCGACAACAAGGTGCGCACCGTGGCCGAAGTTCGGCACGCGTTCAGCAAGTACGGCGGCAACCTGGGCACCGACGGTTCGGTGGCGTTCCAGTTCAAGCATTGCGGCCAGATCATCTTTGCGCCGGGCACGAGCGAAGACAAGGTGATGGAAGTGGCGCTGGAAGCCGGCGCTGAGGACGTGATCACCGACGACGACGGCGCCATCGAGGTGCTGACCGCCTACACCGACTTTGAGGCGGTGAAGAATGCGCTGGAGGCCGCCGGTCTCAAGCCCGAGGTGGCCGAGGTGACCATGCGGCCCGAGAACACCATCGAGCTGACCGGCGAAGACGCGGCCCGCATGCAGAAGCTGCTGGACATCATTGAAGACCTGGACGACGTGCAGGAAGTCTTCCACAACGCAAGTCTTTGACCCACCCCCGCCGTGCTGCGCGCGCGCCCCTCAAGGGGGCAACGCGGTGCGGCCCGGCAAAGCCGGTTCCGCCGCGTTCCGGACTGGGTCTTCGCGCTCCGGGCTGCGGTAGAGGTCCGTTTGGTTTGATTTTTGGAGATGGATTTGAAGGTTCTGGTGATTGGCGGCGGTGGCCGCGAGCACGCGCTGGCGTGGAAGCTCAAGCAGTCCGAGGGCGTGGAGCAGGTGTTCGTGGCGCCGGGCAATGCCGGCACGGCGCGGGATGTGCAGCTGACCAACCTGCTGATCACCGACAAGGTGGCGTTGCGCGAATGGGCGCAGGCCAACGCCATCGGCCTGACGGTCGTTGGCCCCGAGGCACCGCTGGCGGCCGGGGTGGTGGACGAGTTCCGCGCCCACGGTCTGGCGATTTTTGGCCCGACGCAAAAGGCCGCCCAGCTGGAAAGCTCCAAGGCCTTCAGCAAGGCCTTCATGCAGCGCCACGGCATCCCCACCGCCGAATACCAGACGTTCACCGACCCAGTGCAGGCCCACGCCTACGTGGACGCCAAGGGCGCGCCCATCGTGATCAAGGCCGACGGCCTGGCGGCGGGCAAAGGCGTGGTGGTGGCAATGTCGCTGGCCGAGGCGCACGAGGCGATCGACTTCATGCTGCTGGACAACACACTGGGCGTGGCGCACAACGAGGGCGGCGCCAGGGTGGTGATCGAGGAGTTCCTCGAAGGCGAAGAAGCCAGCTTCATCGTGCTGTGCGATGGCGTGAACGCATTGGCGCTGGCCACCAGCCAGGACCACAAGCGCCTGCTGGACGCCGACCAGGGCCCCAACACCGGTGGCATGGGGGCGTACTCGCCCGCGCCGGTGGTCACGCCCGCCGTGCACCAGCGCGCCATGGACGAGGTGATCCTGCCCACGCTGCGTGGCATGGCCGCCGACGGCATCCCCTACACCGGCTTCCTGTACGCCGGCCTGATGATCACACCCGACGGCCGTGTGAAGACGCTGGAATTCAACTGCCGCATGGGCGACCCGGAAACGCAACCCATCATGATGCGGCTGCGTTCCAACCTCGCGCAGGTGCTGCTTTCGGCCACCCGCGCCGAGCTGGACCAGGTGACGCTGGACTGGGACCCGCGCGTGGCGCTGGGCGTGGTGCTGGCCGCGGCTGGTTACCCCATGAACCCGCGCAAGGGCGACGCCATTGCGGGCCTGCCGGGTGACGAAGCCGACCGCATGGTGTTCCACGCTGGCACGGCCGACGCCAACGGGCAGGTGGTCGTCTCGGGCGGCCGCGTGCTGTGCGTGACGGCGCTGGCCGACAGCGTGGCCGCCGCGCAGCAGAAAGCCTATGGCGTGGTCGACGGCATCCGTTTCGACGGCATGCAGTGCCGCCGCGACATCGGCTACCGCGCCCTCTGATATTTCAAAGGCCCGCATGAGCAGCTCGACGCAAAAGGTTCGCGACTACCTCACCGGTCTGCAAGACCGCATCACCTCCACCGTCGCCCTGGTGGACGGCGGCCGGTTTGTGGTCGATCACTGGAAGAAGCCCGCCGGCGAAACCTTGCAGGGGCAGGGCATCACGCAGATCCTGGAAGGTGGCCCGGTGTTCGAGCGCGCCGGTTGCGGTTTCTCGCACGTCACCGGTCCGCGCCTCCCGCCTTCGGCGACCCAGCACCGTCCCGAGTTGGCCGGCGCACCTTTCGAGGCCATGGGCGTGTCGCTGGTTTTCCACCCGCGCAACCCCTATGTGCCCACGGTGCACATGAACGTGCGCATGATCGCGGCGACGCCGGCGGGCAGCGCCCCGGTGTGCTGGTTCGGGGGCGGTATGGACCTCACGCCCTACTACGCGTTTGAAGAAGACGCGGTGCATTTCCACAGCACCTGCAAGGGGGCGCTGGATCCGTTCGGCGTGGACAAGTACCCCCGCTTCAAGAAGTGGTGCGACGAGTACTTCTACCTCAAGCACCGCGACGAGCAGCGCGGCATCGGTGGCGTGTTCTTCGACGACTTCGCCGAGTTCGGCTTCGACGGCAGCTTCGCCATGCTGCGTTCGGTGGGCGACGCCTTCCTGGACGCCTACCTGCCCATCGTGGACCGCCGCAAAGACACGGCCTATGGCGAGCGCGAACGTGACTTCCAGCTCTACCGCCGTGGCCGCTACGTGGAATTCAACCTGGTCTGGGACCGGGGCACACATTTCGGCCTGCAATCGGGTGGCCGCAGCGAATCCATCCTGCTGTCCATGCCGCCGATGGTGAGCTGGTCGTACCAGCGCACGGACCCGGCGGATTCGCCCGAGGCCCGGCTGACCAGCGAGTTTCTGGTGCGCAAGGACTGGGTTTGAGCCCTCAGGACGCCGGCAGCGCCGAGTGCGCTCCACCGCAGCCGCTGCGCATAGGCGTCTACGGCGGCGCGTTCGATCCGCCGCACTGGGCGCACCGCGCGCTGGCCGAAGCGGCCCTTGCCCAGTTGCGGCTGGACCGTTTGCTCATCCTGCCCACCGGGCAGGCCTGGCACAAGGCGCGCTCGCTGACCGACGCGCAACACCGGCTGGCCATGTGCCTGCTGGCCTTCGGTGATCTGCCGCACACCCAGGTGGACCCCCGCGAAACGCGCCGCAGCGGCCCCAGCTTCACGGCAGACACCTTGCAGGAGCTGCGCCAGGAATACCCGGCGGCACAGCTGTTCCTGCTGCTGGGCGCCGACCAGTTGCTGGCGTTCAAGACCTGGATGCGCTGGCCCGAGGTGCTGCAAATGGCGCAGCTGGCCGTGGCCAACCGGGCCACGCGCATCGGCGCGGACGCGCTGGACGACACACAAGCCGAGACCGACCTCTCGGGCGTGGACCTGCCCTTTATCCGGCTGGACATGCCCCTGACCAATATCAGTGCCACCGCCGTGCGGGCCCGTTTCGGGCAAGCGCTGGGCCGTGCCGGTACCCACGCCGCGCTGGTGCCCCAGCCGGTGGCAAGCTATATTTCACAACACCATCTCTATCAGAAGCCCTCATGACCAGCGAAACCACTGCCAAAAAAGACATCCAGAAACTCCAGCGCGCGATCGTGGACGGACTGGAGGACGTCAAGGGCCAAGACATTGTGGTGTTCAACACCGAGACCTTGTCGCCGCTGTTCGAGCGTGTGATTGTCGCCAGCGGCACCTCCAACCGCCAGACCAAGGCACTGGCCGCGAGCGTGCGCGACGCCGTGCGTGAAGCGGGCTTCGACAAGCCGCGCATCGAAGGCGAAGAAAACGGCGAATGGATCATCGTGGACTGCGGCCAGGCCGTGGCCCACGTGATGCAGCCAGTGATCCGCCAGTACTACCGCCTCGAAGAAATCTGGGGCGCCAAGCCGGTGCGCCTGAAAACCGCGGCCGAGAAAGCCGCCGAAGCACGCGAGGCCGCCAAGCCCGCCACCAAGACCACGCGCAAGGGCGCGGTCAAGGACGTCAAACCGGTGGACGCCAAGTCGCTCGCACGCAAGCAGGCCAAGGCCGCTGCGGCACCCGAGGCCGTGAAGGCTCCGGCGAAGAAGGCGGCGGCCAAGACCGGCACCACGTCCGCAGCGAAGACCGCGGCCAAAACAACCACCAAGGCCGTCACCAAGGCCCCGGCGAAGACCCCCGTGGCCAAGACCGCAGCCGCCAAGACGCCGGTGCGCAAGGTTGCCGCTGGCGCGGCACCGGCCAAGAAGACCGTCAAGACCGTGGTCGTCAAGCCCAAGAGCGCGACCAAACCCGCAGCCAAACCCGCTGCCAAGGCCCCGAGCAAGCCGGCCGTCAAGCGCGCTGCGGCCAAGCCAGCTGCCAAGAAAAAGGCATGAAGCTGGTGATCGTCGCGGTCGGGCAGCGCATGCCCGACTGGGCCCAGACCGCCTACGACGATTACGCCAAGCGCTTTCCACCCGAGTTGCGGGTGGAGATCAAGACCGTCAAAACCGAGCCGCGCGGTTCCAAGACCGTGGAAACGGTCATGGCTGCCGAGCGCGAGCGCATCGTGGCGGCACTGCCCAAGGGCTGCCGCACAGTGGTGCTGGACGAGCGGGGTACCCAGCTGACCACCAAGGCGCTGGCGACGCAGTTGCAGGCCTGGCAGCAGGGTGGCGACGACGTGGCCCTGGTCATCGGTGGGCCTGACGGGCTGGAGCCCGCTTTTCGCTCGGCCGCCCACCAGCGCATCCGCCTGTCCGACCTCACCCTGCCACACGCCATGGTGCGGGTGCTGCTGATCGAGCAGCTCTACCGCGCCTGGTCCATCAACGCCAACCACCCCTACCACAGGGAGTGATGTGGTTCCCCCGCTCCACCGCGGCGCTTGCTGTCTCCCAACGGGGCCGGTCCGCCTCGGGGCGGTCCGGGGGCACCACGCATGCCCATCGCTGACATGAATCCCTTCATTTACCTCGCCTCCCAAAGCCCGCGCCGCAAGCAGTTGCTGGAACAGTGGGGCGTGCGTTGCGAACTTCTGCTGCCCGATGAGGGCGAGGATGTGGAAGCGCTGGAGGCGGTCAAGGGCGCCGAAGCGCCGGCCGCCTACGTGCAACGCGTGACGGGGCTGAAGTTACAGGCTTCCGTCGAGCGGCTGCGGCGCCGCGGCCTGCCGCTGGCCCCGGTTCTGTGTGCCGACACCACCGTGGCCCTGGGGCGGCGCATCCTGGGCAAACCCGCCGATGCGGCCGAGGCCCGGCGCATGCTGGCGGACCTTTCGGGTCAACAGCACCGGGTGCTGACGGCGGTGGCGGTGGCGCGGCCCGCCGCCCGTGGTGCCGTTCGCCAATGGGCGGCCTTGTCCGTATCGCAGGTCACGTTCGACGCGTGGAGCGCCGCCGACATCCGCCGCTACGTTGCCAGCGGTGAGCCCATGGGCAAAGCGGGGGCCTATGCCATCCAGGGCGCCGCGGCGCTGCACATCCGGCACATCAGCGGCAGCTACTCGGGCATCATGGGCTTGCCCGCGCACGAAACCGCGCAACTGCTGCGCGCCGCCGACGTGCGGCTCGCCTGCTGAACACCCCACACATCGAGACAAGCATGAGCCAGGACATCCTCATCAACTGGGCACCCCAGGAGACCCGCGTGGCGGTGGTGGAGCAGGGCGCGGTACAAGAGGTGCACCTGGAACGCACGCTCGAACGCGGTCTGGTCGGCAACATCTACCTGGGCAAGGTTTCGCGTGTGCTGCCGGGCATGCAGTCGGCCTTCATCGACATCGGACTGGACCGTGCCGCCTTCCTGCACGTTGCCGACCTGATGCCCAACATCGCCGCCAAACACGCGGCGCCACGCGAGAAGGGCACTGCGGAAGCCGGCGGCAAGGTGCTTGAAGGCGATCCGGTGCAACCCATCGAGCGCCAGATTTTCGAAGGTCAGGCGCTGATGGTGCAGGTGCTCAAGGACCCGATCGGTACCAAGGGCGCGCGCCTGACGGCGCAGATCAGCATCGCCGGGCGGCTGCTGGTGTTCCTGCCGCAGGACAACCACGTCGGCGTGTCGCAGAAGATTCCGTCGGCACAGCGCGAGGCCCTGCGCCAGCGGGTGATGGGGCTGGCGACGCCGGCCGACGGCGGTGCCACGGGCGGGTTCATCCTGCGCACCAACGCCGAAGATGCGTCGGATGAAGAGCTCAAGGAAGACATCGCCTACCTGCGCAAGACCTGGCAACGCATCAAGGAAGCCGCCACCCGCCAGCCGCCCGCCACGCTGCTGCACGAAGACCTGAACCTGATGCAGCGCGTGCTGCGCGACCTGGTCAGCGCACAGACGCAGTCCATCCGCATCGACTCGCGCGAGCAGTTCGGGCTGCTGCAGGCTTTCGCCATCGAGTTCATGCCCGACACGCTGCCCAAGCTGCAGCTCTACACCGGCGAGCGGCCCATCTTCGATCTGTTCAACATCGACGAGGACATCGCCCGCGCGCTCAGCCGACGGGTGGATCTCAAGTCCGGTGGTTACCTGGTCATCGATCAGACCGAAGCGCTGACCACGGTGGACGTGAACACCGGCGGATTTGTGGGGGCCCGCAATTTTGACGACACGGTGTTTCGCACCAACCTGGAAGCCTCGCAAGCCATTGCGCGGCAACTGCGCTTGCGCAATCTGGGCGGCATCGTCATCGTGGACTTCATCGACATGGTGCGCGAAGACCACCGCGACGCGGTGCTGACCGAATTCCGCAAGCAGCTGGCCCGCGATCGCGTCAAGACCATGACCGGCGGTTTTTCGCAGCTGGGCTTGTTGGAGATGACGCGCAAGCGCACCCGCGAATCGCTGGCGCACATGCTCAGCGAGCCTTGTGGTGCCTGCGCTGGCAAGGGGGTGGTGAAGACGGCGCGCAGTGTCTGCTATGACATCCTGCGCGAGATCCTGCGCGAAGCCCGGGCCTTCAATCCACGCGAGTTCCGCGTGGTGGCGTCGGCCCAGGTGGTGGAGCTGTTTCTGGACGAAGAAAGCCAGCACCTGGCCGGCCTGAGCGATTTCATCGGCAAGCCGATCTCGCTGCAGTCCGAGGGATCGATGACGCAGGAGCAGTACGACATCGTGCTGTTGTGAACGGAGGGGCCTCGCGCGCTGGTGTGACGTGATGTTCGCGGGGAACCCAGGGGGCGTGTTCGAGATCCAGAAGAGATCACAACTTGTCACGGGAGCCTGCAAGGCCTCCGCTATTATCGGCAGCTACCCGCACAGGGCCTCGTTCTACAAGGATGCTGGATTTGACCCGACTGGAATACTGGGCGCCGACCCGTCGCCAAGGCCTGCTGTGCGCAGCAGGCGCTCTCCCTCTGATGGCCTGGCCGCTGCGTGATGCCCATGCACAGTTCCGGGTCGAAGTCTCCGGCGTCGGCCTGACGCAGTTCCCCTTCTCGATCGTGAACTTTCGCGGCAACGATGCGGCGAGTCAGAACATCGCGGCCATCGTGCGCGCCGATCTGGAGCGCAGCGGCCAGTTCCGTTTTTCAGAGCCGGTGGTTGGCAACCTCGATGAGTCCACCCGGCCAGACCTGTCTGCCTGGCGCGGCAAAGGGGCAGATTCGCTGGTGGTGGGTAGCGTCAGCCGCCTGGCCGATGGTCGCTTCGATGTGCGGTTCCGGCTCTGGGATCTGGTGCGTGGACAGGACCTGGGTGGCCTGAGTTACCCGGTGGCGGCGGCCGACCTGCGTCTGGCCGCTCACCGCATCGCCGACCAGGTGTACGAGAAGATCACCGGTGACAAAGGGGTGTTCTCCACCCGCATCGCCTACGTGAGCAAGGCGGGTCAGCGCTACCAGCTCTGGGTGGCCGATGCCGACGGTGAAAACGCCCGTGCCGCGCTGGGCAGCCCCGAACCCATCATCTCGCCCAGCTGGGCGCCGGGTGGCACGCAACTGGCCTACGTCTCGTTCGAGGCGCGCAAGCCCGTGATCTATGCACACGATGTGTCCACCGGCAAACGGCGTCTGCTGGCCAACTTCCGCGGCTCCAACAGCGCGCCGGCCTGGTCGCCCGATGGCAAGCAACTGGTGGCCACGCTCTCCATTTCGGGCAATGCCCAGATCTATGCCGTGGGGGCCGATGGCGGCGAGCCGCGGCGCCTGACGCAGACCGAGAGCATCGACACCGAACCCGTGTTCAGCGCGGACGGCAAGTCCATCTACTTCGTGAGCGACCGTGGCGGTTCTCCGCAGATCTACCGCATGGGTGCGCAGGGCGGCAACCCCCAACGCATCACCTTCAACGGGAACTACAACATCTCGCCATCGATCAGTCCGGATGGCCGGCACCTGGCTTTCATTTCCCGTGTCAGCGGCGCGTTCCGCCTGCACGTGATGGAACTGGCCAGCGGTGATGTGACAGCCCTGACCGACACCAGCGCCGACGAGAGTCCGAGCTTCGCGCCCAACGGTCGGATGATCATTTATGCCACGCGCGACAAAGGGCAAGAGGCCCTGATGACTACCAGCATCGATGGCCGCATCAAAACCCGCCTCGCCGGTGCGCAGGGTGACATCCGGGAACCCGAATGGGGCCCCTTCCTGCGCTGAGCGCCCTGCGCCCGCCTCGAACCTGTGGTGCTGTTGCTGCAGGTCTGTTTCCACCTGGACCTGAAAGACCACGAACATGATCAAGCAACGCTTTTTCGGTGCAGCCGGGCAGTCGACCCGGCGTCTGGCCATGACCGTCTCTCTGGTGGTCGCGGCCGGCCTCGCTGGCTGTGCTTCCAGTGTCCCGCTGGAAGAGGTGCCGGTGGTTGACAGGGCCGCCACAGCCGTTTCTCCGCTCGGGCAGGGGGCCGTGACGGCACCGTCCGCAACATCCGGCGGTGCCGACCAGCGCAGCGTGTCACCGGTTCAGGTCAGCCCGACCGAAGCGCCCCAACCCGATGCCATGACGCGGGTGGTGTATTTCGACTACGACAGCTTTGAGATCAAGCGCGATTTTGCGGGCATGCTGGAAGCCAATGCGAAGTACCTCATGGCCGATGGCAAACGGCGCCTGGCCCTGGAAGGCCATACCGATGAACGCGGTGGCCGCGAATACAACCTCGCGCTCGGGCAGAAGCGGGCCGAAGCCGTGCGGCGCGCGCTCACCTTGCTGGGCGTGAGCGACAAGCAGGTCGAGCCGGTCAGCTTCGGCGAAGAAAAACCCGCCGCCAACGGCTTCACCGAAGAGGCCTACGCCAAGAACCGTCGGGTCGAATTCACGTACCGCTGATGCGCATGAAGCTCTTTTCCATCTGTCTGATGCGTGGTCTGCTTCCGCTGTCCAGCGCACTCGCGCTGGTCTGGCCGCTACAGGCCCATGCCTTGTTCGACGACGATGAGGCGCGCAAGGCCATCATCGAACTGCGCCAGCGCGTCGAGATCAACCGCCAGGCCGCCGAAGCCGCCAACGCCGCGACCAACCGCACGGCCGAAGAAGCGCGCGATGGACAGACCACCACGCGCCGCAGCCTGCTGGATCTGGCGAACCAGATCGAGCAACTGCGGGCCGAAGTGGCACGCCTGCGCGGGCAGAACGAACAACTGACGCGCGAAGTTTCCGAACTGCAGCGCCAACAAAAAGACGTGCAGCTCGGTCTGGACGAGCGGCTGCGCAAGGTAGAGCCGGTGAAGGTGTCGCTGGACGGCAAGGACTTCACCGCCTCACCGACCGAAAAGCGCGATTTCGACGCCGCCATGGAAATCCTGCGGCGCACCGAATTTGACGCTGCGGCCCAGGCGTACCAGCAGTTCCTGAAGCGTTATCCCGACAGCGGCTACTCCGCCGCTGCGCTGTACTGGCTGGGCAACGCCCAATACGCTGGCAGGGAGTACAAGGCCGCGGTCGAGACGCACCGTCGCCTCGTGACGCACTTTCCGGAGCACCCCCGCACGCCCGAGGCGCAGCTCGCCATCGCCAACAGCCAGGTCGAGCTCAAGGACACCAAGGCCGCGCGGCGCACGCTTGAGGACCTGGTCAAGGCGCATCCCCAGTCGGAAGCGGCCGGCGCCGCGCGCGAACGTCTGAGCCGCCTGCGCTGAGCGCAAGGCCGGCGCCGCCGCCGGGGATTGGGGCCTGCTTCTACAATCCCCGGCATGGACATTGCCGCTCTACAACAACAGAACAACTTGGTGCTGTGGGCCGCTTTCGCGGCCGCAACAGTCTTCGGTTTCATCGCCCAACGCACCCACTTCTGCACCATGGGGGCGGTCAGCGACATCGTCAACATGGGCTCCTGGACGCGGATGCGCATGTGGGCGACCGCCGTCGCGGTGGCCATGATCGGCTTTCACAGCATGGCCTGGCTCGGCTGGATCGACCCAGCGCAGACGATTTACGCCACGGGGCGTGTGATCTGGCTCTCGGCGCTGCTGGGCGGCGTGCTGTTCGGCTTCGGCATGGTGCTCGCATCGGGCTGCGGCAGCAAAACATTGGTGCGCATTGGCGGTGGCAGCCTCAAGGCGCTGACGGTGTTCTTCGTCATGGGGTTCACCGCCTACGCCACCTTGAGTGGCGTGTTGGCGGTGTTGCGGGTGAACACCGTGGACGCCGTGACGTTTGCCATGCCGGGCGGTGCCGCGTTGCCGGCCTGGCTGGCCCATGTGGCGGGTCTGAATGCAGGTTTCGTCGGCATGGGCCTGTCGCTGCTGGTCGGAGGCGCACTGCTGGTCTGGGCGCTCAGCGGCCGAGACTTCCGCACGCCGGGCAACCTGCTGGGCGGCATCGGGCTGGGCCTCACCGTCACCGCCATGTGGTGGATCAGCGGGCGGCTGGGGTTCGTGGCCGAGCATCCCGAAACGCTGGAATCGGTTTACCTGGCCACCGACACCGGGCGCATGGAGTCTTTCTCGTTCACCGCGCCCATGGCCTACGCGCAGGACTGGTTGATCCGCTTCAGCGATGCCTCCAACCTGTTGACCACCGGCGTGGTGGCGGTCGCCGGGGTGGTGCTTGGGTCGTTCGTGCAGTCGTTGCTGGACAAGAGCTTCCACTGGGAAGGCTTTCGCAGCACGCAGGACACGGCCTTGCACCTGTCGGGCGCGGCACTCATGGGCGTGGGTGGCGTCACCGCGCTGGGCTGCACTGTGGGGCAGGGCCTCTCGGGCCTGTCCACCCTGAGCCTGACCAGCGTCATCGCGGTGATGGGCATCGTGCTGGGCGCGGTGCTGGGCTTGCGTTTCCAGATGTGGCTGCTCGAACGCGGCTGATGCCAGCACGAACCCCGCGATGACCGACGATTTCGAACGCCGCTTCGGCGGCCTGCGCCGGCTTTACGGCGTCCAGGGCGCGCAAAACATTTTTGACGCACACGTGGCCGTTGTGGGCATCGGTGGTGTCGGGTCCTGGGCTGTGGAAGCGTTGGCGCGCAGCGGTGTGCGGCGCCTGAGCCTGATCGATCTGGACCACGTGTCGGCCTCGAACATCAACCGGCAAATCCACGCACAGGACAGCACGCTGGGCCAGGCCAAGGCCGAGGCCATGCGCGAGCGCATCGCCGGCTTCCATCCGGGGTGTGTGGTCGACGTGATCGACGATTTCGTGACGCCCGACAACTGGCCGCAGTTGCTGCAAGGTGAAGAACCGACGGCGCTCATTGACGCCTGTGATCAGGTGCGAGCCAAGACGGCGCTGGCCGCCTGGGCCAGCCGGTGCAAGCTGCCGTTCGTGACGGTGGGCGCGGCGGGTGGCAAGCGACTGCCGCAAGCGGTCGAGGTGGCCGACCTGGCCGAGGTCACCCACGATCCACTGCTTGCACAGCTGCGTTACCGCTTGCGCAAGCAGCACGGTGGGGCGCGCCAGGGCCGCATGGGCACCGCCTGTGTGTTCAGCCGCGAAGCCGTGGCGCCGCCCGACGCCTCGTGTGCAATAGACGCGGTCGATGGATCGCTCAACTGCCACGGTTATGGATCGGTCGTCAGTGTCACCGCCACTTTTGGCCTGTGCGCCGCGGGTTGGGTGATGAATACCTTGGCTGCGCGTGCAAAAGGTTTTGCGACGCTTCAAAAGAGCCCAATTTCGACGCTATAATCTGAGGCTTCGCACTACAGCGAACCCGTGAAAGCGGGGCGTTAGCTCAGTTGGTAGAGCAGCGGACTCTTAATCCGTAGGTCGAGTGTTCGAGTCACTCACGCCCCACCAGAGGTTTCTCTGGTTTTGATTCGCACGAAGCCTTTCTGGGCTTGCGTGGATCAGCACCATCAGTTGATGGGACGTTAGCTCAGTTGGTAGAGCAGCGGACTTTTAATCCGTAGGTCGCGCGTTCGAGTCGCGCACGTCCCACCAAATTCCCCGCGAGGGGGCTTGAAAGCCTGCTACTAAATCAGTAGCAGGCTTTTTCGTTTGTGCGTTTGCTGCCCTTGGGTGACAGTTTCTTCTGCCCTATAAAAAAAGAGCCCCGACCGAGAAAGGTCAGGGCTCTTTTTTTATGGGTGCCGACGTTGGGTTCAAGCCAGCGGATGCTGGCGAGCGGGTGTCAGGCCTGTTTCTTCTTCAGGAAACCATAGGCCACCAGCAACAGAACCGCGCCCACGACGGAACCGATGAAGCTGGCCGGCTGCCCGGGTGAATACAGCCCGAGCGCAGCACCGCCGTAGCTGGCCACGAAGGAGCCGGCCACGCCGAGCACGGCGGTCATGATCCAGCCCATGCCGTCGTCGCCGGGTTTGATGGCGCGGGCGATGAAGCCGGCGATGAGGCCGATGAACAGGGTTCCCAGAATGGACATCATGTGTGCGTTGCCTTTCAAAAATCGCGTTGAAGCTGTAGCGCGTAAATACTAACCCGTCTGCGTGTCACGCGGTGTTCAGGCGGTCGCATCGCCGTCGATGGCGCTGGCTTCCAGTTGCTCGCCCAGTTCCAGCCAGCGCAGTTCCAGCCTTTCCAGCTCGTCGTTCACCGCTTTGAGGCGGCGCCCCGTGTCCGCCAGGGTGGGGGCGCTGGCGGGCTGGCTCAGTGTGTCTTCCAGCGCCTGCTTTTCGGTGTTGAGGGTGGCCATGCGCTTTTCGGCCTGCTCCTGCTCTTTTTTGAGCGGGCGCAGTTGCTCGGCACGTTGCTGGCGGCGCTGTGCATCCAGTTTGCGCTGCTCGGGGCTGCGGTTGACGGCCGGTGGGGCCACGGGGGCAGGGGCCGCCGCGACCACTGGCTCGGCGACCGCATTTTTGAGGCCCTTCTGTTCCTGCCGCTGCGCTTCGCGCGCCTGTTTGGCCATGTCCAGCAAGTAGCGCTGGTAGTCGTCCAGGTCGCCGTCGAAGGGGCCGATGCCGCCACGCGAGACCAGCCAGAACTCATCGCACACCGCGCGCAAGAGGTGACGGTCGTGGCTGACCAGCATCACCGTGCCTTCGAACTCGTTGAGCGCCATCGACAGCGCTTCGCGCGTGGCCAGGTCCAGGTGGTTGGTGGGTTCGTCCAGCAGCAGCAGGTTGGGGCGTTGCCAGACGATCATGCACAGCACCAGTCGCGCCTTCTCGCCACCGCTCATGCTGCCCACGGCCTGTTTGACCTGGTCGCCGGTGAAGTTGAAGCTGCCCAGGAAGCTGCGCAGGTCCTGCTCGCGCGTGGCCTGGCCGCTGAGCCGCCCTTGCGCGGTGCAGTCCTTGACCAGGCGGATCATGTGTTCCAGTGGCGTGTCGGCGGGGCGCAGCACGTCCAGTTCCTGCTGGGCGAAGTAGCCGATGTTCAGGCCCTTGCCTTCGGTGATCTGGCCGCTGATGGCGGCGAGGTCGCGCGCGATGGTCTTGACCACCGTGGACTTGCCCTGGCCGTTGGCGCCCAGGATGCCGATGCGCTGGCCCGCCAGCACCGAACGGCTGACGTTGCGCACGATCACGGTCGGTTCGCCGCCGTCGTTGTCCAGCGGCGGGTAGCCGAAGCACACGTCCTGCATGGCCAGCATGGGGTTGGGGAGGTTCTGCGGTTCGCTGAACTCGAAAGTGAACTCGGCTTCGGCCAGCACCGGGCCGATCTTTTCCATGCGTTCGAGCGCCTTGACGCGGCTTTGCGCCTGCTTGGCCTTGCTGGCCTTGGCCTTGAAGC
>NZ_JASJOY010000134.1:0-16151 GCF_031426985.1 Hydrogenophaga sp.
GCTCGCGCCTGGTGGTCAACCAGGCCGCGCTCAAGCTCAAGCAGGCCGCCATCCGTCCCATCCTCGACGCTTTCGCCCAAGCCATCCAGAAAGGCAACACACCGTCATGAGTCTGACCGCCACGCCCCTTCGCCTGTCCACCACCTCGGCCGATTTTCAAGCGCAGTTCGCCCAGCGGCTGCATTGGTCGGCGGAGACGGACCATGCGATCGAGCAGCGCGTGGCGGACATTCTGGCCGACGTGCAGGCGCGGGGTGATGCGGCGGTGCTCGAATACACCGCCCGCTTCGATGGCCTGAGCGCCGACAGCCTCACGGCGCTGGAACTCACGCAGAGCGAGCTCAAGGCCGCGTTCGACAGCCTGCCGGCCGCGCAGCGCAGCGCCCTGGAGACCGCCGCGGGCCGCGTGCGCCGCTACCACGAAGCGCAGAAGAAGGCGTCGGGCGAGAGCTGGAGCTACCGCGACGAAGACGGCACCCTGCTGGGCCAGAAGGTCACGCCGCTGGACCGCGTGGGCATCTACGTGCCCGGCGGCAAGGCGGCCTATCCGTCCAGCGTGCTGATGAACGCCATCCCGGCGCACGTGGCCGGGGTGGGCGAGATCATCATGGTCGTGCCCACGCCGCGCGGCGAGAAGAACCCGCTGGTGCTGGCCGCCGCCCACGTGGCCGGCGTCACGCGCGCCTTCACCATCGGCGGTGCCCAGGCCGTGGCGGCGCTGGCCTACGGCACGGCCACCGTGCCCAAGGTGGACAAGATCACCGGCCCGGGCAACGCCTACGTGGCCAGCGCCAAGAAGCGCGTGTTCGGCACCGTGGGCATCGACATGATCGCCGGCCCCAGCGAGATCCTGGTGCTGGCCGACGGCAGCACCCCGGCCGACTGGGTGGCCATGGACCTGTTTTCCCAGGCCGAACACGACGAGCTGGCGCAGAGCATCCTGCTGTGCCCCGACTCGGCCTACATCGATGCCGTGCAGGCCGCCATTGACCGCCTGCTGCCGGCCATGCCGCGCGCGGCCATCATCGCCAAGAGCCTGAACGACCGCGGCGCGCTGATCCTCACGCGCGACATGGAAGAGGCCTGCGCCATCAGCAACCGCATCGCGCCCGAGCACCTGGAGGTGTCGAGCAGCGAGCCGCACCGCTGGGAGCCGCTGCTCAAACACGCCGGTGCCATCTTCCTGGGCGCCTACACCAGCGAAAGCCTGGGCGACTACTGCGCCGGCCCCAACCACGTGCTGCCCACCAGCGGCACGGCGCGCTTCAGCTCGCCGCTGGGCGTGTACGACTTCCAGAAGCGCAGCAGCCTGATCGAGGTCAGCGCAGCCGGCGCGCAGCAACTCGGTGCCATTGCGGCCGAGCTGGCGTACGGCGAAGGCCTGCAGGCCCATGCCCGGGCCGCCGAACTGCGCCTGTCCACCGTGCCCCCGATGCGAGACGTGAAATGAACGCGATGACCACCCCCAATCCGCTGCAGAACATCCGCCAGGACATCCAGTCCATGCACGCCTACGCCATCCAGGACTCGGTGGGCCTGGTCAAGCTGGACGCGATGGAGAACCCGTTTGCGCTGTCGCCCGAACTGCAGCAACAGCTGGGCGCCCGACTGGGTGCCGTGGCCATCAACCGCTACCCCGGTGCGCGCATCGAAGACCTCAAGCAGGCCCTGGCGCGTTACGTCGATCTGCCCGAGGGCTGCGCCCTGATGCTGGGCAACGGCTCGGACGAGCTGATCGCGCTGCTGGCCATGGGCTGCGACGTGCCGGGTGCATCCATCCTGGCGCCGCTGCCCGGCTTCGTGATGTACGGCATGAGCGCCCAGCTGCAGGGCCTGGCCTTCCACGGGGTGGACCTGACGGCCGACTTCGAGCTGGATGAGGCCGCCATGCTGGCCGCGCTGCGCCAGCACAAGCCCACCATCACCTACATCGCCTACCCGAACAACCCCACCGCCAACCTCTGGGATGCGGGCGTGATCCGCCGCCTGATCGCCGAGGCCGCCACGTTTGGTGGGCTGGTGGTGATGGACGAGGCCTACCAGCCGTTCTCCAGCCGCAGCTGGCTCGACGAAATCCGCGCCCACCCGGCCGCCAACGCCAACGTGCTGCTGATGCGCACCCTGTCCAAGTTCGGTCTGGCCGGTGTGCGGCTGGGCTACATGGTCGGCCCGCAGGCGCTGGTGCACGAGGTGGACAAGCTGCGCCCGCCCTACAACGTCAGCGTCCTCAACGCCGAGTGCGCGCTGTTCGCGCTGGAGCACGCCGACGTGTTTGCGCAACAGGCGGCGACCATTCGCACCGAACGCGAACGCCTGGTCGCCGCGCTGGCGGCCCTGCCGGGCGTCCAGCCGTTCCCGAGCGACGCCAATATGGTGCTGGTGCGTGTGCCCGACGCGCAGAAGGCCTTCGATGGCCTGAAGGCGCGCGGCGTGCTGGTCAAGAATGTTTCTAAAATGCACCCATTGCTGGGCCAATGCCTGCGCCTGACGGTCGGCACCCCCGACGAAAACACGCAGATGATCGCTGCCCTGCAAGCCAGCCTATGACCACCCCATCCTCCGCCAGCCCCCGTGTGGCCGACGTCCAGCGCAACACGTCCGAGACGCAGATCCGCGTGCGCATCAACCTCGACGGCAATGGCACGGCCCAGCTGTCCACGGGCATCGGGTTTTTCGACCACATGCTCGACCAGATCGCGCGCCACGGGCTGATCGACCTGGAGATCGACGCCAAGGGCGACCTGCACATCGACGGCCACCACACGGTGGAAGACGTGGGCATCACCCTGGGCCAGGCCTTTGCCAAGGCCGTGGGCGACAAGAAGGGCATCCGCCGCTACGGCCACGCCTACGTGCCGCTGGACGAAGCGCTCTCGCGCGTGGTGATCGACTTCTCCGGTCGCCCCGGTCTGCACATGCGCGTGCCGTTCAAGAGCGGCATGGTCGGCGCGTTCGACACGCAGCTGGCGTTCGAGTTCTTCCAGGGCTTCGTCAACCATGCGGGCGTGACCCTGCACATCGACAACCTGCACGGCGAGAACGCCCACCACCAGGCCGAGACCGTGTTCAAAGCCTTCGCCCGCGCGTTGCGCATGGCGCTGGAACGCGACGAGCGCCTGGGCGACGTCATCCCTTCGACCAAGGGTTCCCTGTAATTTTTCCCCCCGGACCGATGAGATCCAAGACAGTCGCCGTGGTGGACTACGGCAGTGGCAACCTGCGTTCCGTCTCGCAGGCGGTGGTGCATGTGGCGCAGGGCAGCGGGCTCAACGTCATCGTCACCTCACGCGCGCAGGACGTGTTCGACGCCGACCGTGTGGTGCTGCCCGGCCAGGGCCACATGGGCGACTGCATGCGCGAGCTGGCCGCCTCGGGCCTGCAAGACGCCGTGCTGCACGCGGCGGCGCACAAACCGCTGTTCGGCGTCTGCGTGGGCATGCAGATGCTGCTGGACCGCAGCGAAGAAGGTCCGACCGATGGCCTGGGCCTGATCCCGGGCGAGGTGGTGCGCTTCCAGCTCGAAGGCCGCCTGCAGGCCGACGGCAGCCGTTTCAAGGTGCCGCAGATGGGCTGGAACCAGGTGTTCCACACCGCCCATGGCCGCGCGCCGCACCCCATGTGGCAAGGCATTGATGACGGCGCCTACTTCTACTTCGTGCACAGCTACCACGCGCGCCCCGCGCAGGCCCTGCACACGGTGGGCGAAACCGATTACGGCGCCCGCTTTGCCTGCGCCATCGCCCGCGACAATCTGTTCGCCACCCAGTTTCACCCCGAGAAAAGCGCCGACCAGGGTCTGGCGCTCTACCGCAACTTCCTCCACTGGAACCCCTGACGTCCTGTCGCCCCCACCATCATGTTGCTGATCCCCGCCATTGATCTCAAAGACGGCCAGTGTGTTCGCCTCAAACAGGGCGACATGGACCAATCCACCGTGTTCGGTGAAGACCCCGCGGCCATGGCCCGCAACTGGGTCAACAAGGGCGCGCGCCGCGTGCACCTGGTGGACCTGAACGGCGCCTTCGCCGGCAAGCCCAAGAACGAACAGGCCATCCGCGCCATCCTCAAGGAAGTCGGCGCCGAAGTCGATGTGCAGCTCGGCGGCGGCATCCGCGACTTGGACACCATCGAGCGCTACCTCGACGCCGGCCTGCGCTACGTGATCATCGGCACTGCCGCGGTCAAGAACCCCGGCTTCCTGCAGGACGCCTGCACCGCTTTCGGCGGTCACATCATCGTGGGCCTGGACGCCAAGGACGGCAAGGTCGCCACCGACGGCTGGAGCAAGCTCACCGGCCACGAGGTGGTGGACCTGGGCAAAAAGTTCGAGGACTACGGCGTCGAATCCATCGTCTACACCGACATCGGCCGCGACGGCATGCTCAGCGGCATCAACATCGAGGCCACGGTGAAGCTGGCGCAGGCGCTGTCGATCCCCGTGATCGCTTCGGGTGGTCTGTCGAACCTAGACGACATCCGTGGTCTTTGCTCGGTGGAGGACGAGGGCGTCGAAGGTGTGATCTGCGGTCGCTCGATCTACAGCGGCGACCTCGATTTCGAGGCAGCGCAGAAGCTCGCCGACGAGCTGAATGGCTAAGACATGAACCGCCCCCACGTTCATCACTTCGTGTATTCGCTGCCCCCCAAGGGGGCGCGGCCTTGCTTGGGGCGGCCCTGCGCCGCGACCTGAGATGCTCGCCAAACGCATCATCCCCTGCCTGGACGTGACCGGTGGTCGCGTGGTCAAGGGCGTCAACTTCGTCGAACTGCGCGACGCTGGTGACCCGGTGGAAATCGCGGCCCGCTACAACGAGCAGGGCGCCGACGAGCTGACCTTCCTCGACATCACCGCCACCAGCGACGGGCGCGACCTGATCCTGCACATCATCGAAGACGTGGCCTCCCAGGTCTTCATCCCGCTCACGGTGGGCGGCGGTGTGCGCACGGTGGAAGACGTGCGCCGCCTGCTCAACGCTGGGGCGGACAAGACCAGCTTCAACTCGGCCGCCATCGCCAACCCGCAGGTGATCCGCGAGGCGTCCGACAAATACGGTGCGCAGTGCATCGTGGTCGCCATCGACGCCAAACGCCGCCAGGGCGATGACCTGGCCGCGCGCGGTGAGGGCTGGGACGTGTACAGCCACGGCGGCCGCAAGAACACCGGCCTGGACGCCGTGGCCTGGGCGCGCCAGATGGCCGAATACGGTGCCGGCGAAATCCTGCTCACCAGCATGGACCGCGACGGCACCAAGAGCGGCTTCGACCTGGCCCTGACCCGCGCCGTGGCCGACGCCGTGAGCGTGCCCGTCATCGCCTCCGGCGGCGTGGGCAACCTCGACCACCTGGCCGATGGCGTGCAGCAGGGCGGTGCCGACGCGGTGCTGGCCGCCAGCATCTTCCATTACGGTGAATACACCGTGGCGCAGGCCAAGCAGCGCATGGCCGAGCGCGGCATTCCGGTGAGGTTGTGATGGACTGGCTCGATGTCATCAAGTGGGACGCGCAAGGCCTGGTGCCCGTGATCGCGCAGGAAGCCGCCACCGGCGACGTGCTGATGTTCGCCTGGATGAACCGCGAGGCGCTGCAGAAGACGGCCGAACTGCGCCGCGCGGTGTACTTCAGCCGTTCGCGCAACAAGCTCTGGTTCAAGGGTGAAGAGTCGGGCCACGTGCAGACCGTGCACGACATCCGCCTGGACTGCGACAACGACGTGGTGCTGCTCAAGGTGACCCAGCTCGGGCACGAGCCCGGCATCGCCTGCCACACCGGGCGTCACAGCTGTTTCTTCCAGAGCCACCAGAATGGCCAGTGGGTGCCGGTCGATCCGGTGCTCAAAGACCCCGAATCCATCTACAAGTGAAACCGATGTCCGACACCGATTCCCTGGCTCGCCTGGCCGCCGTCATCGAAAGCCGCAAGCCGGCCAACGGTGGCGACCCCGAGAAGAGCTACATCGCCCGCCTGCTGCACAAGGGGCCGGACGCCTTCCTCAAGAAAATCGGCGAAGAGGCCACCGAGGCCGTGATGGCCGCGAAAGACTGCGACCACGGCGGCGACGCCCAGAAGCTGGTCAACGAAGTGGCCGACCTCTGGTTCCACTCCATGATCGCGCTGGCCTACTACGGCAAGGCCCCCGCCGACGTGGTGGCCGAGCTGGCGCGCCGCGAAGGCCTCAGCGGCCTGGAAGAAAAAGCCCTGCGCAAGGCGCAGGCCCGCGAAGCGTCCGAATAAACCTTTTCGCACAGGAGGTCAGCATGCGCAACGAGACCGACGTCATCGACGTCCAGGCCAAAGGCGACGAGCAAGCCGAGTCGCTCAAGACCGTCGGCTGGGTCAGCTACCTGCTGCACCTGATCGTCGCCGTGGCGGCGGTTGTGCCCGGTGCGCAGGTGGGCGTCGGCATCCTGCTGGTGGCGCTGGTGATCGATCTGGTCAAGAAGGGCGACGCCGCCGGCACCTGGCAGGCCAGCCACTTTTCGTGGCGCATCCGTTCGGTGATCTGGGCCGGCGTGCTGTACCTGGTGACCGCGCCGCTGTTCCTGTTGCTGCTGGTGCCCGGCATGATCGCCTGGGCCGTCATCTCCATCTGGTTCCTCTACCGCATCGTCAAGGGCATGGTGCGCATGAACGCCAGCCAGGCCATGCCCGATTGATGTCCGCTATCGACATGAACGCACACGACCCGAACTGCCTCTTCTGCAAGATCATCGCCGGCCAGATCCCGTCGAAAAAGGTCTACGAAGACCAAGATCTTTTCGCCTTCCACGACATCCACCCCTGGGCGCCGGTGCACTTTCTCCTGGTTCCCAAGCTGCACATCCCGTCCATGGCCCAGCTCACGCCCGAACACGAGCACCTGATGGGCAAGCTGATGGTGCTGGCGCCGAAACTGGCGCTGGAACTGGGCTGCAACCCCTATCCGGAGGGCGGATTCCGCGTCGTCTGCAACACGGGCGCCGAAGGCGGGCAGGAGGTACACCACCTGCACGTGCACGTCATGGGCGGGCCGCGGCCCTGGCTGCGGGGCTGATTTTTCGCCGCCGACCGAACCAATGGTCGAGGCTTAGAATCCCAGCAACAGCGCCTCAGCGCTTCCTTTTATTCTGTTGGAGAGACACATGGGTTCCTTTTCCATTTGGCACTGGCTGATCGTGCTGCTGATCGTGGTGATGGTCTTTGGCACCAAGAAGCTCAAGAACATCGGTTCCGACCTGGGCGGCGCCGTCAAGGGCTTCAAGGACGGCATGAAAGAAGGCGGTGCCGACGCTCCCGCCGCACCGGCCGGGCAGGTGACGCAAAGCACCTCGGCCGACAAGAGCGCCATCGACGTCGAAGCCAAGCAAAAGAGCTGATCGTCCTCAGCCCGGCGGTGCCCGCACCGCCGAACCTTGCCGGACGGTCTTGAGCACCGCGCCGGGTCTGCCTTCCAAACGGCCTCCACATGATTGATCTGGGCATTTCCAAGCTCGCCCTCATCGGGGCGGTGGCGCTCATCGTCATCGGCCCCGAAAAGCTGCCGCGCGTCGCCCGCACGGTGGGCACCTTGCTGGGCAAGGCCCAGCGCTACGTCTCCGACGTCAAGGCCGAAGTCAGCCGATCCATGGAGCTCGAAGAGCTCAAGAAGATGAAGGATTCGGTGGAGACGGCCGCGCGCGACGTGCAGTCCTCGGTGCAAGAAGGGGCCAGTGATTTCGAGAAATCCTGGTCCGAAGCGACCGCCGGTCTCGACGGTTCCGGGTACGGTGACGCGATGCACTCGATCGGGTCGGACCTGAACCCCGTCTACAAGCACCCGGGCAAGAACTGGCGCCTCAAGAAAGGCGCTGTGCCCCAGTGGTACAAGTCGCGCTCGGGCGTGCGCACGCGCGCCCAGTCGGGTGCGGCCCGCGTGGCGCGTTTCCGGCCCCGTCCATCCTCCGCTCCTCGCTGATGTCCGACCCCAACAAATCCACCGACGAACTCGCCGGGACCGAGCAACCTTTTGTGCAGCACCTGGTGGAGCTGCGCGACCGGCTGATGTACGGCATGGCCGGCCTGGCCGTGTGCATGGCCATCCTGGCCATCTGGCCCGGCCCCAGCGGCTTGATCGACCTGATCGCGGTTCCCATCCGCGCCCACATGCCGCCCGACGCGAAGCTGATCGCGGTGGGGGTGTTCTCGCCGTTTTTCGTGCCGCTGAAGGTGCTGGCCATGGGCGCGCTGCTGATGTCGCTGCCGTGGTGGATGTACCAGATCTGGGCCTTCGTGGCGCCCGGTCTGTACAGCCACGAAAAGCGCTTTGCCGTGCCGCTGATCGTGCTGGGCAGCCTGCTGGCCTACGTGGGCATCGCCTTCGTGCAGTTCTTCGTGCTCGACAAGATGTTCGGCTTCATCCAGCAGTTCACGCCCAAGAGCGTGGCGGCCACGCCCGACATCGCGTCTTACGTGGAGGCCATTCTGTCGCTGTACCTCGCGTTCGGCCTCGCCTTCCAGGTGCCCATCGTGGTGGTGCTGCTGGTCAAGATGAGCCTGGTGTCGGTGCAGCAGCTCAAGGACTTCCGTGGCTATTTCATCGTGCTGGCCTTCGTCGTGGCCGCCGTGGTCACGCCGCCCGACGTGATCTCGCAGCTGGCACTGGCCGTGCCCATGTGCCTGTTGTACGAACTGGGCATCTGGGGGGCGCGCTGGTTCGTCCAGGCGACGGCAGCGCCGGCCACCGAAGATTCGGCCACGAACTGAGCCACCCACCGGCTGCTTCCAACAAAAAAACGGCGCCTCTCAGGCGCCGTTTTTTTGTTGTGGTGTCCCCGAGGTCTGTCAGCGGGGTGGCTGCTGTTGCGCCTTGGGGGCGGTGCGCTTGCCGGGGGTCACCTGCACGGGGTTCTTGCCGTCTTTGCGCACCACTTCCAGCGTGGCCGGTGTGCCGGGGGTGAGCGCCGCCACCGCCGACAGCAATTGCGCCACGTTGTTCACGGCGCGGCCGCCCACCGACGTGATCACGTCACCCGGGCGGATGCCCGCCTGGGCGGCGGGGCCGTTCTGCAGCACGCCGGTGATGATCACCCCGGTGCCCGCCGGCAGGCCAAAGCTTTCGGCCAGTTCGGCGGTGAGGTCCTGTGGCTCGACGCCGATCCAACCGCGCGTGACCTGGCCGTCGCGCACGATGGCTTCCATCACGCTGCGCGCGGTGGAGGTGGGGATGGCGAAGCCGATGCCCATGGAGCCGCCCGAACGCGAGTAGATCGCGGTGTTGATGCCCATCAGCTGGCCGTTGGTGTCCACCAGGGCGCCGCCGGAGTTGCCCGGGTTGATGGCCGCGTCGGTCTGGATGAAGTTCTCGAAGGTGTTGATGCCCAGTTGCGTGCGCCCGAGCGCGCTCACGATGCCGCTAGTCACCGTCTGGCCCACGCCGAACGGGTTGCCGATGGCCAGCACCGGGTCGCCGATGGCCAGGGCGTCGGAGTTGCCCAGGGTGATCACCGGCAACTCGGTCAGTTCGATCTTGAGGATGGCCAGGTCGGTTTCCGGGTCGGTGCCGATGACCTGCGCCGCGCTCTTGCGTCCGTCGTTGAGCACGACCTCGATCTGGTCGGCCTCTTCGATCACGTGGTTGTTGGTCAGGATGTAACCCGCCGGGCTGACGATGACCCCCGATCCCAGGCCGGTCTGCGGCTGCGACTGCCCCTGGTCGCCAAAGAAGAAGCGGAACCAGGGATCGTTGCTCTGGGGGCTGTTCTCAGGTGCCTTGCTGGTGTTGATGCTCACCACCGCGGGCGATGCCACCTGGGCCGCCGCGCGGAACCCGGGCAGGGTCGCCTGACCGGACGGCGCACTGGGCGCGGCCGACTCCAGCACCGGCACCACCGTGGGCAGGGTGGGGCGGCGGTTGAGCCATTCGGGCTTGAGCGTGGCGACCACGAAATACGCGGCCAGCAGCACGGTCACGGATTGGGCAAAGACGAGCCAGAGTCGTTTCATGTCAGAAGAGGCAAGAGAGGAGGAGGCCGGCCCCTGGGCTGGCGCAGGCCATTGTCCCGCATATGGCTGCGCGGGTTGGCAGTTCAAGCCCGATTGACCCACGTCAATGCGGTGGGTGGACCTGCGGGGTGCAATGGATGCCTGTCATTTGCAGGAACGGAGCACACAACATGAAAGCCCTCGTGGATCTTTTTTCGACCGACTATGGCCTGTTCAGCATCGCGGGGATTCTCTTCATGATCGGCATGGCGTTCTGGTTCTACCGGTTCTTCACCCGCAAGATGAACGAATCTGCCGGCCAAAACCCACAGGGCTGAGTTCGGGCGGGCCGTGCACGACACGGCACAGGGCTGTCAGAATCACCTCACCCTCAGGGCTTTGCCAGCGGCACGGCCCGTGTTTGTTGTTCTGACCACAGGGCCTGCCCATGTCCCCCTCTTTTCAGGTGGCTCCCCGCACCGCCTTGCTGGCGTCGTTTGATGCCTTGCTGCAACCCGCCCAATTCCGCGACTACGGCCCCAACGGCTTGCAGGTGGAGGGCAAGGCCGAGGTGCGCAAGATCGTCTCGGGCGTCACCGCCAGTCTGGCCCTGATCGACGCTGCCATCGCCGCCGATGCCGACGCGATTTTTGTGCACCACGGCCTGTTCTGGCGGGGGCAGGACGGGCGTGTCACCGGCTGGATGAAGCAACGCCTGGCCCGCCTGCTGGCGCACGACATCAACCTCTTCGCCTACCACCTGCCGCTGGACGCCCACCCCGAGCTGGGCAACAACGCGCAACTGGCGCATCGCCTGGGTGTGGTGCTGTACGACGATGCCCGTGGGCGTTTCGGCGAACAGTCGCTGGGTTTCATGGGGGAGTGCAGCCCCTGCACCGCGGCGTCGTTGGCCGACCATGTGCAGCAGTCTCTGGGGCGATCGGTCACCCTGGTGGGCGATGCCGGGCGCCCCGTGCAGCGCGTGGCGTTGTGCACGGGTGGCGCGCAGTCGTACTTTGAGGCCGCCATTGCCGCCGGGGCCGACGTGTTCATCACCGGGGAAATTTCCGAACCACAGGTCCACTACGCGCGCGAATGCGGCGTGGCCTACATCGCCTGCGGGCACCACGCTTCTGAACGCTACGGCGCGCCAGCGGTGGCCGCTCATGTGGCGCAACAGCTGGGGCTGGCGCACACGTTCATCGACATTCCCAACCCCGCCTGACCCATGACCGAGCCGCGCTCCTCGACCGTTGGCGACCCGCGCCCGGTCCTCCTGACCATGGGCGACCCGGCCGGCATCGGTCCGGAAATCATCGCCAAAGCCCTGCGCCTGCGGCCCGAGCTGTTGTCGCGGGTCGTGGTGGTGGGGGATGTGCCCACCCTGCAAAAGGCTTTGCAGTTGACCCGCGCGCACGACGTGGCGCCCGACCCCGTGCTGGCGCCGATCGCTACGTTGGCTGAAGCGTCTGGGTTGCCCTCGGGCTGCATGGCGGTGGTACAGGCCTGCGTGCTGCCGCGGCCTGTGCCCTTGGGCCGTATCGATGCCGATGCGGGGCGAGCCGCGGCCGACTGCATCGCCTGGGCCGCCCGTGCGGCCTTGCGGGGCGAGGCCGCTGCCGTGGTGACGGCGCCCATCCACAAAGAAGCCCTGTCGGCCGCGGGCGTGCCGCATCCGGGTCACACCGAGTTTCTGCAAGCCCTGGCCGCCGCGCACCTGGGGGTGGACGTGGAGCGGGTGCCGGTGCGGATGATGCTCAGCTGCCCCGGTTTGCGCACCGTGCTGGTGAGCATCCACGTGGCCTTGCGCGACGCCCTGGCGGCGGTGACGCAGGACCAGGTGCTGCAAACCTTGCGCATCACGGCCGCGCACTTTCAGCGCAGCGGCCTGCCGCAGGCGCGCATCGCCGTGGCGGGGCTGAATCCGCACGCCGGCGAAGGGGGGCTGTTCGGGCGAGAAGAGATCGACATCATCGCGCCCGCCGTTGCGCTGGCGCAGGCCGAAGGCATCAACGCCAGCGGCCCGCATGCGCCCGACACGGTGTTCATGCGCGCTCGTCAGGGCGCGTTCGATGTCGTGCTGGCCATGTACCACGACCAGGGACTCATCCCCGTCAAGTTGCTGGGGCTGGACCACGGGGTCAACACCACGCTGGGCCTGCCGTTCGTGCGCACCAGCCCGGACCACGGCACCGCGTTCGACCTCGCCGGGTCCGGACGCGCCAGTCCCGCGAGTCTGCTGGCCGCCATCGACGCTGCGCTGGGCGCGGGGATCTGAACCGGCCGGCCATGAAAAAGGCCGCTGCCGTGGGTAGACGGCAGCGGCCCCTTGTTGGCGCCGACGGAGGCGGTGATCCGCCTCAGTTCTTCACTTGCGCAGGCTGTCGCGGATCTCGCGCAGCAGCACGACGTCTTCGGCCGGTGCGGCCGGCGGTGCGGCCGGGGCTTCCTTCTTCATGCGGTTCATTTGCTTGACCATCATGAAGATCACGAAGGCCAGGATCACGAAGTTCAGTGCGATGGTGATGAAGTTGCCGTAGGCCAGCACGGCGCCGGCTTTCTTGGCCTCGGCCAGCGGCAGGCCGGCCGCCTGGCCCGCCAGTGCGATGTAGTAGCTGGAGAAGTCCAGGCCACCGAAGATCTTGCTGACCACGGGCATGATCAGGTCGCCCACCAGTGAGTCGACGATCTTGCCGAAGGCGCCGCCGATGATCACACCGACCGCCAAGTCCATCACATTGCCCTTCAGGGCGAATTCCTTGAACTCACTTGCCATGCTCATACGTTTCTCCTGATGTTTGGGGCAGCTTGCTGTCCGGACCGGACGGCCAGGCGCGGCGATTGTCGCACACCTAAGTATTCATTTGTGCCTGGGTGCGGCCGGGTCCAAGTCATCGGCGTCCGTGCCCGTCACACTCGCAGCCGGGCGGCCAAAGCGTGCACGGGGGAACCTTCGGCGGTCCGACAGGTCGATGCGCTCCATTACAATGCCGGGTTGACCCTAGTGTGATTCCGTCTCGAACCGTCATTGAAAGATTCCCATGAGTGAAGCAACCGTCGATGCGACTGTGGACAACAGCCGCCGAACCTGGCTGATCACCTCCGCCGCCATGGGTGGCGTGGGGGCCGCCGCAGTCGCTGTGCCTTTCGTGAGTTCCTTCCAGCCGTCTGAACGCGCCAAAGCTGCAGGCGCGGCGGTCGAGGTGGACATCTCCTCCCTCCAGCCCGGCGAAAAAATCGTCAAGGAATGGCGTGGCAAGCCCGTGTGGATCATGCGCCGCACCGAGCAGCAGCTCAAGGACCTGGAGAAGCTCGACCCTGCGCTGGCCGATCCCGCTTCCGATCGCAAGAACGTCCCCACGCCGGACTACGCAAAAAACCGCCACCGCTCCATCAAGCCCGAAGTGTTCGTTGGCGTGGGCATCTGCACCCACCTGGGTTGCTCGCCGGGTGACAAGTTCGCGCCCGGTGCGCAGCCTTCGCTGCCCGACGACTGGGTCGGCGGCTACCTGTGCGCCTGCCACGGATCCACCTTCGACCTCGCTGGCCGCGTGTTCAAGAACAAGCCGGCGCCGGACAACCTGGAAGTGCCCCCTCACTACTACACGTCCGAAACCACGCTGCTGATCGGCGAAGACAAGAAGGCCTGAGCGGCACACGCCGACTCCACGAACACTGAGGCACCCCATGGCTGAATTCAAAGAAATTTCCCCTGACGCGCCGCTGGCGCAGAAGACGCTGAACTGGATCGACAACCGGTTCCCGCTGTCCAAGCTCTTCAATGAGCACATGGCCGAGTACTACGCGCCCAAGAACTTCAACTGGTGGTACATCTTCGGCTCGCTGGCCCTGCTGGTGCTGGTGATCCAGATCGTCACCGGCATCTTCCTGGTGATGCACTACAAGCCCGATGCCAACCTGGCGTTCGCGTCGGTCGAATACATCATGCGCGACGTGCCCTGGGGCTGGCTGATCCGCTACATGCACTCCACGGGGGCATCGGCGTTCTTCATCGTGGTTTACCTGCACATGTACCGTGGCCTGCTCTATGGCTCGTACCGCAAGCCGCGTGAACTGATCTGGGTGTTCGGTTGCGGCATCTTCCTGGTGCTGATGGCCGAAGCCTTCATGGGCTACCTGCTGCCCTGGGGTCAGATGTCCTACTGGGGCGCCCAGGTGATCGTGAACCTGTTCTCCGCCATCCCCTTCGTCGGCCCTGATCTGGCGCTGCTGATCCGCGGCGACTACGTGGTGGGCGACGCCACGTTGAACCGCTTTTTCAGCTTCCACGTCATCGCGGTGCCGCTGGTGCTGCTGGGTCTGGTGGTGGCGCACATCATTGCGCTGCACGAAGTGGGCTCCAACAATCCGGACGGCGTGGAAATCAAGGCGCTCAAGGATAAAAAGGGCGTGCCGCTGGATGGCATTCCGTTCCACCCCTACTACAGCGTGCACGACATCTTCGGTGTGAGCCTGTTCCTGATGGTGTTCTCCGCCATCGTGTTCTTCGCGCCTGAATTCGGCGGCTACTTCCTGGAGTTCAACAACTTCATCCCGGCCGACCCGCTGGTCACGCCGCTGCACATCGCCCCGGTCTGGTATTTCACGCCCTTCTATTCGATGCTGCGTGCCATCACCACCGAGATGACCTACGTGCTGATGCTCTGCGCGGTGCTCGGCGGCGCTTTTGCCGTGCTCAAGACCCGTCTGCCGGTGCTGCTCAAGGGCGCCATTGCGGGCGCCACCGTGGTGGTCATCGCCCTGCTGTACCTGATCGACGCCAAGTTCTGGGGCGTGGTCGCCATGGGCGGCGCTGTCGTGATCCTGTTCTTCCTGCCCTGGCTGGACAAGAGCCCGGTCAAGTCGATCCGTTACCGTCCGGACGGCGTCAAGTGGCTCTACGCCGTGTTCGTGATCAACTTCCTGATCCTGGGTTACCTGGGCGTGCTGCCGCCGTCGCCGGTGGGCGAGCGCGTTTCCCAAGTGGGCACGCTGTTCTACTTTGGCTTCTTCCTGCTGATGCCTTGGTGGACCCGCCTGGGCCAGTTCAAGCCCGTGCCCACCCGCGTCACGTTCACGCCCCACTGAAGCCCTGGAACCCATCGGAGAGTCGACAAATGAAAAAAATGCTTCTGGGTCTCGCGCTGGCCATGGGCCTGTCGGGCACCGCAATGGCCTCGGGTGCCTCCTTTGCCCTGGACAAAGCACCCAAGCGCACCAACGACATGGCCGCCTTGCAAAACGGCGCCAAGATTTTCGTCAACTACTGCCTGAGCTGCCACTCGGCCGCGTTCATGCGGTACAACCGCTTGCGCGACATCGGGCTGACCGACAAGCAGATCGCGGAGAACCTGACATTTGCCACCGACAAGATCGGTGACACCATGAAGGCGGCCATCGATCCCAAGCAGGCCAAGGAATTCTTCGGTGCCAACCCGCCGGACCTGAGCGTGATCGCCCGTTCGCGCGCCAGCGGTGCGGGTTCCGGTTCGGACTACATCTACACCTTCCTGCGCACCTACTACCGGGACGAGACCAAGCCCACCGGCTGGAACAACATGGTCTTTCCCAACGTGGGCATGCCCAACCCCCTGTGGGAACTGCAGGGTGAGCGCGCCCGCGTGATGGAAAAGGTCGAGAGCCATGGCCATGAGACCGAAGTTCTCAAGGGCTGGGACCAAGTCAAACCCGGTACCATGACGTCCGAACAGTTCGACCAGAACGTTGGCGATCTGGTGGCCTATCTGCAGTGGATGGCCGAGCCGGCCGCCAACACCCGCGTGCGCATCGGCGTGTGGGTGCTGTTGTTCCTGGGGGTGTTCACCCTGGTGGCATGGCGTCTGAACGCCGCATTCTGGAAAGACATCAAGTAAAACCCCGCTTCTGGTCGGCCCGGTTCGTCCGGGCTGGCAGCTGAAGTTTTCCCACAGTGGTTTGCGGCGCCGCCCCGTGCGGTCACGCCAACCACTGTTTTGTATTTAGGAGACTCCCACATGATGGTCTTGTACTCGGGTACCACCTGCCCTTATTCCCACCGTTGCCGCTTCGTCCTGTTTGAAAAAGGCATGGACTTCGAGATCCGCGACGTGGATCTCTACAACAAGCCCGAAGACATCAGTGTGATGAACCCGTACGGCCAGGTGCCCATCCTGGTCGAGCGCGACCTGATCCTGTACGAGTCGAACATCATCAACGAGTACATCGACGAGCGCTTC
>NZ_JASJOY010000135.1:0-2861 GCF_031426985.1 Hydrogenophaga sp.
GACACCTGCGTCTACCACCAGCCCGGCATCGACCTGCTGACCAAGGTGATCCCGATGGAGAACATCCTGTTCGCTTCCGAAATGATCGGCGCCGTGCGCGGCATCGACCCCGAGACTGGCAACTACTACGACGACACCAAGCGCTACATCGAAGCGAGCACCATCGTCGTGGGCGACGACCGCTACAAGGTGTACGAAGGCAATGCGCGGCGCGTGTTCCCGCGACTGGACGCCCGCCTCAAGGCCGCCGGCAAGTAATCGGAAAACACCCCCGCCGCGCTCAGCGCGACCCCCTCAAGGGGGCGACACCAGCGGCCCGGCAAAGCCGGTTCCGCGGTGTCTCTGGAATCAAACCCTTCGCACAACCATCTGTGCTTTTGAACGAGGAGAAAAACATGTACGAACTGGGCGTTGTCTACCGCAACATCAACCGCGCCGACCGCGCAGCCGCCGATGGCCTGGCCGCGCTCGGCTCGGCCACCGTGCACGAAGCCATGGGCCGTGTCGGCCTTTTGAAGCCTTACATGCGCCCGATCCAGACCGGCGTGCAGGTCTCGGGCACGGCCGTGACCGTGCTGCTGCAGCCCGGTGACAACTGGATGATGCATGTGGCGGCCGAGCAGATCCAGCCGGGCGACATCGTGATCGCCACCGTCACCGCCGACTGCAGCGACGGCTACTTCGGCGACCTGCTGGCCACCAGCTTCCAGGCCCGGGGCGCCCGCGCGCTGGTCATCGAAGCCGGTGTGCGCGACGTGAAGACGCTCAAGGAGATGAACTTCCCGGTCTGGAGCCGCCACATCTCGTCCAAGGGCACGATCAAGGCCACGCTGGGCTCGGTGAACATCCCCATCGTCTGCGCCGGTGCCTATGTGACGCCGGGCGACGTGATCGTGGCCGACGACGACGGCGTGGTCTGCGTGCCCGCCGCCAAGGCCGCCGCGACCCTGGCCGCCGCGCAAAAGCGCGAGAGCTTCGAAGGCGAGAAGCGCGACAAGCTGGCCTCGGGCGTGCTGGGGCTGGACATGTACAAGATGCGCGAGCCGCTGGCGGCTGCGGGTCTTCGTTACATCGACTGATGTTTCTCCGGCTGGTCCCGGCGGCGACGCCGGAAGCCAGCGGGGCTCATCCGTCGCTGCGCGCCAGCAAATCGCCCCGCTGTCTTCCGCCATCACCGCCTTGTTGGTGTTTCGAATTTTTGAAGGCCTTTCATGAGCAAACCGACTTCCGGTGACTTCACCAAAACCGCGGGCTGGATGGACTGGTACACCGGCCCGTCCAAGCCCACCTTCAATCTGCCGGCGGGCGCGGTGGACGCGCACTGCCACGTGTTCGGCCCAGGGGCCGAGTTCCCCTACGCGCCCGAGCGCAAGTACACGCCCTGCGACGCGAGCAAGACGGAGCTGTACGCGCTGCGCGACCACCTGGGCTTTGCCCGCAACGTGGTGGTGCAGGCCACCTGCCACGGCGCCGACAACCGCGCCATGGTCGATGCCTGCCTGTCGTCGGGCGGCAAGGCGCGTGGCGTGGCCACGGTCAAGCGCTCGGTGACCGACGAAGAACTGCAGGCCCTGCACGCCGCCGGCGTGCGTGGCGTGCGCTTCAACTTCGTCAAGCGCCTGGTCGACTTCACGCCCAAGGACGAGCTGATGGAGATTGCCGGCCGCATTGCCAAGCTGGGCTGGCACGTGGTCATCTACTTCGAAGCCGTGGACCTGCCCGAGCTGTGGGACTTCTTCACCGCGCTGCCCACCACCGTGGTGGTGGACCACATGGGAAGGCCCGATGTGAGTCTGCCGGTCGACGGCCCGCAGTTCGCGCTGTTCGAAAAGTTCATGCGCGAGCACACCAACGTGTGGAGCAAGGTCAGCTGCCCCGAGCGCCTGTCGGTCACCGGCCCCAAGGCGCTGAACGGCGAGCAGAACGCCTACACCGACGTGATCCCGTTCGCCAAGCGCATCGTCGAGCAGTTCCCGGACCGCGTGCTCTGGGGCACCGACTGGCCGCACCCGAACCTGAAAGACCACATGCCCGACGACGGCCTGCTGGTGGACTTCATCCCGCACATCGCGCCGACCGCCGAGCTGCAGCGCAAGCTGCTGGTGGACAACCCGATGCGTCTCTACTGGCCCGAAGAATGTTGACCCCCACGCTCCGCCGCTGCGCGGGTCGCTGCCCCCCAAGGGGGAGCGAATCGCCTTGGGGCGGCCCGGCGGCGATTCCAGTTTCAACAAGGAGTACCCATGGCACTCGATAAACCCTACAAAGACGTGCCCGGCACGATCATTTTTGACGCCGAGCAATCGCGCAAAGGCTACTGGCTCAACCAGTTCTGCATGAGCCTGATGAAGGCCGAGAACCGCGAGCGTTTCAAGGCCGATCAGCGCACCTACCTCGACGAATGGCCGATGTCCGAAGAACAGAAGCAGGCGGTGCTGGCACGCGATCTGAACTGGTGCATGCGCCTGGGCGGCAACATCTACTTCCTGGCCAAGATCGGATCGACCGACGGCAAGAGCTTCCAGCAGATGGCGGGTTCCATGACCGGCATGACCGAAGCCGAATACCGCGACATGATGGTCAACGGCGGCCGCAGCGCCGAAGGCAACCGCTACCTCGGTGAAGACGGCGACGCACAACCCCACCGCCAGCCGCAAGGCGCTGCCGGCAAGAAAGCAGGAGCCTGAGCATGGCCAAGATCACCGCATCCGTTTTCACCTCGCACGTGCCCGCCATCGGCGCGGCCATGGACCTGGGCAAGACCAAAGAGGACTACTGGAAGCCGCTGTTCGCGGGCTACGACTACTCCAAGCAGTGGATGAAGGACAACAAGCCCGACGTCATCTTTCTGGTCTACAACG
>NZ_JASJOY010000136.1:0-1153 GCF_031426985.1 Hydrogenophaga sp.
CGCGGTCGCGGATCTCGCCGATCAGGATCACGTCGGGCGCCTGGCGCAGCGCGTTCTTCAGACCGATCTGCAGCGACTGGGTGTCGGTGCCGATCTCGCGCTGGTTGACCACCGACTTCTTGTTGCGGTAGGTGTACTCGATCGGGTCCTCGATGGTGAGGATGTGGCCCGTCGCGTGTTCGTTGCGGTGGTCGATCATGGCCGCCAGCGTGGTGGTCTTGCCGGCGCCGGTGGCGCCGACCATCAGCACCAGGCCGCGCTTTTCCATGACCAGTTGCGACAGGATCGGGGCGACGTTGAGCGAATCCAGTGCCGGCACATCGCCTGGCACAAAACGGATCACCACCGCGTAGTTGCTGCGCTGGCGGAACGCGCTGACGCGGAAGTTGCCCACGCCGTCCAGCGGCACCGCCATGTTGAGCTCACCGGTTTCCTGCAGCTCTTCGATGCGGGAGGCCGGCACGATCTCGGACAGCAGGTTCAGCGGCGCATCCGGCGGCAGCACCTGGCTGTTGATCGGGATGGTCTGCCCGTTGATCTTGATCATCGCCGGCGCATGCGCCGACAGGTACACGTCCGACGCCTTCTTCTCGGCCATCAGGCGCAGGATGCGCTCCATCGTTCCGCTGCTCATGCCTGACCTTTCAGGGACTCAAAAAAACACATATGTCGTCGGAGGCCGTGCCTCAATCCAGAACACCGCGGAACCGGCTTTGCCGGGCCGCAGGTGTTGTCCCCCTCAGGGGGAAGACGCGCAGCGTCGCAGGGGGAGCGCCAATCAGTCGCGCAGCAGATCGTTCAGGCTGGTCTTGGCGCGGGTCTGCGCGTCCACGCGCTTGACGATCACGGCCGCGTACAGGCTGTACTTGCCGCCGTCCTTGGGCAGGTTGCCGCTGATCACCACCGAGCCGGCGGGCACGCGGCCGTAGCTCACGCTGTCGGTGGCGCGGTCGTAAATGGGGGTGCTCTGGCCGATGTACACGCCCATGGAGATGACAGAGTTCTCTTCGATCACCACGCCTTCGACCACTTCGGAGCGGGCGCCGATGAAGCAGTTGTCTTCGATGATGGTCGGGCCGGCCTGCAGGGGTTCGAGCACGCCGCCGATGCCGACGCCGCCCGAGAGGTGCACGTTCTTGCCGATCTGGGCGCA
>NZ_JASJOY010000137.1:0-23013 GCF_031426985.1 Hydrogenophaga sp.
GCCTGGTGAGCTACGCCATGCACTGGATCAAGGCCGAGATCCACGAGTACATCCTCAAGAACTGGCGCATGGTCAAGCTGGCCACGACCAAGGCGCAGCGCAAGCTGTTCTTCAACCTGCGCAGCAAGAAGCAGGGCTTTCGCGCCGAAGCGGCCGAAGGCGACACGCACCGCGAGGTGCTCTCGGACAGCGAGATCGACGTGGTCGCGCGCGACCTGAAGGTCAAGCCCGAGGAAGTGCGCGAGATGGAAACCCGGCTTTCGGGTGGTGACGTGGTGCTGGACCCCAGCCCCGCCGACGACGGCGAAGAGGCCTACGGCCCCATCGCCTGGCTGGCCGACGCGGCGCACGAGCCGACCGCGGTGATCGAGTCGGCCCAGCGCGACGTGCTGGCCACCGAGGGCATTGCCCGCGCCATGGGCGAGCTGGACGACCGTTCGCGCCGCATCGTGACCGAGCGCTGGCTCAAGGTGAACGACGACGGCTCGGGCGGCATGACGCTGCACGAGCTGGCGGCCGAGTACGGTGTGAGCGCCGAGCGGGTGCGCCAGATCGAGGTGGCGGCCATGAAGAAGATGCGCAAGGCGCTGGCCGAGTTCGCCTGATCGCGGCACGCAGCCCCCGCGCCCCGCAAAGCCCCGCCTGGCGGGGCTTTTTCACGCCCGCACTGTGGTGCGTTGGCCGCACCGGCGCATGGCGTCCGGGCCAGCGTGCGGTTTGCCCGCTGGCCGGCAGCGCGCAGGCCACAGAATCGGGCCATGCCCTTGACGCCAAGCTTCCAGAACCGCAGCACCTCTCGCAGGCCGCGCCTTGCCCGCGCCGGATGGTGGCTGGCTGCGCTGCTGCTGGCGCTGCTGGCCTGGTGGCCCGCCCACCGGGCGGCCGCGGCCCACACCCCCACCCCCATGCCCACCGCCCCGGTGCGCCTGGACGGCACGCAGCCCAGCCGGCCGCTGGCCCAGCGCAGCGTGGCCTGGGTGGACCGCACCGGGCAGCTGACGGTGGAACAGGTCGAGCAGCAGGTCGACCGCCTGCCGTTCGAGCCGCGCGCCCAGGGCCACCGCGTGAGCCTGGGCGCCGCCGGTGCCTTGTGGGTGCGGTTCGATGCCTGGGTCCAGGACCCGGACTCGCATTGGGAACTGGAGCTGGCGCGCTCGGGCACCGACCGGATGAGCGTCTACCACCGCCGGGCCGATGGCACCTGGCACCAGCAACACGCGGGTGACCGCATCGCGGTGCGCGACTGGCCCTCACCCGACCGCTACCCCGTGTTCGCGCTGGACCCGCGCACCGATGCCCCGGTGACCTACTGGGTGCGCATCGAACACGCGCGCGTGCCGTTCTCGGGCGAACTGTTCATCCACAGCCACGGCCAGTTACGCGAGCAGCGCATCCTGCAGCAGTTTCTGCTGGGGGCCTATTTCGGCATGGCACTGTTGTTGACGGCGGTGGCCGTGGCCAACGGCCTGGTGTTCCGCGACCGCAGCTTCCTGGCCTACGCGGGCTACATCTCGCTGCTGGGCCTGTCGCTGGCCGCCTCGCTGGGGGTGGGCGGGCAGTTCCTCTGGCCCCAGGCCGCGGGCTGGAACGGTCTGGCCGAATTCGTGCTGCTGCCGCTGGTGGCGGCGGTGGCCGTGCTGTTCGTGCGGCAGGTGGTGCAGCCGCGGCGCATCGGGCCGGCGCTCGACCGGATCGCGCTGTCGCTGGCGGCCCTGTTGCTGGCGCTGACCGTGTGGGACGTGGTGCAACCGGGCCCCTGGAGCTTTCAAGCCATCACCGCGGTGGGCGCGCTCACCATGGTGGCGATCTACGCCATGCTGTGGGCCGCCTGGCGCACCGGCGACCGCTGGGTGCGCTGGATCGCGCTGGGCGTCTTGCCGGTGTTGCTGGCCGGTGCGCTGCCGGTGCTGCGCAACTTCGACCTGATCTCGTCGGGCTTCCTGACGCAGTACGCCATGGTCATCGCCGCCGCCATCGAGGCGCCGCTGCTGTTCTACGGGCTGCTGCAACGTTCGTCGCTGCAACACGAAGCGCAGGCGCGCGCCAAGGCGCTGTCGTTGACCGAGCCGCTGACCGGGCTGTGCAACCGCCACAACTTCATGCTGCGCCTGCACGACAGCCTGGTGCGCGCCCAGCGCTACCGCCACCACAACGCGCTGCTGCTGATCACGCTGGACAACCACGATTTTTTTGTGCGCGAACACGGCCGCGAAGTGGCCGACCGGGCGCTGGTGCTCACGGGTTCGCTGCTGCGTTCGGTGGCGCGCGACGTGGACACCGCCGCCCGCGTGAGCGACAGCGGTTTTGCCCTGCTGATGGAAGGCCCGGTGCGTGGTCCGCAAGCGGTGGCGGCGTCCACCAGCGTGCTCGCCGGCGGTCTGCGCCCTTCCGACGAACTGCCGGTGGGCAGCACGCTGAAGTTCAAGATCGTGCTGGCCCTGCTGCCGCAGGACAGCGTGGAACTGCAGGTCAACGCCCAGGCCCACCTCGACTGGCTGCAGATCGCGATGGACGCGCTGCGCCGCGAGCCCCGGCGCAGCATCCAGTCGGTGAACTTCTGACCCGCGTGCGGCGGAGCGCGAGGTCGATGAATCCGGCGCAGGGCCGCCCCAAGCCGGATTCGCACCCCCTCGGGGGGCAGCGACCCGCGTCAGCGGCGGAGCGTGGGGGCTACACCCTTCAGTTCTCGCGGCGCAGCGCGGGGAACAGGATCACGTCGCGGATGCTGGGCGAGTCGGTCAGCAGCATCATCAGGCGGTCGATGCCGATGCCGCAGCCGCCGGCCGGGGGCATGCCGTATTCGAGCGCGCGGATGAAGTCGGCGTCGTAGTACATGGCTTCTTCGTCGCCGCCATCCTTGGCCGCGACCTGCGCGTGGAAGCGCGCGGCCTGGTCTTCGGCGTCGTTCAGTTCCGAGAAGGCGTTGCCGAACTCGCGGCCGGTGATGTAGAGCTCAAAACGCTCGGTGACTTCCGGCCGGTCGTCGTTGGCGCGCGCCAGCGGCGAAATTTCGGTCGGATGCTCCATGATGAAGGTCGGGTTCCAGAGCTTCTCTTCCACCGTCTCTTCGAAGTACAGCACCTGCAGGCTGGCCAGCGAGCGGGTCGAGAGCTGGTGCTTTTCTTCACTCATGCCCAGCTTCCTGAGCGCCGGAATCAGCCAGGCGGCATCGTCCACCCCCGCGCCGGCCTCGGTGTACTTGAGGATGGCTTCGCGGATGGTCAGGCGCTCGAAGGGCGAGAACACGTCCACGGGTTTGCCGTTGTAGGTCAGCGGCGTGTCGCCGTGCACCTGTTTGACCACGTGACGGATCAGCTGCTCGTTGAAGTCCATCAGGTCCTGGTAGTTCCAGTACGCCGCGTAGAACTCCATCATGGTGAACTCGGGGTTGTGGCGGACGCTGATGCCTTCGTTGCGGAAGTTGCGGTTGATCTCGAACACGCGCTCGAAACCGCCCACCAGCAGGCGCTTCAAGTACAGCTCGGGCGCGATGCGCAGGAACATTTCCTGGTCCAGCGCGTTGTGGTGGGTCTTGAAGGGTTTGGCGTTGGCGCCGCCGGGGATGGGGTGCAGCATGGGCGTCTCGACTTCGAGGAAGCCGTGGTGGACCATGAAGTCGCGGATGCTGGACAGCGCCTGGCTGCGGGTGACGAAACGCTTGCGGGCGCTCTCGTCGGTCATCAGGTCCACGTAGCGCTGGCGGTACTTGATTTCCTGGTCGTGGATGCCGTGGAACTTGTCGGGCAGCGGGCGCAGGCTCTTGGTGATCAGGCGGATGTTGTCGGCGTGGATGGACAGCTCGCCGGTGCGGGTGCGCATGAGCACGCCTTCGGCCGCGATGATGTCGCCCAGGTCCCAGTGCTTGAAGGCGGACAGCTTCTCTTCCCCCACGCTGTCGGTGTTCAGGTAGATCTGGATGCGGCCGCCCGACGGGCCGAGCGACGCGTCCTGCAGCGTGGCGAAGCAGGCCTTGCCCATCACGCGCTTGAGCATCATGCGGCCCGCGACGCTGGCGCGCACCGGGCTGGCTTCCAACGCTTCCTTGGTGGCTTCGCCGTGGCGTTCAAACAGCTCGGCGGCCTTGTCGGCGGGCTTGAAGTCGTTCGGGAAGGCCACGCCCTCGCCGCGCTGCTGCGCCTCGCGCAGGCCCTTGAGTTTTTCGCGGCGCTCGGCGATCAGCTGGTTGTCGTCGGTGGCGGCGGCCACCGGTGCGGCGGCGGGGTTCGGGGCTTGTGACATGGGAGCGGGCCACGCGGGCCAAGGGTTCGGGAAGGGGTTGGAACTGCACCACCGCAAGCGGTCGCGCGCAACCCGCCATTTTAGGGCGACGCTGGACAAGCCCCCGTGGAGGCGGGCGCCCGCGGTCGGGATGGGCTGCAAGGCGCCAAACACCGACGGGCCGGGATCGACCCGCCGAGGCTTTGCAACGCCGCAGACCGCCCGAGAGCCAGATGCCCGCGCCACGAGCGACGGCGCTCAGCGCGGCCGCCATGGCCGGGTCCCCGACCCGGGCCGTGTGAACGCCCCGCTGATAATGCGCGCCATGTTCCTGCGCGCCGGTCTGGTCTCCCTCGCCCTGTTGCTGGTCAGCCGCGTGCTGGGCCTGCTGCGCGAATCGGTGCAGGCCGCGGCCCTGGGCGCCAGCGGCCTGGCCGACGTGGCCATCCTCGTGCTCACGCTGCCCGATCTGCTCACGGGCATCCTCGCCTCGGGCGCACTGGCCTACGTGCTGCTGCCGCTGTGGGCGCGCCAGGGCGCCGCCGCGCAGACCCAGGGCCTGCAACAGCTGGGCAGGGGGTTGCTGATCGGCGGCGGCGCCGTGGCCGCCGTGCTGCTGCTGGTGCCGGGCCTGGCCACCGACGCCCTGGCGCCGGGTCTGGGTGAAACGGTGCGCCCGGTCGCCCTGAGCGGTCTGCGCTGGAGCGCCGCCGCCCTGCCCCTGGCGCTGCTGGCGGCGTTGTGGACCACGCGGCTGCAACACCAGCGCGACTTCACCGGCATGTACGGCGCCAACCTGGTGGTCAACGGCGTGGTGATCGGCAGCCTGCTGCTGATCGCCAGCGCCGCCACCGACACCCCCGCCCGCGCGCTGTTCGGCCTGGGCCTGGGCCTGCTGCTGGCCATGGCGCTGCGGCTGCTGTGGCTGCGCTGGCGGCTCGCGCGGGCAACCCCACCCGCAACGCAAGCGGCGGTTGCGGGCGACGACCGCTGGCCATTGCCTGGCGTCTGGCTGTGGGCGCTGGCCAGCGCCGGCCTGCCGCTGCTGCTGCCGCTGCTGGCCCGCAGCCTCGCATCGGGCACCGGAGAAGGCGCCCTCACCACCTTCAACTACGCCTGGAAGCTGGTCGAGCTGCCGCTGGTGCTGGCCATCCAGCTGGTGGCGTCGCTGGCGTTTCCGGGCATCGCGCGGGCCTTTGCCGCCCCGCCCGCCGCGGGCACCCACACCGCCCGCCGCGACGCGTTGCGCCAGGCCTTTGTGCTGGCCTGGGTGCTGGCCTGTGCCGCCGCTGCGGCGCTGGCGGGGTTGGCACCGTCGCTGGCCCGGCTGCTGTTTGGCTGGGGCCGCATGCCGACCGAAGCGGTGGCGCAGATCGCCGACTGGGCGCGCGTGGGCGCGTGGTCGCTGCTGCCGCAGGCCCTGCTGGCGGTGCTGCTGACCCTGATGGCCAGCACTGGCCGGCTGCGCCACGCGGTGCTGGCGTACGGGCTGGCCCTGCTCGTGCTGGCGGCGGGCGCCTGGGTGGGCCCGATCTGGGGCCTGGCCGGCGGCGGCTTCGTGATGGGCCTGGTCAACACCGCGCTGGCCTTGGCGGCGCTGGCCCTGTGCCTGAGCGAACGCGAACACGTGTGCAACGCCCTGGACTGGCGCGACCTGCTGCCGGCCGCGCTGGCCGCCGTGTGTGTGGCGGCCATGGGGGCGAGCTGGCACATCGACAGCCGCCTGGGCGGCCTGTTGCTGGCCGCGCTGGCGGCCGGCGCGGTGATCGCCGTGGCCTGGCTGGCCTCGCCCGGGCTGCGCCGCGCCCTGCGGCGATAATTTGAAGCACCCATGATCGACCTCATCCAGATCACCCACGACCCCGACTTCGCGCGCCGCTGCGACGCTCTGGACGCCCTGCGCCTGTGGGTGGATCTGGAGCGCAACGGCAAGGCCGAACGCCAGGCCGGACGCAACACCTTCATCAGCACCCACACGCTGGCGGACGTGGGCCGCGTCAAGGCGGTGCTGCGGCGCGCGCGCCTGATGGTGCGCGTGAACCCGCTGAACCCCGACACCGACACCGAGGTGAACGCGGTGCTGGCGCAGGGCGCCGACCTGCTGATGCTGCCCATGTTCACCGAAGCCTGGGAACTGCAGGCCTTCTGCGCCATCGTGGCCGGGCGCGCCCCGGTGGTGGCGCTGCTGGAAACCGCGGGCGCGTTCGAGTCCCTGCCCGAATGGATCGGCACCCCCGGCCTGGAGGAGGTGTACGTGGGCCTGAACGACCTGCACCTGTCCATGGGGCTGCACTTCATGTTCGAGCCGCTGGCGCTGGGGCTCGTGGACACCGTGGCCCGGATGACCCGGGCGCAAGGGCTGCGTTTCGGTTTCGGCGGCATCGCCCGGCTGGACGAGGGCCTGCTGCCCGGCCGCGATGTGCTGGCCGAGCACCTGCGGCTGGGTTCAAGGGCGGTGATCCTCTCGCGCACCTTTCATGGCAGTGGCAACGCGGGCTCGTTCGAAGACGAGGTTGCAGCCTTGCGCTCGGCCGAGCAGGCGCTGGCCTCGCGCAGCGCCGAGCAGGTGCAAGCCGACCGCCTGCGCATCGCCGAGACCATTGGCCAGATCGCCTCGCGCATGCGGCACAACGGACACGGATGACAAAACGCCTGTTCGACATCGCCGGCGCCCTGACGGCTCTGCTCTTGCTCAGCCCGCTGTTGCTGGGCTCGGCGCTGGCGGTAGCCGCCGAAAGCGGATGGCCCGTGCTGTTCCGCCAGACCCGCGTGGGTTTGCACGGTCGCACCTTCGGCATGTTCAAGTTCCGCAGCATGGTGAAGAACGCCGCCAGCATCGGCCCCTACTTCACCTCGACCAACGACCCGCGCATCACCCGCGTGGGCCGCTTCATCCGCCGCACCAGCCTGGACGAACTGCCGCAGCTGATCAACGTGCTCACGGGCGACATGAGCCTGGTCGGCCCACGCCCCGATGTGCCGGCGCAGCAAAGCCTTTACACCCCGGCCGACTGGGCGCAGCGCTGCAGCGTGCGTCCCGGCATCACCGGGCTGGCGCAGGCGCTGTACCGGTCCGAATCGGTGGGCAATCAGCGGCTGGAAGCCGACCTGCGCTACGTGCGCGAACGCAACTTCTGGTTGGACCTGAAGATCATCCTCATGACCATCCGGCGCCTCAACGGCAAAGGCAGCAACTGACCATGTGCGGCATCTTCGGTTACTGGGACCGTCGACAACAAGCACTGGCCGAAGAAGCCCTGCACCGCATGGCCCAGGCGCTGGTGCACCGCGGGCCGGACGACGAAGGCGTCCACCACGTGCCCGCGCGTGGCGTGGCCATCGGCAACCGGCGCCTGTCCATCATCGACCTGGGCGGCGGTCACCAGCCATTCTTGAGCGACGACGGCCAGATCGCGGTGGTGCAGAACGGCGAGATCTTCAACCACGTCGAACTCGCGACCGAGCTGCGCGCCCAGGGCGTGCGGCTGGACTCGCACTCGGACACCGAAGTCATCCTGCGCCTGTACGAGCGCGAAGGCATCGCCTGCCTGCGGCGGCTCAACGGCATGTTCGCCATCGCCATCCACGACGCACGCGAAGATGCGTTGTACCTGGCGCGCGACCGCATCGGCGTCAAACCGCTGTATGTGCACGACGACGGCCAGCGCATGGTCTTCGGCTCTGAACTGAAGGCCCTGTGGCCGGCCCTGCCGCACAAGCCGGGCATGGATCTGGAAGCCATCCACCACTACCTGACCTTCAACTACGTCCCGGCGCCGTGGACCGCGTTCGACGGCGTGCGCCACGTCTTGCCCGGCACCTGGCAGCGCTACACGCGCGGCGGCGCCGTGCAGGTGCAACGCTGGTGGAGCCTGGCCGACCAGCGCGAGCAGGACCACACGTTCGACGCCTGGGCCGAGGAGTTCATGGCCCTGCTGGACGATGCCACCCGCATCCGCCTGCGCGCCGACGTGCCGTTCGGCGCCTTCCTCTCGGGCGGCGTCGATTCGAGCACCATCGTCGGCCTGATGGCGCGGCATGTAAAAGAACCGGTCAAGACCTTCTGCATCGGCTTCGCCGACCCGCGCTACGACGAGTCCGCCTTTGCCCTGCAGGCGGCGCAGCGCTTTGGCTGCGCGCACACGGCCGAGGTGGCCGAGCTCAACATGCTTGGCCGCTGGCCGCACGTGCTGCACCACCTGGACCAGCCGCACGGCGACGCGTCCTTCATGCCGACCCTGCGCGTGAGCGAGCTGGCCGCACAACACGTCAAGGTGGTGCTGACCGGCGACGGCGGCGACGAGCTGTTCGCCGGCTACGACAAGTACGCGCAGTTCTTCGCGCGTTCCGACGCCTTCACCCAGCCCCAGGCGGTATTCGAGCGCTCCTATTTCTATAGCATCTCCCTCTTCAGCCCCCAAGCCAAGGCCGCGCTCTACCGACCGGCGGTGCGTGCACAGCTGGAAGGCATCGACAGTTTCAGCAGGGCGGCCGCACCCTGGTTCGAAGAGGCCCGGCACTTTGACCGTGTCAACCAGGCCCTGCACCTCGACATGCAGCTGCTGCTGTCTGGCAACAACCTCGTGAAACCCGACCGCATGGGCATGGCTGTGAGCATCGAGGCGCGCACCCCTTTCCTGGACTGGCGGATGATGGAATTCGCTTTCCGCTCGCGCGGCGCCACCAAGCTCTCGGCCCAGGGCGACAAGAAGCACTGGTTCAAACGCGCGGTGGTCCCGCTGATCGGCGAGGAGCTGGCTCACCGGAAAAAGCAGATGTTCACCGTGCCCATCCACCAGTTCATGTCTCATATGCGCGTCGAGGTGGAGCGGATGCTGTTTGCCCAGGAGGGCATCGTGCTCCAACTGTTCAACCGCGAATCGGTCAATGACATGTACGGGGATTTTTTACATCACGGGCAATTCGTCCGGGAGATCCGAGCCTTGTATGCACTGTCGATCTTTCATTCGATGCACCAGGAATAGACCATGAGAAACGTTTTCATCGGCTTTGACCAACGCGAGGCCATCGCCTACCACGTGTGTGCCAACAGCATCATCAGGCATGCCAGGAAGCCGGTGGCCATCACCCCACTGGCGCTGAACATGCTGCACGGCTACTCAGAGACCCACACCGATGGGAGCAACGACTTCATCTACAGCCGGTTCTTGGTGCCGCACCTCATGGGGTACCAGGGCTGGGCGGTGTTCATGGATGGCGACATGCTGCTGCGTGCGGACATCAACACATTGTTCGAACTCGCCGACCCGACCAAGGCGGTGGTCGTGGTCCAGCACGACTACAAAACCACATCCAGCGTGAAGTACCTTGGCGCCCGCAACCAGGACTACCCACGCAAGAACTGGTCCAGCGTGATTCTGTGGAACTGCAGCCATCCGTCCAACCAGACGCTGACACCGGAATACATCCAGTCCTCCAGCGGTTCGCAACTGCACCGCTTTGGCTGGTTGCGCGACGACGAGATCGGCGCGCTGCCCAAGGTCTGGAACTGGCTGCCCGACGAGTTCGGCGAAAACCCGGACGCGCGGCTGCTGCACTGGACACTGGGCACGCCCTGCTTCCACGACTATGCACTCTCGCCCATGGCCAGCGAATGGCATCGAGAGCGCATCTATTCGACCTATTCCGCCCAGCACCAGATGCCTTGAGCGGCAGGCGGCGCACACCCGTCATGACAACACCCGGTCAAGGCCAGAAGATCCTCGCTGCCTGTTACGGCGCAGCGCATGTGGAGATGCTGCTGCCCCTGATCGCGCCGTTGCGGAAACGCCATCGCGTTGACATCATCGCCATCAACACCGCGGCGGATGCGCTGCGACGGCGTGGGATAGCGTTCACCAGCGTTTCGGAACTGGTGGATCGCCTGGGGTGGCGCGAGCGGGTGCAACGCTGGGGGCACAAGGCAATGGCCTCCAACGTCGGTGCGCTCACGCTTTCTCAGGAAGAGAGCGTGACTTACCTGGGCATGAATCTGCACGACCTAGCGCTGCAACAGGGCGACGAAGCCGCCTGGGCCATCTACACGCAACAGGGCCGCGGCGCCTTTCATCCCGTGCACTTCGCACGCCAGGTGGTGGAACACTTCGCGCCGGATCTGGTGCTCGCCACCAGTGCGCCGCGGCTGGAACGGGCCATCGTCGAGGCCGCTGGCGCTGCGTCGATTCCGAGTCTGGTGCTGGTCGACCAGTACCCGGCCCACGAATTGCAATGGTTGAAGTCCCCCGGCTTTGCCACGCGACTGGCGGTGCTCGACGGCAGCGTGCAGCAGATGATCGTCGATGAGGGCCGCCCGGCAGACGACATCGTGGTCACCGGCAATCCCGCGTTTGACGCGCTCGACGCCATCCGGCATGTCCCGCGTGCGGTGCCGCCGCGCATCGTCTACCTGTCGCAGAGCGAGCCGTTCGCCCCGGCCGGCAGTCCGCGGCACGAACCTGTCAACGGCCCAGTGCTCAAGGCCCTCCTGGCGGCAGCGGAACGCCACGACTGGGTCGTCGTCTACCGCCCCCATCCGAATGAACAACAGATGACGATGCAACACCCTCGCCTGGTGACGCACCGGTCCGGCGCCGTGGGCTTGCTCGACTCGTTCCATGGCGCCGCAGCGGCCGTGACGGAGACGTCTACCGCCGGCATACAGGCCCTGCTGGCGGGCATCCCGTTGGTCCAGCTTGGCTTCACACGACGCACTCGCAGACCACCCTTCGAACAATTCGGTTCCACGCAGATCGCCGCGTCGGTCGTCGATCTCGAACCGGCCGTGTGCAGCGCTCTGGCCACGCCTTCTCACAGCCCACAAACCAGTGAACAAGCGACAGCGAATGTCCTGCATCTCGTCGAAGACCTGATGGGGTCATCCCGCGGGCAGTGAATCCCAACCCCACACCACACCACCGAGCCCGACGCCGCATGTTGAACAAAGTCCTCCGATCCATCGCGCTGGGTCGCGCATTTCGACGCCAGCCCCAGCTGGTACGAGCCTGTCCTCTGTGCGGCGCCACGCAACATCGGACCGTGTGCGGACATGATCGCAACTTTCTGGGCCTGACCACAGTCGGTTGCGAACGCTGCCGTTTCTGCTTCACCAACCCCTATCCTGACGAAGCATCCATCGGTCTCTTCTACGAAGACCTGTACCGTCAGACAGTCAAAAGCGAGGGCATTCCAGACAGCCATTCCAAAGAAGCACAGTCGCGGGAGGCTCGCAAGGCCTACTACGCCGATCTGCTCTTCACCCATTGCCCGGACATGCACAGTTTCCTGGACGTGGGCTGCGGCGATGGCGGACTGGCCGAAGCCGTGGCCGCCAGGGCCCCGCACGTTGCGATCCACCTCATCGAGAAGAACCGCAGCTTCCTCGCCTATGCGGAGGCACGATCCAAGGGGCGCGGCCACGCCTCGCTGTCCGATCTGGCCCGCGCGGGCGCCACCCTGCAGGTGGTGAGCCTGATCCACGTGCTCGAACACTTCGTCGATCCGCTGGCGGTGCTGCGCGAGATCCGGTCAATGGCGAACGAGACAACGCGCCTGATCATCGATGTACCGGACACCGAGGCCTACGCGTCGCTCAGCGATATTCACTTCTCGCATCCCAGCCATTTCTGCGCCGAGACCCTGACCACCGCACTGGGCTTGAGCGGTTTCAGCGTGGTGCACCTGCAACGGCATGCGCCACCGGTGTTTCCCAAGTCCCTCCTGGTGGTGTGCCAACCCACCACCGCCGCGTTCTCCCCGCAGTTCCAGACCCATCCTGATCTGGCCCCCGTCTTCCAGCGCATCGACAGCCCGCTGGGCTTTATCCGATCACGCCTGGGTCTGTAAGGACCCGCCGCATGCTGCGTTCACTCTCCATCGCCCACGCTATCCACCTGGCCATCGACGCGACACTGGTCGGCTTCGCCTGGTGGCTGGCGTTTGCCTTCCGTTTTAACTTCGAGGTGCCCGACGCGTTCGAACACCTGATGCTGCAGTCCTGCATCTGGCCTCTGGCATGGCACCTGTTGAGTCTGGCCGTCTTCGGCGTGCGGCGGCACGTCTGGCGCTACACCAGCCTGGCTGAGCTCGAACGCCTGGGTTATGCGCTGGCCGTGGGTGCGCTGCTGACTGGCGCCACGGTGCTGATGCTGCGACTACCGGAGTTTCCACGCTCGGTCCTGCTGCTCCACCCCATGCTGACCATGTTGCTGCTGCTGGCGGTACGGACCATAGCCCGATTGATCTACCGGGACGATCGCCAAGCGCACGCAAAAGGCAAACCGCTGCTGCTGGTGGGCACGGTGCAGGACGCTGCGGCCGCCCTGCCCGCGCTGCGTGGTGCGCGCAAATGGTCCACGGTCGGGATCGTCAGCCCCCTGGCGGCCGAGCGCGGCCGCTCGTTGCAGGGCGTCGAGGTGCTGGGGACCCTGGCCGATCTGCCCCAGGTCGCCCGCGAGACCGAGGCCGCCGCCGCGCTGGTGGTCAGCGCACCCGGATCCGATGCGCGGCGCGCGGCCCTGATCGGCGCCAGCGACGCTGGCCTGCCGCTGCTGACCATGCCGCGGCCAGACGAGTGGTTGCGCGCCGAGCCGGGACAGCTGCGCAAGGTGGAGCTGGACGACCTGCTGGGTCGTGCGCCCGTGGCGCTGGATGAAAAAGGCCTGTCGCAGCTGATCGCGGGTCACACCGTGCTGGTGACGGGCGCGGGCGGCTCCATCGGGTCCGAACTGTGCCGGCAGATTGCGCGCTTCGGCGTCGCGCGCCTGGTCTGCGTGGACGTGTCGGAATTCGCCGTCTACCAGCTGGAGCAGGAGTTGCGCGCGGCCCATCCACAGATGCAGGGCCTGTACTACACCGCCAACGTGCGCGAGGCCGACCGCCTGCTGGCCATCGCGCAGCAGCACCTGCCCACCGTGGTGTTCCATGCGGCCGCCTACAAACACGTGCCGCTGATGGAGTCGCTCAACGAGGTCGAGGCCTTGCGCACCAATGTGCAGGGCACGCTCAACGCGGCGCGCGTGGCGGGTCAAGTCGCTGCGCGGCGTTTTGTGCTGGTGTCCACCGACAAGGCGGTGAACCCGACCAACGTGATGGGCGCCAGCAAACGCCTGGCCGAGCTGATGGTGCAGGCCGTGGCGCGCGAACACGTGGGCACCCAATTCGTGGCGGTGCGTTTTGGCAACGTGCTGGGTTCCAGCGGGTCGGTGGTGCCGCTGTTCACGCAGCAGATCGCCCGCGGTGGCCCAGTAACGGTGACGCACCCGGACATCGTGCGCTACTTCATGACCATTCCCGAGGCCGCGCAGCTGGTGCTGCAGGCCGGGCTGATGGGACGCTCGGGCCAGATCTTCGTGCTCGACATGGGCGAGGCGGTGAAGATCGTGGAACTGGCGCGGCTGCTGATCCGGCTCTCGGGCCAGACCGAGCAGGACGTGCCCATCACCTTCACTGGCCTGCGCCCGGGCGAGAAGCTCTACGAAGAGTTGCTGGCCAACGACGAGACCACCGAACCCACGCCCCACCCCAAACTGCGCATCGCCAAGGTGGCGGCACCGGCGTTGGAAGCGGCCAGCGTCAGCGCCTGGATTGCCGGCGCCGGGCCCGCCCCCGATGCGGCGGCCACACGCCAGTGGCTGCGCTCGCTCGTGCCCGAATACACGCCCCTGGCGTGACGCCGTCCAGAAGCAGAAAGGCCCGCGATGCGGGCCTTTCTTTTGGGTGCAAGCGGGTTCAGTGCCCCAGGTAGGCCTCGCGGACCTTGGGGTCCGTCAGCAGTTCCTTGCCCGGGCCGGTCATGGTGATCAGACCGGAATCCATCACATAACCGCGGTCGGCGATCTGCAGCGCGCGCTGGGCGTTCTGCTCCACCAGCACGATGGTCACGCCCTGGGCGGACACGTCACGCACCACCTCGAATATCTTGTCCACCATGATGGGCGACAGGCCCATGGACGGTTCGTCCAGCAGCAACACCTTGGGCTGGCTCATCAGCGCACGCGCCATGGCCAGCATCTGCTGCTCGCCGCCCGACATGGTGCCGGCCAGCTGGTCCTTGCGCTCCTTCAGTCGCGGAAAGATGCCGAACATGCGTTCGATGTCGGCGTCGATCCCCGGCTTGTCGGTGCGGATGTAGGCGCCCATCAGCAGGTTCTCGGTGATGGTCATGCGGGTGAAGATGCCGCGGCCTTCCGGCACCATGGCCAGGCCCTGCTTGACCAGATCCCAGGCGCCCTGGCCCTTGATAGGCTGGCCCATGTATTCGATGCTGCCCGCTTCCACGCCCAGCGAACCGGTGATGGCCTTCATGGTGGTGGTCTTGCCCGCACCGTTGGAGCCGATCAGCGTGATCAGTTCGCCTTCGCGCACTTCCAGGTCGATGCCCTTGACGGCCTTGATGCCGCCATAGGAGACCTTCAGACCGCTGACTTTCAGGAGTGTGTTTGCCATATCCAGAATCCTTCTTCGTTGCACCATCCGGCGCGAACTGTCTCAACCGAGAACACCGCGGAACCGGCTTTGCCGGGCCGCAGATGTTGCCCCCTGGGGGGTGACGCGCACAGCGCGGCGCAGGGGGTGCTCACCCCCCACCGGTGCCGAGGTAGGCCTCGATCACCTTGGGATCGCTCTGCACTTCGGCGGGGGTGCCCGACGACAGCTGCTTGCCATAGTCCAGCACGGTCACGCGGTCGCACAGGCCCATGACCAGCTTCACGTCGTGCTCGATCAGCAGGATGGTGCGGTTGTCGTTGCGGATGCGGTCGATCAGTTCGCGCAGCTGCACCTTTTCGGTGGCGTTCATGCCGGCGGCGGGTTCGTCCAGCGCGATCAGTTGCGGGTCGGTGGCCAGGGCTCGGGCGATTTCCAGACGGCGCTGGTCGCCATAGGACAGGGTGCGCGACTTGTAGTCGGCAAACTTCGCAATGCCCACGTACTCCAGCAACTCCTTGGCGCGGGCGGTGATTTCGGCCTCTTCCTTCTTGAAGGAAGGGGTGCGCAACACCGCGCCGATCAGGCCGGAATGGGTGCGCACGTGGCGCCCCACCATCACGTTTTCCAGCGCCGTCATTTCGGGGAACAGGCGGATGTTCTGGAAGGTGCGGGCGATACCGGCCTTGGCCACTTCGTGCACCGCCGTGGGGGTGTAGGGCTTGCCCGCGAGCTCAAACGAACCGCTGTCGGGCGTGTAGAGGCCGGTCAGCACGTTGAAGAACGTGGTTTTGCCGGCACCGTTCGGGCCGATCAGGCCGTAAACCTGACCGCGCTTGATTTCAATGCCCACGTCGCTGAGGGCCTGCAGACCGCCAAAGCGCTTGGAGACGTTGGCAACTTTGAGAATGGTTTCAGACATGTTGTGGTGTCCTTCGGTTACTTCGTCAGTGCCTTGCCGTGTTCCGGCGAAGGCCACAGACCCTTGGGACGCAGCAGCATCACCACCACCATGGCCAGCGCGATCAGCAGCTGACGCAGGACTTCCGGCCCCAGTCGGCCACCGGTCACATGCGACAGGTCGGGCATGTGCCGCAGCATTTCCGGCAGACCGGCCAGCATCAGCGCGCCGAGGATCACGCCCGGGATGTGGCCGATACCTCCCAGCACCACCATGGCCACCACCATCACCGACTCCATCAGGGAGAAGGACTCGGGGGAGACAAAGCGCTGGAACGATGCGAACAGCACGCCGGACATGCCGCCGAAGGTGGCGCCCATGCCGAAGGCCAGCAGCTTGAGGTTGCGGGTGTTCAGGCCCATGGCCTTGGCGGCGATCTCGTCCTCGCGGATGGCCATCCAGGCGCGGCCAATGCGCGAGTCCTGCAGGCGGTAGGACAGCACCACCGACAGCAGCACGAAGAACAGGAACAGGTAGTAGTACATCGTCACCGGCTGGAAGGTGTAGCTCCAGTCCCCGATGCTCAGCGTCTGCCGCTGCCCCAGGTTGATGCCGAACACCGTCAGCGCGTCGATCTGGCTGATGCCCTTGGGTCCGTTGGTGATGTTCACCGGGCGGTCCAGGTTGAGCAGGAAGATGCGGATGATTTCACCGAAACCCAGGGTGATGATGGCCAGGTAGTCGCCACGCAGCTTGAGCGTGGGCGCCCCCAGCAGCATGCCCACCAGCCCCGCCACGCACGCCGCCACCAGCATCACCAGCCAGATGCTCAGGTGCATGCCGTTGGGGAACATGGCCTTGATGACCGGAAAGGTGTCGGCCAGGTGCGGCGAAGCCAGCAAGCCGTAAATGTAGGCACCGACCGCATAGAACGCGATGTAGCCCAGGTCCAGCAGACCGGCGTAGCCGACCACGATGTTCAGGCCCAGGGACAGCAGCACGTACAGCAGCGCCAGGTCCACGATGCGGGCCCAGGAATTGGAGCCGGTGGCCTGCAGCAGCAGGGGCAGGACCAGCAGCGCGATGCCAGTCAGCGCAAAGGCAAAGATCTTGCCGTTCTTGGTGTTCGTCATGTTGTGAGTCTCCGGTCAGGCGCGGTCGGCCACACGTTCACCCAGCAGGCCCGAGGGGCGCAGCGTGAGCACGAGTGCCAGCACGATGAAAGCGAAGATGTCGACGTACTGGCTGCCCAGCACACCGCCGGTCAGCTGGCCCAGGTAGCCCGCGCCCAGCGACTCGATCAGGCCCAGCGCGATGCCGCCGACCACGGCACCGGCCAGGTTGCCGATGCCGCCCATGACCGCCGCCACGAAGGCTTTGAGGCCGGGCATGAAGCCCATGGCGTGCTGCACCGTGCCGTAGTTGGAGGCCCACATCACGCCGGCGATGGCGGCCAGCATGGCACCGATGATGAAGGTGGCGGAGATCACCACGTCGGGCTTGATGCCCATCAGCGCGGCGACGCGCGGGTTCTCGGCGGTGGCGCGCATCGCGCGGCCCAGGTTGGTCTTGTTGACCAGGTACATCAGGCCGGCCAGGGTCATGGCCGTCACCCCCAGGATGACGACCTGCGTCACCGAGATCACCGCGCCACCGAGCTCGATCGGCTCGGTCGTCAGCTGGGCCGGGTAGGCCTTGGGGTTGGGCTCCCAGATGATCATGGCAAAGGTCTGCAGCAACAGCGACATACCGATGGCCGTGATCAGCGGCGCCAGCCGCGGCGAATTGCGCAGCGGCCGGTAGGCCAGTTTTTCAATCGAGTAATTCAGCGCACCACAGACCACCATGGCGATCAGGGTGGCCAGCAGCAACACCAGCCAGCCCGGCAGGCTGCCCGAGTCGCCGGTCATCATGCGGATGATGGTCCAGCTGGTGAGCGCGCCCACCATGAGCACGTCGCCGTGCGCGAAATTGATGAGCCCGATGATGCCGTACACCATGGTGTACCCCAACGCCACCAGCGCATACATACTGCCCAGGACCAGACCGTTGATGATCTGCTGCAGCAAAACGTCCATGAAGTTTTCTCCGTGTTTTTGACAGGTCGGGACACACGACCGGGTAGTCAGCACCCGATCCCTTGTGTGGATCGGGGCCCCGTGTCCAGACCCGCTTCAACTTAGCAAAAAACCCGCCAGGAGCACCCCGGAGATGGGGCGTTGGGCGGGTTGGTGGCGGATTGTATCGAAGGGTATTTCGGTGCCGGATGCGTGTAAGCCCTTAGCTGGCGCGGGTTTACCCTCGGTTTCGGGTACCCGTGCGGCACAGCATCAGGCACATTGGGCTTTCATTAGTTATTCTGATTGTTGAGTTTCTTGAGTTCGCGCAGCTTATCAGCGATGCGGATCTCCAGCCCGCGCTCCACCGGGCGGTAAAACTGCGCCGCCCCCATCCCGTCGGGCAGGTAGTTTTCGCCCGCCGCGAAGCCGCCCGCCTCATCGTGGGCATACCGGTAGCCCTTGCCGTAGTCCAGGTCCTTCATCAGCTTCGTCGGTGCATTGCGCAGGTGCATGGGCACCGGGCGGCTGCCGTCTTTCTTGACGAAGGCCTTGGCCTCGTTGAAGGCCTTGTAGACCGCGTTGGACTTGGGCGCCACGGCCAGATACACCACGCACTCGGCCAGCGCCAGTTCGCCTTCGGGGCTGCCCAGCCGCTCGTACACCTCGGCCGCGTCCAGCGCCAGGCGCAGCGCGCGCGGGTCGGCCAGGCCAATGTCTTCGGCCGCCATGCGGATGAAGCGGCGCGCCATGTAGCGCGGGTCCGCGCCGCCGTCGAGCATGCGCACGAACCAGTACAGCGCCGCGTCGGGGTCGGAGCCGCGCACGCTTTTGTGCAGCGCGCTGATGGTGTCGTAGAACTGCTCGCCGCCCTTGTCGTAGCGCCGCATGCGCTCGCCCAGCACGCGCAGCAGCCAGGCGTCGCTCACCTGTTCCAGTTTTTCACGCCCGGCGGCCACCGCCAGGGTCTCCAGGGTGTTCAGCAGGCGCCGCGCGTCCCCATCGGCGTAGGCGATCAGCCGGTCTTCTGCCGCTTTCTCGATGGCCGGCACTGCACCAATGCCCTGCGCACGTGTCACCAATTGGCGCAGGTCGTCCTCACCCAGGGGCTGCAACACATAGACCGCGGCCCGGGACAGGAGCGCGGAATTGACCTCGAACGAGGGGTTCTCGGTGGTGGCGCCGATGAAGGTGAACAGCCCGCTCTCGACGTGCGGCAGAAAGGCGTCCTGCTGGCTCTTGTTGAAGCGGTGCACTTCGTCGACGAAGACGATGGTGCGCCGCTGCTCCAGCCCGTCGCGCACGGCCTGCGCCTGCTCCACCGCCTCGCGGATGTCCTTGACGCCGCCGAGCACCGCGCTGATGGTGATGAACTGGGCGTCAAACGCATCGGCCATGAGCCGGGCGATCGTCGTTTTGCCCACACCCGGTGGGCCCCACAAGATGCAGCTGTGCGGCTGGCCCGATTCAAAGGCCAGGCGCAGCGCCATGCCTTCGCCCAGCAGCTGCTGCTGGCCGATCACCTCGCCCAGCGTGCGCGGGCGCAGGCGTTCGGCCAGGGGCTGGTGGGGTGCTGTGGTCGCCACGGCGTCAGACGTTCACGGCCGGATCACGTCCGCACCGGCGGGCGGCTTGAAGGCGAACTGCTCGGCCTTGAGCGGGGCGTTGCCCTGCCACTGGCTGAAGCTCAGCACCGAGCGCTGGCCCAGGCTGTCGGCGATCTCCAGCGCGGCCAGCTGCCCGCCCTTGAAACCCACACGAACGCTCAGCAACTGGCCATCTTTGGCCTTGGGCCGGGCCTCGGCCCATTCCAGGCCATCGGCCGCGGGCGCAGCCTTCAGGTCGAACACCTCGCCCAGCGCCTTGAGATCGGTGCCCGAAGCAATGAGCGCGGCGGGCGTGCTGCCCAGGGCATCCTTCTGCGCACGCGCCGTCACCTGGTTGAGGTCGGCGTCGTACAGCCACAGCGTCTGCCCGTCGGCCACGATGGTCTGCTCAAAAGGCTTGGTGTATTCGAAGCGGAAACGCCCCGGCCGGAGAAATTCGAACCGCCCGCTGGAGGTCTTGCTGCGCGCCACCGTCTCGCCCGTGCGCTTGGGCGAGGTGACGACCTGCGTGAAGCTGGCCTGCGCGCTTTTGACCTCGCGCAGAAAGGCGTCGAGGTCCTGCAGCCCGTCGGCCTGGGCGGACCAGGCGCACAGCGCCAGGGCGGAAGCGGTGAAAAACTTGTTCATGTGCAAGCAGACCCGTCGCGGGCCCGAAGGTTCAGCGGCGCGTCAGTCGCCGCGTGGTGCCACCAGGATGTCGCGCTGGCCGCTGGAGGTGAGCGCGCTCACCAGACCGGCTTTTTCCATGTCTTCGAGCAGTCGCGCCGCCCGGTTGTAGCCGATCTTGAGTTTGCGCTGCACATACGAAATGCTGGCCTTGCGGTCCTGCAGCACGATGGCCACGGCCTGGTCGTACAGCGCATCTTTCTCGCCGCCCTCGCCACCGCCTTCGCCGAACAGGTCACCGCCCTCGCCATCGCCCGCGGCCGACTCCAGCACGCCGTCGATGTAGTTGGGTTCGCCGTACTGGTCCTTCAGATAGGCGGCCACACGGTGCACCTCGTCGTCGCTGACGAAGGCGCCGTGCACCCGGATCGGGAAGCCCGTGCCCGACGGCATGTACAGCATGTCGCCCATGCCCAGCAGGCTCTCGGCGCCCATCTGGTCCAGGATGGTGCGGCTGTCGATCTTGCTGCTGACCTGGAACGACAGGCGGGTCGGGATGTTGGCCTTGATCAGGCCGGTGATCACGTCCACGCTGGGGCGCTGCGTGGCCAGGATCAGGTGGATGCCGGCCGCGCGCGCCTTCTGCGCCAGGCGGGCGATCAGTTCCTCGATCTTTTTGCCCACCACCATCATCAGGTCGGCCAGCTCGTCGATCACCACCACGATGTGCGGCAGGCGCTCCAGCGGCTCGGGCTGCTCGGGCGTGAGGCTGAACGGGTTGCCGATGATCTCGCCACGTGCCCGGGCGTCGTCGATCTTGGTGTTGAAACCGGCCAGGTTGCGCACGCCCATCTTGCTCATGAGCTTGTAGCGCTTCTCCATCTCGGCCACGCACCAGTTCAGGCCGTTGGCCGCCTGCTTCATGTCGGTCACCACCGGGCACAGCAGGTGCGGAATGCCTTCGTAGACGCTCAGCTCCAGCATCTTGGGGTCGATCAGCAGCAGGCGCACATCCTTGGCGTCAGCCTTGTACAGCAGGCTCAGGATCATGGCGTTGATGCCCACCGACTTGCCCGATCCGGTGGTACCGGCCACCAGGCAGTGCGGCATCTTGGCCAGGTCGGCCACCACCGGCTGACCGGCGATGTCCTTGCCCAGGCCCATGGTCAGCAGGCTCTTGGCCTCGTGATAGACCTGCGAGCCCAGGATCTCGCTGAGCTTGATGGTCTGGCGCTTGGCGTTGGGCAGCTCCAGCGCCATCAGGTTCTTGCCCGGAATGGTCTCGATCACGCGGATCGACACCAGCGAGAGCGAGCGCGCAAGGTCGCGGCCCAGGTTGACGATCTGCGAGCCCTTCACGCCCGTGGCCGGCTCGATCTCGTAACGGGTGATCACCGGACCAGGGGCGGCCGCGACCACCCGCACCTCGACGCCGAAGTCCTTGAGCTTCTTCTCGATCAGGCGGCTGGTCATCTCCAGCGTCTGCGCATCCACCCCCTGCTGGTGCACCGGCGCGCTGTCCAGCAGATCCACCTGCGGCAGCTTGCTGTCGGGCATTTCCACAAACAGCGGTTTCTGCCGTTCCTTGGCCACGCGTTCGCTCTTGGGCACGTCCACCACGGTCGGTTCGATCACCACCGGCGTCGGGTGCTGCTCCTCGATCTCCACGCGCTCGACGGCCACCACCACCTCGCGCTCGCGCGCCGCCTGCTCACCGATGCGCAGGTCTTCCACAGCCTCGCGCTTTTCGCGCCGCGCCTCGATCCACTCGTCCAGCCCGGCGCCCAGGCGCTCGGCCCAATGCGCCCACGAAAAGCGGAACACCAGCGGCAGGCTCACCAGCAACAGCGCCAGCAGGACCAGGGCCGAACCGTTGAAACCCAGCCAGCGCGTGGTCACCGGTCCCAGCCCATGTCCCAGCACCCCACCCGCATGCCCGGGCAGCAACAGCTCCAGACGGTAGAGGCGGCTCCACTCCAGCGCGGTGCTCACCATCGACAACAGCACCAGGCCCACCCAAAAACCGCTGCGCGACTGGACAAAGCGGCCCCAGGCCGGCAACGGCGCACCATCGTCTGGTAAATCGTCGTCGCTCAGCCCCTGCTGCCCGCGGATCCAGCGCGCCAGGGCAGACAGCCAGGTGCGCAGGCCCGCCAGCAGCAGCCACCAGACGGAGAAGCCCAGCAGGAAATAGCTGCCATCGGCCAGCAACGCCCCCAGGCGCCCACCCCAGTTGCCGACCACAGGCTGCGTGCCGGTCGTGCTCCAGGCGGGGTCGGCCAGGGAATGGCTCAGCAAGGCCAGCAGCCAGAACGCCAAGGCGGCCGCCCCCAGCAACAGGCCGATTTCCTGCGCAAAACGCGAGACGCCGGCCGGCGCCTGCTGCGCGCGGTCGGCGTTGAGGGTGTTGAGTGAATAGGTCATGGGCCTCGAAAACGTCCTCGGGCAAGCTTACCCGAAGGCTAGGCGACGACCGGGCGCTGGCCGTGTAACCGGCGGTAGCCCGGCGCCGATCGAGGCGGCGCTCAGCCGAGCGTGTTCAGGCGTTCCTTGATGATGGTGCTGCCGTCTTCGGCCACCTCAATGAAGCCGCGGTCTTCCAGGTCCTTCATCACGCGGCTGACCATCTCGCGCGAGGCGCCGATCATCTTGGCCACGTCCTGGCGCGACACCCGGTCGCGGATCACCAGCTGGCCGTCCTTGTCGGGCTGGGCAAACTCCAGCAGGGCACGCGCCACACGGCCGTACACGTCCATCAGCGCCAGCGACTCGATCTTGCGGTCGGCGTGGCGCAGCCGCTGCACCAGCCCTTTCATCACCGCATAGGCCATGGAGGTGTTCTCCGGCAGGCAGCGCGCGAACTCCGGTCGACCCAGGATCAGCACATCGGTCTGCACCTCGGCCCGCACCGTGGCCGAATGCGGCTGGTTGTCGATCAGGCTCATCTCGCCCACGTAGTCGCCCGGGTTCATGGTGGCCAGGATCACTTCTCGCCCGCGCGTGTCGGTGGTGATCACGCGCGCCCGCCCGGTCAGCACGATGGCCAGGAAGTTGGATTTTTTGCCCTGCTCGACGATGAGCTCACCGCGCTTGTAGCGGCGTTTGACCACCGCGTCCGCCACCGATTCGGCCTGCGCCTGTGTCAAGGTGGAAAACAGCGGGACCCGGCGAATCAGATCCAGATTGGACAGGATGGACATGC
>NZ_JASJOY010000138.1:0-4615 GCF_031426985.1 Hydrogenophaga sp.
TGCTGTTCATGAAGGGCAGCGCCAGCTTCCCGATGTGCGGCTTCTCCGGCCGCGCGATCCAGATCCTCAAGGCCTGCGGCGTGGACACCAAGGCGCTCAAGACCGTCAATGTGCTGGAAGACGACGGCATCCGCGCCGGCATCAAGGAATACAGCAACTGGCCGACGATCCCCCAGCTCTACGTCAAGGGCGAGTTCATCGGCGGCTCGGACATCATGATGGAGATGTACGAGTCCGGCGAGCTGCAGAAGGCCATTGCCGGTCAGGCCTGAGCGCCCATTCGCTCTCCCAGCACAGCCGCCTTCGGGCGGCTGTGTCGTTTCCGGCCGTGCACATCGTCACGCACGACTCCCCCTTGGAGGAATGGACCGGGTTTTCCAGCCTCTTCCATCGTTTCGCGCAGGCACAGCTTGTGCTTCAATGAAAGCGTCGCCGAACCTTTCAAGGAGAACCGCATGAGCAGCTCACGCAGCCTGGTCGCTTCCCCCTCCCTCGGACTGCCCATCGCCCGGATGCGCAGTGTGTTCCAGGCCGACGAGGTCGAGCGCAAGCTGGCCCACCTGCAGGCCAGCGGCAACGAGCGCGAATACGAAGGCCTGCGCAACACCTGGCAGCGCATGCTCGAACGTGGCCCACAGCGCTTTGCCGTCAAGCCCTCGGGCGTGCCTGACATGGCGCCGCTGTACGACCTGCTGCCCAATTTCGGCGAGGTGCTCGACGACGTGAAACGCCACGTCGCCCTCAGCCAGGACAGCCGCGATGGTCTGGAGGTCACCCCCATCCTGCTGCTGGGCCCACCGGGCGTGGGCAAGACCCATTTCGCCAAACAGATCGCCGACCTGCTGGGCACCAGCATGAGCCTGGTGCCCATGAGCAGCATGACGGCCGGCTGGCTGCTCTCGGGGTCGTCGTCGCAATGGAAAGGTGCCAAGCCGGGCAAGGTGTTCGAGGCCCTGGTCGATGGCCAGTACGCCAACCCGGTGATCGTGGTCGACGAGATCGACAAGGCCAGCGCCGACGCGCAGTACGACCCGCTGGGCGCACTCTACAGCCTGCTCGAACACGACACGGCGCAGCACTTCGTGGACGAGTTCGCCGAGGTGCCGATCGACGCCAGCCAGGTGATCTGGATCACCACCGCCAATCACGAGCGAGCCATCCCGGAACCGATCCTCAACCGCATGAACGTGTTCGAGATCGCCCCGCCGTCACCCGACGCGGCGCGCAAGATCGCGGCCCACCTGTACCGCGGCATCCTGGGCGAACACGACTGGGGCCAACGCTTCGACCCGGAGCCGGCCGACGATGTGCTGGATGCGCTGGCAACGCTCGCCCCGCGCGAAATGCGCCGCGCCCTGGTCACGGCCTTCGGCAACGCGCGGCTGGACAACCGCTTCAGCGTCGAGCCCGGCGACCTGCCCAGAGCCGGCGCAGGCAAGTCGCGGATCGGCTTCCTGCAGTAGCCGTTGTCCACGCCACAGCGGTGGCGTCAGCAGACGAGAACGCGGTGGAACCGGCTGTGCCGGGCCACACGCGTTGCCCCCTTGCGGGGGTCGCGCGCAGCGCGGCGGAGGTCGTCATGCGTCCGGGTGCACCCAGTTCTTCGCTGCGGCGTACACCGCGTTCGGGTACTGCGGCTTGCCCCGGCTGCCGTTGTAGCGTCCCAATGCCAGGTAGGTGTCGCCGCGCTCGCGGTCCAGGTAGTGGCGCAGGATCACGCAGCCGAAGCGGATGTTGGTCTGCATGTGGAACAGCTTGCCCGCATCGCCGTCACCGATCACCCGCGACCAGAACGGCATGATCTGCATGTAGCCGCGCGCGCCCACATGCGAGATGGCGAACTTGCGGAAGGCGCTCTCGACCTGGATCAGCCCCATCACCATGGTGGTGTCCAGCCCGGCCCGCTTCGATTCGTACCAGACCGTCTGCAGAAAGTCGATGCGGGTCTGGAAGTCCGGTTTCTTTTTCTTGAGCCGGTCGCTCATCGCCCCCAGCCAGCGCAGGTAGGTCAGGCGTTTTTCCAGATCGCCGAACTCCGGCACCGGCGGCGCGGCGCTGGCAACGGCCGCGCTCAGGGCCGAACGCACCGAATCGGCCAAGGGTTCTTCCACCTGACCACCGGCGTGCACCGCCCCGGTGCCCAGCCAGCCCGCAGCGCCCAGCGCTGCCGTGCGCAGCAGGCATTGGCGGCGGCTCAGATCCGGCAGGATGGCGCTCACTGGACGACCCACCGCGCCATGCGCTTCAGGACGATCACCTTTCGGGATGGCCGGGCGGACGCTCACGCGCTCAATCGACCCTTAACGAAGGCCAGGGCCTCGGCGGCCGGCACTTTGGTCGCGGCGGCGTCGCGGCGGTGCTGGTACTCGACCACGCCTTCCTTGAGACCCCGGTCGCCAATGGTCACGCGGTGCGGCACGCCGATCAGCTCCCAGTCGGCGAACATCGCGCCCGGGCGTTCGCCGCGGTCGTCCAGGATCACGTCCACACCGGCGGCCAGCAGGCCGGCGTACAGCTCGTCGGCCGCGGCCTTGACGGCCTCGCTGCGGTCGGCACCCACCGGGCAGACCACCACGGTGAAGGGCGCAATCGCGTCGGGCCAGACGATGCCGCGCTCGTCGTGGTTCTGCTCGATGGCCGCCGCCGGCAGGCGGGTGATGCCGATGCCGTAGCAGCCCATTTCAAAATGCTTGGGCTTGCCGTCGGTGTCCAGGAAGGTCGCGTTCATGGCCTTGCTGTACTTGGTGCCCAGGTAGAACACGTGGCCCACCTCGATGCCGCGCTCGATGGCCAGCGGCCCCTTGCCGTCGGGAGAGGGGTCACCCTCCACCACGTTGCGCAGGTCGGCCACGAGGTCGGGTTCGGGCAGGTCGCGGCCCCAGTTCACGCCCGTGGTGTGGAAGTCCGGCTCGTTGGCGCCGCAGATCCAGTCGGCCATCACCGCCACCTCGCGGTCGGCCACGATCTTGAGCGGCTGCTTCAGGCCGACCGGGCCAAGGTAGCCCGGCTTGCAGCCGAAGTGGGTGTCGATCTCGGCCAGGCTGGCAAAGCGGAAGCCCTTGTCCAGCCCCGGCACCTTACCGACCTTGACTTCGTTCATGTCGTGGTCGCCGCGCAGCAGCAGCAGCCAGACCTGCGATTTGACAATCTCGCCGGCCTCGTTGAGCTCGTCTGTCGCCAGCACCAGCGACTTGACCGTGGTCGCGAGCGGCACCCCCAGCAGCTCGGCCACGTCGGCACAGGTGGCCTTGCCCGGCGTGGGCGTCTTCGTCATGGGGTTGGCGGCGGCTGGGCGCGGACCGGCCGGCGCCAGCGCCTCGGCCTTTTCCATGTTGGCCGCGTAATCGCTGGCCGGGCAGTAGACGATGGCGTCTTCACCCGTGGCGGCGATCACCTGGAATTCTTCGCTCAGGTCGCCCCCGATGGCGCCACTGTCGGCCGCCACCGCGCGGTAACGCAGGCCGAAGCGGTCGAAGATGCGGCGGTAGGCGGCGGCCATGACCTGGTAGCTGGCCTTGGCGCCGGTTTCGTCGCGGTCGAAGGAATAGGCGTCCTTCATGATGAACTCGCGCCCGCGCATCAGGCCAAAACGTGGCCGGCGTTCGTCGCGGAACTTGGTCTGGATCTGGTACAGGTTCTTGGGCAGCTGCTTGTAGCTGCGCAGCTCCTGACGCGCCACGTCGGTCACCACCTCTTCGCTGGTGGGCTGGACGATGTAGTCGCGCCCGTGCCGGTCTTTGATGCGCAGCAACTCCGGGCCCATCTTGTCAAAACGCCCGGTCTCCTGCCAGAGCTCGGCCGGCTGCACCACCGGCATGGTCATCTCGACCGCGCCAGCGCGGTTCATCTCCTCGCGCACGATGGCTTCCACCTTCTGGATCACGCGCAGCCCCATGGGCATGTAGTTGTATATGCCGGCACCGAGCTTGCGGATCATGCCGGCGCGGGTCATGAGCTGGTGGCTCACGACTTCAGCATCGGCCGGGGCTTCTTTGAGGGTGGTGATGAGGAACTGGGAAGCTTTCATGGGCGAACCGCCACCAACGGTGGCCAAGGCAGAAAAGTCGTTTGGGAAGGGCTTCAAAACCGCGGTTCCGTCGGTCGGTGTTTACCCGGCGTTGGACCGTCGTCGCACCGCAGTCGGTACGCAATCTGTCATGCGCGATGCATAATCCAGACAGTTCAAAAATTTGGGGTTGATTATGCTTGACAGAGAAGGCTTCAGGCCCAATGTCGGCATCATTCTGCTCAACCAGCGAAACCAGGTGTTCTGGGGCAAGCGCATCCGCTCCCACTCCTGGCAGTTCCCGCAAGGTGGCATCGACCGGGGCGAAACGCCCGAGCAGGCGATGTACCGCGAGCTGCACGAGGAAGTGGGCCTGATGCCCGAACACGTGAACATCGTGGCCCGCACGCGGGACTGGTTGCGCTACGAAGTGCCGGACCGCTTCATCCGCCGCGATGCGCGCGGACATTACAAAGGTCAAAAGCAGATCTGGTTCCTGCTGCGTCTGGTCGCTCAGGACTGGCACCTGAACCTGCGTGCCACCAGCCATCCAGAGTTCGACGCCTGGCGCTGGCACGACTACTGGGTGCCGCTGGACGTGGTGGTGGA
>NZ_JASJOY010000139.1:0-1116 GCF_031426985.1 Hydrogenophaga sp.
GGCTTCTGCACCACCGGCATGGTGATGAGCGCGGTGGACCTGGTGCAGAACTACCCCGGCGCCAGCGAGCAGCAGATTCGCGAATTGCTCGAAGGCAACCTGTGCCGCTGCACCGGTTACCAGAACATCGTCAAAGCCGTGCAGCAGGGCCAGCAGGCCATGCAAGCGGCTTGATGCGCCCTCACCGCGAACCACCAGGAGAACAACATGGGTGCATCGGATTTTTCGAAGCTGCCGCACATCGGCGAGGCGCTCAAGCGCAAGGAAGACTACCGTTTTCTGACCGGGGCCGGCCAGTACACCGACGACATCACGTTGGCGCACCAGGCCTACGCCGTGTTCGTGCGTTCGCCTCACGCGCATGCGGTGATCAACGGCATCGACTTGGCGGCGGCCAAGGCCATGCCGGGCGTGGTGCAGATCTTCACCGGCAAGGATGTGGAAGGCAAGATGGGTGGGCTGCCCTGCGGCTGGTTGATCAACAACCCTGATGGCACACCCATGAAGGAGCCGCCGCACCCGATCCTGGCGCAAGGCAAGGTGCGCTACGTGGGCGACCACGTGGCCATGGTGGTGGCCGAGACGCTGGAGCAGGCGCGCAATGCCGCTGAAGCGGTGGTGGTGGACTACGAGGTGCTCAGCGCGGTGGTCAGCGTGCGTGATGCGGCCAAGGCGCAGGCGCTGCACGACATCGCGCCCAACAACCAGTGCTACAAGTGGGCGCTGGGCGACAAGGCACAGGTGGACGCCACCTTCGCCAAGGCCGCGCATGTGACCAAGCTGGCCCTGGTCAACAACCGGCTGATCCCCAATGCCATGGAGCCGCGTGCGGCCATCGGTTCCTACAGCCGTGCCAACGACGAATACACGCTGTATGTGGCCAACCAAAACCCGCACGTCGAGCGCCTGTTGATGACCGCCTTCGTGCTGGGCCTGCCCGAGCACAAGGTGCGGGTGATTGCGCCCGACGTGGGGGGTGGCTTTGGCTCCAAGATCTTCCTGTACGCCGAAGACGTGTGCCTGACCTGGGCTGCCAAACAACTCAACCGCTCGATCAAGTGGACCGCCGACCGTGCCGAGAGTTTTCTCTGCGACGCACACGGCCGCGACCACGTC
>NZ_JASJOY010000140.1:0-1422 GCF_031426985.1 Hydrogenophaga sp.
CGGGGCCCTGCGGGCTGCCTTGCGCTGCTCGGTTCGCGGGGGACATTCGCAAACTAGTCCGCTGCGCGGACGTCGAACACGCGAATGTCTGATCCCCGCGCCCCTGCGCTGCTCAGCCCGGTCGGACGGCAAAGTACGCATGCGGGATCGGACTCCCCCTCAAGGTGCCGTGGCTTGCTCCCTCTCTCGCGGGGAGATGGCTGGGGTGAAGGCAAGACCAACCCGGTGGCCGGCGGCGATGTCCCCGCATCCGCTCCCGCGTTCCGCCGTCATGCGCTGGCGAGTAGCGCAGGGCCGGGCGGGAAAAAGGCTGCGCATGTCCGAAGGCCGCGCAGCGGACAAGTTTGCGCAGACCCCGTCCGGACCGAGCAACGGAGTGTGCCCGCAGCGAAGCGGAGGGACAGCGCATCCGGCTCGCCTTTCTTTTGGGTACTTTTCTTTGGCGAAGCAAAGAAAAGTGCCTCGGCCGCCGGGCCGAGACCCGGCTCGCCACAGGCGCATCAACGCACCGACAACGACAACGACAACGACATCAGAAGTGAATCCCCCGCATCATCTGCTGCATCGCCACCGCCTCAGGCGACAACTGCGACTTCGCCCCCTTCTCCCCCTTGGCCGCCGACGAATCCGGGAACATGCGGAAGCTCGTGTTCATCACGATCTGCGCGATGCGCGGCACAAACGCGTGCAGCACCTGCCCCGTCACCCCCAGCCGCGTCGCGATACGCACCGGCTTGAAGATGCAGGCCTGCGCGATCATGTCGGCCGCTTCTTCGGGCGCCAGCGTCGGCACGTTCTTGTAGATCTGCGTCGGCGCGATCATGGGCGTGCGCACCAGCGGCATGTTGATCGTCGTGAAGCTGATGCCCTGGTCCGCAAACTCGCTGCTCGCGCAGCGCGTCCACGCGTCCAGCGCGGCCTTGCTGGCCACATAGGCCGAGAAGCGCGGGGCGTTGGTCAGCACGCCGATGGAGCTGATGTTCACCACATGCCCCTTGCGCTTGGCCACCATGCCCGGCAGCAGCCCCATGGTCACGCGCAGGCAGCCGAAGTAGTTCAGCTGCATGGTGCGCTCGTAGTCGTGGAAACGGTCGTAGCTGCCTTCGATGGCGCGGCGGATCGAGCGGCCCGCGTTGTTGATCAGGAAGTCCACGCCGCCGTGGTTGGCGATCAGCAGCTGCACGAAACGGTCGCAGTCGGCCATGTCGGCGATGTCGGCCGGGTAGGCGATGAAGGCATAGCCCTTGGCCTTCGCTTCGGCGCAGGCCTCGTCGAGCTTGTCCTGGTCGCGCCCGCAGATGATCGTCACCGCCCCTGCTTCGGCGAACTTGTGGGCCGCCGCCAGGCCGATGCCCGAGCTGCCCCCGGTGACCAGCACCACCTTGCCCGCCACCGTGCCCTTGAGGCTGCGGTCGATGTGCA
>NZ_JASJOY010000141.1:0-5085 GCF_031426985.1 Hydrogenophaga sp.
CGCTAAAAGCATACAAGGGGGCTGATCCGGCTTGGGGCGGCCCGGCGCCGGATCGCCCTGCCTTCCCCGGGCGACATCTGTTCGGAAAAGATGCTCGATCCGAGAACGCGGCGAAACGGGCTTTGCCGGACCACACTCCTAGCCGATGGCTCGACGAGGCCGTGGCCGGCGCGCGTGTCCCATTCGAGAATGCCGTGGGTCCGGCTCCGCCGGCCCGCAGGCATTGCCCCTTGAGGGGCGGAGCGGCCACACGCAGTGGGCAAGCGACGGGGGTGGGCCCTATTTCGTGCCGAAGATCCGGTCGCCCGCATCGCCCAGCCCCGGCACGATGTAGCCGTGCTCGTTGAGCTCGCGGTCCACCGCCGGGGTGTAGATCGGCACGTCCGGGTGGGCGTCGTGGAAGGTCTTGATGCCCTGCGGGCAGGTGACCAGGCAGACGAAGCGGATCGAGCGCGGCTTCGTGGCCTTGAGGCGGTCCACCGCGGCCACGGCCGAGTTGCCGGTGGCCAGCATGGGGTCGAGCACGATCACGTCGCGCTCTTCCATGCCGCTGGGCATCTTGAAGTAGTACTCCACCGCCTTGAGCGTGGCCGGGTCGCGGTACAGGCCGATGTGGCCCACGCGGGCGCCGGGCAGCACCTGCAGCATGCCGTCCAGGAAGCCGTTGCCGGCGCGCAGGATGGAGGCCAGCACGATCTTCTTGCCGTCGATCACGGGCGACATCATCTTTTCCAGCGGCGTCTCGATCTCGATCTGCTGCATGGGCATGTCGCGCGTGAGCTCGTAGGCCAGCAGGGCCGAGAGTTCGTGCACCAACTCGCGGAAGCTCTTGGTGCTGGTGTCCTTCTTGCGCATCAGCGTGAGCTTGTGCTGGACCAGGGGGTGGTTGATGACGTGGACATCGCGGCTCATGGCGGTCGGGTCTTTCTTGGGTGGCAATGGAGCGGGAATGGGTGGCGGAACGGGACCGCTGTGCGCGCCCGTTCCAGGGTGTTCGTGAGTGTATGCCCGCCCCGGCGGGCACCGGCTCAGAGGCTGGGAGGGAATGGGGCGTGCCCGAAAGGGCGTCCCGAAGCACGGCCGGCAAGGCGCAAAGCACAGCCGTAGCTCGGGCTACGGCGCGCATTTGCAACGCCGCAGGCGGGGTTTTGGGGCGCCAAGGCGGGCATGACCGATTTCCTCTCAGCCTCTCAGGCGGCGCCGGCTTCTGCGGGGATCGCGTCGAAGACGATGCGCTGCGGGTGCGAGAAGCAGTAGAAGCGCTTGTGCGTGGCGCGGCCGATGGCGCACAGCCCCACGCGCTGGGCCACGTGCAGGCCCATTTCGGTGATGCCGCTGCGCGAGATCACCACCGGCACACCCATCTGGGCCGACTTGATGACCATCTCGCTGGTCAGGCGGCCGGTCGTGTAGAAGACCTTTTCACCCGCGGGCAGCGAGCCCTGCAAGGCCATCCAGCCCGCAATGGTGTCCACCGCGTTGTGACGGCCGACGTCTTCCACGAACAGCTGCAGGCGCTCGTCCACGAACAGCGCACAGGCGTGCACCGAACCGGCGGTCTTGTAGGTGCTGTCGTGCAAACGGATGGTGTTGACGATGCTGTAGAGCTGCGACTGGCGCAGGCGGGCCTGCGGCGGCAGCACGATGCGGTCCACGTCGTCCATCAGGCCGCCGAACACGCTGCCCTGGCCGCAGCCGGTGGTGACCACGCGGCGCGCGGTGCGCTCTTCGATGCGGTCGATGCCCGAACGGGTCACCACCGCGGCGGCGCCCACGTCCCAGTCCACGGTGATGGACTCGATTTCGTGCACGCCGCTGACCAGGCGCTGGTTGAGCAGGTAGCCCAGCACCAGCCACTCGGGGTGAGCCCCCAGGGTCATGAGCGTGACCAGCTCACGCTTGTCGACATAGACCGTGAGGTCGCGCTCGGCCGGGATGCGGATGGCCCGGTGCTGGCCGGACTCGTCCACCACCGTCACCTCGCGGGTGAGGTCGGCGTGGGCCTGGGTCAGTCGCGGCCGGGTCGCCACAACGGATGCGGGTGCCTCGGCGATGTTTTGCAGGTCGGCCAGGTTCATGCGTGCAAGCATACGTGCGCCGGCCAGCCGGCGGGATGCGTCAGGACTTCTTGGCGGGCGCGGCAGCCGCCGGTGAGGCGGGTGCAGCGGTTGCTGCCGGCGCCGCGGCCGCCGTTGCAGGTGCGGGCCAAACGAAGGGGCCCGGATCGGCGCACGGCGGGGTGGCCGTGGCCGGCTTCACAGCCTTGCCCGCAGCGGCGGCGGTCTTGAAGTAATTCGCGGCCGACCGGTCCATCGACAGGCAGAGCTTGTAGGCATCGACCTTGCCTGTGTGCGCGGTCTTGGCCTTGGCCTCATCGGCCTTGGCCTTGGCCGCGTCGTCCAGCACCGGCGCGGGCAGCTTGGCCAGGGCCGCGGTGGACAGGGCGGCCAGCGCCACCATCAGAAACAGTTTTTTCATGGCAATGTCCTAGCGATCTGATCAGGCCTTGGCCGGCGTCTGCAGCGGCGCGGCCGGTTCGGTCTTGCTGCGCTGGGCCGGGATCTTGCCGGCCTTGATGTCGTCGTACCAGAGTTCGTGGTGTTCCTGGGCCCAGGCCTCGTCCACGTAACCGGTCTTCATGGCGCTGTAGGCGCCCTTCATGCCCACGGTGCCCATGTAGATGTGGCCCATGATCAGCGCCATCATCACCAGCGCACAGACGATGTGCAGCATGTGGGCGATCTGCATGTCGCCGCGCAGGTACAGCATGCCGGGCAGCAGCTTGTCGAGGAACAGGCCCGAGCCCACCACCACGATGCCGGGGATGGTGATGCCCCACCAGAACAGCCCCTTTTCACCGGCGTTGAAGCGGTGCGAAGGCACCTCGTGTTCGCCCAGCATGCCCCCCAGTTTTCTGAGCCAGACGAAGTCGGCCGCGTTGGCGATGTTGTCCTTGATGAAGGTCACCACGATGATCAGCAGCGACACCGCAAACAAGGGGCCGACGAAGTTGTGCAGGTTCTTGAGCGCAAACGTCAGCCAGCCGAACAGCGTGCTGCCGATCACCGGCAGGATGAAGAACTTGCCGAAGGCCATGACGATGCCCGAGACCGCCAGCGCGACGAAGGCGCCCGCGTTGGCCCAGTGCGCCGCGCGCTCGAACGGGGTGAAGCGCTCGATCTGACGGCCGGTGTCTTTCAGGTGGCCGCCTAGCGGCCCCTTGGCCTTGTAGAAGATGGCCAGGGCCAGCAGCACGACGAACAGCAAGGACCCGCCATAGGGGATCAGCCACTGGTTGCGCACCTCGCGCCAGGCTTCGCCCGCGTTGGTCAGGCGCGAGCCGGGGTACTGCACAAAGGGCTGGATCAGGTTGCCCGCCTCGGGCGCCTGGCTCAGCGGCAAGCTGCTGTAGCCGGTCACGCCCTTGCCCACATCGCGCCACATCGGGGCGTTGTTGCCGGGCTGCACCTGCTTGCGCTCGGCGTTGCTCTGGCTGGCGTAGTTCGGGTCGGTGCTGGCGTCGGGCGCGATCTCGAAGATGTTCGCGCTCTTGACGCCGGCCACGGCCGGTGCCGCCGCTGCGGGCGCGGCGGCCTCAGGCGCGGTCTGCGCCTGGCCCAGCCCCAGGCCGCCCGCCAGTGCCAGGGCCAAACCCCAGCCCCGCAGCCTCGCGATGGATGTGTTGCTCGTCATGCGCGGCTCCTCATTGGGTGGCGACGCGGGAATAGTCGTTCATGCCGTACTGCGCGCGCGCCTTGAGCTGCTGTTCCCAGCTGCCCTTGTCGCCCACCTTCCAGCCCGGTTGCAGGAACGGGCTCTGGCCCACCCCGGCATAAGGCGCCGCGTCGGAACGGGTGCCACCCATGTCCTGGGGTTTTTCGCCGCAGGCGGTCAGCGCCGCCATGGCGGCCATCAGGCCCAGCGTCGTCAGGGTCTTGCGCATCATGACTTGCTCCCTTCCTTGTTGCCGGCGGTGCCGTAGGCCGTGCCCCAGCCCCAGACTTCGGCACCCTTGCCACGGGCCACCACGCGGGTGCGGAAGATGTCGGCCACCACGTCGCCGTCACCGGCCAGCAGCGCCTTGGTCGAGCACATCTCGGCGCAGGCCGGCAGCTTGCCTTCGGCCAGGCGGTTGCGGCCGTATTTCTCGAACTCGGCCTCGCTGCCATTGGCTTCCGGGCCGCCGGCGCAGAAGGTGCACTTGTCCATCTTGCCGCGCACCCCGAAGGTACCCTGCGAGGGGAACTGCGGCGCACCGAACGGGCAGGCATAGGAGCAGTAGCCGCAGCCGATGCAGATGTCCTTGTCGTGCAGCACCACGCCTTCGTCGGTGCGGTAGAAGCAGTTGACCGGGCAGACCGCCATGCAGGGCGCGTCGCTGCAGTGCATGCAGGCCACCGAGATCGACTTCTCGCCCGGCACACCGTCGTTGAGCGTGACCACCCGGCGGCGGTTCACGCCCCAGGGCACCTCGTTCTCGTTCTTGCAGGCGGTGACGCAGCCGTTGCACTCGATGCAACGCTCGGCGTCACAGATGAATTTCATTCGTGCCATCGTGCGTTCTCCTTATGCTTTTTCTACGTTGCAGACCGTGGTCTTGGTCTCTTGCATCATGGTCACGATGTCGTAACCGTAGGTGGTGGAGGTGTTGATGGCCTCACCCCGCACCACCGGCATGGCGCCGGCCGGGTAGTAGGCCTTCAGGTCCTCCCCCTGCCAGCGGCCGGAGAAGTGGAAGGGCATGAACACCGTGTGTTCGTCCACCCGCTCGGTCACCAGGGCCTGCACGTTCAGGCGCGCCCCCGTGGGGGTGCTGACCCAGACGCGTTCGCCGTTGTGAATGCCGCGCTCGGCCGCTGCCTTGGGGTTGAGTTCGATGAACATCTCCTGCTGCAGCTCGGCCAGCCAGGGATTCGAACGCGTCTCTTCGCCGCCGCCTTCGTACTCGACCAGACGGCCCGAGGTCATGATCAGCGGGAATTTCTCGTGGACCTTCTCGTCCACGTTTTTCTGCTGCAGCGACTTGTAGAGCACCGGCAGGCGCCAGCGGTTCTTCTGGTCGTCGTGGCTGGGGTACTTGGCCAC
>NZ_JASJOY010000142.1:0-1449 GCF_031426985.1 Hydrogenophaga sp.
CGCTCGTCAACGTCGTGCTCACGCCGTTGACCACCACCACCGGGGTGAAGGTCACCGTCGCGCTGCCGTTGTTGGACAGGGTCACCGTCGTGGTCACCGTGCTGCCCACCGCGCCCGAGGGGATCGGCTGGACGTTCACACCCGGATCGCTGAGCAGGCCCGTACCGGTTTCGGTATCGCTGTTGTTCGTGCTGTTGCTGTCGGGCACGCTGGGGGCCGTCACGTTGGCCGTCACCGTTGCGCCCGTGGCCGTCAGCGGCACCGTGATCGGTGCGCTGCTGGTGCTCTGGCCCGGCGCCAGCGTCACGCTCGTCAACGTCGTGCTCACGCCGTTGACCACCACCACCGGGGTGAAGGTCACGGTTGTGCTGCCGTTGTTGCTCAGGGTCACCGTCGTGGTCACCGTGCTGCCGGCCGCACCCGAGGGAATGGGCTGGACGTTCACACCCGGATCGCTGAGCAGGCCCGTACCGGTTTCGGTATCGCTGTTGTTCGTGCTGTTGCTGTCGGGCACGCTGGGGGCCGTCACGTTGGCCGTCACCGTTGCGCCCGTGGCCGTCAGCGGCACCGTGATCGGTGCGCTGCTGGTGCTCTGGCCCGGCGCCAGCGTCACGCTCGTCAACGTCGTGCTCACGCCGTTGACCACCACCACCGGGGTGAAGGTCACCGTCGTGCTGCCGTTGTTGCTCAAGGTCACCGTCGTGGTCACCGTGCTGCCCACCGCACCCGCGGGGATGGGCTGGACGTTCACACCCGGATCGCTGAACAGGCCCGCGCCACCTTCCGTGTCGCTGTTGTTGGCCGTGTTGCTGTCGGGCACGCTGGGGTTGGTGACGTTGGCCGTCACCGTTGCGCCCGTGGCCGTCAGCGGCACCGTGATCGGCGCGCTGCTCATCGTCTGGCCCGGAGCCAGCGTCACGCTCGTCAACGTCGTGCTCACGCCGTTGACCACCACCACCGGGGTGAAGGTCACGGTCGTGCTGCCGTTGTTGCTCAAGGTCACCGTCGTGGTCACCGTGCTGCCCACCGCACCCGAGGGAATGGGCTGGACGTTCACACCCGGATCGCTGAACAGGCCGACCGTGGTTTCTTGATCCGTGTTGTTGGACGAATTGCTGTCCGGAGCGGTGGCCGCCGTCACGTTGGCCGTCACCGTCGCCCCCGTGGCCTTCAGCGGCACTGTGATCGGCGCACTGCTGACGGTCTGCCCAGGCGCCAGCGTCACCGGAGCCAGTGTCGTCGTGTTGCCGTTGACAAGAATCTGCGGCACGAACGTGACCGTCACACTGCCATTGTTGGACAGCGTCACGGTCGTGGTGACCGTCGAACCCACGGCCCCGCTGGGAATAGGCTGAACATTCACACCGGGATCAGCAAAGAGTGCGATCCCCAACTCTGTATCGCTGTTGTTGGTGCTGTTGCTGTCGGGCACGCTGGGGGCCGTCACGT
>NZ_JASJOY010000143.1:0-4107 GCF_031426985.1 Hydrogenophaga sp.
CCATGCCCGCGCCACCATGCTCGGCAGGCACGGTGGCCCCCATGAAGCCAGCCGCGCCAATTTTCTGGAAGATATCCGGCGGCCACCACTCCTCGTCGTCCATGCGCCGCGAGAGCGGCACGAATTCCTTGCGCGCGAACTTGTCGGCGGCTTCAAGCACGGCGCGGTCGTCGGCGGAGAGAGCAAAACTGCGAGGGTCGGCCATATAGGGATGCCTATCAATGCGTGGGTTGTGGGTCAAGGAGTCACGGCGCGCACCCAAGCTGCGGGGACGAGGTCTCTTTGGGTTTGCGCGAATTTAATGAGGGATTGCCAAACTGTCAAGCGTTAGGTAGGATTCGTTGCAAGCGCTCACCTGAAGTGCCAGAGATCTGGAGACTTCGGCCATGGGAGGTGGAACCGGTGCGGATTCATTGGCGGGGGCCGACCTGTTGCTCAAGCAGGTGGTCACCCGTGACACCTATCGGATCACGCCGCTCGCGGCGCGACCCTTCATCAGTGACAAACGACGCTTCGACCTAAGGAAACAACAGCCTTGACCCACGAACTCGGGATGAACCTGCTGCGCCGCCAGAACGTGAGCGACAACTTGCGTCGCGCTGTGAAGGCAACCGGAGAAAAACATACGGTCATCTTCGAGTTCTGTCGTGGCCGCCTGCCCGGCTTCGAGGCGCCGAAGCGGATTCACTTCCGCAGCTCGCTGCCAATCAGTGCGGCCAACAAGATCCTCAAGAAGGCCCTCAAAACCGAGTATGCCAACGCGGACAAGGGCGGCTGAGGCCGTCGGCCTCCCAGTGTCCGAGTCCAAAACGTTTCGATCGAAACATTTCAACCCAAGGAGTCAGTGCGATGAACCAGAAAGTTATTGTTGCCGGTGTGGGCATGATCCCGTTCACCAAACCGGGCGCCAGCGAGCCCTATCACGTGATGGGAGAAAAGGCGGTGCGCCAGGCCATGGCCGATGCGCGCGTCGAATACCCCATGATCCAGCAAGCCTATGTGGGCTATGTGTATGGCGATTCCACCTGCGGCCAGCGGGCGCTCTACCCGGTGGGCATGAGCGGCATACCAATCGTCAACGTCAACAACAACTGCTCCACCGGTTCGACGGCGCTGTTTCTGGCGCGCCAGGCGGTCGAAAGCGGTGCCGCCGAGTGCGTGCTGGCCCTGGGCTTCGAGCAGATGGCCGCCGGTGCCATCAAGGCCCAGTTCGAGGACAGGCCAACGCCGTTCGAGGAGTTTGACCGGGCCACCGCCGAGCTCGTCGGGCACCCGGAAATTCCGCTGGCCCTTCGTTACTTCGGCGGCGCCGGCAAGGCGCACATGGACAAGTACGGCACCCAACTGTCGACCTTTGCCAGCATTCGCGCCAAGGCCAGCCGCCATGCCGCCAACAACCCGCTGGCGCTGTTTCGCAAGGAGGTCTCGGTCGATGACGTGATGAACGCACCGATGCTGTGGGAGGGCGTGATGACCCGCCTGATGGCTTGCCCGCCGACCTGCGGCGCCGCTGCTGCGGTGATTTGCTCCGAAGCCTTCGCCAAAAAGCATGGGCTCGACACCCGCGTGTCGATTACCGCCCAGGCAATGACGACCGATTTCCCCAGCACCTTCGAGTCGCACGACATGATGCGCGTGGTCGGCTTCGACATGGCGCGCGATGCGGCGCAAAAGGTCTATAAGCAAGCCGGCATCGGCCCGCAGGACGTGAACGTGGTTGAGCTGCACGACTGCTTTGCACAGAACGAACTGCTGACCTACGAGGCGCTGGGCCTGTGTCCGGAGGGCGGTGCGGAGAAGTTCGTGCTGGACGGCGACAACACCTATGGCGGCAAGGTTGTGACCAACCCGTCGGGAGGCCTGTTGTCGAAAGGGCATCCGCTGGGCGCGACCGGCCTGGCGCAATGTTACGAGCTGACGCACCAGTTGCGCGGCACGGCGGACAAACGCCAGGTCAAGGGCGCCCGTGTGGCCTTGCAGCACAACCTCGGGCTGGGCGGCGCTTGCGTCGTCACGCTTTACCAGGCCGCCTGAGCACAGGCGCAGAAAACCAGGAGCTGGAGTCCCATGATTGACAAGAAATTCATCGGTTACGAGGTGCCGCCCACGCTGTGGGATGTGGAGAAGGGGCGCATCCGCTTTTTCGCCGAGGTGATCGGTGCCACCGACCCGATCTACTTCGACGCGAGCGCCGCCCAGGCCGCTGGCTACCGCAACGTCGTGGCACCACCGACCTTCATCTTTGGCGCCGAGAGCGATTCGGGGGTGTTGATGACGTTGCTCGACACGCTCAAGATCGACTTGCGCAAGGTCTTGCACGGCGAGCAACGCTTTGACTACCACGCCCCGGTGTGCGCTGGCGACACGCTGCGCTTCCAGACCCGCGTCACCGACATCTACGACAAGAAGGGCGGCGCGCTCGAGTTTGTCGTCAACGACACGAAAGTCACCAATCAGCTCGGCGAGCATGTCTCTGACCTGCATTCGGTGGTCGTCGTGCGCCACGCCTGAAGGACTATTCATGAACACTCAAGTAAAAATCCTGGATGTTGGTGACGACATGCCTGTACTGGAATTGCCACCGATCAGCCGCACCACACTGGCACTGTTCGCCGGTGCGTCGGGTGACCACAACCCGATCCACATCGACATCGACTTCGCCCGCAGCGCGGGTATGAAGGATGTGTTCGCGCAGGGTATGTTGTCGATGGCCTACCTCGGGCGTGCGCTCACCGAATGGGTGCCGCAGCGCCAGCTCCTCAGCTATGGCGTTCGCTTCGCGGCCATGACCCACCTCGGCGACCGCATACGCTGCACGGGCAAGGTGCTTGAAAAGATTGAGCATGCAGGTCGGCCCTGCGTGCGCGTTCAAATCAGCGCGACGAAGGCGACAGGCGAAATCACGCTGGCCGGCGAGGCACTGGTTGCCTTGAACTGAGGCCTCCGTTTGGCGGCCCGACTTTTTATTTATTTCCTTTTAATCACAAGCAAGGACACACCATGAAAACACTTGAAGGCAAAGTTGCCATCGTCTCCGGATCGGGTCGCGGCATCGGCCGCGCCATCGCCATGAAACTCGCCAGCGAAGGCGCCAAGGTGGTCGTCAATGACCTGGACGCCGGCCCGGCCGAGCAGACCGTGGCCGACATCAAGGCCGCTGGCGGCATGGCGCTGGCTTGTGCCGGCAGCGTCACTGCCGACGGCTTCGCTGAAAAGTTCGTCAAGACCGCGATCGACGGCTTCGGCGGCCTGGACATCATCATCAACAACGCCGGCTACACCTGGGACAACGTGGTTCAGAAGATGACGGACGAGCAATGGAACGCGATCATCGACGTGCATCTGACCGCGCCGTTCAAGATTTTGCGCGCTGCTTCGGAGTTCATCCGCGTCGCCTCGCGCAAGGAAGCCGAAGCGGGGCAGGAGGTGTTTCGCAAGGTGGTCAACATTTCGTCCATCGCCGGCACCGGTGGCAACGCCGGTCAGGCCAACTACTCGGCGGGCAAGGCCGGCATCATTGGTCTGACCAAGGCGCTGTCCAAGGAGTGGGGTCGCTACAAGGTGAACGTCAACGCCGTTGCTTTTGGCATGATCAAGACGCGGCTGACCGAGGCACCAGCCAGTGGCGATGCCTCCATCGACGTCGAGGGTCGCAAGATCAAGGTCGGCGTCAACCCCGAGCTGCTGGAAATGATGGAGCGCACCATTCCGTTGGGTCGCGGCGGCACGCCCGAGGAGGCAGCCGGATCGGTCTACCTGCTGTGTATTCCCGAGTCGAACTACGTAAGCGGCCAGACGCTGATCTGCGGCGGCGGCATCTCGATCTAAAGCGCAAGCCGAACGCAGAAAGGCCCACGATGGACATCGATTTCAGCCCGGAAGACATGGCGTTCCAGCAAGAGGTTCGCGCCTGGTTCAAAGCCCACACACCGTCCGATCTCAAGCGCAAGGCCGTCACCGGAGAGATGCTGCAGAAGAACGACATCGTTCAATGGCAGCGCCGACTCGATAGCCAGGGCTGGCTGGTCACCGGCTGGCCCAAGGAGCATGGAGGGCCGGGCTGGACGCCGACGCAGCGCTACATTTTCGACCTGGAGCGCGCGGCGG
>NZ_JASJOY010000144.1:0-1015 GCF_031426985.1 Hydrogenophaga sp.
CAAAGTCATGGGCTACGCGTGGGCCATAGACGGGCCATGGTGATGTAGAGCTTCTTGCCGTGACCACAAGTCCATTTGCCCTGTGGCCCAGTACCACCACGGCTTTTGCGTCATCGGGACAACTTTGACGGTCACGTGGGCCACAAGAAACCCACGTATGTCATTGATTTTGGTGCGGCTGGCGGGGATCGAACCCACGACCCTCGGCTTCGGAGGCCGATACTCTATCCACTGAGCTACAGCCGCATGCTGTAAGGAGACCAATAGTCGAATTGTTGCATGCCGGGCCCGTGACCATAGGCTTCGGAGGCCAATACTCTATCCACTGAGCTACAGCCGCAACAGCGACCGATTCTATCAGGCGGGCTCAGCTGCAAGTCTGCGGCAAGAGGGGTTTGGCTATAATCGCGGGCTGTCCGGCGCTTGGCCGGGCACGGCCTGCCCCACCCATCCTGGCTCCCCGTTCCGCCATTCTTGAGGACACCATGAGCGACCACGCGCACGATTCCCACACCGGCCCGATCAAAACCCCTGCCCAGTTGCTCTGGACGTCGTTTTTCTCGTTTGTCGCCCCGATCTTCATCATCATCGGCCTGGTGTACTACGTCACCTCCGGCGACAAGCCGGCCGCCGGCGCGGTGGACCCCGAACTCGCGACCGCCCAGCGCATCCAGCGCGTGGGCACCGTGGTGCTGGGTGATGCCGCAACGATCGCTGCCGCCATGGCGGCTTCGGGCGCAGCCCCGGCCCCAGCCGCTGACGGTGCGGCCGCTGGTGCACCCACCGCCGCACTCAGCGGCGAAGCGCTTTACAACAAGGCTTGCGTGGCCTGCCATGCGGCCGGTGTGGCCGGTGCGCCCAAGTTCGGCGACAAGGCCGCCTGGGGCCCGCGTATCGGCCTTGGCCTGGAAGCGCTGACCGCCAGCGCGATCAAGGGTAAAAACGCCATGCCTCCCAAGGGCGGCTCCACGGCGTCGGACGCCGAGATCCAGTCGGCCGTCGAGTTCATCCTCGC
>NZ_JASJOY010000145.1:0-8560 GCF_031426985.1 Hydrogenophaga sp.
AAGGTGGTGGACCTGACCGAGGGCGCCTACACCGAGCGTGAGCTCATGCTGGTGAAGGTGCGCGCGGTGGGCAAGGAACGTGAAGAGATGAAGCGCATGGCCGACATCTTTCGCGGCCGCATCATCGACGTGACCGAGAAGAGCTACACCATCGAGCTCACCGGCGACCAGGGCAAAAACGACGCGTTCCTGGACGCGATCGACCGCAGCGCGATTCTCGAAACCGTGCGCACGGGTGCGTGCGGCATCGGTCGCGGCGAGCGCATCTTGCGCGTTTAAGATTGCAGGTTTTTCGGGCTCAGCCGAACCGCCGTTCGGGCTGGGCCTGTCGAGGGCCTTCGACGGGCTCATGTTCGAACGGCACACCAATACCCCCAAAGAGGAATGACCATGAAAGTTTTTTACGACAAAGACTGCGACCTGAGCCTGATCAAAGGCAAGACGGTTGCCATCATCGGCTACGGCTCGCAAGGCCACGCCCACGCCCAGAACCTGAACGACAGCGGCGTGAAGGTCGTGGTTGGTCTGCGCAAGGGCGGTGCTTCCTGGGACAAGGTCGGCAAGGCCGGTCTGAACGTGATGGAAGTCAACGATGCCGTGAAGGCCGCTGACGTGGTCATGATCCTGTTGCCCGACGAGCAGATCGCCGAGGTCTACACCAACAACGTAGCCCCCAACATCAAGCAGGGCGCATCGCTGGTGTTCGCTCACGGCTTCAACGTGCACTACAACCAGGTCGTGCCTCGCGCCGATCTGGACGTGTGGATGGTCGCGCCCAAGGCCCCTGGCCACACCGTGCGCAACACCTACACCCAGGGTGGCGGCGTGCCCCACCTGATCGCTGTGCACCAGGACAAGTCCGGCAAGGCCCGTGAACTGGCCCTGAGCTACGCCATGGCCAACGGTGGCGGCAAGGCCGGCATCATCGAGACCAACTTCAAGGAAGAGACCGAGACCGACCTGTTCGGCGAGCAGGCCGTGCTGTGCGGTGGTGCTGTCGAGCTGATCAAGATGGGCTACGAAACCCTGGTCGAAGCCGGCTACGCCCCCGAGATGGCCTACTTCGAGTGCCTGCACGAACTCAAGCTGATCGTCGACCTGATCTACGAAGGCGGCATCGCCAACATGAACTACTCGATCTCCAACAACGCGGAGTTCGGCGAGTACGTGACGGGTCCGGAAGTGATCAACGAAGAGTCGCGCAAGGCCATGCGCAACGCGCTCAAGCGCATCCAGAACGGCGACTACGCCAAGATGTTCATCCAGGAAGGCCGTCTGAACTACCCGAGCATGACCGCTCGCCGCCGCAACACCGCTGATCACCAGATCGAAGTGGTGGGTGCCCAGCTGCGCGCCATGATGCCCTGGATCGCGAAGAACAAGCTGGTCGACCAGACCCGCAACTGATCGCGCTCGCGTTCAAAGACAAAGGCCACTCCGGTGGCCTTTGTCGTTTCTGCTGGCGTGCCACTGACTTACACTGCCAGAACTGCCCGACGGGCCTTTCAATACTTCCCATGCACGACGGAACCGATCCTCAGCACGATCCCATCATCGAACAGCCCAAACGCAGCAAGGGCATCTATATGGTGCCCAACATGATCACGTTGGCGGCGCTGTTCGGCGGGTTCTACGCCATCGTCATGGCCATGAATGGCCGTTTCGATCTGGCCACTGTTGGCATCTTCGCCGCCATGGTGCTCGACAGTTTGGACGGTCGCGTGGCCCGCATGACCAACACCCAGAGTGCGTTTGGCGAGCAGATGGACTCCCTGTCCGACATGGTGTCCTTTGGTGCTGCGCCGGGCCTGGTGGCCTATGTCTGGGTGCTCAAGGACATCGGTCGCTGGGGCTGGATCGCCGCCTTTGTGTACTGCGCCTGCGCTGCCTTGCGGCTGGCACGCTTCAACGTCAACACGGGCGTGGTGGACAAGCGTTACTTCCAGGGCTTGCCATCGCCTGCCGCTGCCGCGCTGGTGGCAGGCTTCATCTGGCTGGCCACCGAACTGGAACTCGACCGCACCGTGTTGACCTGGCCGCTGTTCGCTCTGACGTTGTATGCCGGGTTGACCATGGTCACCAACGTGCCGTTCTACAGCTTCAAGGACCTGAGCCTCAAGAAGAGCGTGCCCTTCGCGGCCATCGTGCTGGTGGCGCTGGGCATTGCGGTGATCAACATCCACCCGCCCACGGTGTTGTTCGGGCTGTTTGTGGTGTACGGTTTCTCCGGCTACGGCATGTATTTCTGGCGCAGGTCCAAGGGCAGGCCCACCAGCGTCATCAGCACGTCCACCGATGAGCCGGACGAACGCGGCCTGCACGAATGAGCCGGAGTGGGCCGCATCATGCCGATGGTTTTTCTCTATCCGGACGGCCAGGGCTTTGTGCTACATTGCATCGCATGAATCACGTTTCGTTCTCGCTACTACTGGATGTCCTTGACGGGCAGGTCTGGTAACGCGCGAGCGACTTCCTACAACGGCCCGTTTGCACCCGCAGCGGGCCGTTTTGTTTTCTACTGCGGGTTTTTTCAAGTGCTGCCCACGAGGCGACCCTCCGGAGAATCACATGACCGACAAGCTCATCATTTTTGACACCACCTTGCGCGACGGCGAGCAGTCGCCCGGGGCGTCCATGACCAAGGACGAGAAGCTGCGCATTGCGCGCCAGTTGGAGCGCCTCAAGGTCGACGTGATCGAGGCGGGCTTTGCCGCCAGTTCCAATGGTGACTTTGATTGCGTGCAGGCGATTGCCAACACAATCAAGGATTCCTCGGTCTGCTCGCTGGCCCGTGCGAACGATCGCGATATTTCCCGCGCGGCCGAAGCACTCAAAGGCGCCAGCCGGGCTCGTATCCACACCTTCATCGCGACCAGTCCTCTTCATATGGAGAAGAAGCTGCGCATGACGCCCGACCAGGTGTTTGAGCAGGCCAAGCTGTCGGTTCGTTTTGCCCGCAATCTGGTGGAAGACATCGAGTTCAGCCCGGAAGATGGCTACCGCAGCGATATGGACTTTCTCTGCCGCGTGCTGGAAGCCGTGATCAAGGAGGGGGCGACCACGCTCAACATCCCCGACACCGTGGGTTATGCGATCCCCGAGTTGTACGGCGACTTCATCAAGACGCTGCGCGAGCGCATCCCCAACTCCGACAAGGCGATCTGGTCGGTGCACTGTCACAACGACCTGGGCATGGCGGTTGCCAACTCGCTGGCTGGTGTGAAGATCGGGGGCGCGCGCCAGGTGGAGTGCACGATCAACGGCTTGGGTGAGCGTGCAGGCAATTGTTCGCTTGAAGAGATCGTGATGGCGGTCAAGACGCGTCGCGATTATTTCAACCTGGATGTGGGTATCGACACCAGCCAGATCGTGCCCGCCAGCCGCATGGTCAGCCAGACCACCGGCTTCGTGGTGCAGCCCAACAAGGCGGTGGTGGGGGCCAATGCCTTCGCGCACGCTTCGGGCATCCACCAGGACGGCGTGCTCAAGGCGCGCGACACCTACGAGATCATGCGGGCCGAGGACGTGGGCTGGAGTGCCAACAAGATCGTGCTGGGCAAGCTCAGTGGTCGCAACGCCTTCAAGCAGCGCTTGCAGGACTTGGGCATCGAGATGGAGTCGGAGTCGGAGATCAACAGCGCGTTCGCCAGGTTCAAGGAGCTTGCCGATCGCAAAAGCGAAATCTTTGACGAGGACATTCTGGCCCTGTGCAGCGACGAGAGCGTGACGGCTGAAAAGGAGCAGTACGGCTTCGTGTCGCTCGCCCAGCGCTCGGAGACCGGTGAACGGCCCCATGCCGAGATCGTGATCACGGTTGAAGGCAAAGAGGTCAAGGCGACCTCCGACGGCAACGGTCCGGTCGATGCTTCGCTCAAGGCCATCGAGTCGCATGTCAAGAGTGGCGCTGAAATGGTTCTGTACTCGGTCAATGCCATCAGCGGATCGACGGAGAGCCAGGGCGAGGTGACGGTGCGCCTGCAGCACTCGGGTCGCGTGGTCAACGGCGTGGGGGCGGACCCCGACATCATCGTGGCCTCGGCCAAGGCGTACCTGAGTGCGCTCAACAAGCTCAGCAGCAAAGCCGATCGTGTGGCGGCGCAAGGCTGAAACTTAGAAAAATCAAGGACTTGTCAAACAAACTTACTCAGGATGGGCGAGTTGCCTGCGAAATCGGAGGCAATTCGATCCATCATGAGGAAGTTTTTGCAAGCTTTTGATATTGCTAGTTTTTTTGCTTTTGCCTATACTCCAATCAATTGGTTAATTCGGTTGGAGTGGGCACATGATTCTTCGCATGCAAGGCATTCGTTACGCGCTGCGGCTGGCGGCAGGTGCGGTGCTGACGGCGAGTTTGTCCGTCTCGACGCTGGCGCTCGCCGCCAACACGGCCACAAGCAGTGGCAAGGCCAAAAAGACGGTTGTTGCCAAGGCCGCTGAAAAAAGCAAGAGGCCGACATTGGCCAAGTCGGTGACGGCCAAAAGCCCTTCGGGGGCGCGCACGGCGCAGAAGTCCGCGGGCAAGAAAGTGGTTGTCGCGACCGCTCGGGGCAGCAAAAACGGCTCAGCGCAAGCGAAGTCCTCCGTGGAACGCAGCGCCAAACTGGCCAAGGCTGGTCGACCGGATCGTCTGGCTCGTGCGACAGGGCAGAAGAAGCAGGCGCTTCGTCTGGCCTCGGGCAAAAACCGTCCCAGCGCACAAGTCGACCTGCTCGCCGCATCCGTTGTGCGCGTGCCCGTGGAGCCTCGCGTGTCAACCGGTGAGCGCCTGGGGCTGCGGGCGTCGCATGATGCGCTGGATCTCAATTCGAGCGTGGCGCTGGTGGTGGACCAGGAAACCAGCGAGGTGCTGTTCAGCAAGAACGACACGGCGGTGCTGCCCATCGCGTCGCTCACAAAGTTGATGACTGGCCTGGTGATCGCCGATGCCCATCTGTCGCTGGACGAACAGATCACCATCACCGATGACGATGCCATGGTGTACCGCAACAGCCGGCTGGCGGTTGGCACCACCCTGTCGCGCGGCGAGTTGATGCACTTGGCTTTGATGTCGAGCGAAAACCGAGCGGCGAATGCCTTGGGGCGCACCTTCCCCGGTGGCTCGGACCAGTTTGTCCGCCTGATGAATGCCAAGGCGCGTGAGCTGGGCATGCGCGACACCCGCTACGTTGAACCTACGGGCCTGTCGAGCCAGAACCAATCCAGTGCGCGCGACTTGGCGACGCTGGTGTCCGTGGCCTACGAGCGTCCCATCCTGCGCAGTCTGTCCACATCGCCCAGCCACCAGCTGGAATTGGGGCATCGCACGCTGCAGTACAACAATTCCAACCGCCTGATCCGCAACCCGGAATGGGAAATCGGTCTCCAGAAGACGGGTTACATCTCGGAAGCAGGGCGCTGTCTGGTGATGCAGGCCAAAGTGGCGGGGCGCAAACTGATCATGGTGTTCCTGGACTCCGCCGGCAAGCTCAGTCGCGCGCAGGACGCCGAGAGAGTCCGCCGCTGGGTCGAGGCCCAAAGCATCCAGCAGAGTTTCGCCCGGCCTCAGGGTTGAAGCGTTGCTCGCATAAAAAACGGCCCATCAAAGGGCCGTTTTTTATGGAGGGCGGAGAAGTGCTCCGCGTCAGCGGACGCCGGCCAGCACGGCCTTTGCCGTGGGGCAACCCAGGGCGGCCGAAATTTCGGCCGCTGTGGCGCGCAGCTTGGGTACCCAGTTCTCGTCGATGCGATCGGCCGGCGCTGAAATCGACAGGCCGGCCACCAGCTTGCACTGGTCGTCGTAAATGCCAGCGGCCATGCAGCGCACACCGAGCTCCAGTTCTTCGTTGTCGCGGGCCAGTCCGGCCTGACGGCACTGGTTGAGCTCGCGTTCCAGTGTGGGCAACTGTGTGAGGCTGTTGCGGGTGTTGCCGGCCAGGCCTGTGCGCGTGGCGTAGGCCCTCACACGTTGCGGCTCGTCTGCAGCCAGGAACAGCTTGCCCACCGACGTGAGGTGCAGTGGTGCGCGACCACCAATGGCTCGAACCACTTGCATTCCTGAACGCTCGCTGTAGGCGCGTTCGACGTAGATGATTTCGTCGCCTTGGCGCACGCTCAGATTGACCGGTTGCTGAATCAGTTTGTGCAGTTCACGCATGGGCTGCAGCGCGGCGTCGCGCACGCTCAATCGAGCTTTGACCAGGTTTCCCAACTCCAGCAGGCGCATTCCCAGGCGATAACTCCCTGCCTCCGGGCGGTCTACAAAGCGGCCGATGGTCAGGTCGTTGAGGATGCGGTGCGCGGTGGATGGGTGCAACCCGGTTTTTTCGCTGATCTCTTTCAGAGACACCGGCTCTTCCCGGGAGGCCAGTACCTCCAGCAGGTTGAACATGCGCTCGATCACCTGAACGGTGGGGGTGCTGGGCAGGCTGTCGGTTCGTTTGTTCATGGCAGCAAAAAGGTTGCTGCTATTTTACAAGATGAAATTGCCGTTCCGCAGGGTGGAGCGCGGTTCTCGCACCACTGGTCTGCGCCGGATTCAACGACCGCTCACCCAATGACCGTCGATCAACAGCTGATGTGGCCGAAATCCGGTCTTGTAGGCCATCTTGCTGCTGTGTTCAATCCAGTAGCCCAGATAGACGTGGGGCAGTCCCAGCGTCAGGGCCTGTTCGATCTGCCACAGGACACTGTAGGTGCCGTAGCTTGCAACATCGTCCGGCTCGTAGAAGGTGTACACCGCAGACAGGCCATCGTTGAGCACATCGACGATGGACACCATCTTCAGCTTCGCGGCCCGATCTTGGCTTGCTGGTTCGTAGAACTCGATCAGGCGCGAATTGACGCGACTTTGGAGCAGGAACTGGGTGTATTGGTCGATGCTGTCGTGGTCCATGCCGCCGCCAGCGTGGCGGCTGTTCTGGTAGCGCAAGTACAACTGATAGTGCTCGGGGATGAAGCAAAGCTTGAGCACCCGTGTTTCAAGGTGGGCGTGTCGTGAGCGGCTGCGCCGCTGGCTGCGGCTGGGCTGAAAGTCTTTGACGGGAATGCGAAGCGGCACGCAGGCTTGGCAGCCATCGCAGTAAGGCCGGTAGGTGAACATGCCGCTGCGGCGAAAGCCGTGCGTGACCAGGTCGGAATACGCGTCGTTGTGGATGAGGTGGCTTGGGGTGGCCACTTGGGAGCGTGCCTGGCGTCCTGCCAGGTAGCTGCACGGGTAGGGCGCCGTCGCGTAAAACTGCAGCGCCTGGAGCGGGAGTTCTTTCGGGTGGGTCACGCGTGGGCAGCACCGTTTGGGAGAAGCTGGCTCCAGTATATGGGGTCGAAGTGCCAGATGGGGCTGGCGTGCTGCAGGGCTTGGCCCAGTTGCCTGCAGAACGCCTCGCGCGGCTGTGGACGGGCCCCCATCGAAGCCAGGTGGGCGGTTTCCTGCTGGCAGTCGATCAGAGGCAAGTCGTGGGCGAGTGCGAAGGCCACAAGGGCGGCCAGCGCGATCTTGGAAGCGTCGCTGCGGCGGCTGAACATGGATTCCCCAAACACCATGGCGCCCAGGTTCACGCAATACAGTCCGCCGGCCAGTTCGCCATCGATCCACGTTTCCACGCTGTGCGCCAACCCGGCCCTGTGCAGCTGTGTGTAAGCCTGCACCATGGTGGGCAGGATCCAGGTGCCGCTCTGGCCGTCGCGCGGGGCGTGAGCACAAGCGCGGATTACGCGTTCAAAGTCATGGTCCATGCGCACGCGCAAGCGGTTGTCGCGCAGCAGCTCCAGCAGTGTTTTGCGCAGTGAACGGTGGAGCCTGAACTGTGACGGTCTCAGGGTCATGCGCGGATCGGTGCTCCACCACAACACCGGCTGACCGGAGCTGTACCAAGGAAAGATGCCAGACGAATAGGCGGTCACCAGGGTCGGGACATCCAGCACACCGCCGGCGGCCAGCAAGCCGGGTGCCGGGTCGCTGGCACCCCACGCCGAGTCGACCGGCGGAAAAGCCTGTCCAGGTTCCAGCCAGGGGACAGCTCGGGTGGGGGGCGGCTGAGTCATCCCGCTATTGTGCGAGCGTGCGCGCGCTCAGGGTTGGGATGTGTTCGGCGAGGCTGCTTCGTGCCGAACGCGAGTGGAGCGTGTCGCCGTGGCACGCCACAGCCCGATCACCACCAGAATGCCAACGGCATCGGCCAGCAAGTCCAGCCACTCGCCATAGCGCCATCCGGTGGCTGCCTGAAGCAATTCAATCAGTCCCCCGTGCGCCAGCAAGAGCAGTGGCAACCGCACCCGATGGTGCGGATAGGTCAGCAGCCCCAGCAGCGTGAGGCCGCCAAATCCCAGTGCATGCTGTGCCTTGTCCCACAGACTGAACACTGGCGGCGGCAGCAATCCGGTGGGCATCAGTGACAAAGCAGTGAGCACCAGCAATGCGAGCCAGAATGGGATTTTTTTCGCGCTCAGGGACATGACCATAAGCCAATGTAACGGCTTTGGTGAACGACAAAGCCCTCCAGGCGCAGGAGGCAAGACTCAGAGAAAATCCAAAGGGGGTTCCGTGAGCAGCGAAATCCGGTGTAGACTAGCGGGCTTCGCTGAT
>NZ_JASJOY010000146.1:0-365 GCF_031426985.1 Hydrogenophaga sp.
GCGGCACACCTCCACGCCATCCAGGCCCGGCAGCATCACGTCCAGCAGCACGACGCAGGAGGGGCCACCCTGACGCAGCTCGCGCGCGGCGTCGCGGGCCAGGGCCAGACCGCCCGGACCGTCGCGCGCCACCTGCACGGCGTGCCCCTCCGCGCGCAGGCCGCGCTGCAGGAAGCTGACGATGCGTGCGTCGTCTTCGATCACCAGGATGTTCATGCTGTCATCGGGCTCGCCGAAGGGTCCCCCAACCACTGCGGCAGCCGAACGCGGGCCGTGGTACCACCGCCGGGCGTGCTCTCGAGCGTGATCTCGCCACCGTGCGCGCGGGCCAGGGAGGTGGCGATGGACAGGCCCAGGCCGCAGCC
>NZ_JASJOY010000146.1:459-1017 GCF_031426985.1 Hydrogenophaga sp.
GATGCCTCGGTCCTCAACCCGCAGGTCCCACTGCGGCGGCTGATCCTGCGGCTGCAGCGGCTCGACCTGCAGCCGCACCATGCCGCCGGGCCGCGAGTAGCGCACCGCGTTGTCCAGCAGCACGGCAAGCAGTTGCTGCAAGCGCGGCGCGTCGCCCAGCACGGGCATGGCATGCACCGGCGGAGGCGCCGATTCCACGCGCACCTGCTGCGAACCCGCCAGCCCACGCGCCTGCTCCAGCGCGGCAGCGATGGGATCGCGCAGGTCGATGGGCTCGCGCCGGACGGCGAGCGCGTCGATGTCCTCCCGCGCGACGACCAACAGGTCGTCGATCACCTGGCCGAGCTGTGCGGCGGTGTCGGCGACGCGGCGCAACGAGTCCTTGTACTCCTCGATCGGCTTGTCGCGGCCGCGCAAGGCCACCTGGGCCTCGCCGCGGATCGCCGTGGCCGGCGTGCGCAGTTCGTGGCTGACGTCGGCGAACAGCTGCCGCCGGCGCTGGTCGACCTGCTGCAGCGCCGCCAGCGCCGCGCTCAGCTCGGTGGTGCGGGCCTGCAC
>NZ_JASJOY010000146.1:1027-3317 GCF_031426985.1 Hydrogenophaga sp.
ATGGGGCGCCCGCACCTGCTCGGCCAGCCGCTGCACCATCGCCATCGCCGGCGAGTGCAACAGCGGCGAGTGGTGCACCCAATCCGCCTGCAGGTCGCGCAGGGCCAGCTTGTACTGCGCCGGCGGCACCAGCGGCATCAGCCGGGCCAGCTCTAAGGAGCCTGCCAAACAAGCTGCCAAGTCTGGACTTTTTCCCTTGGCGCCTGCACCCGTCAGCGCTGCGACCAACTGCTCCAGGCGCTGCCGGGCCTGCGTCTCGCGCTCGCGGTGCTGCGCCAGCTCGGAGGCCATCGCGTTCATGCTGCGTGCCACGTCGCCGAATTCGTCCCGGCTGTCGATGGCGATGCGGTGCGACAGGTCGCCCCGATGCAGCGCGTTCACGCCGTCGCGCAATGCCGCGAGCGGGGCGCGCAGCGCACGCCCGAAGTAGCCGGCCAGCAACAGCGCGGCCAGGCAGAGCGCTGCGGAGGCGCCTGCCCACAGCCCGCGCGCCTGCGCGAGCGAAGCGTCGGCCGCCTTGCGTTCACGCGCCACCGCGGCGGCTTCGCGCTGCATGCTGTCGTTCAGGAGCGTGCGAAGGTCATCCCCATCCGGGCGGTCGAAACGATCGGACAGCGCCTGCCAGGCGGGGCGCGCATCGGCGTCCGCTTCCAAGGGCCGGATGTCGCGGCTCGCGATCTCAAGCGCGTCCACGGCCTTCTGCAGGCGCGCCAGCACGTCGGCGCGCTGCGACACTTGCGCCGCAGCACTGCCGGCTGCCGGCGATCCCGACGTCTGCCGCGTAAGGCCATCGAGCCTGCCGAGCGTCTGGCGCATGTCGGCCAGCAGCAGCTCGCGCTGGGCCGGGTCGGCACCCGCATTGGCCTCCCGCTGCGCGGCCCAGGACCGCAGCCGCTGCTTGGCCACCGACAATTCGACGAAGGCCACGTGGATATCGCTGGCCACACGCCCGCGCTGCACCTGGTGGTCGGCCTCACCGAGCCGCCAGAGGGCCACCGCGCCTTGCAGGGCCGAGGCCAACCCGAGCCCGGCCAGGGCCAACGTGAGCTTGGTTCTGAACATGTGTCATTGTCGCCGAGGAAACAGACCTCCAGCGTTGCGCTGCGCTAGCGTTCATGCGGCGTTCATGTTCCGTTCAGCCCTCCGTCATCCGCAGTTCAGGTCGGGTTCATCACGCCGCGGTGCAATACCTTCTCCAACCACAACGCACCGGAGTGCACATCATGAAGTTCCGTTCCGCCGCCCTCACCTCTACCCTCATGCTTGTACTAGGCACCGCCGCCGCGCAAGCCCCAGTAGTCAACAAGTCGATCACCGAAACCGAAGTCCTGGCCGCGCAACGCGCCTGGGGTGACGCCCTGGTGGCGATCAGCACCACGCACGAGCGCCAGGGAGCTGCCGCCGGGCGCCGGCTGGCCGAGCAGGTGATCGACGGAGCCTACGGCTACCAGTTCGGCCCGGTGCTGTTCAAGCCGACGCTGACCGAGGCGCCGCAGACTTTCCGCACCACGCGTTCTGGCGCACTGGCCTACTTCGTCGGCGGCGATGCCAGCTTCCCCAAGGATACCGGCTTCGCCCTCAAGGGCTGGCGCAAGGTGGACGTGACCAACGCGGCGATCTTCATCGCCGGCGACGTCGCCACCTCGATGGGCAACGTGTCGATCACCGACAAGGACGGCAAGGTCACCACCGTGGACAAGACCTGGAAGTTCCTTAAGGACGACAGCGGCAAGCTGCGCATCGTCGTGCACCACTCGTCGCTGCCGTACCGCGCCAACTGAGTGCGCTCCGGGCCGGGCTTTGCACCCGGCCCTGTCGCGCTACTTCTCGCGCACCAGCAGCAGCGCCGGGCGGCAGCGCGAGGCGACTCGCGCGGCCACGGAGCCCATGGCCGTGTGCCGGCTGGCGCCGAACCCCAGCGAGCCCATGACCAGCAGGTCCAGCCGGCTCTTCGTGGCGTGCGCCGCGATCTCGTCGCCGGGCACACGGCCGATGAGCCGGACTTCCTTCGATGCCAGTCCGGCGCCGTCCAGTACTTCGCGCACCGGCGCGAACACGCTTTCGAAGGCGGCCTTGTGCATCGCCTCGATCTGTTCCGGCTTGATGCCGGTCTCGACCGCGCGCTCCAACCAGCCCGGCACAACGATCTTCGTCAGTTCAGGGGCCATGTGGATCAGCGAGATCGCGGGAGCCGGGCCGAACAGCTTGCGGTGTCTGGCCACGAAACGCGCTGCCGCCAGCCCATACGGGCTGCCATCGAGCGCGATGCCGAGCTTGAGCGAATCCTTGC
>NZ_JASJOY010000147.1:0-2185 GCF_031426985.1 Hydrogenophaga sp.
GTGAAGTGCACGACGGCGCCGCCACCATGGACTGGATGGAGCAGGAGCAGGAGCGCGGCATCACGATCACGTCGGCTGCCACCACCTGTTTCTGGAAGGGGATGGACAACTCCTTCCCTGAGCACCGTTTCAACATCATCGACACCCCCGGCCACGTGGACTTCACCATTGAGGTGGAGCGTTCCATGCGCGTGCTGGACGGCGCCTGCATGGTGTACTGCGCCGTGGGCGGCGTGCAGCCCCAGTCGGAAACCGTCTGGCGCCAGGCCAACAAGTACAAAGTGCCGCGTCTGGCCTTTGTGAACAAGATGGACCGCACCGGTGCCAACTTCTTCAAGGTCGTCGAGCAGATGAAGTTGCGCCTGAAGGCCAATCCTGTGCCGATCGTGATCCCGATCGGTGCCGAAGAGCACTTCACGGGCGTGGTCGATCTGCGCAAGATGAAGGCCATCATCTGGGACGAAGCGTCCCAGGGCATGAAGTTCACCTTCGAAGAGATCCCCGCCAACCTGCTGGAGCAGGCCAAGGAGTGGCGCGAGAAGATGGTGGAAGCCGCGGCCGAAGCCTCCGAAGAGCTGATGAACAAGTACCTCGAAGAGGGTGACCTGTCTGAAGCCGAAATCACCGCCGGTCTGCGTACCCGTACGCTGGCCTGCGAAATCCAGCCGATGCTGTGCGGCACCGCGTTCAAGAACAAGGGCGTGCAGCGCATGCTGGACGCTGTGGTCGAACTGCTGCCCTCGCCGGTGGACATCCCCCCGGTCGGTGGCACCGACGACGACGAGCAGCCCACCAGCCGCAAGGCCGACGACGAAGAGAAGCTGTCCGCGCTGGCGTTCAAGCTGATGACCGACCCGTTCGTGGGTCAGCTGACCTTCGTTCGCGTGTACTCGGGCGTGCTCAAGAAGGGCGATACCGTCTACAACGCGGTCAAGGGCAAGAAAGAGCGCATCGGCCGTATCGTGCAGATGCACGCCAACAACCGCCAGGAAGTGGAAGAAATCCGCGCTGGTGACATCGCTGCTTGCGTGGGCCTGAAGGAAGTGACCACGGGTGAAACCCTGTGCGATCCGTCCGCCATCATCACCCTGGAGCGCATGGTGTTCCCGGAGCCGGTGATTGCCCAGGCCGTGGAACCCAAGACCAAGACCGACCAGGAAAAGATGGGCATCGCCCTGAACCGCCTGGCCGCCGAAGATCCGTCCTTCCGCGTGCGCACCGACGAAGAATCCGGTCAGACCATCATCGCCGGCATGGGCGAGCTGCACCTGGAAATCATCGTTGACCGCATGAAGCGCGAATTCGGCGTGGAAGCCAACGTCGGCAAGCCGCAGGTGGCCTACCGCGAAACCATTCGCGGCACCGTGGAAGAAGCCGAAGGCAAGTTCGTGCGCCAGTCCGGTGGTAAGGGCCAGTACGGCCACGTCGTGCTCAAGATCGAGCCGCAGGAAGCCGGTAAGGGCTTCGAGTTCGTCGATGCGATCAAGGGCGGCGTGGTGCCGCGCGAATTCATTCCCGCGGTGGAAAAGGGCGTGAACGAAGCGCTGGGCCAGGGCGTGCTCGCCGGTTACCCGGTGGTGGACGTCAAGGTCACGCTGCACTTCGGTTCGTACCACGACGTGGACTCGAACGAACTGGCTTTCAAGATGGCCGCCATCTTCGGTTTCAAGGAAGGCTGCCGCAAGGCCCAGCCGGTCATTCTGGAACCCATGATGGCCGTGGAAGTGGAAACGCCGGAAGACTACGCCGGCACGGTGATGGGCGACCTGTCCAGCCGCCGTGGCATGGTGCAGGGCATGGACGATATGGTTGGTGGCGGCAAGGCCATCAAGGCCGAAGTGCCCCTGTCGGAGATGTTCGGCTACTCGACCTCGCTGCGCTCTGCAACGCAAGGCCGCGCCACGTACACGATGGAGTTCAAGCACTACGCCGAAGCACCGCGCAACGTGGCCGAAGCCATCGTTGCCGCTCGCGCCAAGTGATGCACGGCCCTGCGCAGCGAACGCTGCGCAGGGCTTCCCATTTCATGGTCTTTGGCGCCGCGCAAGCGGTTGGTCGGCTGCCCGTGGCGGACCAGTGCTGGAAACCTTAAACACACACGGGTTTTGTTCTTTCAACAGAGGTATTTGCAATGGCAAAAGAGAAATTTGAGCGGACCAAGCCGCACGTGAACGTGGGCACCATT
>NZ_JASJOY010000148.1:0-9442 GCF_031426985.1 Hydrogenophaga sp.
GCGTGCGCGTCTTCATGCTCAGCCCGCACGGCCGCATGAGCCCGTTCCAGCAGGCGCAGATGTTCAGCCTGATGGACGCCAACATCCACAACATCGCCGTCGAAGGCGTGTTCGACGACTGCCAGGACATCGTCAAGGCGGTGTCCAACGACCTGGACTTCAAACGCAAGTACAAGATCGGCACCGTCAATTCGATCAACTGGGCGCGCCTGCTGGCCCAGGTGGTCTATTACTTTGCCGGCTACTTCTACGCCACGAAGTCCAACGATGAAAAGGTGAGCTTCGCCGTGCCCTCGGGCAACTTCGGCAACGTCTGCGCCGGCCATGTGGCCCGCCAGATGGGCCTGCCGATCGCTCGCCTGATCGTGGCGACCAACGAAAACGATGTGCTCGACGAGTTCTTCCGCACCGGCACCTACCGCGTGCGCGGCAGCGCCGACACCTACGAGACCTCCAGCCCGTCGATGGACATTTCCAAAGCGAGCAACTTCGAGCGCTTCGTGTTCGACCTGCTGGGCCGCGACGGCGCGCGCACCAGGCGCCTGTTCGACGACGAGCTGCACCTGCACGGCCGCTTTGATCTCGGCGCCGATCCGCTGTTTGCCAAAGCCGCCGCGCAGTACGGCTTCGCCAGCGGCAAGAGCACGCACGCCGACCGCCTGGCGACCATCCGGGCCACGTTCGAGGGCTTCGGCGTGATGATCGACACCCACACCGCCGATGGCGTGAAGGTGGCGCGCGGGCTGCGCCAGGCCGGCGAAAACGTGGTGGTGCTGGAAACCGCGCTGCCGATCAAGTTCGCCGAGACCATCCGCGAAGCCCTGGGCCGCGAACCCGCGCGCCCGGCCAGGTTCGACGGCATCGAAGCCCTGCCCAAGCGGGTGCAGGTGATGGGCGCCGACGTGGTGGCGGTCAAACGCACCATCACCGACCACTGCCCGGTCTGAATCTGCGCGGCAAAAGGCCATGAAAGTCGTCGGTTTTGCAGGATCGTCGGGTGCGGGCAAGACCACCTTGGTCGAGCGCCTGATCCCGTCGCTCAAGGCGCGCGGGCTGCGGGTGTCGGTGATCAAGCATGCGCACTGCGGCCTGGAAACCGACCATCCCGGCAAAGACACCTGGCGCCACCGCGAGGCCGGCGCCTACGAGGTGCTGGCCGCCTCGCCAGAACGCCTGGTGCTGCAGCGCAGCTTCGAGCAGCCGCAGGAACGCTCGGTGCACGAGTTCATCCCGGCGCTGCACCCGGGCGTGGACTGGGTGCTGGTCGAGGGCTGGCGCGACAGCAACCTGCACAAGATCGAGGTCTGGCGCTCGGCCACTGCCAAACCGGTGCGTTACCCCGACGACCCGTTCATGGTGGCCATTGCCTTGCCGGTGGCCGACGCGCTGCCGGTGGACACCCTGAGGCCGCGCCTGGATCTGGACGACCCGGATGCGCTGGCCGCCTGGCTGGTCGACAATGGGGACCGTTTCGAGTACGACCCCGAAGCCTATCTTTGACCGCCGATCCGCTGGCCATGCGGCAGCGTTCGGCGCCCGAACCCACATGAACGCTCCTCAAACCGCCCGCAAGCCGTTGATGGCGCTGGACGACGCACTGGCCGACCTGCTGGCGCGCGTCGCGCCGCTGGCCGCCACCGACACCCTGGCCACCGTCTTGGCCGATGGCCGTGTGCTGGCCGATGACCTGGTCTCGGCCCTGCACGTGCCGCCGCAGGACAACTCGTCCATGGACGGCTACGCGGTGCGTGTGGCCGACATCACTGAAAAGGGCGTGGTGCTGCCGGTCAGCCAGCGCATCCCGGCCGGCCACGCGGCGCAGCCGCTGCAGCCCGGCAGCTGCGCGCGCATCTTCACCGGCGCCCCCGTGCCGCCGGGGGCGGACGCCATCGTCATGCAGGAGGACACGCGCGAGGTCGGCGGCGACTTCCACGCGGTGCACATCGATGCCGTGCCAACGGTCGGTCAGTGGATCCGCCGCGCCGGCGAAGACGTGACCCGGGGCGCCGTGGTGCTGCCGCGCGGCACGCGCCTGTCGGCCGCAAGCCTTGGATTGGCGGCGGGCATTGGCTGTGCCCAGCTGACGGTCACCGCCCGGCCGCGCGTGGCGCTGTTCTCGACCGGCGATGAACTGGTCATGCCCGGCGAGGTGCCGCCGGAACAGATGAAGCCCGGCGCGATCTACAACAGCAACCGCTTTTTCCTGCGCGTGCTGCTGGAACGGCTGGGCTGCGAGGTCAGCGACCTGGGCATCGTGCCCGACCAGCGCGAGGCCACGCTGGCCGCGCTCAGGACCGCGGCCGACCACCACGAACTGATCCTCACCAGCGGCGGCGTGTCGGTGGGCGAAGAAGACCACATCAAGCCCGCCGTGCAGCAACTGGGCAGCCTGGACCTGTGGCAGATCGCCATGAAGCCGGGCAAACCCTTCGCTTACGGCACCGTGCGTCGCGATGCCGGTGCGGGCGCCGACGCCAAAGGCCACTGCCATTTCATCGGCCTGCCGGGCAACCCGGTGTCCAGCTACGTCACCTTCCTGCTGCTGGTACGGCCCTTCCTGCTCAAGCTGCAGGGCGCGGCCGAATCGGCCTACCAGCCGCCGTTCAAGTCGATGAAACTGCGGGCCGACTTCGACCTGCCGCGCGCCGACAAGCGCCGCGAATTCCTGCGCGTGCGGCGCAACGACGGCGGCGGCCTGGACCTGTTCCCCAACCAGAGCTCGGGCGTGCTGACCTCCACCGTCTGGGGCGACGGCCTGGTGGACAACCCCGCCGGCGGCACCATCGCACGCGGCGACCTCGTCAACTACATCGCTCTTTCGGACCTGCTCGCATGAAGATCCAGCTGCGTTATTTCGCCTCCATCCGCGAAGCCATCGGCAGCGGCAGCGAAACCCTTGAAACCGCCGCGGCCACGCTGGCCGCGCTGCGCGACGAGCTGATCGCCCGCGGTGGCGCGCACGCCGAAGCGCTGGCGCGCGGCCGTGCGGTGCGCGTGTCGCTCAACCAGACCATGGCCGACGAGTCCGCCGTGTTGACCGAGGGTGCCGAAGTCGCGTTTTTCCCGCCCGTGACCGGAGGCTGAACATGAATGCCCGTGTCTCCATCCAGACCGAAGACTTCGACCTGTCGGCCGAGGTCGCCCGCCTGCGCGCCGACGAGAAGGGCGTGGGCGCGGTCTGCACGTTCGTCGGCACGGTCCGTGACCGCAACGACGGCCAGTCGGTCTCGACGATGGAGCTGGAGCACTACCCCGGCATGACCGAAAAGGCCATCGAGCAGATGATCGACGAGGCCTTCACGCGCTTCGACATCTTCGGCGCCCGCGTGATCCACCGCGTGGGCCTGCTGCAGCCGCTGGACCAGATCGTGCTCGTGGCCGTGACCTCGGCGCACCGCGGCGAGAGCTTCCAGGCCTGTGAGTTCCTGATGGACTACCTCAAGACCCAGGCGCCGTTCTGGAAAAAGGAACAGACGCCCGAGGGTGCCCGCTGGGTCGATGCGCGGGTCAGCGACGACGCTGCGCTGGCCAAGTGGGGCATCGTCTCCAGCAACGCCTGACCACCTTCCTGCCGCACCCGTGGTCCTGAGCGCCGCCGACATCGAAGCGATCGAGCGCGCCACGCTCACCGCGGTGGCGCCGGAGCGGGTGGACGCCCTCGACGGCTGGCTGCTGCCCCTGGACACGGGCACCGTCGGCCGCGCCCACAGCGCCGTGCCGCTGCACCACGGCGCGCACGATCCGGCCCTCATCGACACCATTGCCCAGCGCTACCGCGAGGCTGGCCTGCGACCGGTGTTTCGCCTGCCGGACCTGCCCAGCTTCGACGCCTGGTGGCCGGCGCTGGCGGACCGGGGTTTCCGGCGCGAGCAGCCGACGCTGACCCAGACCGGCGTGCTCGACGGCCTGCTCGCGCTCGCCGGTGATGCCGATGGGGTGTTGCTGGACCCGCGCCCCGATGCCGCCTGGATGGCGATGTTCCTCGGCGAGGGGCTGGACCCGGTCGATGGCGCGAGCCGCTCCAAAGCCTTGTCGCGCGCCGAAGGCACGCTGTTCGCCAGCCTGCGCGAAGGCGGGCAGACCCTGGCCTGCGGCGCCGCCAGTTACGCCCAGGGCTGGTTGAGCATGCACGGCCTGCGCACGGCCGCCAGTCAGCGCGGACGTGGCCTGGCCGGCCGGATGATCCGGGCCATGGCGCTGGAAGCGCAGCGCCGTGGCATCACCCGTGCCTTCCTGCAGGTCGACGGCCGCAATGCGCCGGCGCTGGCGCTGTACCGCCGCGCCGGCATGTGCACCGCCTGGTCCTACGCCTACTGGCGCCTGCCGGCCGTTGCCGAGGGGGGATGACCGCCAGCGCCCCGGGGCCATGCCCGCGCGGCCCCGGCCGTGTCACGTGCCCGGATGCGCCGTGGTGGGCATTGGTCCACCCAGCCGGGCCGCCTGGAGTTGCTGCGTGAGCCAGTGCAGCAGGCTGCGGATGCGGGGCAATTCGATCCGGTTGGCCGGCACCAGCGCCTTGAGCCACAGGTCGGGCAGGTGGTGGTCGGGCAGCAGCTCCACCAGCCGGCCACCGGCCAGCGCCGGTGCCACCAGGTAGTCGGCCAGCACCGACACGCCCAGGCCGTCGAGCGTGGCCTGGCACAGGGCCACACCGTCGTTGCTCTTGAGCTTGGGTCGCACCACGTCCACCCCCACCAGGCCCTGTGGCCCCTGGAATTCCCAGCGGGTGCCCGCGGTGGCGAACACCAGGCAATCGTGGTCCATCAGTTCGGCCGGGGCCTGCGGCGCGCTGCGCCGCTGCAGGTAGGCGGGCGCCGCGCAGAGCCGCCGGCTGATGGGGCACAGCGGCACGTCCCGGACCTGGCCGTAGGACTCGGGGCGCGCCCCGATGGCCAGGTCGAAGCCTTCTTCCAGCGGGTTGACCGAACGGTCCGCCAGCACGATGTCCATGCTGATCAGGGGCTGTTCGGCCAGAAAACGGTTGAGCAGCTGGCTGAGGTTGAGCACACCGAGCGTGGTCGGGATCTTGATGCGGATGTGACCCTCCAGTTCTCCGCTGGCCTGGGCCATGCCGGCCAGCGCGTCGTCCACCTGGCGGACCAGGCCCCGCACCACCGGCAGGTAGCGCTCGCCCACGTCCGTGAGGGTGAGCTTGCGGGTGGTGCGGGTGAACAGCGGCGCGCGGATGCGCCATTCCAGCTGTTCGATGCGTTTGCTGATCACCGATGGCACCAGTCCGGCCTGGCGGGCTGCGGCCGAAAAGCTGCCGGTCTCCGCTGCGGCCACGAAGGCTTTCAGATTGCTCAAGGTGTCCATATTGATCTCGATCTGGAAAAGCTCATTGCGCGAAGTTGCTTATTGTTGTGCAAACAGCAGCTAATTAAGATGGGCCGCAGACGACCAGACAGGAGACAGACCATGCAGTTGCCGGACCCTCAGTCCACCCGGGTGCCCGCGTCCGCGCCGTACCTGCGCATCGCGACCGAAGAGGCGTTTGCGCCGCCCGAGATGCTGGACATCTACCGCCGCATCCTGGAGCGTGGTGATGCCGACCCCGGCTTTCGCGGCCTGATGGGCTTTTACATGAGCAGCCCGAGCGAGCGGGCGCAGCACATCATGCGGTGCCTGACCGACCTGGACGAGTTGCGCCTGCAGCACATGGACGCCTGTGGCATCGACGCGCAGGTGCTGGCGCTGACCTCGCCCGGTGTGCAGGTGATGGACAAGGCCACCGCCGTGTCGTTTGCCCGCGTGGCCAACGACCACCTGGCCGACGCGATCCGCCGCCACCCGACGCGTTTTGCCGGCATGCTCGCCGTGGCACCGCAAGACCCGCAGGCCGCAGCGAAAGAGATCGAGCGTGGCGTGACCCAGCTGGGCATCCACGCCGTGGTGATCAATTCGCACACCCAGGGGGAGTACCTGTCGGACCCGAAGTTCTGGGACATCTTCGCCGCCGCCGAGGCGCACGACGCGCCGATCTACCTGCACCCCAATTCGCTGCCGCCGGGCATGTACCAGCCATTCTTCGAGGCCGGGCTGGACGGCGCCATCTACGGCTTTGGCGTGGAAACCGGCCTGCACGCGCTGCGCATCATCACCGCCGGCGTGTTCGACCGTTTCCCGAAGTTGCGCATGGTGCTGGGCCACATGGGCGAAGCGCTGCCGTACTGGGCCTACCGGCTGGACTACATGCACCGCGCCACGGTGAAGTCGCAGCGCTACGCCAGCGTGCAGCCGCTCAAGCGCCAGCCCAGTGAATACCTGCGCGAGCACTTCTACATCACCAACAGCGGCGTGGCCTGGGCACCCGCCATCCGCTTTGCACAAGATTTCATGGGCAGCGATCGCGTGCTCTACGCCATGGACTACCCCTACCAGCACGCGGTGGACGAGGTGATTGCGCTCGATGGCATGGCCATGAGCGCCGAAGACCGGCTGCGTTTCTTCCAGACCAACGCCCAGGCGGTATTCAAGATTCCGCCGCGCTGAGCCGTTGGCCGGTGCGCTTGGTGATCGCGACAACAACCACAGGAGACCCCCATGAAAAGCCCTTCGCGTCGACTCTTTGCCGGACTCGCATTTCTGATCGCCACCTGCGGCGTGCAGGCACAGACCTGGCCCTCGCAGCCGGTCAAGATCATCGTGCCGTTCACGGCCGGGACCGGCATGGACACCATCGCCCGCGCCGTGGGGCCCCGTCTGGGCGAGCGGCTGGGCCAGCCGGTGACGGTGCAGAACATGCCCGGCGCCAGCGGGAACATCGGCGCCGATGCCGTGGCCAAGGCCCGTCCCGATGGCCACACGGTGCTGATGGGGGCCAACACCATGCTGATGGCCTCGCAGCTCTATCCGAATGTGCCGTTTGACCCGGTGAAGGATTTTTCGTCGGTGTCGCTCGCGGCCTGGGGCACGCTGATGCTGGTGACCAATCCCAAGACCGGCATCAAGACCTTGCCGGAGCTGGTGGCCGTGGCCAAGGCCAGGCCCGGTGCCATTGCGTTCGGGTCGCCGGGTGTGGGCACACCCCACCACATGGCGATGGAGCTGTTCAAGGCGCGCACGGGCCTGTTCATGCTGCACGTGCCGTACCGGGGCACGGCCGGCTACATCACCGATTTGTTGTCGGGCGAAGTGAACGTGGGTTTCCTGCCGGTGCACATCGCGCAGGGTTTCGTCAACAGCGGCAAGCTCACGGCCCTGGCGGTGGGCAGCCCCAAGCGCCACCCCGTGGCGCCCGGCGTGGCCACGTTTGGCGAACTCGGCGTCAAAGACGTGGAAGTGGACCTCTGGTACGCCTTCTTTGCACCGGCCAAAACGCCTGCGCCGGTCGTGACGCGGCTGAACACCGAGATCGCCGCCATCCTGCGGCAGCCCGACATCAAGGAACTGCTGGGCAAGGCCGGCATGGACGCCGCGGCGTCCAGCACCGACGAGCTCACCGCGTTGACGGCGAAGGACTATCCGCGCTGGGGCGAGGTGATCCGCCGCAACGGCATCAAGGCCGAATGAGGGGGGCCCCATGAGCAGCCAAACACCCCGGATCGCCGTGGTGGGCGGGGGCATTGCCGGCCTGTCCTTCGCCCTGCACCTGCACCAGCGCGGCCTGGCCTGTGATGTGTACGAAAGCGTGGCCGAGGTGCGTGAGCTGGGCGTGGGCATCACCCTGCTGCCGCACGCCATGCGCGAGCTGGCCGCGCTGGGGCTGCAGCCGGCGCTGGAGGCGGTGGGCATCGAAAACCTGGAAAGCGTGTTCTTCAACCGCTTCGGGCAGTTCATCTACCGCGAGCCGCGCGGCCGCCACGCCGGCTATGCGGTGCCCGAGGTGGGCATCCACCGCGGCAAGTTGCACCGCATCCTGTACGACGCGGCGGTGCAGCGCCTGGGCCAGGATCGCATCCACACCGGGCACCGCTGCACCCACGTCGCGCAGGACGAGGCGGGCGCGACCGTGCATTTCAACGACGCCCAGGGCGCGCCGCGCGAGCCGGTGCCGGCCGACATCGTGGTCGCGTGCGACGGGGTGCATTCCGCGGTGCGGCGCCAGTTCTACCCGGACGAGAAGCTGGCCTTCGCCGGCATCAACACCTGGCGCGGCGTGACCCGACACAAACCCATCCTCACGGGCAAGAGCTACCTGCGGGTGGGCTCCATCAAGACCGGCAAGATGGTCATCTACCCCATCGTGGACAACGTGGACGGGCAGGGCGGCCAGCTCATCAACTGGATGGCGGAGATCGAGCGCCCGGGCGAGTCCATGAACGACTGGAACCAGGGCGGGCGGGTGGACGACTTCATCGGCCTTTTCCAGGACTGGCGGTTCGACTGGTTGGACGTGCCGGCCCTGATCCGCAACGCCGACCAGGTGCTGGAGTACCCGATGGTGGACAAGGACCCGATCGACCGGTGGACCTTCGGCCGGGTGACCTTGATGGGCGATGCCGCCCACCCCATGTACCCGCGGGGGTCCAACGGCTCGGCCCAGGCCCTGATCGACGCCCGCACGCTGGCCACCGAACTGGCCCGCGACCCGTCCCACCACGCTTTGCCGGCCTACGAAGCGCTGCGCCGGGAGGCCACGGCGCGGGTGGTGGCGACCAACCGCAGCGTGCCGCCGGACTTCATCAACATCAAGGTGGACGAGCTCAGCGGCGACCGGCCGTTCCGGCACATCGACGACCTGATCAGCCAGGCCGAGCTGCGCGAGATTTCCGAGCACTACAAACAAATCGCAGGCTTTTCGCTCGAAGCGCTCAAGTCCTGAGCGCCGCCGGCGGAAGACCGCATCAGGGTCAGGGGCTTGAAAGGCCGCAGAAGTGCTCCATGTAGTGGGCAATCCATTTTTGCGGAGTGCTTTTCATGCGACTCGACAAACTCACGACGAAATTCCAGGAAGCCCTGGGCGAAGCCCAGTCGCTGGCGCTGGGCGCCGACAACGCCTACATCGACCCGGCCCATGTGCTGCTGGCCATGCTGCGCCAGGCCGACGGCCCCAAGTCGCTGCTGCAGCGCGCGGGCGTCAACGTGGCCGGCCTGACCAAGGCGGCCGAGGCGGCGGTCAAGCGCCTGCCCGAGGTGCAGGGCCAGGAGCAGGTGCAGATCGGCCCCGACCTGAACAAGCTGCTGCAGGCGACCGAAAAGGAAGCCATCAAGCGCGGTGACGAGTTCATCGCCAGCGAGCTGTTCCTGCTCGCCTTGGCCGATCACAAGGGCGAACTGGGCCGCATCGCCAATGAAAACGGTCTGACCCGCAAGAGCCTGGAGACGGCGATCACGGCCGTGCGCGGCGGCCAGAAGATGGACAGCCCCGAAGCGGAAGGCCAGCGCGAAGCCCTCAAGAAATACACCCTCGACCTGACCGAGCGCGCCCGCCTGGGCAAGCTGGACCCGGTGATCGGCCGCGACGACGAGATCCGCCGCGCCATCCAGGTGCTGCAGCGCC
>NZ_JASJOY010000149.1:0-69453 GCF_031426985.1 Hydrogenophaga sp.
GCTCGCCTTTTCTTTGCTTACTTTCTTTTGGCGAAGCAAAAGAAAGTGAGGCGCCCGCCGGGGCGCGACCCGGCACGCCACCGGCGCCAACCAAGTCCCGGGCGGAGCCTAAAATTCCCCCACCTCATCAGCCGCCCAACACAGAAAGCGCCGACATGACCCACTCCCCCGTCGACCTCTCCACCATCGCCCCCCGCGAAAAAGCCGAAATCCTGGCCCAGGCCCTGCCGTACATCCGCAAGTACCACGGCAAGACCATGGTCATCAAGTACGGCGGCAACGCCATGACCGACCCGGCCCTGCAGCAGGACTTTGCCGAAGACGTGGTGCTGCTCAAGCTGGTCGGCATCAACCCGGTGGTCGTGCACGGCGGCGGCCCGCAGATCGAAACCCTGCTGCAGCGCCTGGGCAAGAAGGGCGAGTTCATCCAGGGCATGCGCGTGACCGACGCCGAGACCATGGAGGTCGTCGAGTGGGTGCTGGGTGGCGAAGTGCAGCAGGACATCGTGGGCCTGATCAACGCCGCCGGCGGCAAGGCCGTGGGCCTGACCGGGCGCGACGGCGCCATGATCCGCGCGCAAAAACTGCGCTTGGCCGACCAGCAGAACCCCGCACAGGAACACGACGTCGGCCAAGTCGGCGACATCGTCAGCATCGATCCGAGCGTGGTGAAGGCGCTGCAGGACGACCAGTTCATCCCCGTCGTCAGCCCCATCGGTTTTGGCGAACAGAACGAGAGCTACAACATCAACGCCGACGTGGTGGCCGCCAAGCTGGCCACCGTGCTGCAGGCCGAGAAGCTGCTCATGCTCACCAACATCCGCGGCGTGCTGGACAAGGCCGGCAACCTGATGACCGAGCTGACGCCGCGCCGCATCGACGAGCTGTGCGAGGACGGCACCATCAGCGGCGGCATGATCCCCAAGATCGCCGGCGCGCTGGACGCGGCCAAGAGCGGCGTCAACGCGGTGCACATCATCGACGGCCGCGTGCCGCACGCCCTGCTGCTCGAAGTGCTGGGCGACCAGCCTTTCGGCACCATGATTCGTTCCCACTGAGATGAACGTTCACAAGCCCCTTTCCGACGCAGAGTGCCTGATCCAGGGCACCCGAGGATCCGGCTTCGCCGGTCCAAGGGTGCGTCTCCCTTGGGGGGATCGCGCGCAGCGCGGCAGGGGGGGGCTCTGACATGAGGCTTCTTCTTGTTGAAGACGACGTGATGGTCGCCAGCGGCATCAAGCTGGGGCTGACCAACGCCGGGTACACGGTCGACTGGGTTGGCAGTGCCGAGCGCGCCGAGCAGGCGCTGGAAGGCGAGAGTTTCGATCTGGCCATCGTGGACATCGGCCTGCCCGGTGTGGACGGCCTGGAGCTCACGCGGCGCCTGCGCACGCGCGGGCTGACCATGCCGGTGCTGATCCTGACCGCGCGCGATGCGCTGCACGACCGCGTGCAGGGGCTGGACCTGGGGGCCGACGACTACATGCTCAAGCCTTTCGAGCTGCCCGAGCTGCTGGCGCGCTTGCGTGCCCTGCTGCGCCGTTCGCAGGCCGCGACGTCCGCGGTGCTGGCCTTCGGTCCGCTGGAAATGGACACCGCGCTGCGCCGTGTGCAGCTGGGCGGCAAGCCCATGGAGCTGGGGCCGCGCGAATGGACGGTGCTCGAATACCTGCTGATGCAGGCGCCCAAGCCGGCCGCCAAGGACAAGCTGCTCGCGGCGCTGACGGGCTGGGACAAGGAGATCACGCCCAACGCGATCGAGGTCTATGTCTCGCGCCTGCGCGCCAAGCTGGAGCCGGCAGGCGTGCTGCTGCGTTCCATCCGCGGCTTCGGGTACCGGCTGGAGCTGGCCGCGCCGGCCGATCATGGCGCCGGGCTCTGACGCCGGCGCCCGGCCCGAGGGGGTGATCTGGGGCCTGCAGCGGCGCCTGATGCTGCTGCTGTTGCTGCCGCTGGGGCTGGTGGGCCTGGTCAGTTTCGGGCTGCACTACCAGAGTGCGGGCACCGCCGCGCTGCAGCAAGACCAGCAGTTGCTGCGCCTGGTGCCGCTGCTGGCCGATTCGGTGGTGGTGACCCACAACGCCGAAGCCGCGCCCGAGGCGCTGGCCCCGAGCAATGCCCCCGGTCTGGCGCTGTTGCTGGCGCCGCCGGTGGACGAGTTCCTCAAGGCCCGCGAGGGTTTTGCCGCCTACGCCATCCGCGAGGCCAGCGGCCGCCATGTGCTGGGCGACGGCTGGCTGCCCACGGTGCTGCCGTCCACCGATGGGGCCGAGTTCCTGAGCGTGGTCGAGGGCGGCATCACCTACCGGGTGGTGGCGCAACGCAACAACAGCAGCGCAGGCGATCTCATCGTGATGCTGGCCGACGGCTCCGACGAGCGCCAGCGCTGGCTCGACACCGTGCTGGTACGGGTGTTGCTGCCCAACCTGCTGCTGCTGGTGGTGGCCGTCGTGGCCGTGACCTGGGCCGTGGCCCGCGCGCTGCGGCCGCTGATCGACCTCAAGCAGGCGGTGGAGCGGCGTTCGCCGCGCGACCTCAGCCCCATCGACGCCGACAGCGCGCCGGCCGAGGTGCGGCCGCTGGTGAGCTCGCTCAACCGCCTGTTCGCGCTGGTCAACGCGCAGTCCGAGGCGCAGCGGCGCTTCGTGGCCGACGCCGCGCACCAGCTGCGCACGCCGCTGGCCGGCCTGCAGGCGCAGGTGGAGGCCTGGGCCCAGGCCGCGCGCAGCATGGGCACGGGCGACCTGCTGAGCCTGCGGGTGGAGCAGGTGCAGCGCCTGCGCGACGCCACGCGCCGCACCTCGCAGCTGGCGAACCAGCTGCTGGCGCTCTCGCGGGCCGACGCGCTGAGCGCCGACGCCCAGCCGCTGCACCAGGTGGACCTCAAGGACCTGTGCGAGAACATCCTCGCGCTGTACCTGGACGCCGCCGCGGCCAAGGGCATCGACCTGGGCCTGGAGAGCCAGCCCGCGCAGACCCACGGTCACGCCTGGCTGCTGCGCGAGCTGCTGATCAACCTGGTGGACAACGCGGTGAAGTACACGCCCGATGGCGGCTGCATCACGCTGCGCTGCGGGCAGGAACGGGTGGGCGGCGTCGAGCTGGCGTGGATCGGGGTCGAGGACGATGGCCCCGGCATTCCCGAGCACGAGCACGGGCACGTGCTGCAGCGCTTCTACCGCTTGCAGGGTTCGGCCGGTGAGGGCAATGGCCTGGGGCTGGCCATTGCCGACGAGATCGCACGCGCGCACCACACGCAGTTGCAATTGCGCACCGGGGCGAGCGGTCGTGGCCTGTGCGTGCGGGTGGCGTTTGTGGCGGCGCCAGGCCCCCGGACGGCCTGAAACGCTGTGCGAAAATGAAACAAAGGATGACAACCTGGCCGACCCGCAGGGGCCCATGCCCCGCCAACACAGCCGCCCACCGAGGGATTCCCCGCCCATGACCTCCAGCGCCTCAGAGCCCCTGCACACGGCCGATGCCACGCCCGAAACCGGCCACGAGGCCGATGCGGCCACCCCGGGCACCGGGCGCAAGCGGCCCAAGCCGGGCGAGCGTCGGGTGCAGATCCTGCAAGCCCTGGCCACCATGCTGGAGCAGCCCGGGGCCGAGCGCATCACCACCGCCGCGCTGGCCGCCCGGCTGGACGTGAGCGAGGCGGCCCTGTACCGCCACTTCGCCAGCAAGGCGCAGATGTTCGAGGGCCTGATCGAATTCATCGAGCAGTCCATCTTCGGACTGCTCAACCAGCTGGGCGAGCGCGAGCCCGATCCCGCGTCGCGCTCGCGCAAGCTGGTCACGCTGCTGCTGCAGTTCGGCGAGAAGAACCCGGGCATGACGCGCGTGATGGTGGGCGATGCCCTGGTGTTCGAAAACGAACGCCTGCAGCAGCGCATGAACCTGTTCTTCGACAAGATCGAATCGACCCTGCGCCAGAACCTGCGCGAAGCGGCCGTGCTGGGCGACACCGCCACGCCCACGGTGGACGCCCAGGCCGATGCCTCGGTCATCACGGCGTTCTGCGTCGGGCGCCTGCAGCGTTTTGCGCGCAGCGGCTTCAAGCGCCAGCCCAGCGAGAGCCTGGAGCACAGCCTGGCGCTGCTCCTGCCGCTCGAACGCCTCTGAACGAAACGGCGGCGGGCCGGCCGTGCCGGTGGCCGTGACTTTTTAGGGCCGACGCCCTAAACAAAATGTCCCCAAAGCGCGCCGGGCACGCGCACGCGGCGGAAATTGCGGTAAAAATAGCACGACCGTTCGATTCGTCGCGCGGTCTTTTTTTACCCCACCGTTCCGGTACCGCCGCCCATGTCCGTCACCCGTCCCGCCTCACGCGCCCGAGCCGATGCCGCGGCTTCCCGGCCGCTGCAAAAAGGCCAGCAGACCAAGGCCGCCATCGTCGATGCGGCGCTGGGTCTGGCCACCCAGATCGGCCTCGAAGGCCTGTCCATCGGCGCCCTGGCCGAGGTCATGCAGATGAGCAAGTCGGGCGTGTTCGCCCACTTCGGCTCGCGCGAAGAGCTGCAGATCTCCGTGGTGCGCGAGTACCACCACCGCTTCGAGGAAGAGGTGTTCTACCCGGCCATGACGGTGCCGCGTGGTCTGCCCCGCCTGCGTGCGATGTTCGACAACTGGATGAAGCGCACCTCGGTCGAAATCGACTCGGGCTGCATCTATATCAGCGGCGCGGTCGAGTTCGATGACCGGCCCGGGCCGGTGCGCGACGCCCTGGCCAGCTCGGTCAGCACCTGGCTGGCGGCGATGGGCCGCGCGATCGAGATCGCCATCGAAGAAGGTCATCTGCGCCCCGACACCGATGCCCACCAGATGCGCTTCGAGATCCATTCGCTGATCCTGGCCCTGCACTACGAGGCCCGTTTCCTGCGCGCGCCCGACTCGCTCCAGCAGGCGGTGGCCGCCTTCGACGGCATCGTGCGGCGCTACAGCGCCGCAGCGGCCGAAGCGCCCGCCACGCCCAGCAAGGCACCGCGCAAACCCCGCGCGTCCGCCTGACCCCCTTTCTTCACAAACCACCACAGGAGTCCACCATGCCCGTCTACAACCCGCCCCTGCGCGACATGCAGTTTGTGATGCACGAGGTGCTGAACGTCAGCGCCGACTTCCAGACCATGCCGCAGCACGCCGAGATGGACGTCGACACCATCAACGCTGTGCTGGAAGAGGCCGGCAAGTTCGCCTCGCAGGTGATCTTCCCGCTCAACATCAGCGGCGACACCGAGGGCTGCACGCTGGACAAGACCACGCACGAGGTCAAGACCCCCACCGGCTTCAAGGCCGCCTACAAGACCTACACCGACGGTGGCTGGTCGGCGCTCTCCTGCGACCCCGAATACGGTGGCCAGGGTCTGCCGCTGGTGGTCAACCAGTGCCTGTACGAGATGATGAACTCGGCCAACCAGGCCTGGACCATGTACCCCGGCCTGAGCCATGGCGCCTACGCCGCGCTGCACGAGCACGGCACGCCCGAGCAGAAGGCCCTGTACCTGCCCAAGCTGGTCAGCGGCGAGTGGACCGGCACCATGTGCCTGACCGAGCCGCACTGCGGCACCGACCTGGGCCTGATGCGCACCAAGGCGGAGCCGCAGGCCGACGGCACGTACAAGATCACCGGCAACAAGATTTTCATCAGCGCCGGTGAACACGACATGGCCGCCAACATCGTGCACCTGGTGCTGGCCCGCCTGCCCGACGCGCCCCCCGGCATCAAGGGCATCAGCCTGTTCGTTTGCCCGAAGTTCCTGGCCAGTGCCGATGGCACGCTGGGCGCGCGCAACGGCATCTACTGCGGCGGCCTGGAGCACAAGATGGGCATCCATGGCAACTCGACGGCGCAGATCGTCATCGACGGCGCGATCGGCACCCTGGTCGGCCAGCCGCACAAGGGCATGCAGGCCATGTTCGTGATGATGAACTCCGCCCGCCTGGGCGTGGGCAACCAGTCGCTGGGCCTGACCGAGGTGGCCTACCAGAACGCCCTGGCCTACGCCAAGGACCGCATCCAGATGCGCAGCCTGAGCGGCACCAAGGCCAAGGACAAGCCGGCCGACCCGATCATCGTGCACCCCGACGTGCGCAAGATGCTGCTGACCGCCAAGGCCTACGCCGAAGGCGGCCGGGCGCTGGCCATCTACAGCTCGGTGCTGCTGGAGAAGGTGCACCACCATCCCGACGAGAAGGTGCGCAGGGACGCCGACGAGATGCTGTCGCTGCTCACGCCCATCGTGAAGGCCTTCCTGACCGACAACGGTTACCAGGCCGCCACCATGTGCCAGCAGGTCTTCGGTGGCCACGGCTACATCAAGGAATGGGGCATGGAGCAGTTCGTGCGCGATGCCCGCATCAACATGATCTACGAAGGCACCAACACCATCCAGTCGCTGGACCTGCTGGGCCGCAAGGTGCTGGGCAACAACGGCGCCACGCTCAAGAAGTTCGGCAAGCTGGTCGGCGCGCTGGTGATGGAAGAGGGCGTCAACGAGAAGATGGCCGAGTTCATCAACCCGCTGGCGGTGCTGGGCGAGCAGATCACCAAGTTCACGACGGAAATCGGCTTCAAGGGCCTGCAGAACCCCGACGAAGTGGGCGCCGCCGCGGTGGACTACCTGCGCGTGGCCGGCCACCTGGTGTTCGGCTACTTCTGGGCCCGCATGGCCCAGGTGGCGCTGCAGAAGATTGCCGAGGGCAACACCGACCCGTTCTATGTCGCCAAGCTGCAGACCGCGCGCTTTTACTTCGCCAAGCTGTTCCCCGAGACCGCGACGCTGATGCGCACGGCGCGTGCCGGCTCGAAGGTTCTGATGGACACCGACGCCGCGCTGGCCTGATCTTGCTTTTTTCCACCACACACCGGAGACCCACATGAAGAAGATTGCCTTTGCATCCCTGCTGAGCCTCGCCGCCGTGTCCGCCTTCGCGCAGATGTCGCCGGTGGGCGTGTGGAAGACCATCGACGACGACTCCAAGAAAGAGAAGTCGCTGGTGCGCATCACCGAGAGCAACGGCGTCTTCAGCGGGCGCATCGACAAGCTGCTGGACCCGGACACCAAGCCCGATGCGGTGTGTGAGAAGTGCAGCGACGACCGCAAGGACAAGCCGGTGCTGGGCATGACCATCCTGCGCAACCTCAAGCAGAACGCCGACGACAAGGCCGTTTACGACGGTGGTGACATCACCGACCCGAACAACGGCAAGGTCTACCGCGCCCGCCTCAAGCCGGTGGACGGTGGCAAGAAGCTGGAGATGCGCGGCTACATCGGCCCGTTCTACCGCACACAGATCTGGCATCGCGTGGAGTGAAGGACCACCCCCGCCGCGCTGCGCGCGACCCCCTCAAGGGGGCGGCGCTGGCGGCCCGGCAGAGCCGGTTCCGCGGCGCCTCTTGAACCAATCCCCCTCGCGCGTCGCATGAGGCGTTAAGGAAACAAGCAATGAAACGATTCCAAGTGAAAAAAGTCGCCGTGCTCGGCGCGGGCGTGATGGGCGCGCAGATCGCGGCACATCTCGTCAACGTCAAGGTGCCGGTGGTGCTGTTCGATCTTCCCGCCAAGGAAGGCGCCAAGAATGGCATCGTCACGCGCGCCATCGACAACCTCAAGAAGCTCAAGCCTTCGCCGCTGGGTGTGGCGGCCGACGCCGACCTGATCGGCCAGGCCAACTACGAAGAGCACCTGGAACAGCTGCGCGGCTGCGACCTCATCATCGAGGCGATTGCCGAGCGCATGGACTGGAAGCTCGATCTCTACAAGAAGATCGCGCCCTTCGTCGCCGAACACGCCATCGTCGCGTCCAACACCTCGGGCCTGTCGATCACCAAGCTCAGCGAGGGCCTGCCCGAGGCGATCAAGCCGCGCTTCTGCGGCATCCACTTCTTCAACCCGCCGCGCTACATGACGCTGGTGGAGCTGATCAACACCCCGACCACCGAGCCCAAGATCCTCGATCACCTCGAAGCCTTCGTCACCAGCGGCCTGGGCAAGGGCGTGGTGCGCGCCAAGGACACGCCCAACTTCGTGGCCAACCGCATCGGCATCGCCGGCATGCTGGCCACCATGAAGGAGGTGGAGAACTTCGGCCTGACGTATGACGTGGTCGACGACCTGACCGGCAAGCGCCTGGGGCGCGCCAGCAGCGGCACCTTCCGCACCGCGGACGTGGTGGGCCTGGACACCATGGCCCACGTCATCAAGACGTTGCAGGACAACCTGAACGAGCAGACCGACCCGTTCTACGGCAGCTTCGGCATGCCGCCCGTGCTGGCCAAGCTGATCGAGCTGGGGCACCTGGGCCAGAAGGCCAAGGCCGGCTTCTTCAAGAAGGTGGGCCGCGACATCCTGCGTTTTGACCTCGACAGCGGCGAGTACGTGACCGCCGGCGAAAAGGCCGACGAGGTCTACGGCCGCATGCTCAAGCGCCCGGCCGCCGAGCGCCTGAAGCTCTTGCGCAACGCCGAAGGCCCGCAGGGCCAGTTCCTCTGGGCGATCCTGCGCAACAGCTTCCACTACGCCGCCGTGCACCTGGCCACCATTGCCGAGACCGCGCGCGACGTGGACCAGGCCATGCGCTGGGGCTTCGGCATGCAGCAGGGCCCGTTCGAGCTGTGGCAGGAAGCTGGCTGGCTGGACGTGGCGAAGATGGTCCAGGAGGACATCGATGCGGGCAAGGCGCTGTGCAAGGCGCCGCTGCCCGACTGGGTGTTCAAAGGCCCTGTCGCCGAGGCCGGCGGCGTGCACACCGCCCAGGGTTCGTGGAACCCGTCCAAGGGCGTGTTCGAAGCGCGTCGCTCGCTGCCGGTCTATGAGCGCCAGCACTTCCCCGAGCTGCTGCTGGGCGAAGCCGGGCCGAAGTTTGAAACCGCCGGCACCACCATCGCCGAGGACGACAGCCTGCGCACCTGGACGCTGGACGGCCAGGTGCTGATCGCCAGCATCAAGACCAAGATGCACGCCATCAGCCCCGAGGTCTGCGAAGGCCTGATGGCCGCCATCGACCTGGCCGAGCAGGAATACCAGGGCCTGGTGGTCTGGTCGGGCGACGAGCCCTTCAGCGCCGGCGCCGACCTGCAGGCCATGCTGCCGGCCTTCATGGCCGTGGGCGTGGCCGCCATCGAAGACGCCGAAGGCTTCATGCAGCAGGTGATGCTGCGCCTGCGCTACGCCAACGTGCCGGTGGTGTCCGCCGTGCGCGGCCTGGCGCTGGGCGGCGGTTGCGAACTGGCGGTGCACAGCGCGCGCCGCGTGCTGCACATGGAAAGTTACGTCGGTCTGGTCGAAGTGGGCGTGGGCCTGGTGCCCGGCGCCGGCGGCCTGACCTACATCGCGCGCCGCGCGGCCGAGAACGCCGAGACCTCGACCGGCAAAGACCTGCTGCCCTTCCTGACCGAAGGCTTCACCGCCGCGGCCATGGCCAAGGTCGGCACCAGCGCCATCGAGTCGCGCCAGCTCGGCTACGTGCTGCATTCCGACCTGATCGTGCCGCACAAGGACGAGCTGCTGTTCGTTGCCATCAACGAAGCCAAGGCACTGTTCGCGGGCGGCTACCGCGCGCCGCACAAGCGCCTATTTCCGGTCGCCGGGCGCGACGGCAAGGCCACCATCCTGGGCAGCCTGGTCAACATGCGCGACGGGGGCTTCATCAGCCAGCACGACTTCCACATCGCCAGCCTGATCGCCAACGTGGTCACCGGTGGCGACGTCGAGCCCGGCACGCTGGTGAGCGAGGAATACCTGATGGCGCTGGAGCGCCAGGCTTTCTGCGCGCTGATCGTGCACCCCAAGACGCAGGAACGCATCCTCGGGATGCTCAACACCGGCAAGCCCGTGCGGAACTGAACCCCGCGCCGACCCGAACGTTTGGAGTGCTGTATGACCGATCTCGTGACCTATGCGCTGACCGATGGTGTGGCGACCCTGACCATGGACGATGGCAAGGCCAATGCCATCGGGCCGCGCATGCAGGACGCCCTGAACGCGGCGCTGGACCGTGCCGAAGCCGACCGGGCGCTCGTGGTGCTGACCGGCCGGCCCGGCGTGTTCTCCGGCGGGTTTGACCTGTCGGTCTTCAAGGCGGGCGACCCGCGCGAGACCTTTCGCATGCTCACGGGCGGCGCCCAGCTGGCGCAGCGGCTGCTGGCCTACCCGCATCCGGTGGTCGCGGCCTGCTCGGGCCACGCCATGGCCATGGGCCTGTTCCTGCTGCAGTGTGCCGACGTGCGCATCGGGCCGAGCACGGGCGCCAGCTTCCAGGCCAACGAGGTGCTGATCGGCATGACGCTGCCGCACTTCGCGCTGGAGACCCTGCGCCAGCGGGTCACCGCACCGCACCTGCACCTGGTGGGCACGGCCTCGCCCTACGACGGCGACGGCGCGGTGCGCGCGGGCCTGCTGGACGAGGCGGTGGCCACCGACGCGCTGGCCGACGCCACGCGTGCCCAGGTCGAGCGCCTGAAGAAAGCCCACCCCGCGTCGTTCACCGCCACCAAACAGCGGCTGCGTGCCCCGGTGTTGACCGCCATGCCCGCCGCCATCGACCAGGACATCGCCGACTGGAAGCGCCTGGGCGCGCCCCCGGCCTGACGCCTTTGACTTTCACCGACCTCTTTCACCGCGACCCTCCTCGCCGACCCACCAGGCCCTCACCATGAAACAAGTTCAAGACGCCTACATCGTCGCCGCCACCCGCACGCCCATCGGCCGTTCGCACAAGGGTTCGTTCAAGCACCTGCGACCGGACGACCTGCTGGCCCACGCGCTGCGCGCCGCCATGGCCCAGGTGCCCAGCCTGGACCCCAAGGCGGTGGAAGACGTGATCGCCGGCTGCGCGATCCCCGAAGCCCAGCAGGGCCTGAACGTGGCGCGCATCGGCGCCATCCTGGCTGGCCTGCCCAACAGCGTGGGTGGCATCACGGTCAACCGCTTCTGCGCCTCCGGCCTGTCGGCCGTGGCCATGGCGGCCGACCGCATCCGCGTCGGCGAGGCCGACGTGATGATCGCCGCCGGGGTCGAGAGCATGAGCATGGTGCCCATGATGGGCAACTCGCCCAGCCTCTCGCCCACCATCTTCCGCAACACCGACGACATCGAGAGCTACGGCATCGCCTACGGCATGGGCCTGACGGCCGAAAAGGTGGCGCAGCAGTGGAAGGTGAGCCGCGACGCGCAGGACGCGTTTGCGGTGCAGTCGCACCAGCGCGCCGTGATCGCCATGAAGAACGGCGAATTCAGCGACGAGATCACCCCCGTGACGGTGCAGGAGCGCAGCGTGAACCTGGAGACCGCCGAGGTGTCGATCAGCGAGCGCGTGGTCAGCCTGGACGAGGGCGCACGCCCCGACACCACGCTCGAAGGCCTGGCCCGGCTGCGCACCGTGTTCGCGGCGCGCGGCTCGGTGACGGCGGGCAACAGCTCGCAGACCAGCGATGGCGCGGGCGCGCTGATCCTGGTCAGCGAAGCCGCGCTCAAGCGCTACAACCTGACGCCGCTGGCCCGCTTCGTGAGCTACGCCAGCCGCGGCGTGCCGCCGCACCTGATGGGCATCGGCCCGATCGAGGCGATTCCGGCGGCGCTGAAAAACGCCGGCCTGACGCAGGACCAGATCGACTGGTTCGAACTCAACGAAGCCTTCGCCGCGCAGTCGCTGGCGGTGGTGAACACCCTGGGCCTGGACCCGGCCAAGGTCAACCCCATGGGCGGCGCCATCGCGCTGGGCCACCCGCTGGGCGCGACGGGCGCCATCCGTTCGGCCACCGTGGTGCACGCGCTGCGCCGCCACAACAAGCGGTACGGCATGGTCACGATGTGCGTGGGCATGGGGCAGGGCGCTGCGGGCGTGTTCGAAAGGGTCTGACGACCCACCCCCGCGCCGCGATCGGGCGTGTCTTGCCGACCGCGGCAGCGTCACAGCCGCTGCCACTTCGGGCTGTCCAGGTCTGCGCAGGCAGACCCGGCGCCGCAGCCCTCAGCCCCCTGAAAGGGGGCGGCACTGGCGGCCTGGCAAAGCCAGTTCCGCGGTGCCCTGGCCGGATACACGTCGTCTCGGAGACGACTCCGGATCTGCGCAGTCTTCTGCACACTTGTTGCCCATGAACACACACGTTTTTGACCAGGCCATTGCGCTGACTGCCACCGGTGACGGCCGCTACACCGGCGCGACCTCACCCGCCTACGCCAACATGGTGGGCCCGTTCGGCGGCGTCACGGCGGCCACGGCGCTGAACGCGGTGATGCGGCACCCGGCGCTGCTGGGCGAGCCGCTGTCGCTGACGGTGAACTTCTGCGCCGCGCTGGCCGACGGGCCGTTCGCGGTGTCGGCGCAGCCGGTGCGCACCAACCGCTCGACCCAGCACTGGGTGGTGGCGATCACGCAAGCCGGTGCCTCGGGCGAAGCCGAGACGGTGGTCACGGCCACGGTCGTCACCGCTGCGCGCCGCAGCACCTGGAGCGTGGACGACGAGCCCATGCCGTCGGTCCCGATGCCCGATGCGGTGGCGCCGTACGCCGTGCCCTCACCCGTCGAATGGATCCGGCGCTACGAGCTGCGTCCCGTCGAAGGCGCGATCCCGCACCGCTGGGACGGCGGCGGCAGCGACAGCCGCTCGCGCCTGTGGATGCGCGACGTGGTGCCGCGGCCGCTGGACCTGTGTGGCCTCGCGGCGCTGGCCGACGTGTTCTTCCCGCGCGTCTGGCTGCGCCGCGCCACGCGGGTGCCGGCGGGCACGGTGTCGATGACGGTGTACTTCCACGCCGGTTCGGTGCAGCTGGCCGAGGTCGGCCACGGCTGGGTGCTGGGCCAGGCCCGCGCCCAGGCCTTTCGCAACGGCTTCTTCGACCAGACCGCGCTGCTCTGGAACGAGGCCGGGCACCTGCTGTGCTCCAGCCACCAGGTCGTCTACTACAAAGAGTAGGCGGGCATCAGGGCCGACCCAGGAACAGGTACAGCCCGGTGTAGCCCTTGGGCGCGTGCACCAGGCTCAGGTACAGCGGCCCCAGCCCGGTGTCGGCGCCCACGAACAGGCTGGAGCCCGCGCGCAGGCCTTTCCAGCCGATGTCGCTGCCGCTCAGCCAGGCGTTGCCCGCTTCCAGTGAGGCCCCGGTGAACATGGCCCGGGCCACGCCGGGGCTCCAGTCCATGCGCCGGTACCAGGTCAGGCGCCCGAACAGCAGGTAGTTGCCGGCCACCTGGCCGACGCGGTAGCCCGAGAGCTGCTGGAAGCCGCCGAGCGAGAACTCGTCGATGGCGCCGAGCGGGATCTGGCTGGCATGGGCCAGCCGTGCGCCGACGTTGAAGCTGTGCCGGCCCCAGGTGCGCACGCCGGTGAAGCTGCCTTCCAGGCGCGAGAAGCTGCTGCTGCCGCCGGCCGAATAGGCGCGCCGCCCCAGCACCAGTTCGCCCTTGGCGCGGTAACCCGACGAGGGGAAGTTGGCAAAGTCCAGCTGGTCGGCGATCACCGCGGCGCGCAGCCCCAGCTCGCGCCAGCGCTGGGTGGACACGACCAGCCCGCTGGACGCCAGCTGGCTGCCCACCAGTTCGGGCACCGCACGGTGCAGCGAGCCGACCACGCCCACCCGCATGTCGCCGAACTCGCTGCGCAGGCCCATGGGCCAGCCGATGTCCACGCCCAGCTTCACGCCTTGCCGGAAGCCGATGGCGGCGGCTTCGCCATCGTCCCCATACAGCTCCACGCGCTGCTGCTGTGCGTCCACATAACCCGACACGAAGCGGTCGCCCACGCCGCCCAGGGGCTGGTAGAGCTCGGAGTAGGCGGCCAGCGTGCGCCCGACCTGCAGGCGGTTGCGCCACTCGGCGCCCTGGTCGTTGAGCCAGTGGCGGTTGTGGCTGATGCGCAGGTTGAAATCGCCCTGGCCCTCGAAGTCGGTGCGCAGGTCCAGGCCGAGCTTGAGGTAGTTGGGGCCCCAGTCGTTCTCGCGCAGCTGCACCCGCAGGGCCTCGCCGTCGCCCAGGCGCTGCAGGCGGTAGTCCACCCGCTCGTAGTCGCCGCTGGCGGCCAGCTTCTGCAGGTCGTCTTCGATGGCGGCCACGTCCAGCGGCATGCCCGGTCGCGTGTCCAGGGTGTGGGCCAGCCGCTGCGCGCGGGTCTCGTTCACGCCCTCGAAGCGGATCGCGCTGATGCTGCCGTTGCGGGCCTGGTTGGTCTGCGCCAGTTCCCCGCGTTGCGACAGCCACCGGGCGTAGCGGTCGGGTTCCGCAGCGAAACGCTGCAAGGCCGCCAGCACCGAACGGCCGTAGTCCTCGCCGATCTTCACCATCTGGGGGGCACGGTCGAAGTCGGCCGAGGTGAGCTTGCCCAGCGAGGGTTGCAGCAGCAGGTCCTGCGGCGTGAGCAGAGCCACGCTGGCCTGCACGTTCTGCTCGGTCAGGATGTTGACCATCTGCGTGGTGATGCCCAGCAGGCTGCCCAGCGTCTCGCGCCCCGCCAGCGGCGTGCCGATGTTGATCGCGATGATCAGCTCGGCCCCCATGCGCCGCGCCACCGCCACCGGCAGGTTGTCCACCAGCCCGCCATCGCCCAGGATGCGGCCGTCCACCTCCAGCGGCGAGAACACGCCCGGCACCGACATGCTCGCGCGCAGCGCGGCGGCCAGGTCGCCGTGATCCAGCACCACCGGCTGGCCGGTCTCCATGTCGGTGGCCACGGCGCGAAACGGCGTGGGCAGCCCGTCGAAGGTGGCCAGGTGGCGCGTGGGCAGGGTGTAGCGGCGCAGCAGCACCTCCAGCCCGCGGGTGGACACGGCGCCGGTGGGCAGGCGGAATTCGCCATCGCGAAAGCCCAGCTCCATCACCGGCGAGAGTTCGAAGTCTTCTTCCTTGCGGCGCTGCGACAGCTGCTGGCGCGGCTCGCGGCGTTCGAACACATTGCCCCATTCGATGGCCAGCACCTCGCGTTCGAGCTCGGCGGCGCTCATGCCGCTGGCGTACAGCCCGCCGATGATGGCGCCCATGGACGTGCCCACGATCAGGTCCACCGGCACCTGCGCCTCTTCGAGCACCTTGAGCACGCCCACGTGGGTGAGGCCGCGCGCGCCTCCGCCCGAGAGCACCAGGCCCACGCGCGGGCGGCCGGGGCCGGCGGCGGGCGTGTCCAGCACCTGGGCGCTGGCCGGCGGCGGCCCGCTCAGGGCGGCACACAGCAGGAACAGGACAAAGGCGTGCAGGGTGGGGCGCAGGGACGGCATGCGCCGCAGTGTAGAGGCGCGGCCTGTCCCGCAGGGCCACCGTGTGAGGGGCCAACCCCAGACGCCTGGCGCCGTTCGTGGTAATTTGCCGGCCGGTCCCTGGCCGGTCCGATGCACCGGCGGCCCGGGCGTCCCATTTTTTCCATGACCACCACCATGAGCGACATCCTCGTCCACACCGAAGCCGGCACCACCACGCTGACCTTCAACCGCCTCGACAAGAAAAACTCCATCACCGCCGCCATGTACGCCACCCTGGCCGACGCGGTGGAAGCCGCCGCGGCCGACCCGGCCGTGCGTTGCGTGGTGTTCCAGGGCCACGAAACCGTGTTCAGCGCCGGCAACGACATCGCCGACTTCCTGAACAACCCGCCCGCGACCGAAGACTCGCCGGTGTTCCGTTTCCTGCGCGCCATCGCGCAGTTCCCCAAACCGCTCATCGCCGCCGTCTGCGGCCCGGCGGTGGGCATCGGCACCACGCTGCTGTTCCATTGCGACCTGGTCTATGCCGGCGACAACGCCGCGTTCTCCATGCCCTTCGTCAACCTGGGCCTGTGCCCCGAAGCCGCGTCCAGCCTGCTGGTGCCGCAGATGCTGGGCTACCACCGCGCGGCCGAAGCGCTGCTGCTGGGCGAGCCCTTCATGGCCGAAGCCGCGCTGGAAGTGGGCCTGGCCAACCGCGTGCTGCCGCCCAGCGAGGCCGCGGGCTACGCCCAGGCCGTGGCGCGCAAGCTGGCGGCCAAGCCGCTGAGCGCGCTGGTGGAAACCAAAACCCTCATGAAACAGTCTCAACTGCCGAAAGTACTGGCTGTGATGGCCGATGAAGGCCAGCGTTTTGGCCGCATGCTGCGCGAGCCGGCGGCCCGCGAGGCCTTCGGCGCCTTCATGGAACGCCGCAAGCCGGATTTTTCGCAACTCTGAACCGGGAGCGGGTCGATGGCCGGATGGGCACAAGGGTATCGCTGGGCATTCGGGGCGCTGGGGGCCACGCTGGTGCTGGCCGCTTGTGCCCAGACGGTGCCCCTGTCCTGCCCGCCGTCGGCGCGGGCCGACGCCGCCCCGACCTGGCAGGTGCTGGTGCACTTCCGCGAACCCGTTCAGGGACGCGACCCGTCCACCGTGCAGCAGCTTGAGCGCCTGAGCCAGGCCTGCGTGCAGCCGGTCACCAGTGTGTCGCCGACGCTGCACGCCTACCGCTTCAGTGGTGTGGCTTCGCTCGATCTCTTGCGTCAGCGCCTGCAGCGCTGGCCGCTCGTGCGCGATGTGCAGGCCGATGGCCGCGTGCGCGCCACGGCACCGCCATGAAGTGCCCGCCCGATCCGTTCAACCATCTCCAGGGCGCGTAAGCATGCGTTTTTTCTCTTCATTCCGTGGCCGAGCCAGTGGCCTGTGGCTGCTGTGCGGCGCCTTGGCGCTGCCCGCGGTGGCCGGCACCAAATGGGGGGCGGCGCCACGGCTGGGGCAGGCACCCGAAGCGCCGGTCGAGCAGCTCATCATCCAGTACCAGGACAACGGCCCGGCGGAGGCCCGGCAGGCGGGGGCCGCAGCGCTCTCGGCGGGGCGCCGCGTGGCGCGCAGCGCGGCGCAGGCCCAGGTGCCCGGTCTGCACTACCTCCGGTCGGTCTCCCCGCGTCTGCACGTGGCCCGGCTGGACCAGGCCCTGCCCGCCGATCAGGCGCAGGCGCTGCTGCAGCGGCTGCGGGCCGATCCCGCGGTCGTGTCGGTGGCGGTGGACCGGCGCGTGCGCCGGTCCACCGTGCCGACCGACCCGTACTTTGCCGGGACTGCGACGACGGTCCCGCGCCAGTGGCATCTGCAGAGCAGCAGCAGCGTGCCCGGGGGCATCAACGCGGGCGCCGCCTGGGCGGGCAGCACGGGGACCGGTGTGGTGGTGGCTGTGCTCGACGGCGGGTACCGACCCCATGCCGACCTGGTCGGCAACCTGGCGCGCGACGGCAGTGGCAACGTGATCGGGCACGACTTCATCCTCGATCTCTGGACGGCCAACGACGGCGACGCCCGCGACGCCGACGCGCTGGACCCGGGGGACTGGGTGCCGCGCTCCGAACAGACCCTGTGCGCGGAGGGCGACCCGCAAAGCTCCTGGCACGGCACGCACGTCGCCGGGCTGCTCGGCGCAACGGCCAATGGCCGCGAAGGTGTGGGCGTGGCTTTTGGCGCCCGGGTGCTGCCCGTGCGCGTGCTCGGGCGCTGCGGTGGCTACGAGTCGGACGTGCTGATGGCCGCGCGCTGGGCCGCCGGGCTGGCCGTGGACGGCGTCGCGGTCAATCCGCAGCCCGCCCGGGTGCTCAACCTCAGCCTGGCCGTGGACGGCGGCTGCGCGAGCGGCGCGCAGGAGGTCGTTGACGAGATCCGCCGCACGGGCGTGTCCATCGTGGCCGCTGCCGGCAACGGGTCGGAGACCAGCATCGGCTCACCGGCCAATTGCAAGGGTGTGGTGGCCGTCACCGCCCACACCCGAGCGGGTGACAGCGCGGACTATGCCAACGTCGGGTTGGGGGTGTCCATCAGCGCGCCCGGTGGCGACGGCGCCGATCCGATCGTCTCCACCCAGAACACCGGTCTCACAGGGCCCGATGCCAGCCCTGGCGGTGACAGCTGGGGGGGCATGTACGGCACCAGCATGGCCGCGCCCATGGTGTCGGGCGTGCTGGCGCTGATGGCGGCGGCCCGTCCGGACCTGCCCATGGCCAGTCTGGAAGGCCTTCTGCGCGACACGGCGCGCGGCTTCCCGAACGAGGGCTACTGCCAGCGCAACCCGGACGGGCTGGCCCCCGGCTTCTGCGGCGCGGGTCTGCTGGATGCCGGTGCGGCGGTGACCGCGGCGCAGGCCGCCGCCGCCGGCCAGGCCGACCTGGAGCTCGGTCAGCGGATGGTCTCGGGCACCGTGGCGGCGGGGGAGGTGGTGACCTACGCCATCGTGCTGCGCAACTGGGGCGCGGTCAGCGCGGCCGGGCTGACCGTCCAGGGCACGGTGTCGGCCGATCTGGTGATCCAGTCGGTCAGCACGTCGACCAAGGGCGTGACGGCGTCCCACAACGGCTCGACGCTCAGCGCCACCCTGCCCAGCCTGGCGCCCGATGGCGAACTGCAGCTCAACGTCACGGTGCGGGTCAACGGCAACGGCGCCCGCTGGGTGGCCGCCCGGGTCGACAACAGCGTGGCCGAAACCAGCCTGGACAACAACGAAGACCGTCTGGTGCTGGTCACGGTCGACTCGGCCCTGTCGGTGGCGTCTGGCGCCGGCGGGGGCTGCACCGTGGCGCCGACGGGTCAGGCCGACGCCGGCCTGCCGCTGCTGGCCCTGGTCGCGGCGCTGGCGCTGCTCTGGCGCCGCCGCGGCGCGGGCTGATCAGCCCGACACCAGCCGCTCATACGCGGCCCGCGTGGCGGGCGAAACGGCCGCCAGCACCTGCGCATAGCTCGTCTGGTGCCGCCGCAGCACCCGGGCCGAGGCCACCGTCTTCGAGCGGCAGAACCAATGGCAGCTGTGCTGGAACAGCAGCAGCTCGGCGGTGGTGCGAAAAGCCCGGTCGCGGATGGACAGGCCTTCGTCGTTGCGCAGCGTGGCGGCCACGCCCTGGGCGTGCAGCGCCACCAGGGCGTGCAGGTCGAAGCTGTGTTGCGGGAACAGGCGCGTGGCCATGGGCAGGCTCACCGGCCAGCGGCTCACCCGCAGGTGTTCGCCCCACACGTCCTTCAGGGCCGCGGCCAGCTGTTGCAGCTCGCTCTGCAGAGCGGCTTCGGTGGCGGCCAGGTTGCGCCAGATCGGCTCGGCCCGCTCGGGATCGGCCTCGCCCAGCGCGCGCAGGTACGCGTCGGTGAGCTGCGCCATGCGCTCTTCCAGCCGGAACTGGCGCAAGAACCCGCTGAGCAGCACGATGCGCCGCTGCTCATCGTGGCGCTTGAACATCCAGAAACCACCCGCGAGCAGCGCCCACAACAACATTGCATCCATGGCGGTATTGTCGGGGGTCTCACCACCGCCTCACCCGCCACCGCAGAGGTTTGCCCATGGCCTACATGCTTTTGATCCATGAACCCGTCGGCCAGCGCGCCACCCGCACCGAGGCCGAGGGCCGTGCCGCCTACGCCGCCATGGAGGCGTTTGGCGAGGGCATCGCCGCGCGCGGTCAGTTGCAGGCGGTGGCGTCGCTGGCCGGGCTGGACACGGCGGTGCGCGTGAGCCACGCCCGGGGCCCCGCCCAGACCCTGGACGGCCCGTTTGCCGAGGTCAAGGAAATGGTGGGCGGCTTCTTTCTGCTGCAGAACGTGACGCGTGAGGAGGCGTTGGCGTATGCCCACGCCTGCCCGGCCGCGCAGTGGTGCACGGTGGAGGTGCGGGCGCTGGCCCCCTGTTTCGAGGACAAGGCCTCGGTCTGACCCGCTTCAGGTGTTGAGGCGGGCCACCCAGTAGATGGCGCCCTCGGCGCCGTAGCGCTCGCTGTGCGGCTCGCTGTGTTCGAGCTCGAACAGGTCGCCCGGGACCAGGTGCTGGGTCGTGTCGCCCGTGGTCAGCCACATCTCGCCCTGCACCACCAGCGCCTTCGCCGCGAACGGGTGGGTGTGCGTGTCCAGCACCGTGTCGGGCGCCCACACGCGCTCCAGCACCTCGTCAAAACCTTCGGCCAGGGCCGCGCTCTTGAACGTGTCGAAATCGGGGGTCATGGTGGTCTCCTGTCGGTCTCCTATGGGTCACCGTGAAGTGCCATTGCACCATGCTCGGTTCCCCCCACCGCGGGCCGGGCGTGGGGACCGCTTTCGAATCAGGGTTTTCCCGAGACCGGCCAACGGTCGAAAACCCGCACGCTGCTTCGTCGTAGCGATGACACCTCGCCAGGAGCCCGCCATGACCACCCAGCACCACGACATCCTGATTCACGCGCCGCGCCCGCAGGTCTGGCGTTGCATGCTGTTCTCGCCCGGCTACGAGCGCTGGACCGCGGCCTTCTGCGAGGGCTCGCGCTACGAGGGGTCCTGGGACGCCGGAACTCCCATCCGTTTCTGCGCACCCAACGGCGATGGCATCTTGGCCGAGATCGCCGAACACCGGCCGGCCGAGTTCGTGTCCATCCGCCACCTCGGCATGGTGCAGAACGGGGTGGAAGACACCACCAGCGAGGCCGTGCGCGCCTGGGCCCCGTGTTTTGAAAACTACACGTTTGCCGACGAAGCCGGTGGCACCCGTGTGCGCGTCGATGTTGATGTGTTCGGCACCTACGCCGACTGGATGGCGCAGACCTGGCCCCAGGCCTTGCAGGCGCTGAAAGCGGTTTGTGAAACCCCCACCTGAGGAGAGTCCCATGACCACCACCCCCGTTCCGATGTGTTCCGTCGTGCATTTCGAGATGCCCTACCGGGACCGCGAGCGCGCCGCGCGCTTCTACGCCGCCGCCTTCGGCTGGACCCACCAGTTCCTGGGCCCCGAGATGGGCGACTACCTGCTGGTCAGCACCGCGCCCGCCGGTGCCCGCCCGTCCATGCCGCCCGAGGCCGCGCTGGGCTCGATCAACGGCGGCCTGTTCCCCTTCAAGGCGGACTGGCCGATGCAGCACCCCTCGGTGGTGGTCGGTGTGCCGGACATCCGTGCCGCGATGCAGCGGGTGCGCGACGCGGGCGGCGAGGTGATCGGCGAGCCCATGGCGATCCCCGGTGTGGGCGAATACGTGGTGTTCCGCGACACCGAGGGCAACCACAACAGCATGCTCCAGCCGAAGATGTGACCCACCCCGTTGCTTGCTCGCTTCGCGTAGCCGCATACCCCTCAAGGGGCAACACCTGCGGCCTGGCGAAGCCAGTTCCGCGGTGTTCTGGATTCTGAAAACCGGAGAACGTTCGCCATGCGATTCATGATCATCGTCAAGAGCTGCGACGCCTTCGAGGCCGAAGTCAGCCCCGAGGCGCCCGAAGAACTCATGGCCGAGATGGCCGCGTACCACGAGGAACTGGCCCGCGCCGGTGTGCTGCTCGATGGCAGCGGCCTGCACCCCAGCCGCACCGGCTGGCGCATCCACTACGACGCGGCCGGTGGCCGCCGGGTGGTGGACGGCCCGTTTGCCGAAGCAAAGGAGCTGATCGCCGGCTACACCCTGATCCAGGTGCGCTCGCGCGAAGAGGCCCTGGAATGGAGCCGGCGCTATCCCAACCCTGCGGGCAAAGGCCAGGCGGCGGTGATCGAGCTGCGCCAGCTGATCGAGCTCGACGAGTTCCCGCCCAGCGCCGTGCTGGAGAAAATGCGGGCCATCGACGGCCTGGGCAAAGCCTGAAGGAGCCCCCCCGCGTGATCAAGACCGTTCTGCTGGTGGTCGTCGCGGCCATCGCTTTGCTGCTGATCGTCGCCGCCACCCGGCCCGACACCTTCCGCGTCGAACGCTCGACCACCATCGCGGCGCCGGCCGAGCGGCTGTTCCCGCTCATCAACGACCTCCGGGCCTTCAACACCTGGAACCCCTACGCGCGAAAGGACCCGGCGATGAAGGCCGAATACAGCGGACCACAGGCCGGGCCGGGTGCGGTGTTCAACTTCCAGGGCAACAAGGAGGTGGGCAAGGGCCGCATCTCGATCACGGATTCCTCTGCACCCTCCAGCGTTGCCATGCAGCTGGACATGTGGGAACCCTTCGAGGGCCACAACGAGGTCAACTTCACGCTGGTTCCCGACGGCGCCGGCACCCGCGTGACCTGGGCCATGCACGGGCCGAGCGCCTTCATCACCAAGCTGATGGGCCTGTTCTTCAACATGGACCAGATGATCGGCAAGGACTTCGAAGCCGGTCTCGCCAACCTCAAGCAGCTCGCCGAAAAGGCCTGAGCCCCACGTCACCACCCTTTCAGGAGAACCCCATGTTCCGCCAGATTTTCGTCAACCTGCCCATCCAGGACATGGCCCGCTCGCAGGCCTTCTTCAAGGCCCTGGGCCTCACGTTCAACCCGCGCTTCACCAACGAGCAGGGCGCCTGCCTCGAAATCGGCGAGAACTTCTACGCCATGCTGCTGGTCGAGTCCTTCTTCCAGGGCTTTGTCACAAAGCCGATCAGCGACGCGCACACAAGCACCGAAGTCATCCTGGCCCTTTCGGTCGACAGCCGTGCCGAGGTCGAAGCGGTGATGGCCAAGGCCGTGGCCGCCGGGGCGACCCGGATTCCGGCCACCAAGGACTACGGCTTCATGGTCCAGGACGGTTTCGCCGACCTCGACGGCCACCAGTGGGAAGTGTTCTGGATGGACGAATCCGCGGCGCCCGAACAGATGTGACTTGCGCGCGTGCACTCCGCCGTCCACGACACCATCGCCGCCGTCTGGCGCATCGAATCCGCCCGCATCACCGCGGCGGTGGCGCGGCGCGTGCGCGACCTGGGCGTGGCCGAAGAGCTGGCGCAGGACGCACTGGTGGCCGCGCTGGAGCGCTGGCCCGCGGACGGCGTGCCCCACAACCCCGGAGCCTGGCTCATGACCACCGCCCTGAACCGCGCGCTCGACCACCTGCGCCACCGCCAGATGGCCGACGCGCGGCACGGTGACATCGCCGCCGACGCCGAGGCCCTGCAGACGCACGTGGTGCCCGACTTCAGCGACGCGCTGGACGCGGCCCGCGAACACGCCGCCCTCGGCGACGACCTGCTGCGCCTGATGTTCACCGCCTGCCACCCGGTGCTGCCCACCGAGGCGCGTGTGGCGCTCACGCTCAAGCTGCTGGGCGGCCTGACCACCGGCGAGATCGCGCGCGCCTACCTGGTGCCCGAGGCGACGCTGGCGCAGCGCATCGTGCGCGCCAAACGCACGCTCACCGAAGCGAAGGTGCCGTTCGAGGTGCCGCATGGCGCGCAGCTCGCCGAGCGCCTGGGTTCGGTGCTCGAAGTGGTCTACCTGATCTTCAACGAGGGCTACACCGCCACCAGCGGCGCCGACTGGATGCGCCCCGCGCTGTGCGACGAGGCCCTGCGCCTGAGCCGCATGCTGGCCGGGCTGGCGCCACACGAAGCCGAGGTGCTGGGGTTGCTCGCGCTGATGGAAATCCAGGCCTCGCGCACCGCGGCGCGCACCGACCGCGAGGGCCACCCCATCCTGCTGGCCGAGCAGGACCGCGGGCGCTGGGACCGCTTGCTGATCCGCCGCGGCCTGGCCGCGCTGGACCGTGCGCAGGCGCTGGGCCAGCCGGCCGGCCGCTACCGCCTGCAGGCCCAGATCGCCGCCTGCCATGCCCGCGCGCACCGCGCCAGCGACACCGACTGGCACCGCATCGCCGCGCTTTACGCCGAACTCATGCGCGTGGCGCCCTCGCCGGTGGTCGAACTCAACCGCGCGGTGGCCGTGGGCATGGCCGAAGGCCCGGCCGCCGGGCTGGCCATCGTCGAGACCCTGCTGCAGGACAAGGCCCTGCAGCGCTACCACTGGCTGCCGGCGGTGCAGGGCGACCTGCTGGACAAGCTGGGGCGGCGGGCGGCGGCGAGGGAGGCGTTTGCGCGGGCCGCCGGCCTGGCTGGGAACGAGCGGGAGAAAACCTTGCTGCTGCAGAGGGCCGGCGAAGCGGCCTGATGCTTGACCTGTTCTGGTGTCAGGTCAGGGCCACTTGCTCAGGTCCAGCGTTGCCGACAACAACGCGGCGGGCGTTCCGCGATCATCGGCGTCGGTCACCAGCAGCAAGTGGAGCACCTCGTGCTCGACGGTGACGGCGACGCCTTCGACCTTGCAGCGCAGCGACACGGGCCACAGCCCGCGCAGGCGCCCATCGTCCGCCACCAAGCCGATCGCCGAGCCCCGGCAGGGACCGTCCGCGTAGTTGTCGCCACTCGCTTCCGCCGTAGCACTGAACACCCAGCCACCCCCGGGCAAGGCCGCGCCGTCGGTGAAACACAGCGGCACGCCGTCCAGCTCGCCGAGCGCGAAGCGGGCGCTCGACAACGGTGGTGGCGCTGGCTGTTGCCCGCACAGCCAGGCCTTCGTGGCGGACCAGTCGAAAACAATCAGGGCGTTCACCGGTGTGGCCGCGTTGCCGCGCTGCAGCAGGCAGAAGCGGTCCCCGCAGACGAACGCGCCTTCGATGTTCAGCTGCGGATGTTGCAGCGCCAGCGGGGCGTACAGCGGCGACAGATCGATCTCAAGCACAGGCTCCCGGAGAGTGCCCGCGGTGTCCAGCGGCAGCAACACCGCGCGCTGGCGCTGTGGCCTCGACCCGGAGCCCAGCGCCAGCAGCGCACCCTGCGGATGGCCGGCAAAAGGCGGGAGCCAGGTCAACGACTCCAGATCGGGTTTGGCCGCCTTTCGGGCACTGTGTGTCGCGGGCAGCGCGCCCGCGAACAGCGGCTGCAGCGCGCCCGACTTCCCATCGGCAAGATCGAACATCCCCAGCAGGTGCTCGTCGTCGGCAATCACATACAGCCGCTGTCCGACCCGGACCAGCCCGCTGGCCGCGCTCAGGTGCTCCAGCCCGGAGCTAGGGGGCAGAAGCAGGGTGCGCAGGGTGTGGACGTTCAGCATGACGAGACCGGGATGGCAGGCCATCGATGGTAGTCCCGGGGTGTCGGGTCGGGGCTTGCGACCCATCAGCGACCTCCGTTGTCTTGAGCTTGTCGCCACAAATCCGCTGGTCGCTCAGCCGATATGCCCCATGCCCAACCACCCGACGAAGGCCCGCAGCGCGGCATCAACCTATTCAGGCAACCCAGCCTTCGCCAGCCCAGCGTAGTAACGCTCGCGCTGGGCGCGGCAAAGGTCGTTCGCACAAAGCCGCTCGTCGCGGAACGCCGAGACGGTGTAGGCGGGCAGCCGCTGTCTGAACTCCGCCAGCGCCGCGCGCGCGGTTTCCGTCTCGCCCAGGTTCGCTGCCGCCGCGGCGACCCACGAATGAGCCACCGCGTGCTGCGGCCGTTCGAGCACCGAGCGCTGCGCCCATTCGAGCGCTTCGCGGTCGCGGCCCAGGTACAGATGCGCGGCCGCGGTGACGACGAAGATGCCGTTGAGATTCGGATCGCGCGGGCTGAGCCGCTGCGCCTGCTCGAGGGCGGCGATCGCTTCATCCTGCCGGCCGAGTGTGCAGCGGGCATAACCGAGCCAGAACCAGGCACTGGCATCGTTGCGGTTGAGTCCGATCTGGCGCTCGAGCAACTCCACCGCCTGCTCGGAGCGACCGGCCAGCGCGAGCGTGGTACCGCGCACGCCGACGATACGTGCATCGGTACGATCCAGTTGGAATGCCTGCGCCGAGAGCCTGTCCGCCTGTTGCAGCCACTGTTCGCGTGTCGCGCCGCGCAGGCCCAGCCAACGCTGCGACACGTCGTAGTTGTAGGTCTGTGCCAGCAGCGCAATGGCCAGTGCCGACCCCGGGTCGCGTGCGCTCACCTGCTCGAGCAGCCGGCGCGCTTCCTGCAGCGAGTCTGGCGTCATCCGGTTGAACTGCAGCAGCAGCCAGCGCGCCTGCAGCAACAGGTCCTGCGCGTCGGCGGGGGGCCTCGCTCGCGCTCGTGACGTTTCCACCTCCTGCAGCCTCAGGTCCAGCGACCTCGCCACCGTCCCTGTCACTCGGCGGTACAACGCAGAAAGGTCGGGCAGCTCGCCATCGATGCGATCGGCCCACAGGGTGAGCCCGCTCTCGCTGTCGACAAGCTGCAGGGTCAGGCGCGCCGCGTCACCCAGGCGCACCAGGTCGCCGTCGAGCACGTAGCGCACGCCAAGCTCGTGGCCCACCTGACGGGCGTCGACGCTGCGCCCGCGGTAGCTTTCCGCGGTCGCCCGGGCGATCACGAAGCTCTCGGGAATGCGTGACAGGTCGACCGTGATCTCGTCGGTGAGCACGGCGGCCAGCCGGTCCTGCGCCGGATCGCCGCCATCACTTGCCAGGGGCAGCACGACGATCGACATGCGAGGCAGCATGGGTGGCGCCACCGGTGCGCTACGCTGCTGCCACCACCACGCCAACGCCACTGCAGCGACGGTGGCCGCCGCGAGGCCGATCCAGAGCGCGACGGCAGCAGCGCCTCTCCGAACCGGCACGACGGCCTTACCCGCGACCGTCCCTATCGCCGCCCGATCCGACGAGGATGGCACTGCCGCTTCGTCCGCGGGTGTGGGCGGCCCCGCATCGGCGGCGCGCGAAGGCGGCACAGGTTCGACCGGAACCGCGAAGACATACCCCCGCCGCGGCAGCGTCTTGATGATGCGCTGCCCGTGCTCACCGAGCACCTGCCGGATGTCGGAGACACAGCGCGTGAGCGACTCCTCACCGACAACGACATCGGGCCAGACGGCTGCCAGGACCTCGTCTTTGCCCACCGGCCGGCCCGCGGCCTCGGCCAGGTAGACCAGCACATCGAAGCTGCGCGGACGAAGGTCGAGCCTCCGACCGGCCCGGTGCAGTGTGCGGCAGCCGACGTCGAGATCGAACTCTTCGAAGCGCAAACGGTGGGAGGCTCGAACCTGCATCTGGTCTCCTCGGCCTGTGGGGAGGAATTTTCAGCCTTTTTCACCACGCGCGCTGGTTCCTTCATGACGGCGAGCGAGCTGTGGGTGCGCAATGGAAGCGACGCACTCACCAGCCATCGGAGGCCCTATGACCCACAACCGTACCCTGCCCATCGCAGCCCCCGTCACTGCCTTGCTTCTGCTCCTGTCCCTTGCTTCGAACCTGCACGCGCAACCGCACAACGGCACCCAAGCGGCCACCAACCGCGAAGTGCGCAATCTGAAGGTGGCCTACCTGCGCTGCGACAGGGCCGCGACCGAGCGCCTGCTCGACGTGGGCGAGGCGGCGAACTGCTCGGCCATTCACGAAAAGCTGCTCAAGGTCGGCTTCGATGGCGACTTCAAACGTCTGCTCGCCTGGTGGCACGCCGAGCGCATCGCGTCAAGGCGCGACGAACGCATCGCCACGCCTTGAGACAGCGGGACAGGCGGCGTCCTCACGGCGCCATCACCGCTTCGGCAGAACCGACCCCGAGTTCAAGACCGATGGTGCGGCCGGAGAACGCATCGGGCTGGGTCAACCGACCGCGGCGCAGCGGTCGAGACGCCCCAGATCGAGGTATCCCAGGCACCCTGGCCGGTCTCGGGATTTGCAGAGGGCGATGAAAGTTGCTGTTGCCCGCGCATACGCGGGCAGGGCGGGCGGGTGTGAGCGATCCGACGCCATCTTTGCGTTGCTACATTGCCGTCGCTGGCGACCTGCTGCTCCTGGCCGTCAGCTGTCCTCCCGTCACACCCCCTTCACATCCCCTCCCGATGATCCGGCCGTCGGTCGTCCATTCCTGGAGCGCCGATCCGCCGCCGATCATTCGTTCATTCCACCGGAGGGAATCCCCATGTCCTACCTGCCCCGTGTCCTGGGTCTGGCCCTGCTGGGTCTGGCTGCTTCGTCTGCCCTGGCGCGCTCGCCGATGCCGCCGGCCGAGCGTCCCACCCATGTCCAGCTCGGCCCGCGCCCGTTCTTCCTGGTCGACGACATGGCCGAGAGCCCGCTCAAGCGCGACCTGCAGCGCTGCGCGCGCCGCGGCGACTTCACGCCGCGCGACTTTTCCATCGGCCACCGTGGCGCGGCGATGCAGTTTCCCGAGCACACGGTCGAGTCCTACACCGCGGCCGCGCGCATGGGCGCGGGCATCGTCGAGTGCGACGTCACCTTCACCAAGGACAAGGCGCTGGTCTGCCGCCACGCGCAGAACGACCTGCACACGACGACCAACATCCTGGTCACGCCGCTGGCCGCCAAGTGCACCCAGCCCTTCGTGCCCGCCGTGCTCGACGCCGACGGCAAGGTGGTCACGCCCGCCAAGGCCGAGTGCCGCACCAGCGACATCACCCTGGCCGAGTTCCGCACCCTGCGCGGCAAGATGGACGCCTTCAACCCGGCCGCCCGCACGCCCGAGCAGTACCTGGGCGGCACCGCCAACTGGCGCACCGACCTGTATTCAGGCCCGACCAGCGGCACGCTGATGACGCACGCCGAATCGATCGAGCTGTTCAAGCGGCTGGGCGTGAAGATGACGCCCGAACTCAAGAGCGCCAGCGTGACCATGCCGTTCGACGGCTTCACGCAGCAGGCCTACGCGCAGAAGATGATCGACGAGTACAAGCGCGCCGGCGTGAATCCGCGCCACGTGTTTCCCCAGTCGTTCAACATCGACGACGTGCTGTACTGGGTGAACCACGAGGCCGCGTTCGGCCAACAGGCGGTGTACCTGGACGACGCCAACACCGTGGCCGACCTGCCGGACTACAACACCCTGGTGGGCTACAAGACCCGGGGCATCCACATCTGGGCGCCGCCCACCTTTGCGCTGCTGGCCGCCGAGAACGGCCAGATCGTGCCCTCTCAGGCCGCCAAAGACGCCAAGGCCGCGGGCCTGGGCCTGATCACCTGGACGCTGGAACGCTCGGGCATCCTGGCCGACGGCAACAACGGCTGGTACCACCAGACCTTCGACAGCGCCGTGAAGACCGAGGGCGACATGCTGCAGGCCCTGCACGTGCTGGCCAAGGAGGTGGGCGTGATGGGGGTGTTCTCCGACTGGCCCGCCACCACCACCTTCTACGCCAATTGCATGGGCCTGCGCTGAGCGGTGACACGCGCGCGCGGTCCCCTGTTGACCGGGCCGTGGCCGGCGCTGTGCCGGGCCGGCCTGTGTCTGCTGCTCGCGGGGTGTGCCGGCGGGCCGCCCGAAGGCACCGGCGACGCCGGTGAGCGGGTGGCCGCGTTCCCGGTGACCGACTGGGCCCTGCGGTCACAGATCGAGGCCGACACCGCCGGTGCGGCCTGGGTGCACCAGACCTTTGGCGACCGCACCCCCACGCGCTACCAGCCGGTGCTCCTGCACGGGCGGCCCGCGGTGCACGCCCACAGCGCCGCCGGCAACAGCAGCCTGCGCAAGGCCGTGGCCCTGCCGCCCGGCCGGGCGGCGGACGTGCTGCGGTTCGCCTGGTTCGTGCCCCGGCTCAACGCCGCGGCCGACCTGTGCGACAGCAGCATCGACGACGCGGTCGCGCGCGTGGTGCTGAGCTTTGACGGCGACCGCGCCGGGCGCTTCACGGCCCGCGACCACCTGCTGTCGGAACTGGCCCAGCTGGTCACCGGCGAGCCGCTGCCCTACGCCACGCTGATGTACGTCTGGGACAACCGCTACCCGGTGGGCACGGTCATCGCCAACCCGCACACCGCCCGCATCCGGCAACTGGTGGTGGAGAGTGGGCCGGCACACCTGGGGCGCTGGGTGGACATCGAACGCGATGTGCAGGCCGACTTCCGCCACGCCTTCGGCGAAACCGCCGGCCCGCTGCAAGGCATCGGCCTACTCAGCGATGCCAACAACACCGGCGCCACGGTGGACGCCTGGTACGGGCCGCTCACGCTCACCACCGCGCCCCAGCGGGCACCGGTCGGCGCGGCGCAGGCGCTGGCCCCATAAAAAAGCCCCGGCCAAGGCCGGGGCAATGAGGCGCTCATGCGAGCAGAGAAAGCGCGGGGGCAGCTCAGCGTTGCTGGATGCCGGCGAGCACCCAGCCACCGCTGCCCGCCAGGGGCTTGGTCAGGTGCCAGACTTCGTGGATGTCGTCGGGCGCGGCGCCGTCTTCCTGCACACGGCCGGTGAACAGCACGCTCACCACGTAACGCGCACCCTCTTCGGCCACTTCCAGCACCTCGGCGTTCAGGTCCATCACGCGGGTCTCCTGCGTGGCACCGTTGCGCTCGCGGATGTCCATCTGGATCTCGGCGAACATTTCGGGCGAGGTGAACTCGCGGATGTCGTCCAGGTTGCCCGCGTCGTTGGACGCCTGCAGACGGATGAACTGCACCTTGGCGTTGCGCACGAAACCGTTGACGTCAAAGTCGGCCGGGATGCGGGCTTGCGCGGGCGCGTTGGCACCGATCGCGCTGCCGATCATCGAACCACCCTGGCCGAACGACGGCGTGGCGGGCTGCGTGGGCGGGATGCGCAAGGTGTTGTTTGGCTGACCGGCACCCGATCCCGCGTGTGCGCCGGCGTAGGCCATGCCGCCACCTTGCTGGGCGGCTTTCTTGCGCATGACGAAGCCGATGACCGCCATCACCGCCATGACCAGCAGACCGATCATCAGCATGTTGGCCAGTTCGGCACCAAAGCCCAGGTGCGAAGCCAGCGCGGCCAGGCCCAGGCCCGCGGCCAGACCGGCGATGGGGCCCATCCAGCTGCGCTTGGGGGCGGCAGCGGCGGCCCCGGCCGCACCGGCGGCGGCCGGGGCCGCATTCGGGGTGGCATCGGGCGTGCGGGCTGGCGGCGTGGCCTGGCGTTGCATGCCCAGGGACCGGCCGCCGCCGATGCGCTTGGCCTCGGCGTCGAAATGGGCGGTGCCCAGGCCGAGCGTGATGACCACGGCCAGCAGTGAAAGCAGTTTTTTCATGAGGGGTCTCCTGATAAAGGAATGAACGAAAACGGGGGGAGTGTAGGTGTTGCGAGGTTTCTGAAAAATAAGCCAATCACTTAACAATACTCCCGTTTGATCGATGTGTCTTGGCGCCTGGCGCCTTGGCGCACAGCGGCATCGCTTGGGGAGCGGTCGGCTGTGCAACAGCGGGGTTTCATTTTCACAAAGCATTTGCTTGCTGAAAATACAAGCCTCTGATAGGGTGTGGCCCCATGAACGAACCGGTCGCATCCGACTCTCCCGCCCGCCGCACGCGCGGGCGTCCCCGCAAAACCGCCGACGAACGCGACGACGGCAACCGCCGCCAGGAACTGCTGCGCGCTGCGGCCCGCCTGTTCCGCCAGCAAGGCTTTGCCGCCACCAGCACGCGCGACATCGCCACCGCCGCCGGCATGCGCTCGGGCTCCCCCTTCTACCACTTTGAAAACAAGGAAGCGCTGCTCGCCGCCGTCATGCTCGAAGGCATGCAGCGCGCCACCAGCTGCCAGTCGGGTGCCATGCAAGCCGCGGCTTCCCCTGGCATTGCGTTGAGCGCACGCGACTGTCTGCGGGTGCTGGTGCGCAACCACCTGGAGGTGCTGCTGGGCCCGGACAGCGACTTCATCCCGGTGATGCTGTACGAGTGGCGCTCGCTGTCAGAAGTTCAGCGCCAGGCCGTCAACGAGCTGCGGCGCGAGTACGAGGCGGTCTGGGTGCCGGTGCTGCAGGCGTTGCACGAACGTGGCGAGCTGCAGGGCGACCCGAGCCTGGCGCGGCTGATGATGTTTGGCGCGCTCAACTGGGCGGTGCAATGGTTCGAGCCGGGGCGCCGGTCTTCGCTCGACGACCTGACCGAGGCCGCGCTGCGACTGTTTCTGAAGGAAATTCAATGACCCCCACGTTCGCTGCGCTCACTGCCCCCCGAGGGGGCTCGACCTCCTTGGGGCGGCCCGGCGGAGGTCGGGCATGAGCCCTCAGTACCGGTCGGTGTTCCGCGACGGGCTGTTCGCCGGCCGCGTGGTCATGGTCACGGGCGGCGGGTCGGGCATCGGCCGCTGCGCCGCGCACGAGCTCGCGCGGCTGGGCGCGACGGTGGTGCTGGTGGGGCGCAACCTGGAGAAGCTGCAGGCCACGGCGGGCGAGATCGTGGCCGACGGCGGCCGGGTGACTTTCCACGTCTGCGACATCCGCCAGGAAGACGGCGTCAAGGCCCTGGTCGCCGATGTGGTGGCCGCGCACGGTCGCATCGACGGCCTGGTCAACAACGCGGGCGGCCAGTACATGACGCCGCTGGAACAGATCAGCGCCAAGGGCTGGCAGGCGGTGATCGACACCAACCTCACCGGCGGCTTCCTGGTCGCGCGCGAGTGTTACCTGCAAAGCATGGCGGCGCACGGGGGCTCAATAGTCAACATCGTGGCGGACATGTGGGGCTCCATGCCCGGCATGGGCCACAGCGGTGCGGCGCGTGCCGGCATGGTCAGCTTCACCGAGACCGCGGCCATGGAATGGGCCCGCAGTGGCGTGCGTGTGAACGCGGTGGCGCCGGGCTACATCGCTTCCAGCGGCATGGACCACTACCCGCCCGAGGCCGGGCCCATGTTGCGCGAGATGCGTCAGACCGTGCCGCTGGGCCGGTTCGGCAACGAGGCCGAAACATCGGCCGCCATCGTGTACCTGCTCTCGCCGGCGGCCAGCTTCGTCAGCGGCACGGTGCTGCGCGTGGATGGCGCGCGGCCGCAGGTGCGCATGGGCTGGGGCCCGGTGGCGGCGTCCGACCAGGTGCAGCAGCGCGAGGCGGTCCGGGCCTTTGACGGCTTCCACCGAGCGGTCACGCCCAAGGTGTTCCAGTCATGAAAAAAACACCGTTCGCCCTGAGCCCGCCGAAGGGCTCGCGGGTGCTTCAACAAGCTCAGCCCGAACGGGGGAGTGAGTTCATCCATGTTTGACACCACGTTCAACCCCCACAGCGAACAGGCTGCGCAACGGCGTGAGGCCATGCTGGCGCGCATCACCCAGCTGCGTGCGCTGGAAGACCGCGCCGCGCAGGCCTCGGCGAAGTCCCTGCCCATGTTCCACAAGCGCGGCCAGCTGCTGCCGCGCGAGCGAGTGGGCCTGCTGCTCGACCCGGGTGCGCCGTATCTGCCGCTGTGTTCGCTGGCCGGCTTCCTGCACGACAGCCAGGACCCCGACCGGTCCGTGCCCGGCGGCGGTGTGCTGGCGGGCATCGGCTTCATCGGCGGTGTGCGCTGCATGGTGGTGGCCAGCGACTCGGGCATCGAGGCCGGCGCGATCCAGCCGCGTGGGCTGGAGAAGATCCTGCGCGTGCAGGACATCGCGCTGGAAAACAGGCTGCCCTTCGTGCACCTGGTCGAGAGCGCGGGCGCCAACCTGATGAAGTACCAGGTCGAAGGCTTCGTGCTCGGTGGCGGTCTGTTCCGCAACCTGGCGCGCCTGTCGGCCGCGGGCCTGCCGGTGATCACCGTGCAGCACGGCTCGGGCACGGCCGGTGGCGCCTACATGCCGGGGCTGAGCGACATCGTGATCATGGTGCGCGGTCGTTCGCGCGCTTTCCTCGCGGGGCCGCCACTGCTCAAGGCCGCGACCGGCGAGGTGGCGACCGAAGAAGCCCTGGGCGGGGCCGAGATGCACACATCGGTCTCCGGCCTGGGCGAGCACCTGGCCGAGGACGACCGCGAGGCCCTGGGCATCGCACGCGACATCGTGGCGCGTACGGGCTGGCAGATGCCACCGCGCCCGGCCGCACCCGTGCCGCGCTTCGACGCCGACGACCTGCTGTCATTGATGCCGCCGCACCACCGCGAGCCGGTGGACATGCGCGAGGTCATGGCCCGCATCTGCGACGGCTCCGACCTGCTGGAGTTCAAGGCGCTCTACGGCGCCGCCACGGTCTGCGCCCAGGCGCACATCGGCGGCCACGCGGTGGGCATCATCAGCAACAACGGCCCCATCGACGTGGCCGGTGCCAACAAGGCCACGCACTTCATCCAGTGGATGTGCCAGCTCGGCCACCCGCTGATCTACCTGCAGAACACCACCGGCTACATGGTCGGCCAGGACAGCGAGCAGGCCGGCATGATCAAGCACGGCAGCAAGATGATCCAGGCCGTGACCAACGCCACCGTGCCGCAGATCACCCTCCAGTGCGGGGCCAGCTTCGGCGCCGGCAACTACGGCATGTGCGGCCGCGGCTACGCGCCGCGTTTCCTGTTCAGCTGGCCGGGCGCGCGCACCGCGGTCATGGGCGGCGAGCAGGCCGCCAAGACCATGCAGATCGTGGCTGAGGCTGGGCTGGCGCGCAAAGGCATTCCGGTCGACACGCCCGAGGTGCAGGCGCAGATGAAAACCCAGTTCGACGCCATCGTGCAGAAGTTCGAGTCGCAGGCCGACGCCTTCAGCACCAGCGGCCTGGTGCTCGACGACGGCGTGATCGACCCGCGCGACACGCGTGCGGTGCTGGCGTTCTGCCTCGACACCGTGGCCGAAGCGGCGCAGCGCCAGCCACGGCCCATGCAGTTTGGCGTCGCGCGTATGTAGACAACACAACCGTTCGGACCGGGACCCGGCCCGTTCGGGCTGAACCTGTCGACGCCCACGCCGCACGGTGGTGAGCCCTTCGACAGGCTCAGGGCGAACGGGGCGGCGGCCCAGAACGAGCGGCGCGAACGGTTCAACGCACAGGAGACCACACCATGCAGTTCACCCACGAACACCGCGAGATCCAGAAGACGCTCAAGCGCTTCATCGACGAGCAGATCAACCCGCACGTCGACGAATGGGAGGCGGCCGAAATCTTCCCCGCGCACGAGGTCTTCAAGCAGATGGGCCAGCTCGGCCTGCTCGGCCTGACCAAGCCCGAGGCCTATGGCGGCATGGGGCTGGACTATTCGTACAGCATGGCCATGGCCGAGACCCTGGGCCACATCCACTGCGGCGGTGTGCCCATGGCCATCGGCGTGCAGACCGACATGTGCACGCCGGCCCTGGCGCGTTTTGGCAGCGACGAACTGCGCGAACAGTTCCTGGCGCCGGCGATTGCGGGCGACGTGGTCGGCTGCATCGGCGTGAGCGAGCCGGGCGCGGGCAGTGACGTGGCCGCCATCAAGACCGTGGCGCGCAAGGACGGCGACGACTACGTCATCAGCGGCCAGAAGATGTGGATCACCAACAGCCTGCAGGCCGACTGGATGTGCATGCTGGTCAACACCAGCGACGGCCCGGCGCACAAGAACAAGAGCCTGGTCATGGTGCCGCTGCGCGAGAACGGCAAGACCGTCAAAGGCTTCGAGGTCGGCCAGAAGATCAAAAAGATCGGCATGAACAGCAGCGACACCGGCCTGCTGTTTTTCGACGAGGTGCGCGTGCCGCAGCGCTACCGCATCGGCGCCGAAGGCTCGGGCTTCATCTACCAGATGCAGCAGTTCCAGGAAGAGCGCCTGTGGTGCGCCGCGAGCTGCCTGCAGAGCCTCACCAACTGCATCCAGTGGACGGTGGACTATGCGCAGGAGCGCCAGCTGTTCGGTGCCACGCTGGCCGACCAGCAGTGGGTGCAGTTCAAACTGGCCGAGCTCAAGACCGAGGTGGAAAGCCTGCGCGCGCTGACCTACATGGCCTGCGAACACTACGTGGCCGGCGAGGACGTGACCGAGTGGGCCACCATGGCCAAGCTCAAGGCGGGGCGTCTGAACCGCCTGGTGCCCGACACCTGCCTGCAGTTCTGGGGTGGCATGGGCTTCACCTGGGACAACAAGGTCTCGCGCCTGTACCGCGACGGGCGGCTGGCGTCCATCGGCGGTGGGGCGGACGAGGTCATGCTCGGCATCCTGACCAAGTTCATGGGGTTGCAGAAGACCCCCCTGCGCCGCTGACGCGGCTTCCCCCCACCGGGGGGACGTCGCCCTGGGACCGGCAAAGCCGGATCCTCGGCGACCACTGGAACAGACATCCTCCTTCCAATTTTGCAGGTGATCATGAACAACTTTCTGGTGGTGCGACAAGGCGATACCGAACGCTGGACGCTCAACGACCCGGCGTCGCGCAATGCCCTGACCGATGAAGTGGTGGTGGCGCTGTTCGAAGCCTGCCTGCGCGCCCAGGCCGACACCACGCTGCGCGTTGTGGTGCTGACCGGCGCGGGGGGCGCCTTCTGCGCGGGCGGCAGCCTGGGGCATTTCGCCAGCAGCATTGGCCAGCCGCTGGCCGAGGGCGCGCACGACCCGCTGATCGACGCCAACCGCGCCTTCGGCGATGTGCTGCACGCGCTGACGCAGCTGCCCCAGCTGTTGCTGGTGGCGGTGGACGGGCCGGCCATGGGCGGGGGCTTCGGTCTGGTCTGTTGCGCCGATGTGGTGCTGGCCACCCAGCGTTCGGTGTTCGCCACGCCCGAGGTCACGCTGGGCCTGCCGCCGGCGCAGATCGCCCCCTTCGTCTGGCGGCGCCTGGGTGACCGCGCGGCCCGCGAATGCCTGCTGGCCGGGTGCCACCACAGCGCCCTCGAAGCCCAGGCGCTGGGCCTGGTCAACGCGGTGGTGGCCGACGGTGAACTCGAAGCGGCCCTGACCGACGCCCTGGTGCGCCACCGCGCGGCCGCGCCGGGCGCGCTGGCCGCCACCAAACAGTTGCTGCGCCGGCTGCACGGGCCGCTGCCCGACCTGCGCGACGAAGCCGCCATCGCCTTTGCCGCGGCCCTGCGCGGGCCGGAAGCCGCGGCCGGACTCAAGGCCTTCGCGCGCAAACAGCCGGCGCCCTGGGTGGAGGGCGGCACATGAAACGCCTGCTGATCGCCAACCGCGGCGAGATCGCGCGCCGCGTCATGCGCACCGCGCGGCGCCTGGGGCTGTCCACCGTGGCCGTGTTTTCCGACGCCGACCGCGGCGCCCTGCACGTGCGCGATGCCGACGCCGCCGTGGCCCTGGGCGGCACCGCCTCGGCCGACAGCTACCTGCGCATCGACAAGCTGATCGCCGCCGCGCGCGCCAGCAGCGCCGACGCGGTGCACCCCGGCTACGGCTTCCTGAGCGAGAACGCCGATTTCGCGCAGGCCGTCATCGACGCCGGCCTGACCTGGGTCGGCCCGCCGCCGGCCGCTATTCACGCGCTGGGCAGCAAGTCCGCGGCCAAGGCGGTGGCGCTGCGGCAGGGCGTGCCGGTGTTGCCCGGCTACTTCGGCGCCGACCAGTCCGACACCACCTTCGCCGCCGAGGCGCAGCGCATCGGCTACCCCCTCATGGTCAAGGCCGTGGCCGGGGGTGGCGGGCGCGGCATGCGCCTGGTGCACGGCGCCGAGCAGTTGTCCGCGGCGTTGCAGAGCGCGCGCTCCGAAGCGCTGGCCGGTTTCGGCAACGGCGACCTGCTGATCGAACGCGCGCTGCTGAACCCGCGCCACGTGGAGGTGCAGGTGTTCGCCGACGCGCAGGGCCATTGCATCCACCTGGGCGAGCGCGACTGCTCGGTGCAGCGCCGCCACCAGAAGATCATCGAAGAGTCGCCCAGCCCGGCCGTCTCGCCCGAGCTGCGCGCCGAGCTGGGCCGCTGTGCGGTGGCATTGGCACAAGGGGCGGGGTATGTCGGTGCCGGGACGGTGGAATTCCTGCTGGAAGGCCATGCGTTTTTCCTGATGGAGATGAACACGCGGCTGCAGGTTGAACATCCGGTGACGGAAATGTTGACGGGCCTCGATCTGGTCGAGTGGCAGTTGCGCATCGCCCGCGGCGAACCCCTGCCGCTGACCCAGGACCAGGTGCAACTGAACGGCCACGCCATCGAAGTCCGCCTCTGCGCCGAAGACGAACACTTCACGCCGCACGCCGGCACGGTGCAGCGCTTTGCCGAACCGCCGCCGGCGCAAGGCCTGCGCTTCGACCACGCGCTCGAAGACGGCGCGGTGGTCACGCCGCACTACGACGCCATGCTGGGCAAGCTGATCGCCCACGCGCCCACGCGCGCCGAGGCCATCGAGCGACTGGCGCGGGCGCTGGACGACACGGTGTTGCTGGGCCTGCCGAGCAACCGCGCCTTCCTCGCGGCCTGCCTGCGCCAGCCGGTGTTCGCCGCAGGCGGCGCGACCATTCCCTTCCTGTCCGAACATGGCGAGCGCATCCGCGAGGCGCTGGCGCCGTCGCACGAAGCCCGTGTGGCCGCCGTGCTGGCCGCGACCTGGCTCGGGCGGCCGGGCGCGTCGCTGCCCAGTCCGTTTGCGCGGCCACTGCGCGCGCAGCTGGGCGGTGCCACGCTGGCGCTCAGCGTTCGCGAACTCGGCCACGGTGCGCTGCAGGTACAGGCCGGTGAACGCCAGCACACGGCGCACATCGGCACCGACACCGTGGCGCTGGACGGCGTGGCGCTGGACGGCGTGGCGCGGCCGGCCGCCGTGGTGCGCAGCGCCGACGGCCACGCCCATGTGCGCTGGGGTGCCCACGATCTGCGCCTGCAGGACCTGAGCCACACAGCCGCCGTGGCCAATGGCAGCGGACCCGCCGCGCGCGAACTGCGTGCGCCGTTCAACGGCAAGCTGGTGGCGCTGGCCGCGCGGGCCGGGGATCGCGTCACACGCGGCCAGGCCCTGCTGACCATCGAAAGCATGAAGATCGAACACCAGATCGCCGCGCCGCGCGACGGCACTCTGGCCTCGGTGGCGGTCGCGCCCGGCCAGCAGGTCGGCCCGGGCCAGGTGCTCGTGGTCTTTGAAGCGGAGCCCGCATGAACACCCACGCCACCGCCGACGCTGTCGACAGCTTCGATGCCGCCGACCTGCAGGCGCTCACCGACACCGTGCGCCGCTTCGCCCTCGAACGCGTGCGCCCGCACCTCGACGCCTGGGAGGCCGCGGGCGAGTTCCCGCGCGACCTGTACCGCGACGCCGCCGACCTGAGCCTGCTGGGCCTGGGCTACCCCGAACACCTGGGCGGCACGCCCGCGCCCTGGCGCGCGCGCAACGCGCTGTCGCAGACCCTGGCCCGCCATGGCACCAGCGGCGGCCTGATGGCCAGCCTGTTCTCGTTCAACATCGGCCTGCCGCCGGTGCTGGCGCACGGCACGCCCGAGCTGCAGGCCGAGGTGGTTCCGCCCGTGCTGCGCGGCGAACGCATCGCGGCGCTGGGCATCACCGAACCCGGCGGCGGATCGGACGTGGCCGCGCTGCGCACCACCGCGCGCCGCGAGGGCGATGACTACGTGATCGATGGCGAGAAGGTCTTCATCACCTCCGGCATGCGCTGCGACTGGCTCACGCTGGCCGTGCGCACGGACGCGAACAACAAAGGCGCCAGCGGCATCAGCATGCTCGTCGTGCCCATGGACCGGCCCGGCATCTCGCGCAGCGCGCTGCAGAAAATGGGCTGGCACTGCTCCGACACCGCGCACCTGCGCTTCGACGGCGTGCGCGTGCCGGTGCGTTACCGCCTGGGCGAAGAGGGCGCAGGTTTTCGCATGGTCATGGGCAACTTCAACGGCGAGCGCCTGGCCATGAGCGCCATGGCGCTGGGCTTTGCTCAGGCCTGTTACGACGAGGCGGTGGACTGGGCGCGCCAGCGCCAGACCTTCGGCGCCGCGCTGATCGAACGCCAGGCCATCCGCCACAAACTCATGGACATGCGCATGCGCATCGAAAGCACCCAGGCCTGGGTGGACGCCGTCACCGCACGCGCCGACGCGGGCGAAGCGGGCGTTCCGCCGCCGGGCCGCCCCAAGGCGGAACAGCCCCCCCGGGGGGCAGCGACCCATGCGCAGCAGGGGAGCGTGGGGGCACACAGTGACTGGGTCGCGCACGTGTGTCTGCTCAAGAACCACGCCACGCAGACCATGCAGTTCTGCGCCGACGCCGCGGTGCAGATCCTCGGCGGCATGGGCTTCATGCGCGGCACCGCCAGTGAACGCATCTACCGCGAAGTCAAGGTCATGATGATCGGCGGCGGCGCTGAAGAGATCATGAAAGAACTCGCCGCACGACAATCCGGACTATGACCAAAACCCCACCGCCGCTGCCCGCCGAATTCGAGCCCGAGTTCGTCGCCGGGCTCAAAGCCATTTTTGAAGAGAAGATCGTGTTCAACCAGGTGCTGGGGCTGAAGATCACCAGCCTGCGGCCCGAGCGCGTGATCGCCCGCATCGACATGAAGCCGCAGCTGGTGGGCCACTACAGCTACAACCGCGTGCACGGCGGCGTCATCAGCGCGGGGCTCGACGCCATGGGCGGCCTGGCCTGCATGGCCGCCATCGGCGCGCGCCACATGGACGAAACGCCCGAGCAGCGCCTGCACCGCTTTGGCAAGCTCGGCACCATCGACCTGCGCATCGACTACCTGCGCCCCGGCATCGGCGAGTTCTTTGAACTGCGTGCCGAAGTCATGCGCCTGGGCTCGCGCGTGGCTTCCACCCGCATGGAGTTCCTGGGCCCGGACGGCAAGCTGCTGTCCTGCGGCTCGGGCGCTTACATCGTCTCCTGAAGCGCCCTTTCGTCGATCCATCTCCATGCCGTTCGGGCTGAGCCTGTCGAAGCCCTCACGCGGTCGGCGCCTGCTGCGCTGGGCCCGCGTGCTCTGGGCCGCCCCCAACACCCTCATCGGCCTGGCGTTCGGCCTGTCGCTGCTGCTGGCCTTCGGCGCCCGCTGGCGGCGGGTGGGCGGCGTGATCGAGATCGCCGCCCTGCACCACGCCCCCCGCCGCCGCTGGCCCTTTGCCGCGATCACGCTCGGTCACGTCATCGTCGGCACCCACGCCGCCGAACTGGAGCGCCTGCGCGCGCACGAGCGGGTGCATGTGCGGCAATGCGAACGCTGGGGACCATTGTTTCTGCCGGCCTATGCGCTGGCCGGGCTGTGGCAGTGGTTGTGCGGTCGGCGGGCCTACCGGGACAACCCGTTCGAGGTGGAGGCGCGGCGGACCGGCGGGTGTTGAGCGGCGGTTCTCGCGAGCGTTACGCGCCGCGGATCACGAGCCCTGGGCGTGTGTCTGCTCCGCTTGCAGGACCAGACCGATCATGCGCTGGGCCAGCGGCGAGAGGGTGCGATCGGCCAGGTGCACGATGGCGCAGCCCAGTTGCCGGGCTTGGGCGGGGAGGGCGGGGCGCAGCCGTTGCCCCAGGTCGACCAGCGTGCCCCGCTGCAGGTCGGCCTCCACCAGGGCGGCCCAGGTGAACAGCAGGGTGTCGCTGTTCAGCGTGGTTTCGCGCAACAGCGCCTGGCTGTCGCAGCTCATGGTCAGCGGCAGATCGCCCGACGCCGGCATGCCGAACAGGCCACGCAGCTGCTGGGCAATGGAGCTGTCCAGCTGCACCGCCGCCCAGGGGTACAGCGGCACCTGTTTCGGGTGCGGCGCCCGCGCCGGGTCCGCCAGCAGGGGGTGGCCGGCGCGGCAGTAGATGGAGGCCGGTCGCGGCGCCAACGGAACCACGGCAAACCGGGCATCCTGGGCCAGGTGCCCCGCGTACGCGATGAAGAACTCAATCTGCTCGCTCTCCAGGTGCTGCAGCATGATTTCCCATTGGCTGACCTCGACGTTGAGTCGCACGCCGGGGCGGCTTTGCGTCAGCTGGGGCAGCAGGCCCGGCAGCACGCTGTCCACCGCAAACAGGCTCGCACCAAAGCTCAGGGTGCCGCCCTCGGCCTGCGACAGGTAGGTGACCTCCTGGGCCAGATCCCGGGCCCGCGCCAGCAGCTCCCGGGCCCGGGCAATCAGGTGCAAGCCGGTGGTTGTCGCCCGGACCGAACGGGTACCGCGGTCAAACAGGCGCATGCCGAACTCGGCTTCCAGCGCCTGGATGCTGCGGCTGAACGCGGTCTGCGACAGGTGCGCGCGCTCGGCGGCCCGGGAGAAGTTCAGTTCGTCGGCCAGCAACACCAGATGCTGCAGGCGCTTGAGCTCTATTGATGTGGTCATTACATAAAAGGTCGTCGAATAATGCATTGGACACCTTTTGTGTCAGCTTGGAAACTGTCTCGGGACCCCACCACAACACGGAGACAAAACCCATGACGTTCCCTCTCAAATCCCTCGCCGCCGCCCTGCTGGTGGTCGCCGCCGCGCAGGCGCAGGCCCACGAAGAGGCCGCGCCACCGTGCACGCAGCTCACCGTCTTCACCGCCAAAAAGTTCTACACCATGAACCCCGGCCACCCTGAGGCCCGCGCCGTGGCTGTGTGCCGCGACCGCATCGTCTCGCTGGGCGATTCGCTGGACGACCTGAAGGAATGGACCAGCAAGGTGCCCACCACCGTGGACACCCGCTTCGCCGACAAGACGGTGTTCCCCGGCTTCATCGAGGCGCACTCGCATCCGCTGCTGGGCGCCATCACCGCCAACCTCCCCGCCATCGCCGCGCTGGACACGCCCCAGGCCTACGGGCCGGACATCAAGGGTGTGAAGAGCGAGGCCGAAGCCTTTGAACGCATGCGCCGCTACGAGGCCGAGATGAAGGACCAGACCACCCCCATCCTGATCTGGGGCTGGGACGTACCGGCGATGGGCCGCCACCTGACGCGCCAGGACCTGGACAAGATCTCGACCACCCGCCCGGTGCTGGTGTGGGACGCCTCCCAGCACCACGGCTACGTCAACAGCGCGCTGATCGCCCAGCGCAAGATCCCGGCCGACCTGAAGCTGGTCGGTGTCGGGCACGACGCCAGCGGTGAACTGAACGGCCAGTTCCTGGGCGTGCCGGCGGCCAGCTACGTGATCCTGCCGCTGCTGGCCAGCAAGCTGGCGCCGGCCGAGGCCTCGCGCCTGATGCGCTGGTTGGTGGACCTGAACCGCCGCAACGGCATCACCACCACCACCGACCACTCCATGGGCATCTTCAACGTGGACGCCGAGGCCGGTCTGCTCAACGCCATGTTCAACAACCCGGACACGCCGCAGCGCCTGATGGCCATTCCAGACATGCGCAGCTTCGTGGCCAAGTACGGCACGGCCGAAAAAGCCATCGAAGCCGTGAACGCCCTGCAGGCCAAGAACACCGACCGCCTGACCTACCGCGGTGTCAAGTTCTTCACCGACGACAGCTTCAACGGCCTGACGTTCAAGCCGGGCGGCCCGGGCTATATCGACGGCAGCACCGGCCAATGGATCACGGCGCCCGACAAGCTCGAAGTCCTGATCGAGCCGTGGTGGAAAAACGGCCAGCAGATCTTTGTGCACTCCATTGGCGTGGAGGCGCAGGACGTGACGCTGGACACGCTGCGCAAGCTGCAGGCCAAGACGCCGCGCTCGGACCACCGCTTCACCTTTGAGCATGTGGGCATGGCGCGCTACGACCAGATCCGCGCCATGAAGGCCCTGGGCGCCAACGCCAACGTGAACCTGTATTACGTCTGGCTGCGCGGGGAGTCGTACCCCAAGACCTTCGGCAAGGACCGCGCCGAAGACCTGTCGCCCGTGGGCACCCTGGTGCGCGAAGGCGTGCCGACCACCTTCCATTCGGATTACCCGGTGGCGCCGCCCAAGCCGCTGCTGGGCGTCACGCTGGGCCTGACGCGCCTGGGGCAGTCCGGCAGCAAGACGCTGGGCGCCGGTGAGCGCATCAACCTCGACCAGGCGCTGCGCATGATCACCATCGATGCCGCCTACGTGCTGGGCATGGACCACAAGGTCGGCAGCATCGAACCCGGCAAGCTGGCCGATTTCACCGTGCTGGAACAGGATCCGCACAACGTCAAGCCGGCGGCGATCCGGGACATTCCGGTGTGGGGCACGGTGCTGGGCGGGCGCGTGTTTCCGGCGTCGGAGATCGGCAAGCGCTGAGGTCGCCGGGCCAGTGGCCCGGGTGTCGGGGCCGGTCCGGGTGACCGGCCGGTCGCGGAACCCGGTCAGCGCTCGTTGGCCCCCTTGCCCGCCAGGATGTGCGTGCGGGCCTTGGTGATGCGGGCCACGCGCGTGGCCGCCGTCTTGGCCGACGCGAGGTGGATCGCATAACTGCGCTGGCGGCCCGGGGTGAGCGCATGAAAGGCCTCGGCCAGCTCGGGGTCGGCGTCCATCGCCTCCACCAGTTCATCGGGCAGTTCCAGCGCATGCGCTTCTTTCGGCGGCAGAACGCCGGCGTCGGCGTAGCCCATCGCCTCCAGCAGGTAGGCGCGGATCGACGCCGCCCGGTCGTCGACCTGTGCGCTCGCGGTGAAGCGGATCGAGTCGGGGTGGCGCGTGTTCGGGCCCTGCCGCTCCAGCAGTCCGTCGGGGTCCTTCATCAGCGCGGCGTTGAAAAAGTTGAGCCGGAAGTCACCCTGCAGCGCACCGATGAGCACGATGTTGCGCCCGGCGTGCATGTAGCAGGGGTGGCCCCACTTCACCGTTTCGATCAGCCCGGCCGATTGGCAGATGGCACGCAGACCGGTCAAGCCGTCGTGCCACTTGTTGGCCGAGCAGGCGGGGGTGGCGAAGCGGTCGCACCGGCCGCAACCCTTCGAAAAGAAGTCCTCGATGTCCGTGATCATTGGTCAGGCCTCACCCACCACCAGGCGCACGCCACCAGCCCTGCGAAACCGGTGTAGGTCGCCACAAACACCCACCAGGGCAGGTCCCAATAGAGCAGGCGCGAGAGCCAGTGCTCGATGAAGCTCTCTCCGTAGGCGCCTTGTCCGGCCAGCCGCCGCAGGTCCTGTTCCCACACCGTCAGCGGGCACAGCCGCCCCAGCCAGGCCTGGGCGGCGATGAAGAGCATCAGGCCCAGGTGCGTGAGCCGCAGGCCGCGGTGGCGCACCCAGTGCCAGCCGCGCACACCACCCGCCAGCACCAGGGGCAGCAGGCCCACCACGAAGAGCACGATGCCCATGTGCAGCGCCAGCAGGGTATCGGCGAGCAGGGCCGCTGTGGCGGGGTTCATGCTGCCCGTCAGCGCTGGTGGTGCGAGGGGTGCACGCTGTCACTTGCGCGCGCTGATCAGCAGCACGAGGCCGCCTGCCACGATTGCCGCCACGCCGGCCCACACGGGGATGTTGACCCGGTTTTCTTCCCGGACTTTGAGTTCCAGGGGGCCCAGTTTGGCTGCGGTGCTTTCCGTCGTGTACGAGAAGCCGCCGTACACCAGGACGGCGATCCCGGCGACGATGACGATCAATGCGGCGATGCGTGCGATTCCCATGGTGCTGCCTTCTGAAAGGGGGATGGGTTGCCCGGTGGCGCCATTGGACCCGGGCCGGCTTCCGTGTTCGTAGGATAGGTCCTATGCCCGCCGTAGGCCAAGGCCGCAGTCGAAAAAAAGCCGCCAACGCACCCGGCGTGGCGGCTCTCGCGCATGGCCTGTCGGCGCAGGCAGCGCGCAGGCTCTGACCTGAAATCAGTTCTTCGGGTAGTCGGCGATCACCTTCCACTTGCCGTCCACGATCTGCGACAGGCGCGAGGCGTTGCTGCCCAGGCGCTTGTTGGGGCCGAAGCTGGCCTGGGCGCTGCCGAAGATGTCGGACGGGATGGTCATGCTGTCCATGGACTTGACGAAGCTGTCGGTCGTCAGGTTGACGCCGGCCTTGCCCGCGGCCTTGGCGAAGGTGTCGATGATGTTGTAGCCGTAGACCGAGAACACGGTCGGGTCTTCGTTGAACTTGGTCTTGTACTTGTTGGCCCAGAAGCGCACGGGTTGCGAGGCGTCGTCCAGGTAGGGGTTCTGCACCGTCATGGTGGCGTAGATGCCGTTCATGGCCGGGCCGCCGAGCTTGTGGATCAGGTCGGTGTAGAGCGCGCTGCTGCCCATGAAGGTGGGGTTGAAGCCGAGCTTGCGCGCGGTCGCGACGGTGCCCACCGTCTCGCGGATGATGGTGCCGAGCACGACGAAGTCGCACTGAGCGGCGGCGAGCTTCTGCATCTGCGAACCGAAGTCGGTGGCTCCGCGCTTGAAGCTGGCTTCTTCGGCCATTTCCATGCCGATGGACTTCAGGCCTTCCTTGGCGCCGCGCACCACTTCGAGGCCGAACTCGTCGTCCTGGTACACGGCGCAGACCTTCTTGGCGCCTTTCTCTTTCACCACCTTGGGCAGCGAGTTCTTCATCTGGTCAAAGTAGGTGGCGGCGAACGAGTACTTGAGCTTGTGGAAGGGCTCGTACATTTCGCGCGCGGCGGTGACCGGGAAGAAGTTGACGACGTTCTTCTGGAACTGCACCGGCATGGCGGCCATGTTCTGCGCCGTGCCCAGGTGGCCGACCATGGCGAAGATCTTGTCCTGGTTGACCAGCTTCTGCGCCGCGAGCACGGCGTTCTTGGGGTCGTACTTGCTGTCTTCCACCAGCAGCTTGAGTTTGCGGCCGTTGACACCACCCTGCTCGTTGATCTCGTCCACGCGCAGGTTCATGCCCAGGCGGATCTGCTTGCCGAAGCCCGCCAGCGGGCCGGAGAGGTCCTGGATCGTGCCGAGGACGATTTCATCCTTGCTCACGCCCTGTTGCTGGGCCAGGGCGGCGCTGGCCGATAGCGCCAGCGTGGCGGCGGTCAGGGTGGTGCGGACTTTCATGGGGCGGGTCTCCTAGGGTGGATGAAAACGGTGGGGCGGCAATCGGGCTCAGCGGTACATGGCGTCGATCTGCTGCGCGTACTTCTGCTGCACCAGCTTGCGTTTGAGCTTCATGGTGGGCGTGAGTTCTTCGTCTTCGGCGCTCAGCTGGGTTTCGAGCAGCCAGAAGTGCTTGATCTGCTCGACGCGGGCGAACTTCTTGTTGGTCGCATCGATGACGTCCTGGATCAGCTGCTGCACCTCGGGCGCGCGGGTGAGGCTGGCGTAGTTGGAGAAGGGCACGTCGTGGTCCTGGGCAAATTTCTCGACGTTTTCCTGGTCGATCATGATGATCACGGTGAGGTAGGGCCGCTTGTCGCCGATCACCACCGCATCGGTGATGTAGGGCGAGAACTTGAGCTCGTTCTCCAGTTCGCTGGGGGTGATGTTCTTGCCCCCGGCGGTGATGATGATGTCCTTCATGCGGTCGGTGATGCGGAAAAACCCTTCCTCATCGACCATGCCCACATCGCCGGTGTGCAGCCAGCCGTCGGCGTCGATGGTCTCGGCCGTTTTCTCGGGCAGGTTCAGGTAGCCCATGAAGACATTGGGGCCGCGCACCAGGATCTCGCTGGTCTGCGGGTCGAGCTTCACTTCGTTGAACTGCGCGGCCGGTCCGATGCTGCCGGGCTTGATGCGCGCGGCCGGGACGCCGGTGGACGCGCCGCAGGTCTCGGTCATGCCCCAGACCTCCAGCATGGGCACGCCCAGGGCCAGGTACCAGCGCACCAGCTCGGGCGAGATCGGGGCCGCGCCGGTCACGAGGAAGCTGGCGCGGTGGATGCCGATGAGCTTGCGCACGTTGTCCAGCACCAGCAGGCGCGCGGCGCGGAACTGCAGCTTCAGTCCGCCCGGCACGGCCTCGCCCTTGAGCACATGGTCGGCCACGCGCTGGCCCACGCCGATGGCCCAGGCGTAGGCGGCCTGCTGCAGGCCGCTGGCTTCCTTGAGCGCGATCATCACGCCGGAATAGAACTTCTCCCACACGCGCGGCACGGCGGTGAACACCGTGGGCGCGATCTCGCGCACGTTCTCGGGCACGGTCTCGGGGTTCTCGACGAAGTTGAGCCTGGCCCCGGTGTAGAGCGAGAAGTACTCGCCGCCCATGCGTTCGGCGATGTGGCACAGCGGCAGGAAGCACATGCACTCGTCGGTCTCGTTGCGGGCGATCAGCGTGTTGTAGCCGCGCACGGTGTAGGCCAGGCCCTGGTGGGCGTGCATCGCGCCCTTGGGCTTGCCGGTGGTGCCCGAGGTGTAGACCAGGATGGCCAGGTCCTGCGGCCGCACGGCGGCCACGCGCTGGTCCAGCGCCTGCGGGTGCCGGGCCAGGTGCTCGCGGCCCAGCTGGCGCAACGCGTCCAGGCTGATGACCTGCTCGTCGTGGAAGTCGCGCAGGCCTTCCATGTCGAACACCACGATCTTCTTCAGCTTCGGCAGCTGCTGGCGCACTTCGAGGGCCTTGTCCAGCTGTTCGTCGTCCTCCACGAACAGCACGGTGGTGCCCGAGTCCTCGCTGAGGTACTGCACCTGTTCGGGCGCGTCGGTGGGGTAGATGCCGTTGGACACGCCGTTGGCGCTGAGCACGGCCAGATCGCACAGCACCCATTCGACGTTGGTGTTGGAGAGGATGGACGCGGTCTCCCGTTCGGAGAAACCGATGGCGATCAGGCCGTGGCCGATCTCGCGCACCGCCTGGCCGACCTGGGTCCAGGTCCAGCTGTGCCAGATGCCGAATTCCTTTTGTCGCAGCCAGATGTTGGCGCCGCGTTTGTCCACCGCGTTCCAGAAGATGGCGGGCAGGGTCTCGCCCGGCATGACGTCGTCGGTCTGCGGGCGGATGTGGGACAGGTCCCAAAGGTAGCTCATGGTGTGCCTCGTGAGCGGGCCAGACAGGTCCGTTCGCCCTGAGCCTGTCGAAGGGCTCTGGCGGTGCAAGGTGTGAGGGCTTCGACAGGCTCAGCCCGAACGGCGTGGTGGGTCCTCATCGCCAGTTCTTCTTTTTCTTCCAGCGCCGGTCGGCGCGCACGCCTTCGGCCTTCATGCCGAGGTAGAACTCCTTGATGTCCTCCTTCTCGCGCAGGCGGGCACAGGTGTCTTCCATCACGATGCGGCCGTTCTCCAGCACGTAGCCGTAGTCCGATGCATTGAGCGCCATGTTGGCGTTCTGCTCGACCAGCAGGATGGTGGTGCCGCGCTCGCGGTTGATGCGCACCACGATCTCGAAGATCTCCTTGGTCAGCTTCGGGCTCAGGCCCAGACTGGGTTCGTCCAGCAGGATCAGGTCGGGGTTGGCCATGAGCGCGCGGCTGATGGCCAGCATCTGCTGCTGCCCGCCCGAGAGCAGGCCGGCGTCCTGCGCGGCGCGTTCGCGCAGGATGGGGAAGTAGTCGAACACCCGCTCCATGTCGCGCGCCACGCCGTCGCGGTCGCTGCGGGTGTAGGCGCCCATCAGCAGGTTGTCGCGCACCGACAGCAGCGGGAACACCTCGCGCCCTTCGGGCACGTGCATCAGGCCCTGCTGCACGATCAGGGCCGGGTCCAGGGCGGTGATGTCGTTGCCCTTGAATCCGATGCTGCCCTTGCGCGGGTCGATGATGCCGCTGATGGTCTTGAGGATGGTGGTCTTGCCGGCGCCGTTGCTGCCCAGCACGGTGGCGATCTCGCCGCGCCGCACCTGCAGGCTGACGCCGCGGATGGCCTTGATGGGGCCGTAGGCGCTCTCGACGTTGAGCAGTTGCAGCACAGGCTGGTCGGAAACAGGCACGGTCATGCGCGCACTCCTGGGGGGCATCCGGCGGTGCTCATGCGGACTCCTTCATGGTGCTCTCCCGGCGCAGGCTGGACACGTCGTCCACCGTGCCCAGGTAGGCCTCGATCACGCCGGGGTGGCTTTGCACCTCGGCCGGGGTGCCGGTGGCCAGTTCGGCGCCCATGCTCATGGCCAGCACGCGATCGGACACCTTGGACACCAGGGTCATGTCGTGTTCCACCATCAGCACCGTGATGCCCAGTTCGTTCTTGATGTCGCTGATCCAGAACGCCATGTCTTCGGTCTCCTCCACGTTCAGGCCCGAGGACGGCTCGTCCAGCAGCAGCAGGCGCGGTTCGGTGCACAGGGCGCGCGCCAGTTCCACCACCTTGCGCACGCCGTAGGGCAGGCCGGCCACCAGCGATTCGCGGTGGTGCTGCAGGTCCAGAAAGTCGATCACCTGTTCCACCTTCTCGCGCGCGGCGATTTCGGCGGCGCGGGTCTTGCCGCTGAACAGCATCTCGCTCCACAGGCCGGTCTGGCGCTGCGTGTGGCGGCCGATCAGCAGGTTCTGCAGCACGGTGGCGTGTTCGAACAACTCGATGTTCTGGAAGGTGCGGGCGATGCCCAGGCCGGCCACCTTGTGCGGCGGCTGCGCGGTCAGCGGCAGCGGGCCGTCCGCGCCGTTGAACAGGATCTGCCCGCTGGTGGGCGTGTAAATGCGGCTGATGAGGTTGAACACCGTGGTCTTGCCGGCGCCGTTGGGGCCGATGAGTGTGAACACCTCGCCCTTCTTCACGTCGAAGCTCACGTTGTTGACCGCCAGCACGCCGCCGAAGCGCACGCTGAGGTTGCTGGCCGAGAGAAGCAGATCGTCGGTCATGAATCCTCGCCATGGAGAGAACGGTCCGAGTGCAGATGCACCAGCCCGGAACACCGCGCAACCGGCTTTGCCGGGGCGCAGGTGTTGCCCCCTTGAGGGGGGATGCGGCTACACGCAGTGAGCAAGCAACGGGGGTGGGTCATTTCAGACGGTCCGATTTCTGGAACGACTTCTGCCGCTTGAACATGCCCTTGCGGTAGAACGGGAACAGCTGGAACCAGGTGCGCACCTTGAGCCAGCGGCCGTACAGGCCCATGGGCTCGAACAGCACGAAGGCGATCAGCACCGCGCCGTAGACCGTGCCCTGCAGGCCGGTGGACTGGCCGATGGCCTCGGGCAGGAAGTCCTTGCCCAGTGAGATCAGCTGCGGCATCACGATCAGGAAGATCGCGCCGAGGAAGGCGCCGTGGACCGAGCCCAGGCCACCGATCACCACCATGAGCAGCAGGTCGATGGACTGCACGATGGAGAACTGGTCGGGCGAGAGGAACTGGATCTTGTGCGCGTACAGCGCGCCGCCGATGCCGGCCAGCGCGGCCGAGAGCGCGAACGACAGGGTCTTGTAGCGCGCCAGGTGGATGCCCATGCTCTGCGCCGAGATTTCGGAGTCGCGGATGGCGACGAAGGCCCGGCCGGTGGACGCGCGCAGCAGGTTGATGATGGCCAGGGCGGCGCCCACGCACAGCACCAGGCACAGGAAGTAGAAGCCCTCGGTGGAGTCGATGGCCCAGCCGCCGATGGCCGGCGGGTTGACCGACAGGCCGGCGTTGCCACCCGTCACATGCTCCCAGCGCGCCAGCCCTTCTTCGACGATGAAGCCGAAGGCCAGCGTGGCCATGCCCAGGTAGATGCCCTTGACCCGCAGCGCCGGCAGCCCGACCACCATGCCCACCGCGGCCGAGAGCAGGCCGGCGCAGGCGATCGAGATCGGGAACGGCCAGCCTGCGTTGGTGAGCACCGCTTCGGTGTAGGCCCCCACGCCCAGGAAGGCCGCGTGGCCCAGCGAGAACAGGCCGGTGAAGCCGGACAGCAGCATCAGGCCCAGGCCGACGATGGCGTAGATCAGCACGAAGGTCAGCTGCGCCAGCCAGTACTCGGGCAATGCCCAGGGCGCGGCGACGAGGAACAGGCCCAGCAGGCCGTACCAGAACACATGGCCGCCGTGTTTGGCCAGGCGGATGTCCTGGTCGTAATCGGTCTTGAAGATAAAACGCATGTGGCTGGCCTCAGACTTTCTTGCGCAGTTTTTCGCCAAAGAGGCCGTTGGGTTTCAGGACCAGCATCAGCAGCACCACGATGTAGGGCGCGATGTCCTTGAAGCCTTCGGGCAGGTAGAAGCCCGAGACGGCTTCGACGATGCCGATCACCAGCCCGCCGACGATGGCGCCGGGCAGGCTGCCGAAGCCGCCCACCACCGCGGCCGGAAAGGCCTTGAGCCCGATGAAGCCCATGTTGGCGTGCACGAAGGTGATGGGCGCCAGCAGCAGGCCGGCGATGGCCGCCACGCCGGCCGCCAGGCCCCAGACCAGGCCGTTGAGCCGCTGCACCGGGATGCCCATGTAGTAGGCGGCCAGCTGGTTCTGCGACGCGGCCTGCATCGCGATGCCCAGCTTGCTGTACTTGAACATGGCGAACAGGCCACCACAGAGCAGAGCGGTGACGCCGATGACGACCAGCTGCTCGGCCGACAGCACCAGGGCGCCCAGGCGCAGCACCTCGCCCGCGTAGGGCACGGCCAGGGTGTGGGTGTCGGTGCCGATGTTGGGGATCATGGTGATGACGCCGCGCAGCACGTAGCCCACGCCGATGGTCAGCATCACGATGGAGAAGGCCGGCTGGCCCAGGATGGGGCGGATCACCAGCCGTTCGACCACGACGCCGAACAGGCCCATGCCCACCACCGCCGCGGGCACCGCCAGCCAGAACGGAAAGCCCAGCAGCGTCATGGTCAGCAAGCCGCCGAAGGCGCCGACCATCATCAGGTCGCCTTGCGCGAAGCTCACGGTCTCGGTGGCCTTGTAGATCAGCACGAAGCCCAGGGCGATGAGGCCGTAGATGCAGCCCTGGGCCACGCCGCTGATCAGCAGTTGCAACAATTGCACGCAAGGTCTCCTGTGTGGTCGTGGACGGGTGGTGCCGCATGGTGTGTGCTGCCCAGTCCATCGGTGGTGCGGCGGTTATATCGGTCTTGCTCGAAACCGGCGCTAGGGTTGACCCCAGCGGCCGTCGCTCACGTGCCTACCGCATCGCGCCTCTATTTTCACCAAGCAATCGCTTTGCAAAAATAGGGAATGCCCTTATGCTGCCGCCATGAAATCGATCCGCATCGGCGCCGGTCTCGGCTTTTACGGTGACCACTGGGAACCTGTGGTCGCGAGCATCGAACGCGGCGAGGTGCAGTGCATCGCCAGCGACCACCTGGCCGAACTGACGCTGGCCATCCTGCAGAAAGACCGCCAGCGCGACCCGGGCCTGGGCTATGCGCGCGACGTGGTGCCCATGCTGTTGCGGCTGTGGCCGCTGATGCAGGCGCGCGGCGTGCGCTTCGTCTGCAACGCCGGCGGGCTCAACCCGATGGGCGCCGCCCAGGCGGTGCGGGCGGCGCTGGCGGCCAAGGGCTGGCACCCGCGCATCGCCGTGGTCAGCGGCGACGACGTGCTGCCCCAGTTGCAAGATCCCGCGCGGCCCGACGCCGCGCTGGCGCACCTGTTCACCGGCGAGCCGGTGGCGGCGGTGCGCGAACGCCTGGTGTTCGGCAACGCCTACCTGGGCGCCGCGCCCATCGTGCGGGCGCTGGGCCTGGGCGCCGACATCGTCATCACCGGCCGCGTGGCCGATGCGGCGCTGTTCCTCGGGCCCATCGCCCACGGCCTGGGCTGGGACCTGAACGCGACCGACGCCGCCGGGCTGGCCCGGCTGGCGCAGGGCCTGACCGTGGGCCACCTGCTCGAATGTTCGGGCCAGGGCAGCGGCGGCAACTTCGGCAGCCAGGGTGCGTGGAAGGACATTCCCGATCTGGCCCACATCGGTTTCCCGATCGCCGAGGTGTGGGAGGACGGTACGGCCCTGATCACCAAGGCGCCCGGCACCGGTGGGCGCGTCAACTACGACACCGTGCGCCAGCAGCTGCTGTACGAGGTGCACAACCCGCACGCCTACCACTCGCCCGACGTGGTGCTGGACATGGGGGGCATCCACCTGCACGACGAGGGCCACGACCGCGTGCGGCTGACCGGCGCGCGCGGCACGGCGCCGGGCGACCGGCTCAAGGTGGTCGCCGGTTTCAGCGATGGCTTCAAGGCCGAGGTGACCTGGGGCTTTGCCTGGCCCGACGCCTGGGACAAGGCGCAGGCCGCCATCGCCACCATCCGCACCCAGCTGGCCGAGCGGCGCGTGCCGCACGATGAGCTGTACGTGGAGTACCCGGGCCTGAACTCGGCCCACGGCCCGCTGGCGCCGCTGCCGCCACCCGAACAGCTCAATGCCATGAACGAGCTCTGGACCCGGCTGGTCTTGCGCACGCAGGTGAAGGCCGCCGCCGATGGCTTTGGCCGCCTGTTCCCCTGGATCGGCCTGAGCGGCCCGGCCTACACCTGCGGCTTCACCGGCCTGCACAACACCGGCGAGCTGCTGGGCATCTGGCCGACGCTGATTCCGCGGGCCGAGGTGGAGCCCGGCGTCAAGGTCGAACTCATTGGAGGCAAGGCATGAGCACGGTGCGCATTCCCCTGGTCCGCCTCGCGCACGCGCGCAGCGGCGACAAGGCCGACTGGGTGGATTTCGGCCTGTTCGCCTGGAACGCCGCGGGCTACGCGATCCTCGAACGCGAGGTCACGGCCGAACGCGTGCGGCAGCACTTCGCGCCCTGGCTGCCGGGTGAGGTCGAGTGCTGGCCGCTGCCCAACCTCCTGGCGCTGAAGTTCGTGCTCAAGGGCGCGTTGCAGGGCGGCGGCGCGCGCAACCTGCGGCTGGACAACCTGGGCAAGGCGATGGCCGGGGCGCTGCTGCGCCTGGAGATCGAGGTGTCGGAAGACGCGTTGCAGACGGCTCTGGACGAACGACGCGTCGGCTGGTGGGGTGAACCATGACCCCCACGCTCCACCGCTGCGCGGGTCGCTGCCCCCCCACGGGGGCTGATTCGGCTGGGGGCGGCCCGTCGCCGAATCGTATGAGCGCCCGCCCGGCCGTTCCGAAGGGCGCTCGCACCGCCGCCGCCAGGGCGAAGGTCATCCAGTGACCACCGTCACCACCGAAATCCTCGACGACCTGCACGTCGTCACGCTGAACCGCCCCGAGGTGCGCAACGCGGTCGACGGCGAGACCGCGCAGGCGCTGCACGCCGCCTTCCTGGCCTTCGAGGACGACCCGGCCGCGAAGGTCGCGGTGTTCCACGGCGCGCACGGCCACTTCTGCGCCGGCTGGGATCTGCAGCACGGCGCGCGGCTGGCCGCGACCGGGCAGGGCGGTGCGCTGTCGCAGCTGGACTTTCACAGCGATGACGCGCGCGCCATCGGCCCCATGGGGCCGTCGCGCTTGCGCCTGTCCAAGCCGGTGATCGCGGCCGTCAGCGGCGCGGCGGTGGCCGGCGGCCTGGAACTGGCGCTGTGGTGCGACCTGCGGGTGGTGGAGGCCGACGCCTACTTCGGCGTCTACTGCCGGCGCTTCGGCGTGCCGCTGATCGACGGCGGCACGGTGCGCCTGCCGCGCCTGATCGGCATGGGCCATGCGATGGACCTGATCCTCACGGGCCGCAAGGTCGAGGCCGCCGAGGCCCTGCAGATGGGGCTGGCCAACCGCGTGGTGCCCACCGGGCAGGCGCGCCCGGCGGCCATCGCGCTGGCGCGGCAGCTCGCGGCATTTCCGCAGGCCACCCTGCGCGCCGACCGCGAGAGCGCGTTGGCCCAGTGGGACCTGCCGCTGGGTGAGGCGCTGCAGCAGGAGTGGCAGCGCGGGCGCGCCCGCATCCCCGACGCGCTGGAGGGGGCGGTGCGGTTCACGCAGGGCGCGGGCCGGCACGGCACCTTCTGAACCGCGCCGATTGGCCCCCCGGCCGCCGGGCGATCTGGCGATCATCGCGGCCATGACCCAGCCCTTGACCGATCAACCGTTCGACACGCCCGAGGTGCTGGTGCTGCAGCACCTGCAGGACGATGGCCCGGGCCACCTCGGCGACTGGCTCACGTCACAGGGCGTGCGCTGGCGCGTGCTGTGCACCGAGGCGGGCGATGCCTACCCGGCGTCGGTGCGCGGTTACAAGGGCTTGGCGGTGCTGGGCGGCGCCTGGAGCGCCAACGACGACCGGCCCAGTCTGCGCCAGGCCGAGGCCCTGATCCGCGAGGCCGATGCGCTGGGCATTCCGGTGATTGGTCACTGCCTGGGCGGGCAGCTCATGGCGCGCGCTTTCGGTGGGCGCGTGCGCACGCTGGAACAGCCCGAGATCGGCTGGCGGCCGCTGCAGATCGGCCGCGGCCGCCTGGCGCGCGAATGGCTGGGCGATGCAGAGCAGGCGGTGGTCTACCAGTGGCACCACGACAGTTTTGTGCAGCTGCCGCCCGGCGCCGAACTGCTGGCCGCCTCGCCCGCCTGCCCGCACCAGGCGTTTGCCATCGGCCCGCACCTGGCGATGCAGTTCCACATCGAGATCACGCCGCAGAAGATCGACGCCTGGCTGGCCCACCCCGGCGCCGCCTACCCCCAGATGCTGGCCCACCACCCCGAGACCGTGCAGAGCCCGGCCGCCATGCGGGACGCCACCCGGGCGCACCTGGCCGGCAGCCAGGCGCTGGCCGAGCGCATCTACCGCGCCTGGCGCGCGCGCTGGAAGCGCGGCTGAGCCCTTCAGGCCAGCCGGTTCAGGCCGGCAGGTTCAGGCCGTCCTTGGGAATCGGCGTGGGCCGGCCCTGGTCGTCGATGGCGACGTAGGTCAGGCTGGCCTCGGTCACCTTCACGTACTGGCCCTGGGCCCTGAAGCGTTCGGCGAACACCTCGACCTGCACCGTGACGGAGGTGGTGCCGATGCGCGTGACGTGGGCGAAGAAGCTCAGGATGTCGCCCACCCGCACCGGCTGCTTGAAGATGAACTGGTTGACGGCCACGGTCGCCATGCGGCTGGGCACATAACGCGCCGGCAGCACCGAGCCGGCCAGGTCGACCTGGGCCATGACCCAGCCGCCAAAGATGTCGCCATTGCCGTTGGTGTCGGCCGGCATGGGGATGACCTTGAGCACCAGTTCGCGGCCCTCGGGCAGGTCGGCCTCGGGGCGGGGGCTTGATTCATTGGACATGGGCACAATCTCGGACACAAAACAGTCCTGGATTGTCCCCCATGCGCCGTGCCTCGAACGCCTTGCCTGCCCCGGCGGGCAGTGTCCCCTTGCCTTCTTCCCGCCGGTCCGACTGGGCCACGCTCTCGCGCCTGTTGCCCTACCTGTGGCAATACAAGTGGCGTGTGATGGTGGCGCTGGCCTTCATGGTGGCGGCCAAACTCGCCAACGTGGCCGTGCCCTTGCTGCTCAAGCGGCTGGTGGACGCGATGACCATCGCCCCCGGCAGCACCGCCGCGCTGCTGGTGGTGCCGCTGGGCCTGATCGTGGCCTACGGCGCGCTGCGCCTGTCCAACACGGTGTTCACCGAACTGCGCGAGCTGGTGTTCGCCAAGGCCACCGAAGGGGCGACGCGGTCCATCGCGCTGCAGGTGTTCGGCCACCTGCACGCGCTGAGCCTGCGCTTCCACCTGGAACGCCAGACCGGCGGCATGACGCGCGACATCGAGCGCGGCACGCGCGGCGTGCAGTCGCTCATCTCGTACTCGCTCTACAGCATCTTCCCGACGCTGATCGAGGTGGTGATGGTGCTCACGCTGCTGGGCACCCAGTTCGACATGGGCTATGTCTGGATCACGCTGGCCGCGCTGGTGCTGTACGTGGGCTTCACCGTGACGGTGACCGAGTGGCGCACCCAGTTCCGCCGGACCATGAACGAACTCGAATCGAGCAGCCAGACCAAGGCCATTGATTCGCTGCTCAACTACGAAACCGTCAAGTACTTCAACAACGAGGCCTTCGAGGCACGGCGCTACGACGAGGCGCTGGAAAAGCTGCGCCGCGCACGCATCAAGAGCCAGACCACGCTGTCCCTGCTCAACGCGGGGCAGCAGCTGGTGATCGCGGTGGCGCTGGTGCTGATGCTCTGGCGCGCCACCCAGGGCGTGGCCGATGGCCGCATGACGCTGGGCGATCTGGTCATGGTCAACGCCTTCATGATCCAGCTCTACATCCCGCTGGGCTTCCTGGGCGTGCTCTACCGCGAGATCAAGCAGAGCCTGACCGACCTGGACAAGATGTTCGTGCTGCTGGAGAAAGAGCGCGAAGTGGCCGACGCGCCGGGCGCGGTGCCCCTGGTGCTGGACGGTCCGCCGGCCATCCGCTTCGAGAACGTGCGCTTCGCCTATGAGCCGGCGCGCGAGATCCTGCACGGCATCAGCTTCGATATCCCGGCCGGGCAGACGGTGGCGGTGGTCGGGCCGTCGGGCTCGGGCAAGAGCACGCTGGCGCGGCTGCTCTACCGGTTCTACGACATCGGTTCCGGTGCCATTCTCATCAACGGCCAGGACATCCGGCAGGTCACGCAGTCCAGTGTGCGCCAGGCCATCGGCATCGTGCCGCAGGACACGGTGCTGTTCAACGACAGCATCGAATACAACATCCTCTACGGCCGGCCCGAGGCGGGGCACGACGCGGCGGTGGCGGCGGCGCAGGCGGCACACATCCACAGCTTCATCGAGAAGCTGCCGCTGGGGTATGCGACCACGGTGGGCGAGCGCGGGCTCAAGCTCTCGGGCGGCGAGAAGCAGCGGGTGGCGATCGCGCGCACGCTGCTGAAGAACCCGCCGATCGTGATTTTTGACGAGGCGACCTCGGCGCTGGACTCGGCCAATGAACGGGCGATCCAGGCCGAGCTGAAGACGGCGGCGCGGAACAAGACCTCACTGGTGATCGCGCACCGGCTGTCGACGGTGGTGGATGCGCATGAGATCCTGGTGCTGGAGCATGGGGTGATCGTGGAGCGGGGGACGCATGCGGAGCTGGTCTCGCGTGGGGGGACTTACGCGGGGATGTGGGCTTTGCAGCAGTCTGGGGCGGACTGACGCTCTTTGTCGTTGCCTGGTTGGCTGTCGTGGCAGGCCGGGTCTCGGCCCGGCGGCCGACTCACTTTCTTTTGCTTCGCCAAAAGAAAGTAAGCAAAGAAAAGGCGAGCCGAAGTCCGGGGCCCTGCGGGCTGCCTTGCGCTGCTCGGTTCGCGGGGGACATTCGCAAACTTGTCCGCTGCGCGGCCTTCGGACACGCGAATGTCTGATCCCCGCGCCCCTGCGCTGCTCAGCCCGGCCTTGACGGCGGTGGGGTCGGGAGCGGGGGCGGGGGCGGACTTTCCCTCAGGGCTCAGTGTCTTCACTCCCTCGCCCTCTCGCGGGAGTGGGCCGGGATGAGGGCTGGTTTCAGTCCGCCAGCATCTTCCCGGTCTTCTCGTACCGTGCGTGCCAGCTCAGCGCTTCTTCCAGTAGGTGCGGGGTGTGCATGCCGGCGTGGCCTGCTTTGGCGTTGGCTTCGCTGCGTTCCACGTAGTCGAGCAGGGCGGGTTTGAAGTCGGGGTGGGCGCAGCGTTCGATGATCAGGCGCGAGCGCTGGCGCGGGGACAGGCCGCGCAGGTCGGCCAGGCCCTGTTCGGTCACGACGATCTGCACGTCGTGTTCGGTGTGGTCCACGTGGCTGACCATGGGCACGATGCAGCTGATGCTGCCGCCCTTGGCGGTGGACGGCGTCATGAAGATGGAGAGGTAGGCGTTGCGCGCGAAGTCGCCCGAGCCACCGATGCCGTTCATGATGCGCGTGCCCATCACGTGGGTGGAGTTCACGTTGCCGTACAGGTCGGCCTCGATCATGCCGTTCATCGCGATCAGGCCCAGGCGGCGGATCACCTCGGGGTGGTTGCTGATCTCCTGCGGCCGCAGCACGATGCGCTCGCGGTAGAAGTCCAGGTTGTGATTGAACTCCTGCATCACCTCGGCTGAGAGCGAGATCGCGGTCGACGAGGCCATGGTCATCTTGCCGGACTTGAGCAGCGCCAACATGCCGTCCTGCAGCACTTCGGTGTAGCCCTGCAAGCCGGTGAAGGGGCCGTCGTTGAGGCTCTCCATCACAGCGTTGGCGATGTTGCCCACGCCGGACTGCAGCGGCAGCAGTTCGGGCGGCAGGCGGCCCTGCTGCACTTCGCTGTGGAAGAAGTCCATCAGGTGGCCGGCGATGCGGCGCGAGGCCTCGTCGGGCGCGGTGAAGCGGGTGTCGCGGTCGGGCAGGTGGGTCTCGACCACGGCAATCACCTTGGCCGGGTCACAGCGCAGGTAGGGCTCACCGATGCGGTCGCCCGCGTGCGTCATCGGGATCGGCTTGCGGTGCGGCGGGCGCTCGGTGCCGTAATAGATGTCGTGCATGCCTTCCAGGGCCAGCGGGTGGCCGTGGTTGACTTCCAGAATGACCTTGTCGGCCTGGTCCAGCCAGGTCTTGTTGTTGCCCACCGAGGTGGCCGGGATCAGGCGGCCGTCTTCCAGCACGCCGGCCACTTCGATCACCGCGACGTTCAGTTTGCCCAGGAAGCCGAACCACACGTACTGCGCCACGTGCGAGAGGTGGATGTCGGTGTAGGCCATCTCGCCGGCGTTGATGCGGGCGCGGCAGGTCGGGTCGGACTGGTAGGGCAGGCGCATGTCCATGCCGCCCACCTTGGCCAGCGCGCCGTCGAGTTCGGGCGCGGTCGAGGCGCCAGTCCACAGGCCGATGGTGAAGGGCTGGCCGGCGTCGTGCTGCTGCTGGATGTGTTTCGCGAGCGCCAGCGGCACCTGCTTGGGGTAGCCGGCGCCGGTGAAGCCGCTCATGCCCACGTGGTCGCCGTGGTGGATGAGGGCGGCGGCCGCGTCGGCCGACATGATTTTCTGGCGCAGCCCTTCGTGGGCGATGCGGGACGGGAAGACAGCGGGCGGGTTCTGGGTCATGGGGATGGAAGTAAGGGTTAACCCTATGTTTTCTCTATCGTAACGGATGGGGCCGCCGCCCAAACCCGGGAAAAGCCGGGGAATGTGCGGTATCGGACGACCCTCCGTGCTTCGCACTGCGGGGCTAAGCGCCTTCGGAACGGCCGTGCGGCGCTCATGCACGGCGCGCATAATCCGCCGCCATGGAAACCAAGTGGCTGGAAGATTTTGTGAGCCTGGCCGAGACGCGCAGCTTCAGCCGTTCCGCGCAGCTGCGGCACGTCACGCAACCCGCGTTCTCGCGCCGCATCCAGTCGCTCGAAGCCTGGGCCGGCACCGACCTGGTGGACCGTTCGTCCTATCCCACGCGCCTGACCGCCGCCGGCCAGGTGCTGTACGAACAGTCGTTGGAGATGCTGCAGGCCCTGCAAAGCACGCGCGCCATGCTGCGCGCGCACACCGCGGCGGCGCAGGACGTGATCGAGTTCGCCCTGCCGCACACCCTGGCCTTCACCTTTTTTCCGGCCTGGCTGTCCGACCTGCGCGAGAGCTGTGGCCCGATCAAGAGCCGGCTGATCGCGCTGAACGTGCACGACGCGGTGATGCGCCTGGTCGAGGGCAGCTGCGACCTGCTCATCGCCTACCACCACAGCTCACAGCCCATCCAGCTGGACGCCGCGCGCTACGAAATGCTGCCACTGGGGCAGGAAGTGCTCTCGCCCTACGTCAAGCCCAACGAGCAGGGGGAGCCGCTGTTCCGCCTGCCCGGCACCCAGGCCCACCCGCTGCCCTACCTGGGTTACGCGCCCGGCGCCTACATGGGCCGTGCGGTGGAGCAGGTGCTCAAGGCCAGCCCCACCCCGGTGCACCTGGACCGCATCTACGAAACCGACATGTCCGAGGGCCTCAAAGCCATGGCGCTCGAAGGCCACGGCATCGCTTTCCTGCCGGCCAGCGCGGTGCGGCGCGAACTGCGCAGCCAGCGCCTGGTGCGGGCCGGCGAGGGCCTGGAGACCACGCTGGACATCCGCATCTACCGCGAGCGCCCCGGCATCCGCAAGGCCAAGGGCTCGCTGGACACGTTCTGGAACGATCTTGAGGCGCACCTGAGCGCGGTGCGCCCTCGTTGATCCTCGTCAGTCCGTCGCGGCCAGAGCCTCGCCCAGCGCGTTGACCAGGGCGTCGATCTGCGCGGCCGTCGCGGTGAACGGCGGCGCCAGCTGGATCGTGTCGGCGCCGTAGCGCACGTAGAAGCCCTGTTTCCAGCAGCGCATCGCCACCTCGTAGGGGCGCCTGGCCGGTTCGCCCGGGGCGTGCGCGATCGACAGCCCGGCCGCCAGGCCGTAGTTGCGGATGTCGACCACGTGCTTCGCGCCGCGCAGGCTGTGCACCGCGGCTTCGAACTTGGGCGCCAGATCCCGCACCATCTGCGGCACGTTGTCGCGCTCCAGCAGGTCCAGCGTCGCCAGGCCGGCGGCGCAGCCCAGCGGGTGGGCCGAATAGGTGTAGCCGTGGGCGAACTCGACCAGGTAGTCGGGGCCGCCCACGGCCATGAAGGTGTTGTAGATCTCCGAGGTGGCGACCACGCCGCCCAGCGGCACCGCGCCGTTGGTGACCTGCTTGGCGAAGTTCAGGATGTCGGGCGTCACGCCGAAGGCCTCGGCACCGGTCCAGGCGCCGCAGCGGCCGAAGCCGGTGATGACCTCGTCGAAGATCAGCAGGATGTGGTTCTGCGTGCAGATCTCGCGCAGGCGCTTCAGGTAGCCCACGGGCGGAATCACCACGCCGGCCGAACCCGAGAAGGGTTCGACGATGACGGCGGCGATGTTGCTGGCGTCGTGCAGCGCGATCAGGTCCAGCAGGCGGTTGGCCAGCGCCTCGCCGCCTTCGGCCGGCATGCCCTTGATGAACGAACCGGCCGGCGGCTGGGTGTGCGGCAGGTGGTCGGCTTCGACGCCCTGGCCGAAGGTCTTGCGGTTGCCGCCGATGCCTCCGACCGAGATGCCGCCGAAGTTGACGCCGTGGTAGCCCTTTTCGCGGCCGATGAAGCGGGTCTTGCTGGCCTGGCCCTTGAGGCGCCAGTAGGCCCGGGCCATCTTGAGCGCGGTGTCGGCCGACTCCGAGCCGGAGCCAGTGAAGAACACCCGGTCCAGGCCGGCGGGCATGTGCTGCACGATCTTCTCGGCCAGCTGGAACGCGGCCGGGTGGCCGAACTGGAAGGCGGGCGAGTAGTCCAGCGTCGCGGCCTGCTGCGCGATCGCCTGGGCGATCTCGCTGCGGCAGTGGCCCAGGCCGCAGGTCCACAGGCCCGAGAGCCCGTCGAAGATGCGGCGGCCCTGGGCATCGATCAGGTGCACGCCTTCGCCCGCGACGATCAGGCGCGGGTCGGCCTTGAACTGGCGGTTGCCCGAGAAGGGCATCCAGTGGGCGTCGAGCTGGGCAGCGGTCAGGCCAGCGGTGGCGTGCAGGTCGGTCATGTCCATGGTGGGGTTCCGGTAGGGGAAAAAGCAGCCGCGGTCAGCTGCAGGAGCAGCGATTCTGGGACCGGTGTCGAATTCCTTCAACTGCAACGTGGCACCATACAGTTTCATATTAATGAAACATAGGCGGTGAAGCATGGCGCATCCCAAGGCCTGGCTGGGGCAGGTGGGTGACACCGACATCCGGCTGCTCAAGGTGTTCAAGGCGGTGGTCGACTGCGGTGGCATGGCGGCGGCCGAACTGGAGCTCAACATCGGCCGCTCCACCATCAGCCGCCACGTGAAGGACCTGGAGCAGCGCCTGGGGCTGGTGTTGTGCCGGCGCGGGCGCGGCGGCTTCGCGTTGACCGACGAGGGCCGGCGGGTGCACGCCGACACCCTGCAACTGCTTGATGCGCTGGAGTCCTTCCGCACCCACGTCGGCCAGATGCACGGCGAGCTCACCGGCACGCTGCGCCTGGGGCTGTTCGACAAGACCGTGACCAACCCCGCCGCGCGCATCGACCGCGCCATCCGCGCCTTTCGCGAGCGGGCGCCGCAGGTGCGGCTGGACCTGACGGTGGGGGCGATCAATGTGCTCGAACCCGCGGTGATCGACGGTCAGCTGCAGCTGGCCATCGTGCCCGACCACCGGCGTTCGCAAAGCCTGAACTACGCGCCGCTGTTCCCCGAGCAGATGCGCCTGTACGGCGGGCGGGAGCACCCGCTGTTCGGGCGCGCGCGGGTGGGGCTGGACGACCTCCGCGCTGTGGAGTTCGCCGGGCTGGCCTTCCATTCCCCCAACATGGAGGTGACGCGCCGCTTCGGGCTCAAGCGCAGCGCCGTGGTCAACGACCAGGAGGCGGTCGCGCTGCTGGTGCGTTCGGGCCGCTACGTGGGCTTCCTGCCCGAGCATTACGCGGCGCTGTTCGAGGCCCAGGGCGAGATGCGGCGCCTGGGCCCGGCGGACGTGGGCTATGTGGTGGACTTCGTCGCGGTGACGCGCGGCCCCTCGTCGACCTCGCGCCTGACGCAGACCTTCCTGCAGTGTCTGCTGGCGGCCCACGCCCCAGCCTGAAGCGCCGCAGGCCGGCCGACGAGCCCGGGGGCCATGGGACAATTCGGGCGACCCTAGGAACCGATGCCATGAGCCACGACACCCTGACCCTCACCCGCCCCGACGACTGGCACCTGCACGTGCGCGACGGCGACGCCCTGCGCACCGTGGTGCCGCACACCGCAGCCCAGTTCGGCCGCGCGATCATCATGCCCAACCTCAAGCCGCCGGTGACCACCGCGGCCCAGGCCCTGGCCTACGCCGAGCGCATCCGCGCCGCCGTGCCGGCGGGCGTGGCCTTCGAGCCGCTGATGACGCTGTACCTGACCGACAACCTGCCGGCCGACGAGATCGCCCGCGCCAAAGACGCCGGCGTGGTCGCCGTCAAGCTCTACCCGGCCGGCGCCACCACCAACAGCGACGCGGGCGTGACCGACATCCGCAAGACCTACCAAACGCTGGAAGCCATGCAGAAAGCCGGCGTGCTGCTGCTGGTGCACGGCGAAGTCACGTCGCCGGACATCGACCTGTTCGACCGAGAGGCCGTCTTCATCGAGCAGCAGCTTGAACCCCTGCGCAAGGACTTCCCGGGCCTGAAGATCGTGATGGAGCACATCACGACGAAGGAAGCGGCGCAGTACGTGGCCGAGGCCGGCGCCAACCTGGGCGCGACCATCACCGCCCACCACCTGCTCTACAACCGCAACGCCATCTTCACCGGCGGCATCCGCCCGCACTACTACTGCCTGCCGGTCCTGAAGCGCGAAACCCACCGCCAGGCCCTGGTGGCCGCGGCCACCGGCGGCAACGCCAAGTTCTTCCTGGGCACCGACAGCGCGCCGCACCCGGCGCACCTGAAGGAACACGCCACCGGCTGCGCCGGCTGCTACACCGCCCACGCCGCGATCGAGATGTACGCCGAGGCCTTCGACGCCGCGGGCGCGCTCGACAAGCTCGAAGCCTTCGCCAGCTTCCACGGCCCGGCCTTCTACGGCCTGCCGCGCAACACCGGCACCATCACCCTCCAGCGCGAAAGCTGGACCCCACCGGCAAGCTTTGCCTTCGGCGAAGCCGAGCTCAAGCCGCTGCGCTCGGGCGAAGCGCTGCCCTGGAAGCTGGTGGTCTGAACGGCGATGTGCTGCGTTCCGGCCGATGGCCCGACCACCTGGCCCGCACCCGACTGGGCGCAGCTCTGGAACGCCCCTTTCGCTGACGACGGCGCGGCGGTGCGCGCGGCGTGCGAGCAGGGCGTGCCGCTGCCGCAGGCGCTGACGCAGCGCATCGACGCCGCCGGCCCGCGCTTTGTGCCGCAGGCCGAGCTGCCCGAGGGCATGGCCTATGAGCAGTTCATCTTCGACACCGGCGGCGTGCCCACGCGCGATGGCCTGCACGACTTCTTCAACGGGCTGGTGTGGGCGCGGTTCCCGGCCACCAAGCGCCTGCTCAACCGCCTGCAGGCGGCCGAAATCGCCAAGGCCGGCGTGGGGCAGGTGCGCGGGCCGGTGCGCGACGCGATCACGCTGTTCGACGAAAACGCCGTGCTGCTGCAGGCGCCCGACGAACTGTGGGACGCCCTGCTGGCGCGCGAGTGGTCCCGGCTCTTCGTCGAGCTGCGGCCCCTGTGGGCGCAGGCCCGGCTGGTGCTGTTCGGCCATGCGCTGACCGAGAAGCTGGTCGCGCCCTACAAGTCCATCACCGGCCATGTCTACCGTGCGCCGGTGCCGCTGGCCTTGGGCGCCGACCTGACCGCCTGGGACGGCTGGCTGGCCGCACGCCTGACGGCCGCCGAGCTGGCGAGCAAGCCCTTCACGCCGCTGCCGGTGCTGGGCGTGCCGGGCTGGTGGCCGGCCAACGAAGATCCCGCTTTTTACGCCGATGCCGGCGTGTTTCGCCCCCCGCGCGTGCCGGCCTGAGGCGCGTGGCGCTGTCGGGCGAAGGCGCCTCTGTTTGTTTTGCTGGACAACCCATGACCTTGCCCGTTTCACCTTCCTGGTCTCACCTCAACCTGTTGCAGGACGCGGACCGCGCCACGCTCGCCGCGCACTTCCGCGAGACCGGCGTGCGCGACGTCGAATGCCTGTTCGCCGACGTCACCGGTTACCCGCGCGGCAAGCTCATGCCCGCGGCCAGCTTCGCGGCCGGCACCGAACTGCGCATCTGCCAGGCCATTCCCATGCAGTGCGTGACGGGCGCGTACAGCTACGACCCGGTGTTCCCCGACAGCGACCCGGACGTGCGCCTGGTGCCCGATCTGGCCACGCTCAAGCGCTCGCCCTGGGCCAGCGTGCCGCGTTACCTGGCGGTGCACGATGCGGTTGAAATGGACGGCAGCTTGTGCGAGTTCGCGCCGCGCTCGGTGCTGAAGAACGTGGTCGCGCGTTATGCCGCCCAGGGGCTGCAGCCGGTGGTGGCGCCCGAGATCGAGTTCTACCTGACGGCCGCCATGACCGACCCGACGCAGCCGCTGGACTCGCCCACGGGCAAAGGTGGCCGGCCCGAGGTCGGCCAGTCCGCCTTCAGCCTGAACGCGCTCAACGAACTGGCGCCGTTCTGGGACGCCTTCCACGCCGCCATCGACGGCCTGGGCATCCGCGCCGACACCTGGCTGCACGAGGTGGGCGAGAACCAGTACGAAATCAACCTGCAACACGGCGACCCGGTGGCGGTGGCCGACCAGGCTTTTCTGTTCAAGACCGCTGCGCGCGAGATCGCGCTGCAGCACGGGCTGAACGCCGTCTTCATGGCCAAGCCCATCGCCGGGCAGGCCGGCAGTTCCATGCACCTGCACCAGAGCGTGGTGGACGCGCAGGGCCGCAACGTGTTCAGCAACGCCGACGGCTCGGCCAGCGAGGCTTTCTTTCACTACATCGGTGGCCTGCAGACCTACACGCCCGACCTGATGCTCATCTACGCCCCCACCGTCAACAGCTACCGCCGCTACGTGGCCGGCAGCCAGGCGCCGACCAATGTGCAGTGGGGTTACGACAACCGCACCGCCGGCCTGCGCGTGCCGGTCAGCGGCGCGCCGGCCGCGCGCCGGGTGGAAAACCGCCTGGCCGGCGCCGACGCCAACCCCTACCTGGCGATGGCCGCCACGCTGGCCGCCGGGCTGGCGGGCATGCAGGAGCGCCTGCAGCCCACGGCGCCGCTGGAGGGCAACGGCTACGACCAGGCGCGGGGCCTGCCGCGAACTTTTGACACGGCCCATGCACAAACGGCGGCGAGTGCCCACGCGCCGCGCCTGCTGGGCGAGCGCTTCGTGCGCGGTTACCTGGCGGTCAAGGCGCTGGAGCACGACCACTATCTCAGCGAAATCAGCGCCTGGGAACGCCGCTACCTGCTGCCGCAGGTCTGATCCGTGTGCAGGAATGCTCTTGTTTTTTCGAAAGACAAGCCCATATTGTTCCCGTTACCATGGCGGCGTTCGCGTGTCTCGACGGAACCGCCGGTGCGCATTGAACGTGTAAACGCGCACAGTCTGCCAGGCACCTTCACCCCACAGGAGATCTCATGAAACGCATTCTTTTATTTGTGCTGACCAACTTCGCCGTGATGGCGGTGCTGATGGTCACCACCCGCCTGCTCGGTGTGGACCGCTACCTCACGGCCAACGGCTTGAACATGACGGCGCTGGCCGGCTTCTCGCTGGTCATGGGTTTCGGCGGCGCCACCATCTCGCTGCTGATGAGCAAGACCATGGCCAAGATGAGCACCGGCGCGCAGGTGATCGAACAGCCGCGCAACGCCGACGAAGCCTGGATCGTGGACACCGTGCGCAAGTTCGCCGACAAGGCCGGCATCGGCATGCCCGAGGTGGCCATTTACGACGGCGCGCCCAACGCCTTCGCCACCGGCGCCTTCAAGAACAGCGCCCTGGTGGCGGTGTCCACCGGCCTGCTGCAGAGCATGACCAAAGAAGAGGTCGAGGCCGTGATCGGCCACGAGGTGGCCCACGTGGCCAACGGCGACATGGTCACCATGACGCTGATCCAGGGCGTGATGAACACCTTTGTGGTGTTCCTCAGCCGCGTGATCGGCTACGCGGTGGACAGCTTCCTGCGCAAGGGGGACGACCGCAGCGGCCCCGGCATCGGCTACATGATCACCACCGTCGTGCTGGACATCGTGCTCGGTTTCGTGGCCGCCATCATCGTGGCCTGGTTCAGCCGCCAGCGCGAATTCCGTGCCGACGCGGGCGCCGCGCAACTGATGGGCCGCAAGCAGCCCATGATCAACGCCCTGGCCCGCCTGGGTGGCCTGACCCCGGGCGAGCTGCCCAAGACCATGGCGGCCATGGGCATTGCCGGCGGGCTGGGCAAGCTGTTCTCGACCCACCCGCCGATGGAAGAGCGCATCGAAGCACTGCAGAAGCTTTGATCCCCCCGCGCCGCGTCGCGTCACCCCCCCAAGGGGGCGATGCGTGCGGCCTGGCAGAGCCAGTTCCGCCGCATCCTGGACGCAGACACGCGCTCCGGATGCATGAGGGCTGAAGAGTTTCCCAAAAAAAGAAGCGCCCCGCGGGGCGCTTCTTTCATTTCAGGGGGTGATCAGTGGCGGACCCACTTGTCGCCGCCACGGTCATCGTCGCGGTTGTCCCAGCGGTCATCCCGACGGTCGTGGCGATCGTCACGCCGATCATGACGGTGCTCCCAGCGGTGGGCGGGGTAGCGGTCGTTGATGTAGACCACGCGTGGCGCCGGCACGTAGGTGGTGCCGACCTGGATGCGCGTGACCACCGGCGCGGTGGGCACGTATTCCACCCGGGGTTGCGGCACGTACCGCACCGGCGGGGGCGGCGCGGCTTCCACGGGGGTGACGCTCAGGCGCACGAAGCGGCCGGGGTCCTGCGGCATCTGCGTGCGGTACTGGCGGCCGGCGTATTCGTAGGTCACGTCGTAGGCCACGGTGCGGTTTTCGTAGAAGGTCTGCGTGCCGCACTGCTGCACGGTCTTGGTGTGGGGCTGGCTGCCGCCTTCGATGCGGTCGCCCACGATGGCGCCGCCCATGAGGCCGATGACGGTGGCCAGCGCACGGCCGCTGCCGTTGCCGATGGCGTTGCCCATCGCGCCGCCGGCGATGCCGCCGATCAGCGCGCCGGCGCCGGACTTCTGGCCCGGCACGGTGACGGTCTGGTCGCTGCACACCTGGCGTGGCACCGCCACCTGTTGCACCACCGGGGTGCTGCTGATGACGCGGCCCTGTTCGTCCTGGGCCTGTGCGAGGCCCGTGCCGGCCAGGGCGAGCAGGCCGGTCATCACGGGCAGGAGGGCGAGGGTCTTCGGGGTTTTCATGGAAAGCTCCGGTGTTGAGGAGCCTTCAGCATGCCGGCCGACTGTCAAGCCATGGTGCAGCAAATGTAAAACTTCGTGCGGTCGCGGCGGGGTGTGCGCTATCGCACAGCCGACCGCCCGATCGGCCACGCCGGCCGCCGTCAGCGCAGGTCGGGCGGGGCGTGCTGGCCGCTCGCGTCGCTGGCCAGGTCCAGCACATCGCGCGCCACGGCCTCGGCCACCTTGATGCCGTCCACCCCCGCCGAGAGAATGCCGCCCGCATAGCCCGCGCCTTCGCCGGCCGGGAACAGGCCGCGCGTGTTCAGGCTCTGGAAGTCCGCGCCGCGCGTGATGCGCAGCGGCGAACTGGTGCGGGTCTCCACGCCGGTGAGCACCGCGTCGCGCATGTCGTAGCCCTTGATCTTGCGGCCGAAGGCGGGAATCGCTTCGCGCATCGCTTCAATGGCGTAGGCCGGCAGGGCCGGGGCCAGGTCGCCCAGCTTCACGCCTGGTTTGTACGAGGGCTGCACCTCGCCCAGTGCACGGGACGGCTGACCGGCCACGAAGTCGCCCACCAGCTGGCCAGGCGCCTCGTAGGTGCCGCCGCCCAGGGTGTAGGCGCGGGCTTCGAGCTGGCGCTGCAGCACGATGCCAGCCAGCGGGTGGGTCTGCCCCTGCGCGGCCAGGGCCTGGGCCTGGGCGGCGTAACGCGCACCGTCGGCCTCGCCGAAGGCGGCGGTCCACAGCGGTGCGTCTTGCGGAAAGCTCTGCGGGTAGTCAGCCAGGTCGATGCCGACCACCACGCCGGCGTTGGCGTTGCGTTCGTTGCGCGAGTACTGGCTCATGCCGTTGGTGACCACGCGGCCGGGTTCGCTGGTGGCGGCCACCACCGTGCCGCCCGGGCACATGCAGAAGCTGTAGACCGCGCG
>NZ_JASJOY010000150.1:0-4818 GCF_031426985.1 Hydrogenophaga sp.
CCACGCTGTTCCCCTTCACCATGGACGGCCACCGCCTGGGCGTGCGCCTGCAGCCGCCCACCATGGGACAGCACACGGCCGAGCTGCTGCACGGCCTGGGGTACAGCTCACAAGACATCGAGCAACTGCAGGCGCGAGCAGCGATCGCGTGAGGACCGGTTCTTTTCCCATCACGACAACGGAGACATCAGCATGACCCACGACCACAGCCCGTCATTCCTCAACCGCCGCCAGGCCCTGCTGGGTCTGGCCGCCGCCGCCCTGGGCACGCACGGCGACCTGTTCGCGCAGGCACCCGGCTCGGTGGTCCGCTTCATCCTGCCGGTCAGCGCCGGCTCGGGCGTGGACGGCATCGCGCGCGCCGCGAGCCACCAGCTGGCCGCGGCCCTGGGCACCTCGGTGGTGATCGAGAACCAGCCCGGCGCCGGTGGCGTGGTGGGCACCAACGCGGTGGTCAAGGCCGCGCCCGATGGCCAGACCCTGAGCATGGTGTCCAACAACCACGTGATCTACCCCTCGGTGCTCAAGTCGCTGCCCTTCGACCCCATCGCCGACATCACGCCCATCACCATCATCGGCGCCACGCCGCTGGTGCTGGTGGTCAACCCCGGCCTGCCGGTGAACAACATGCAGGAGTTCGTGGCCCTGCTCAAGGCCAACCCCGGCAAGTACAACTTCGCCTCCTCGGGCAACGGCACCATCCTCCACCTGGCGGCCGAGATGTTCAAGGACGTCACCGGCACCTTCTCTACCCACATCCCCTACCGCGGTTTCGGCCCCATGCTGGCCGACATCGTGGGCGGCCAGGTGCACTGGGGCGTGGGCGCGCTGCCGGCCTGCAAGGGCCAGATCGACGCCGGCCGCGTGCGCGCCATCTGCGTCTCGGCGCCGCAGCGCATTCCCGCCGCGCCCAACATCCCCACCGCCGTGGAGCAGGGCTTTCCCGACTACCTGGTCGAAGGCTGGATCGCCGCCGCCGGCCCCAAGGGCATGAGCCCGGACCTGGTCAAGCGCCTGCACGCCGCCTTCGTCAAGGCCTTCAACACGCAGGAAGTGAAAGACGCCATGGCCAAGCAGGGCAACACCATCAGCCTGACCTCACCCGAAGCCGCGGTGGCGCACTTCAAGAGCGAAATGGTGAAGTACGCCGGGCTGGTCAAGAAGGCCGGCGTGGTCGCGCAGTGAGCGGCATTTTTTCTTCGCCGGGCCGCCCCAGGATGAAAAGTGCCCCCTTGGAGGGCAGCGACCCGCGTCAGCGGCGGAGCGTGGGGGCCAATTCCATGCCCCAGGTCCACATCAGCGAAGTCGGTCCGCGCGACGGCCTGCAGTCCGTCAAAGCCACCATGCCCACGGCGGACAAATGCCGCTGGATCAGTGCGCTGGCCGCGGCCGGCCTGCGCGAGATCGAGGTCGGCTCCTTCGTGCCGGCCAAGCTGCTGCCGCAGATGGCCGACGTGGCCGAGGTGGTGCGGCACGCGCTCACCCTCCCGGGCCTGCGCGTGATGGCCCTGGTGCCCAACCGGCGCGGGGCCGAAGCCGCGCTGGCCGCCGGGGTGCACAAGCTCACGCTGCCGGTCTCGGCCAGCGAGGCGCATTCGCTGGCCAACGTGCGCAAGACGCGCGAGCAGATGGTGACCGAGCTGAGCGAGGTGATCGCCCTGCGCAACGCGGTGGCGCCCGGCGTGCCGGTGGAGGTGGGCATGTCCACCGCGTTTGGCTGCACGTTGCAGGGTGCGGTGCCGGAAGACGAGGTGATCGCGCTGGCCCTGGCCTGTGTGCAGGCCGGCGTCGATGAAGTGGGCCTGTCCGACACCACCGGCATGGCCAACCCCGCGCAGGTGCGGCGCCTGTTCACCCGGCTGCGCGCCGAGCTGGGCGAGCGCGCCGGCGCGGCCCACATGCACAACACCCGCGGCCTGGGCCTGGCCAACTGCCTGGCGGCGTACGACGTGGGCGTGCGCAGTTTTGACAGCTCGCTCGGCGGCCTGGGCGGTTGCCCCTACGCGCCCGGCGCCAGCGGCAACGTCGTCACCGAAGACCTGGTCTTCATGTTCGAGGCCATGGGCGTGAGCACGGGGGTGAATCTCCAGAAGCTCATGGCCGCGCGCGAGCCGTTGAAGGCCGGCCTGCCCGGCGAGCCCATCTATGGCATGACGCCCGAAGCCGGGTGGCCCAAAGGCTGGACATCGGCATCATTCGGTGTCTGAAACACTATCAATCCATCAGGTGGATCGGTTGATTTGACACCGCTGCTGGGGTAATCTGCCCCGGTGGACAAACTCAAACAGCTCGAAACCTTCGTGTCCGTCGCCGCGCGCGGCAGCCTGACCGCGGCCGCCAAGGCCGAGGGCGTGGCCCCGGCCATCATCGGCCGCCGGCTCGACGCGCTCGAAGCCCGCCTGGGCGTCAAGCTCATGGTGCGCACCACGCGGCGCATCACGCTCACCCACGAAGGCAGCGCCTTCCTCGAAGACTGCCAGCGCCTGCTGACCGACCTGGCCAACGCCGAGGCCAGCGTCAGCGCCGGTGGCGTCAAGGCCAGCGGGCATCTGCGCATCACCGCGCCGGCGGGCTTTGGCCGCCGCCACGTGGCGCCGCTGGTGCCGCGTTTTCGCGAGCTGCACCCCGAGGTCACCATCTCGCTGAACCTAAGCGACCGCGTGGTCGACGTGGCCGGCGAGGGCTACGACTGCGCGGTGCGGGTGGGCGATCTGCCCGATTCGTCGCTGGTCAGCGTGCGCCTGGCCGACAACCGCCGCCTGTGCGTGACCACGCCCCAATACCTGCAGCGCCACGGCCGCCCGTTGACCCCCGCGGACCTGGTGCGCTTCGATTGCCTGGTGCTCAGCAGCGACGCGTCACAGACGCGCGGCTGGGCTTTTTCCATGCCCGCCGGCGAGGGCGGCAGCGAAACCGAGATCACCCACCTGCGCCCCGGCGGCCCGCTGGACTGCAGCGACGGCCAGGTGCTGCACGAGTGGTGCCTGGCGGGCTATGGCATCGCCTGGCGCAGCACCTGGGAGGTGGAGGCCGACATCGCCGCCGGCCGCCTGGTGACCGTGCTCGACGACTACGCCGCGCCGCCCAACGGCATCTACGCGCTGTTCCCCCAGCGCAAGCACCTGGCCCTGCGCGTGCGCCTGTGGATCGACTTTTTGAAGCACCATTACGGGCAGGCGGATTTCTGGGCAGGGCGTTGATCGATGCGCCTGCCGTGGCCAAGCAAGGAGAACCGAACATGAACCCTCCCATCGCCCGTCGTGGGCTTGTGCTGGCCGGCGCGGCCGGCATCGCAACCGGGCTGGCCGGCTGCTCGATCCCGATTTCGATGCCCGGCGTGGGCCGCGCGCCCGACGCGCCGGCCTCGCGCGACTACCGCCGCGCGGCGGCCAGCCACGTCTACCAGCGCAACGCCCACCGCATCTTCAAAGGCCAGATGCCGCCCATGCTCTACGCCATCGGGGTGCTGCAGGTCGACATCGACCGCGCGGGGCGGGTCACGAAGCTCCACTGGCTGCGCGCACCCAGTCATGCGCCCGAGGTGGTGGCCGAGATCGAGCGCACCGTGCGCCAGGCCGCGCCCTTCCCGTCGCCCGGCGGCGCGGTCACCTGGACCGACACCTGGCTGTGGGACAAGAGCGGGCGCTTCCAGCTCGACACGCTGACCGAAGGGCAGTTGTAGTTCCCCTCAGCGAAGCCGGCGGGTGGGGCCGACATTCTGTCGACTCCGCTGACATCCGCGACGGGATCGGCGCGGGCCGGCGAATGGAATCAACGGTGTTCGGCTCCGGCATGCAACTTGCAATTTGTTGCAGCAACCAGTCGAGGAGGCCCCATGAACGCGTTCAAACACCTGTTGTCCACCGTGGGCCTGGTCATGGGCTTTGCCTGCACGGCCCATGCCGCACCGGTGGCGTTCGGCGGCAGCCAGTACGACGTGATCCTGGCGGAGGGCATCACCTGGACGGCTGCCGATGCGGCCGCCAGTGCGATGGGATCGTCCTGGCGTCTGGCGACCATCACCTCTGCGGCAGAAGACAGTTTCGTGGCGTCACTGCTGTCCACGGCCTTTGCGCAGCGTTCCCATTTCTGGCTGGGGGGAACGGACACCGCGGTCGAGGGCACCTGGGCATGGGAGACCGGCGAGGCGTTCTCGTATGTGCACTGGGCGCCTGGAGAGCCCAACAACTCGGGCAATGAAGATTTCCTGGCCTACGACCTGAGAAGCACCACGTGGGCCTGGAACGATGCGCCGGACACGGTGGTCAGCACCTATGGTTTCGCGCGGGGCTACATCGTCGAGCGTGCGGCGCCGAGGGATGTGTCGGAGCCGGGCATCTGGTCTTTGCTGGTGCTGGCAGCGGTGCTGGCCGGCGTCGCCAGACGCCGACCTGCCTTCGCCTGAAGGGGGCTGCCTTCGGGCGGTCGGCGCTCGCATGGCGGGTGTCATCCGTGCCGCACGTGGCCGGATCACCGGTGGGCCGGCGCCGGCGCGACCAGACGCGCGCCGGGCCATTGCCCGCTGCGGCACAGCTCACCCGCGACCGCCATGGCCTGCTGCGCCACCGCCTGCGCGGCGGCCGACAGCGGGATGTGGGCCGAGGTGCACAGCGCCAGCACCCGCTCCAGCGGCGGCGACACCACGGGCGTGGCCTGCAGCAGGCCGGCGTCGACATCGGCCTTGAGTGGCATCACCGGCAGCAGCGTCTGCCCCAGCCCGGCCAGCAGCGAGGTGCGCAGGATGCTGATGGAGCTGATGTCGGTCACGGCCTGGGGCGGTGCCAGCCCGGCGTCGCGTGCGGCCGCCTCGATCAGCGG
>NZ_JASJOY010000150.1:4828-22212 GCF_031426985.1 Hydrogenophaga sp.
CCCCCCCCCCCCACGCCGTGGGGCTGCGCCGGCAGGATCAGCGGCTGCGCCAGTGCCCGCCGCAGCGTGACGCTGGCGGCGCGGCGCGCGGTGCCCTGTGGCGGCCCGATCAGGCACAGGCGCTCGCGCAGCATCGGCGTCCAGCTGAATTCGGACAGCGTGCCGTCGTCGAACAGCACGGCCAGCTGGATCTGGCCGGCCCGCAACTGCGGCGTGAGGTTGCCGGTGAGTTCCTCGGTCAGCTCCAGCTGCACCTGGGGCAGGGCCTGGCGCACCGCGCGCAGCAGCGGCAGGGCCAGCGCGCTGGAGACGCTGTGCGGCAGGCCGAACACCACCTTGCCGCTGGGGGTGCCACCGCCGCTGCGGGCGGCCTGCGCGGCCTCGTCGGTCTGCCGCAGGATGGACACCGCGTGCGGGTAGAAGCGCTGGCCGGCCTCGGTCAGCGCCACGCCGCGGCGGGTGCGCAGGAACAGCGCCACCCCGAGCTCGCCCTCCAGCTGCGCCATCTGGTGGCTCAGCGCGGACTGCGCCACGAAGACGCGTTCCGCCGCGGCCGAGAAGCTGCCGCTGTCGGCGATCGCCAGGAAGTACTTGAGTTGCCGCAGTTCCATCGGGGAATATCCTTGCACCGGAGGTTGCCAGCCATCTGGATATCAGATGGAAGGTCGGCAATTATGTATTGGACAGAAAGCTGGGCGGGCGCTTCAATACATCCACCCACCCTGTTGCCCGCCCTGGCAGGCCACCCGCCCGCCAGCCCCGCCCACCCGGCGAACGGCAGCCACAGGCGCACGTCTGACCGGATGTGCCCGATGTGGGAACGGCCGCAACGGTGGCCGTGTGGTGGGCCAGCCGGGCCCTCAGTCCTGCGCGAGCGGGCGGTAGAGGTCGGCGCGTCGGCCCGTCAGTTGTGCATGGAGCCGGTGGCGCTGCAGCGCCGCCGTGTCCAGCCGGGCGAGCAACAGGCGCGGCTCCCCGTCTGCACCCTCCTGCGCGCCGCCATCCGGCCCGATGGCACAGCTCAGGCCGTTGTAGTGCAGCCCGCCCTCCTGGCCGCAGGCGTTGGCATAGGCCAGGTACAGGCGGTTCTCCAGCGCCCGCGCCGGCAGCAGCAAGCGCTGCACCTCGTCGAACGGCACCATGTTGGCGGTCGGCACCAGCACCGCGTCGGCGCCCTGCAGCGCCAGCAGGCGCACGGTTTCCGGGAACTCCACGTCGTAGCAGATCAGCAGGCCCAGGCGCCAGCCGTTCCACTCGAAGACCTGTGACGCGGCCTCGCCCGCGCTGAACTGCGCGCGGTCCAGGTCGCCGAACAAATGGGTCTTGCGGTAGTGGGCGGTGCGCGTGCCGTCGGGGCCGATGGTCTGGGCGGCGTTGAAGGGTTTGCCCTGTGGGTTCTGCTCCGGGTAGCCGTAGACGATGGCGATGCCGTGGCGCTGGGCGATGGCCGCCACCGCCCGCGCCAGCGGGCCGTCGGCCGGTTCGGCCAGCGCCGCCACACGATCGGCGCCGATGGCGTAGCCGGTGAGGGCCATCTCGGGGGTGATCAGCAGATCAGCACCCTGTGTTCGGGCCTGTGCCGCGGCCGCGTCCAGCCGTTGCAGGGCCTCGGCGGTGGTCGCCGCGTACGGGGTCTGCCAGAGGGCCAGGGTCAGGTCGGCGGCGGGCATGGTGGTCACAGGGCTTTGACAGGCTCAGCCCGAAGGGTGGAGATGGGATGACGGTACCCGCTTCAGTCGGGCAGCGCCACCGGTCCGAGGGATGGGTACAGCTCGCCCGGCCCGGGGTTGTTGTCCGCGCACTGGCCGCCGAGCTGATGGACGATGCCCCAGACCGCGTTCAGCGAGGTCTGCACCGCGCCTTCCACCCAAGCCGGCGTGAACGAGACGTCGTCGCCTGCGAGGAAGATGCCGCGCTCGGCGGCGGGCAGACCGTCTTGCATGAAGTGGCCGTACATGCGCTGGTTGTAGCGGTAGTGGCCGGGCAGGGCGCCCTTGAAGGCGCCGAGGAAGTAGGGGTCGGCCTCCCACGAGATCGTGATCGGGTCGCCGACGATGTGGCCGGCGATGTCCACCGTGGGGTAGATCTTGCGCAGCGCGTCCAGTGCCAGCTGCACCCGTTTGGCGGGCGGGTGCGGCAGCATCTTGAGCGCGTCGCTCATCCACGCGTAACTCAGGCACATCACTGCGGGCTTGTCCGGTCCGTTGTCGAACAGGTAGGTGCCGCGCGTGAGCCGGTCGGTCAGCGTCATGCTCATCGTGTCGCGGCCGGTGGCGGGGTCCAGGTCCTTCCAGAACGGCCGGTCGACCATCACGAAGGTCTTGCTCGACTGCATGTAGCGCGTGCGGTCCAGCGCCATCCACAGCTTCTGCGAGAACAGCGATTCTTCGACCGCGATCTGCGTGGTCAGCAGCCAGCTCTGGCAGGTCACCAGCACGGCGGGGACTTCGCGCACCGTGCCCCAGGCGTCGGTGATGGCGAGCTGGCCCGACGCGGCTCGCCGGATGGCGGTGACGCCCGGCCGCGTGGCGCCGCCGTGCAGGCTGGCGAGCGAGGTGCCGGCCGGCCAGTGGGTGATCTGCCCGGGCGCGTGTGCCCACAGGCCCAGCGGCACCTGCTGCACGCCGCCCACGATCAGGTGCTGGTCCTCGTCGCAGCCGGTCAGCACCACGCGCAGGATCTCCAGCATGGTGTTGGGGAAGTCGGAGTCCCAGCCGCCGGTGCCGAAGCCCACCTGGCCGAACACCTCGCGGTGGCGGAACGAGAGCTTGGAGAAGGCCTTGGACTGCGCCACGAAGTCGTAGAAGGTGCGGTCGTCCCACAGCGGCACCAGGCGGTCCCACAGGGCCTTGAGGCGCGGCACGTCGCGCTCGCGCAGCGCCTGCTGCAGGTCGCCAAAGCCCAGCTCGTCCAGCGCGCCGGCCCAGGCCTCGGCCACCTCGGAGAACAGCGGCGGCAGCTCGGCCAGGGTGCGGGCGTAGTGGGTCTGGCCTTCCAGGTCGACCACCGTGCTGCCTGCGGCGGGCGTGAGCGGGTTGGGAAAGGGCTTGGACTCCAGGCCCAGCAGCTTCACGTAATGGAAGAAGGCGGTGGACGAGGCCGGGAAGCGCATGCCGCCGAGTTCGGCGATCACGCCCTGACCGCCTTCGAAGGGCTGCGAGCGCAGCCGCCCGCCCATGCGCGAGGCTTCGTAGATGACCGGTTTGAGGCCCAGCTTCATCAGCTCGTAGGCCGCCGTCATGCCGGCCATGCCGGCGCCGACGATGGCGACCTCGGTGCCGTGCGCGCTGGCCGGCAGTGACGCCAGGCCCTGCGGGTGCGCGAGCCAGTCGTCGTAGGCGAAGGGGAAGTCCGGGCCGAAGATGGTGATCGGTGCGGTGGCTGGGCGGGTGGTGGTCATGGAGACTCCTTGGGCTTCAGAACAATCCGGCCAGCAGCCAGGCGGCCGTGCCCCACATCATCAAAGCGACCGCGCCGTCCAGCACGCGCCAGATGTGCAGCGAGTTCAGCCGACGGCCGAGCCAGAAGGCCGCGGCGCCCAGCAGCAGGAACCACACCACCGAGCCGGTGGCGGCGCCCAGACCGAAGGCCTTGCTGCCCGGGCCGTAGGCCAGCGAGGCGGTACCGATCAAGACGGCGGTGTCCAGCCAGGCGTGCGGGTTGAGCCAGGAAAAGGCGAGGGTCGACAGGATGGCCTGGCGCCGCGTCACCGGGGCGGGGGCCGGATGGCCCGGGGCGGCATCGGCGGGCTGGCGCGGATGGAGGAAGCGCTGGAACGCCTGCCAGCCGTACACGCCCAGAAACAGCACGCCGGCGCCGATCAGGGCGCCCAGCAGCTTGTCGGACAGGCCGCCGAGCTGGGCCAGGCCCAGCACGCCCAGCGAGATCAGCACGATGTCGGCCAGCGCGCAGACGGCGACGGTGAGCCAGAGGTGCTGGCGCTGCAGACCCATGCGCAGCACGTGGGCGTTCTGCGGGCCGATGGCCATGATGAGCGACAGGCTGAGCGCCATGCCGGCGGTGAAGGTGGGAAAAGCGAGGGTCATGGGGCAGGAGTCTGCCGCCCCACGATGGTTTGTTAAACCATTTCAACTCGAAATCGAGTTGGTTAAAAAATACTTGAATTTGGCGGGGTTGCGCTTCACGGCACCCGTTTGGTCGTGGAGGGGGTTTCGCCGAACAGCGCCTTGTAGTCCTGACTGAAATGGCCCATGTGCCAGAAACCCCAGCGCGCGGCCACGTCGCCGATGGTCTGGCCGGTGGTGCCGTCGCGCAGCTCGCGCCGCACCGCGTTCAGCCGCACCAGGCGCAGGTAGCTGGCCGGGCTGATACCCAGGCTGTCCTGGAAGCAGTTCTGCAGCGTGCGGCGGGTGATGTGCAGCGCCCCGCACAGGCTTTCCACGCCCTGGTAGGTCTGCGGCTGTTCGGTCACCAGCTCGCGCACGCGGCGCACCACGTCCTGCCGGCGCTGCTGGCGCGGCGTGACGGCGTCGGCCTGGCCGGCCGGCATCAGCGTGTCGCCCAGCACGGTGAGCAGCGCGTCGCGCAGGCTGCGCCGGCTGGCCTCGAACATCAGGGCGCCCGGGTCGGCCTCCAGGCCGCGCAGCACCTCGCGCAGCAGGCCCACCAGGCGCATGCGCTGCAGCGGGGTGAGCGGCTGCAGGCGCACGCCCGGGCGGTGGGGTGGCGCGGCGTCGGCCTGGTCGCGGGCGCGCACGTGATCCAGCAGTTCGGCCGGGTTGAACACCAGGCCGTAGAGGCCGTGGCCGGCCGGCACCTGCAGGTCGAAGGCCTCGCTACCGTCCGAAATCATGAGTTCGTGCCCGCCCACCGGGCGGCCCATGAAGCGCAGGCCCTCGGGCTGTTCGGGCACCGACAGGCCCAGCCACACGCCGCCCTGCCAGGGCCGGCAGTGCTGGCTGGTGGCGCAGTTGGCCACCTCTTCAAAGGCCTGCAGCGGCCCGTCGAACAGCTCGCGCACCTGGCCCTGGAACACGCCGGGCGAGGTCTGCACGTAGTCCTGGTCCCAGGCGTCGAGGTTGCGGGCGTGCACGTCCACCTCGCGGGTGCGTTTGACGCGGAAGGCGGTGGGCGGGGTGGGGCTGGCGACGGGCATGGCGGACTCCTTCGGCGCGCAAGTCGCCGCGGTGCTGCGGGAGTATCAAGTTCCGTGCCACGCCCGGCCTGCTGGAAAACCCGCGGGTGAAGCCCTCGGGGCTATCCCGTTTCGGAAAAAGTGCGCCAACGCGGGGCGTGTTTCCGATCCGGGATAGGGCGAACGGGGCCGGCGAACCAAGATGCGCCCCAGGCCGCCCGAGCCGTTCGGGCTTTTTTCCACACCACACGAGAACATCCCATGTCCACCGCATCCAAACAGGTCGCCCGGGAGCTCAAGCCCGTGCTGGGCACCTTCTCCCTCTGGGGCATCGCCGTCGGTCTGGTCATCTCCGGCGAGTATTTCGGCTGGAGCTACGGCTGGGCCAGCGCCGGCACGCTGGGCTTCCTGCTCGCCACGCTGTTCGTGGCGCTGATGTACACCACCTTCATCTTCAGCTTCACCGAGCTGTCCACCTCCATCCCGCACGCCGGCGGCCCGTTCGCCTACGCGCGCCGCGCCTTCGGGCCCACCGGCGGCTTCATCGCCGGCTTCGCCACGCTGGTGGAATTCGTGTTCGCGCCGCCGGCGATCTCGCTGGCCATCGGCGCCTACCTGAACGTGCAGTACCCGTCGCTGGACCCGAAGTGGGCCGCGGTCGGCGCCTATGGGATCTTCATCGCGCTCAACGCCGTGGGCGTGGGCATTGCGGCGGCGTTCGAGCTGTTCGTCACCATCCTCGCGGTGATCGAGCTGCTGGTGTTCGCGGGCGTGGTCGCGCCGGGCTGGTCGCTGGCCAACTTCACCGCCAACGGCTGGGCCGGTTCGCCCGAGTTCAGCATGGGCACCTGGGCCGGCATCTTCGCCTCCATCCCGTTCGCCATCTGGTTCTTCCTGGCCATCGAAGGCGCGGCCATGGCCGCCGAGGAAGCCAAGGAACCCCGTCGCACCATCCCCATCGCCTACATCACCGGCATCCTGACGCTGGTGGCGCTGGCCTTCCTGGTCATGGTCATGGCCGGCGGCGTGGGCGACTGGTCCAAGCTGTCCAACATCAACGACCCGCTGCCCCAGGCCATGAAGATGGTGGTGGGCGAGTCCAGCGGCTGGCTGCACATGCTGGTGTGGATCGGCCTGTTCGGTCTGGTGGCTTCGTTCCACGGCATCGTGCTGGGCTATTCGCGCCAGATGTTCGCCCTGGCCCGTGCGGGCTACCTGCCGGCCTGGTTCGCGCAGGTGCACCCGCGCTTTCGCACCCCGGTCAACGCGCTCATCGGCGGCGGCATCGTGGGCATCGCGGCCGTGTTCAGCGACCAGTGGGTCACCATCGGCGGCCTGCCGCTGACGGCCAACATCGTCACCATGGCGGTGCTGGGCGCACTGGTCATGTACATCATCTCCATGGCCGCGCTGTTCAAGCTGCGCGCCAGCGAGCCGAAGCTCGACCGCCCCTTCCGTGCGCCGCTGTACCCGCTGTTCCCGGCCATCGCCATCGTCTGCGGTGTGGTCTGCCTGATCGCGGTGGTGGTCTTCAACCAGCTGCTCTCGCTCATCTTCCTGGGCCTGATGGCCCTGGGCTACGCCTACTTCCGCCTCACCGCCGCGCAGCGCGACGCGGCCCCGCACGACGCCATGCTGGCTGCTGCAGAATGACCGTGACGGTGTGCCCGCGCGCACCGGGGAGCCCCTGACGTGAACCTGAGTGCGACCCTGGGTCATCAGACCTTCCGCTTCGGTAGCCTGCGCGAGGTGATGGCCAAGGCCAGCCCCTTGCGCTCGGGCGACGCCCTGGCCGGGCTGGCCGCCAGCACCGAGCAGGAGCGGGTGGCCGCGCGCTGGGTGCTGGCCGACGTGCCGCTGCAGCGCTTCCTCGACGAGGCGCTGGTGCCCTACGAGAGCGACGAGGTCACGCGCCTGATCATCGACAGCCATGACCGCGCGGCCTTCGCGCCGGTCAGCGGCCTGACGGTCGGCGGGTTCCGCGACTGGCTGCTCTCCGACGCGGCCACGCCCGCGGTGCTGGCGCGGCTGGCACCCGGGCTCACGCCCGAGATGGTGGCCGCCGTCAGCAAGATCATGCGCAACCAGGACCTGATGCTGGTGGCGCGCAAGTGCGAGGTGGTCACGCGCTTTCGCAACACGGTCGGCCTGCGCGGCCACCTCTCGGTGCGGCTGCAGCCCAACCACCCCACCGACGACCCGGCCGGCATCGTCGCCAGCCTGATCGACGGCCTGCTGCACGGCGCGGGCGACGCGGTGATCGGCGTCAACCCGGTGTCCGACAGCGTGCCCGACCTGGTGCGCCTGAACCACGTGCTGGCCGAGGTGATCGAACGCGGCGCCGTGCCCACGCAGAGCTGTGTGCTCACCCACGTCACCAACACCCTGCAGGCGATCCAGCTCGGCGCGCCGGTGGACCTGGTGTTCCAGTCCATCGCCGGCACCGAGGCGGCCAACCGCTCGTTCGGCATCACGCTGGCCCTGCTGGACGAGGCGCACGCCGCCGCGCTCGACCTGCGGCGCGGCACGGTGGGCGACAACGTGATGTATTTCGAGACCGGGCAGGGCAGCGCACTCTCGGCCAACGCCCACCACGGCGTCGACCAGCAGACCTGCGAGGCGCGCGCCTACGCGGTGGCGCGGCGCTACCGGCCCATGCTGGTCAACACCGTGGTCGGATTCATCGGCCCCGAGTACCTCTACGACGGCAAACAGATCACCCGCGCCGGGCTCGAAGACCACTTCTGCGGCAAGCTGCTGGGCCTGCCCATGGGCTGCGACATCTGCTACACCAACCACGCCGAGGCCGACCAGGACGACATGGACAACCTCATGGTGCTGCTGGCCAGCGCGGGGCTGAACTTCCTGATCGGCGTGCCCGGCGCCGACGACGTGATGCTCAACTACCAGAGCACCTCCTTCCACGACGCGCTGGTGCTGCGCGACCTGCTGGGGCTCAAACGCGCACCGGAGTTCGAGGCCTGGTTGCAGCGTGTGGGCGTGACGGGGGCCGACGGCCGCCTGCGGCCCGCCGCCGCGCAGTTGCCGCTGTCGCAGCGCCTGTGGACCTTGCCGGAGCCCGCATGAGCGCCCGCACGGCCGATCCGAAGGTGCTCAGCCCCGCAGTGCGCAGCGCGGAGGGTAGCCCCATGACCCAGAGCCTCCCGAGCATGCCGGGCGAACCGCACACCGATATCGACGCTGGCGCCGACCCCTGGGCCCACCTCCGGCGCTTCACCCCCGCGCGCATCGCGCTCGGCCGTGCCGGTGCCAGCCTGCCCACGCGCGAGGTGCTGGGCTTCGGCCTGGCGCACGCCCAGGCGCGCGACGCCATCCACCTGCCGCTGGACGTGGAAACGCTGGCGGCGCAGCTGAGGGCCGAGGGCTGGCCCGCGCCGCTGCGCCTGCACAGCCGCGCCCACGACCGACACGAGTACCTGCTGCGCCCCGACCTGGGGCGCCGGCTGGACGAAGCCAGCGTGGCCGCGCTGCAGGCCTGGCGCGCCGACAACCCGGCGCCCGACTTGGCGCTGGTGGTGGGCGACGGTCTGTCGGCCCTGGGCATCCAGCGCCACGCCGTGCCCTTGTTCAATGCCATCCGCCATGCGCTGGGCGGTGCCTTCGTGCAGAGCCCGCCGGTGCTGGTGGGCCAGGCCCGCGTGGCCGTGGCCGACGAGGCGGGCGAGCTGCTGGGCGCCCGCATGGTGGCCATGATCGTGGGCGAGCGCCCCGGCCTGAGCTCGCCCGACAGCGTGGGCATCTATCTCACCCACGCGCCCCGGGTCGGCCGCCACGACGCCGAGCGCAACTGCATCTCCAACGTGCGCCCCGCCGGGCAGGACCCGGCCACCGCCGCGCGGCGCCTGGCCTGGCTGGTGCACGAAGGCCTGCGCCTGGGCGTCACCGGCGTCGGCCTCAAGGACCACAGCGGCCTGCCCATGGTGTCGGCGGCGCCGGCGCAAAGGGTGTCTGATTAAACTTGGCTGAACCGATCCTGGTTCACTCAAGTTTCAATCGGACATGCTGGACGCCCGCCAACTCGAAGCCCTGGCCGCCGTGGTCGAACACCGCGGCTTCGGCCCCGCCGCCCAGGCGTTGAACCTCACGCTGGCGGCGGTGTCGCTGCGCATCAAGTCGCTGGAAGAACACCTGGGCCAGCGCCTGCTGGTGCGCGGCAAGTTGGTGCGCGCCACGGCGGCCGGCCAGTCCCTGCTGGCGCACGTGAAGCAGCTGCAGATGATGGAGGCCGACCTGCTGGCCGACCTGCTGGCCGGCCTGCAGGGCGGCGCCGAGGTGCGCGGCGGGGCGGCCTGGCAGAGCCTGAGCGTGGCGACCAACGCCGACTCGGTGGCCAACTGGTTCCTGCCCGGCGTGGCGCCGCTGCTGCAGCGCCACCGGCTGCTGCTCGAGATCACCATCGACGACCAGGACCACACGCACGACGCACTCAAGAGCGGCGACGTGATCGGCTGCGTCACGACCCTGGCCGAACCCATGCGCGGCTGCGTGGCCGAGCCGCTGGGCGTGATGCGCTACCGCTGTGTGGCCGCGCCCGAGGTGGTGCAGCGCTGCCGCACGCCGCGCGGGGCGGTATCGCCCCACCAGCTGCTGGCCCACCCGGCCATCATCTTCAACCGCAAGGACGCGCTGCAGGACGCGTTTTTGCTCCAGCACTTCGGCCTGAAACAACCCAACTACCCGCGCCACTACGCGCCGGCGGTGGACGCTTTTGAGCGCGCGATCGAACTGGGGCTGGGCTGGGGCATGGTGCCCGAACAGAACCTGCCCGGGCGGCCGGGCCTGCAGGAAGTGCTGCCCGGCGCCACGGTGGACGTGACCTTGTACTGGCAACACTGGGCGCGCGAACCGCTGTCGGCGCAGCGGCTGACGCAGGCGGTCAAGGCGGCGGCGCATGCGGCGCTGCCGCAGCCATCAAGCTAGAGAAGAAGGTAGAGAAAAAGCCAGACAAAACGTCCCCGGGGAGCGAAGTGCCTCGTCTAGGCACACCGCGGAACTGGCTTTGCCAGGCCGCAGGTGGGGTCTCCCCGCGCAGCAGGGGGGAAGCCGCGTCAGCGGCGCAGGGGGGAATTCCCAGCCCTCACCGCGGAACGGGCTTCGCCCGGCCGCAGGTGGGGTCCCCCCGCGTAGCAGGGGGAAGCCGCGTCAGCGGCGCAGGGGGGCTAAGCCTTTCAACCCTTCAGACACGTGCTCATGAAGGCCTTGCGCTCATCGCCCTTGAGCGCCTTCTTGCCGGCGTCTTCGTTGCAGGTCTTCATCTTGTTCTGCTGGGCGGTCTTGCCGTCGGGCTTGGCGCTCAGGCAGCCCTTCATGAAGGCCTTGCGCTCGTCGCCCTTCTTCTCGCCAGCGTCCTTGTTGCAGGTGGCCATCTTGCTCTGCTGGGCTGTCGGCGCCTTTTCGGCCGGGGTGGCGGGCGTTGCCGGCGTGGCGGTCTGGGCGAAGGACAGCAGGGCGGCGCCGCTCAGGGCGATCAGGGCAATCAGTTGTTTCATGGTGGTTCAACCTCGTTGGGTGGGGTCAGGCCGTGGGGACATCGCACGGCTGCGCCACGATAGCACCGGGAAACTTAAGATGTCCCGTCGCGACCGCGCGGGTGTGCGGCCTGTCTCACCAGGCCAGGTACTTGTAGCCTTTTTCCTGCAGTTCCATCACGGCAGCGGCGCCCACTTCCTCGACCTTGGCGAACGGCAGCATGTCGGCCTCGGTCCAGCCCACGGTGTGCATGGTGTTGCCGCAGGCGATGAACTCCACGCCGTATGCCTGCGCCATGCTGCGCACGCGCTGCTGGTGCAGGTCCGACACGGGGCGCTTGGGGTTTTTGGCCAGCAGGTGGATGCCCGGGCCCCAGACCACCACGGCGATGGCCACGTCGTCCACGTATTTTTTGAGCAGGGCGCTGATGGAGTTGAAGATCGCTTCCTGGTAGGCCTCGTCGGCCTGGTTGATCTGGTAGACGATCTTGTGCGGCGCGTCGCCCTGACCGATGGCGGGTGAGGCAGGGGCGGGGGCGGCCTGCGCAGGCGTCCGGGCCGCCGTGGCCGCGGCGCCCAGGGCCAGCAGGCGGCCCAGCCAGCCACGGCGGGAGGCGGCCTGGGGGTCGGTGGGCAGGGTGGTTTTCATACCCCCAAGGGTAGATGCGCCGTGCGGGTTTGTCATGCGGGCGGACCCCATGCTGGGGCCGTCGGGCGGGAACGCCCGTCCCGGAACCTAAAATCTCGGCCCTATGCTCAAGATCAAACAGGAACTGCTGGCCGGCCTCGCCCAGGCGCTGGACCAGCTCTCACCCGGTGCCGGCGACAAGGCCGCCTTCGAATCGCCCAAGGTGGCCGCGCACGGCGACTACGCCATCACCGCCGCCATGCAGCTGGCCAAGCCGCTCAAGCTCAACCCCCGCCAGGTGGGTGAATCGCTCAAGGCCGCGCTGCTGGCCCTGCCGGTGTACCAGCGCTGGGTGGCCGACATCGACATCGCCGGCCCCGGCTTCATCAACATCCGCCTGACCCCCGCCGCCAAGCAGCAGATCGTGCAGGAGGTGCTGGAGGCCGGCGACGCGTTCGGCGTGCAGCCGTCCAACGGCCAGCGCCTGATGGTGGAGTTCGTGTCCGCCAACCCCACCGGCCCGCTGCACGTGGGCCACGGCCGCCAGGCCGCGCTGGGCGACGCGATCTGCAGCCTCTACAGCACCCAGGGCTGGGACGTGCACCGCGAGTTCTATTACAACGACGCGGGCGTGCAGATCGGCACGCTGGCCACCAGCACGCAGCTGCGTGCCAAGGGCTTCAAACCGGGCGACGCCGGGTGGCCCGAAGCCGCCTACAACGGCGACTACATCCAGGACATTGCCAACGACTTCCTGGCCAAGAAGACGGTGCACGCCGACGACCGCGAGTTCACCGCCAGCGGCGACGCGAACGACCTCGACAGCATCCGCCAGTTCGCCGTGGCCTACCTGCGCCATGAGCAGGACCTGGACCTGCAGGCCTTCCAGGTGAAGTTCGACCACTACTACCTCGAATCCAGCCTCTACACCAGTGGCCGCGTGGACACGACGGTCAACCGGCTGGTGGCCAACGGCAAGACCTACGAGCAGGACGGCGCGCTGTGGCTCAAGTCCACTGACTACGGTGACGACAAGGACCGCGTCATGCGCAAGGGCGACGGCACCTACACCTACTTTGTGCCCGACGTGGCCTACCACATCGCCAAGTGGGAACGGGGTTTCACCAAGGTCATCAACATCCAGGGCACCGACCACCACGGCACCATCGCGCGGGTGCGCGCCGGCCTGCAGGCGGCCGACGTGGGCATTCCCCTGGGCTACCCCGACTACGTGCTGCACACCATGGTGCGCGTGGTGCGCAACGGCGAAGAGGTCAAGATCAGCAAGCGCGCCGGCAGCTACGTGACCCTGCGCGACCTGATCGAATGGACCAGCAAGGACGCGGTGCGTTTCTTCCTGCTCTCGCGCAAGCCCGACACCGAATACACCTTCGATGTCGACCTGGCGGTGCAGAAGAACAACGACAACCCGGTCTACTACGTGCAGTACGCGCATGCGCGCATCTGCTCGGTGCTGACGGCCTGGGGCGGCGACGTGGCGACCCTGGCCGGCGTCGACCTGTCGCCGCTGGACACGCCGGCGGCCCAGGCGCTGATGCTGCTGCTGGCCAAGTACCCGGCCATGCTGACCGCGGCGGCTGAAGGTTTCGCCCCGCACGACGTGACCTTCTACCTGCGCGAGCTGGCCGCCGCGTACCACAGCTACTACGACGCCGAGCGCATCCTGGTGGACGACGAAGTGGTCAAGCGGGCGCGCCTGGCGCTGGTCAAGTCCACGGCACAGGTGTTGCACAATGGCCTGGCCGTGCTCGGCGTGAGCGCGCCGCAGAAGATGTGAGAACCCCTTTCCCTATGAAACAAGCCAGTTGGTCGGCCCGCTCGCAGCGCGGCGGCACCCTTGTCGGTTTTGTCGTCGGCCTGCTCGTGGGCCTGGGCATCGCCTTGTCGGTGGCGGTCTACGTCACGCGCGTGCCGGTGCCGTTTGTGGACCGCGGCGTCTCGCGCAAGCCGGCGCAGGACATCGAGGAAGCCGAGCGCAACAAGGGCTGGAACCCGAACGCCCAGCTCGCCGGCAAGCCGGCGCCCCTGCCGGCACCGACCGTGCCCGAAGGCACCGCCACGGCGGGCGCCATCTCGGTGCCCCCGGCCGACGGCCAGCCGCTGCCGCCCGTGCCCACCAAGCCCGCGGCCACCGCCACCGCGGCGGTCACCAAGCCCGCGGCCGACCCGCTGGGCGACCTGGTCGCCAGCAAGCTCGGCGGCACGGCCACCGCCAGCACCACCGCCGCCAAAGGCACACCCACGGCGTCCACGCCCAAGGGCTCGCCCACCGCGGCCGGGGCCGACCCCTTCAGTTACTTCGTGCAGGCCGGCGCCTTCAAGTCGCCCGAAGACGCCGAAGCCCAGCGCGCGAAACTGGCCATGATGGGCATGGCCGCCGATGTGAGCGAGCGCGAGCAGTCGGGCCGCACCGTGTTCCGTGTGCGCCTGGGGCCGTTCAACGACAAGGCCATGGCCGACGCCACGCGCGAGCAGCTCGAAACCAACGGCGTGGAAGCCGCGCTGGTGCGTATCCAGAAGTGATGCCGCGGTGGGGCGGGAACTTCCCGCCCCGTTCCCGGCACCAAAGGGCCCAACTCAGGAGTCTGATTTCATGCAACGTCGCGATTTTTCCCGTTCCCTGCTGGCCGCCGGTGCCACCGCCTTTACTGCGGGTGCCGGCCTGGTGCCCCTGGCCGCACAGGCCCAGGTGGGTGGTTTCAAAGAAGGAACGGAATACCAGCGCCTGGGCAAGCCCGTGGCCACCGACAGCGGCGCCGGCAAGGTCGAGGTGCTGGAGTTCTTCGCCTATTCGTGCATCCACTGCTACAACTTCGAGCCGGTCATGGCCGCGTGGATGAAGAAGCTGCCCGCCACCGTGGTGGTGCGCCGCACGCCGGTGGCCTTCAGCGACGCCTTCGTGCCCATGCAGCGCCTGTACTACACCATCGAAGCCATGGGCCTGGTGGACCAGCTGCACGAGAAGCTGTTCCGTGCCTTCCATGTGGACAAGGTGCGCCTGCAGGACCCGGCCGCGATCGCCGACTGGATGGGCAAGCAGGGCGTGGACATGAAGAAGTTCAACGAACTGTTCAACTCGTTCTCGGTGGTGGGCAAAGCCAAACGGGCCGCCCAGATGCAGGATATGTACGGGGTCGAGGGCACGCCGGCGCTGGGCGTGGGCGGCCGTTTCTACGTGCCGGGCCAGGGCCCGCGCACGCTGCAGGTCGCCGACGCGCTGATCGCCGAGCTGCGCAAGGGCGCCTGAGCGCGTTCTTTGCCCCGCGGACCGGTGGGCGCTGGTCCGCGAAAATTTCACCGTTTTCCCTCGGAACCGGGCCCCGGCGCAGGGGCTTGCGCCGCTACAATGAATGCAAGTTTCGTGCCCTTGCATTCATGCGCTCCACCACTCCTCTTCGCCGTGTTCTGCCCCGCCTGGTCCTGATCGCGGGCCTGGTGCTGGCCGTGGGCGCCCACGCCGAACGGGCCGACCGCAACAAGCCGCTCAACGCCGAGGCCGACACGCTGCGTTACGACGATGCCCGGCAGACCAGCGTCTTCTCCGGCAACGTGGTCATCACCAAGGGCACCATCGTCATCCGGGGCGCCCAGGTCGAGGTGCGGCAGGACGCCCAGGGCAACCAGTTCGGTCTGGTGACCGGCAAACCCGGGGCGTTCCGCCAGAAGCGCGACGGCGTGGATGAGCACATCGAAGGCCAGGCCGAGCGCATCGAATACGACAGCAAGGCCGAAACGGTGAAGTTCACCGGTGCCGCGGTGCTGCGCCGCTACAAGGGCAGCCAGCTCAACGACGAAACCGTGGGCAGCGTCATCGTCTACAACAGCGGCAACGACACCTTCAGCGTGGACGGGGGCCCGGGCAGCCGCACCGCATCCAACCCCTCGGGCCGGGTGCGCGCCATGTTCACGCCGGTGCCCAAAGCCGATGCGCCCACGGCGCCCGCCGTCAGCCCGGCGCCGCTCAAGCCCAGCGCTCAGCTGGGTGAGGGCCGGCCGTGAGCGGCCCGTTGCCCGTCACCGCTGTCACCCCCGATGCCCGCCTCCACAGCGCTGGGGCGGCGCCCGGCAGCCGCCTGGAAGCGCGCGGCCTGCAAAAGTCCTACGGCAGCCGCAAGGTGGTCAAGGACGTGTCGCTGGCGGTGGACAAGGGCGAGGTCGTGGGCCTGCTCGGTCCCAACGGCGCCGGCAAGACCACCTCGTTCTACATGCTGGTCGGCCTGCTGCGCAACGACGCCGGGCAGATCCTGCTGGACGGCCAGGCCATCGAGGGCCTGCCCATCCACCGCCGCGCCCGCCTGGGCCTGGGCTACCTGCCGCAGGAGGCGTCGATCTTCCGCAAGCTCAGCGTGGCCGAGAACGTGCGCGCGGTGCTGGAGCTGCAGCTCGATGACGCCGGCAAGCCGCTGAAGAACGCGGCGATCGAGGCACGGCTGGACGCGCTGCTCAAGGACCTGCACGTGGACCACCTGCGCGACTCGCCGGCCCCGGCCTTGTCGGGTGGCGAGCGCCGCCGGGTCGAGATCGCACGCGCCCTGGCCACCAACCCGCGCTTCATCCTGCTGGACGAACCCTTTGCCGGTATCGACCCGATCGCGGTGATCGAGATCCAGCGCATCATCGGTTTCCTCAAGGCGCGCGGCATCGGGGTGCTCATCACCGACCACAACGTGCGCGAGACCCTGGGCATCTGCGACCGCGCCTACATCATCAGCGACGGCCACGTGCTGGCCAGCGGCACACCGGCCGAGATCGTCGAGAACCCCGACGTGCGCCGCGTGTACCTCGGCGAACATTTCCGCATGTGAACGTCATGACCCCCACGCTTCTCACTCCGTGTAGGTCGCTGCCCCCCGAGGGGGCCTCGCCTTGCTTGGGGCGGCCCTGCGCTGCGGCCAGAACATGAAACCCGGCCTGTCACTGCGCGTTTCCCAGCACCTGGCGCTCACGCCCCAGTTGCAGCAGTCCATCCGTCTGCTGCAGCTGTCCACGCTGGAGATGGCGCAGGAAGTCGAGCAGATGCTCGACGAGAACCCGTTTCTGGAAAAAGCCGAGGACATCGCCGAACGCGAGGCCTTCGGGCTGGAGCAGACCGACACGCCGGTCAGCGCGGGCGAGCAGATCGCCGACGCTTCGCTGCCCGCCGCGACCGACGGCCCGGCCAGCGACTTCGACGCGCCGATGCCGTCCACCACCAGCAGCACGTCCAGCAGCGGTGACAACGACGGTGCGCCGACCGACGACGTGGAAAGCCGCCTGGACGGCGCCACCCCGGTGGAAGAGAGCTGGGAAGGCGACGGCACCGTCGAGATGGCGCCGGACGACAGCGAATGGGGCGGCGACGCCCCGGCGCGCAACAACAGCAGCAGCGGGGACGACGACGAAACCGCCAGTGCCGCCAACCTGGCGCGCAGCCACGTCGGCCTGCACGACCACCTGCACGACCAGGCGCGCACGCTGCGCCTGAACGACGAAGACCGGGCGTCGCTGTACTTCCTCATCGAATCGCTCAACGACGACGGTTACCTCGACGGCAGCCTCGAAGAACTGGCCGTGGCCTGGTGGCGCCTCTCCACCGGGGCCGATGCCCAGGCGCAGCCTGAGATCGATCAGCTGGACGACGCCCAGGCCCAGCTGCGCACCGCGCTGGGCTGGCTGCAGCACATGGAGCCCGCGGGTGTGGGCGCGCGCGACCTGGCCGAATGCCTGCGCCTGCAGATCGAGGAGCTGCGCAACACGCCCGCCGCGCGCGCCGCGCTGGCCATCTGCCAGCAGCCGCTGGAGCTGATCGCCAAACGCGACATCAAGCGCCTGTGCAACCTCACCGGTGCCGACGACGAAACCGTGCGCGCCGCGCTGGCCCTGATCGCCGGGCTGGAACCCAAGCCAGGCCGCCGCTTCGTGGACGTCGAGCGCAACGTGGTGGTGCCCGACGTGCTGGTGGTGCGCGCCGGCCGTGGGTTCAAGGTCACGCTCAACCCCGACGTGATGCCGCGCCTGCGCGTGCACGACGTCTACGCCAACGCCATGCGCGCCAACCGGGGCGGCCGCGACAACGGCGGCGAGGCCGGCCATGCCGCCATGCAGCAGCGCCTGCAAGAGGCGCGCTGGTTCATCAAGAACATCCAGCAGCGCTTCGACACCATCCTGCGCG
>NZ_JASJOY010000151.1:0-23944 GCF_031426985.1 Hydrogenophaga sp.
CGACGTAAACGCAGGTCATGTTCTGACCCTTCTGGTTGATGATCGCGTCGATGGCGACGGCGGTCTTACCGGTCTGGCGGTCGCCGATGATCAGCTCGCGCTGGCCACGACCAACGGGCACCATCGAATCAATCGACTTCAGGCCGGTCTGCACCGGCTGGTCCACCGATTTACGGGCGATCACGCCAGGAGCGACCTTCTCGATCACATCCGTCATCTTGGCGTTGATCGGGCCCTTGCCGTCGATCGGCTGACCCAGGGCGTTGACCACGCGGCCCACCAGCTCAGGACCCACCGGCACTTCCAGAATGCGGCCCGTGCACTTGACGGTGTCGCCTTCGGAGATGTGCTCGTACTCACCCAGAATCACGGCGCCGACGGAGTCGCGCTCGAGGTTCAGGGCCAGGCCGAAGGAAGGCACGCCGTCCTTGTTGGCCGGGAATTCCAGCATTTCGCCCTGCATCACGTCCGACAGGCCGTGCACGCGGACGATACCGTCGGTCACCGACACCACGGTGCCCTGGTTGCGCACATCGCTCGATGCGCCCAGGCCCTGGATGCGGGACTTGATCAATTCAGAAATTTCGGCGGGATTGAGTTGCATGACTCTTTCCTTCTTTCGTTAAATGGGATGAGGGCGCACTGCGATGGACTGTCGGGCAATCAAGCCGTCAGGGCCACTTTCATTTGTTCCAGGCGGGCTTTGATCGAGGTGTCGAGCACCTCGTCACCCACCACCACGCGCACGCCGCCGATCAGATCGGGTTGCAGCTGGACCTGCAGGTTCAGCTTGCGACCAAAACGCTTCTCCAGCACACCAGAGAGGTCGGCCAGGGCGGTGGCGTCCATGTCGAAAGCGCTGTAGACCACGGCATCGAAGCTGCCTTGCTGGGCATTCTTGAGCACGCGGAACTGGGCAGCGATTTCGGGCAGCGCAGCGATACGGCCGTTGTCGATCACCGTGCGCAGGAAGTTCTGACCCATCACCGGCAGTGCGTTTTTCAGCACACCGGAGATGACGTCGAACACCTGGGCAGACGAGGACTTGGGTGCGTCGGCAAACTGGCGCAGCTGCTCGTTGGCAGCGACGGCGGCCAGCTCATCGAGCCAGACGGCGACGCCAGCCGCATCGGCGCCGGCGGCTTGGAACAGCGCGTCGGCGTAGGGGCGGGCAATGGTGGCAATTTCGGCCATGGTCTACCTTTGGATGCCGGGGTTCAAACGGGACGTGAACGGCGCGTCGGGATCAGAGTTCGGTCTTCAGGCGACCCAGCAACTCGGCGTGAACGCCGGCGTTGACTTCGCGCTTGAGGATCTGCTCGGCACCCTTGACCGCCAGTGCTGCCACTTCTTCGCGCAGCGCTTCACGGGCCTTGACGACCTGCTGGTCGGCTTCCTGACGTGCGGCGGCCACGATCTTGGCGGCCTCTTCCGTGGCGCGACCCTTGGCGTCTTCGATCACGGTCTGGGCACGGCGCTCGGCGTCGGCCAGGCGGGTCGCGGCTTCATTGCGCGACTGGCTCAGTTCGGCTTCCACGCGCTTGTTGGCCACGGCCAGTTCGGACTTGGCCTTCTCGGAAGCGGCCAGACCTTCGGAAATCTTCAACGCACGCTCGTCGAGTGCCTTGGCGATGGGGGGCCACACGAATTTCATCGTGAACCACACCAGGATCGCAAAGACGACGGCCTGCGCAAAGAGGGTTGCATTGATGTTCATCGCAACGCCTTTCTGTGTGTTGACAAGTGGTGACGCGCTTGCTGCGGCGTCAGCGGAACCCCATCGCAGACCGGCATCCGCCGATCCACCGGGCGCCGCCGCGCACGGCAGCAAAACCCATTAAGCGGCGAGCGTGAAGGGGTTGGCGAACGCGAACAGCAGGGCGATGGCCACGCCGATCAGGAAAGCAGCGTCGATCAGACCAGCCAAGATGAACATCTTGGTTTGCAGGTCGTTCATCAGTTCGGGCTGGCGGGCCGACGACTCGAGGAACTTGCCACCCATCAGGGCGATACCGATAGAGGCGCCGATGGCACCCAGACCGACGATGAGACCGCAAGCCAGTGCGACGAGACCCAGAACGTTTTCCATGATGACTCCTATGAGATGAACGAAAGTTGAGAAAGGAAAGAAACGAAAGAACTAGAGAGCGAGGTGAAACCGCGCAACTTAGTGAGCGTCATGCGCTTGACCCAGATAAATCAGGGCCAGCATCATGAAAATGAACGCCTGCAAGGTGATGACCAGAATGTGGAACAAGGTCCACACCGTGCCTGCGATCACGTGTCCGACGAAGAAGAGCCCACCCGAGAGCGAGAGGGAGGCAAAACCGCCCAGCAGCGCGATCAGCATGAACACCAGTTCACCCGCGAACATGTTGCCAAACAACCGCATGCCGTGCGAAACCGTCTTCGCCACGAACTCGATCATTTGCATCAGGAAGTTGGTCACGCCCAGCAGCAGTGCCCAAACAGGATTCTTGGAGGTGCCGAACGGAGCGGTCACCAGCTCGTGCGCCCAACCGCCCAGACCCTTGATCTTGAGGTTGTAGAACACGCACATCAGCAACACCGAGACCGACAGGCCCAGGGTGGTGGAGAGATCGGCCGTGGGCACGACACGCAAATAGGCGTGGTGCGGATCGTGACCGGCCGCGCCGTAGACACCTTCCCAGATCTTGGGCAGCAGGTCCACCGGCAGCATGTCCATGAAGTTCATGGCAAAGATCCAGCAGAACACCGTGAGCGCGAGCGGCGCCACCAGCTTGCGGCTGTTGGCGTTGTGGATCACGCCCTTGGCCTGGCTGTCCACCATCTCGACCAGCATTTCCACCGCAGCCTGGAAGCGACCCGGCACACCGGCGTGCGCCGTGCGGGCCGCGCGCCAGAGGAAGAAACACACGATCGCGCCCAGCAGCGAGCTGAAGATCACGGAATCGAGGTTGATGACGGAGAAATCGACGATGAAGCCTTGCTTCTGGTTCGTCAGATGGGTCAGGTGGTGACGAATGTACTCACCGGGGGTAGGACCGATACCTTCTGCAGCCATGTTCGTTCGCGCCAATCAACCGTTTTGTTTTGAACGCCTGGACCGGATCCAGAATCCGAGCCAGTACACCTTGAGAGTCAACACCAGGCCAGCCAAAAGACCCAGCCAGCTGAGTCCGGGGACCACCGTCGGCGCCAGCCACAACATGGCGACAGCCAACAGGATCTTGACCCCTTCCCACAGCAGAAACCCGGCGAACGCGGCTTGCGCCACACCCGCCAACAGCCGGGACACCGCACTGGAGGTCATGCCATAGGCCATCAAGGCCGATGGCAGCGCCACCGCTGCCGCGCCATACAGGACCGACCAGGCCACCGGCGCACGCTGCGTCAGCAGCCCACCCAGCGCACCAGCGGACAGCCCCACCAGCATCTGCACCCCCACCAGCCACCAGACCGACACATTCGGCTGGCTGGCCCGCCACTGCTGCGCTTCTTCGCGCGTCAGCGGCTTGAATTCGAACGCTTGCGCCCCATCTTCATCCCATCCGTCATCGGCCTGCTTCTGCTGCGCTGCCGGAAGAACTTTGCCCGGCATTTTGTGCATCGCAGATTACTGGCTGGTTACAAATGTGTGCGGTTTCGCAAAGCCGCTGATTATACGTAGAAACCCGTGCGTTCCACAAGCCATCAGGGGTGCGCTGCTGCGCGTGTGCGCCCCTCGTCCGATAATCCCGCCATGGACCTGCCCCGCGACATTCCGCCCGAGCAATCGCTCATCGAATACCCCTGCCACTTCCCCATCAAGGTGATGGGCGCCCACGTGGAGGGCTTTGTCACCGCGCTCACCCACGTGGCCAGGTCCTTCGATCCCGGCTTCGACGCCTCGACCATCGAACTGCGCCCGAGCAAGGCGGGCAACTACCTGGGCGTCACCCTGTCGGTCTACGTGACCAGCCGCGAGCAGCTCGACGAGCTGTACCGCACGCTGACCACGCACCCCATGGTGAAGGTGGTCCTCTGAGCCCACGCCCATGCTGATCCGCCCGCTGGGGCGCGTGGACTACGCGCCCACCTACGAGACCATGGTCGCGTTCACCGCGGCGCGGCAGGGCAACACCCCCGACGAGCTGTGGATCTGCGAGCACCCGCCCGTGTTCACGCAAGGCATCGCGGGGCGCGACGACCACCTGCTGGCCCCCGGCGACATTCCCGTGGTCAAAACCAACCGCGGCGGGCAGGTGACCTACCACGGCCCAGGCCAGGTCGTGGCCTACCCGCTGATCGACCTGCAGCGCGCGGGCTACTTCGTCAAGGAATACGTCTACCGCATCGAAGAGGCGGTGATCCGCACCCTGGCCCATGTCGGCGTGACCGGCCACCGCGTGGCCGGGGCCCCTGGCATCTACGTGCGGCTGGACGACCCGTTTGGCCACGCCCTGCTGCCGCAGCGCCCGCAAAAGCGCGTGGAGGGCTCCCCGGCGCCGCAGCCCGATTTCACGGGCCTGGGCAAGATCGCCGCGCTGGGCATCAAGGTCAGCCGGCACTGCACCTACCACGGCGTGGCCCTGAACGTGGCCATGGACCTGCAGCCTTACTGGCGCATCAACCCCTGTGGCTATGCGGGCCTGCAAACGGTGGACCTTTCTACAATCGGGGTCGCCGTTTCATGGGATGAAGCGGCCCAGGTCCTGAGCCAGAAGCTCAGCGCCACCCTCAGCCCCTGAACACCACCGCGCCACCCGCGCCCCCGCCATGAACCGCACCGACACGCCTTCGGCCGCCGACACGAACACGGTCCGCGAAGCCCAGCCCGCCGCCGGCTACGACGCCACCGCCAAACAGAAGAGCCAGGCCAAGACCTCGCGCATCCCGATCAAGATCGTGCCCGCCGAGGTGCTGAAGAAGCCCGAGTGGATCCGCGTCAAGGCCGGTTCGCCGACCACGCGCTTCTACGAAATCAAGGACGTGCTGCGCGCCAACAAGCTGGTGACGGTGTGCGAAGAAGCCAGCTGCCCCAACATCGGCGAATGTTTTGGCAAGGGCACAGCCACCTTCATGATCATGGGCGACAAGTGCACGCGCCGCTGCCCGTTCTGCGACGTGGGCCACGGCCGCCCCGACCCGTTGGACGTGAACGAGCCGGAGAACCTGGCCAAGACGATCGCAGCGCTCAAGCTCAAGTACGTGGTGATCACCAGCGTGGACCGCGACGACCTGCGCGACGGCGGTGCCGGCCACTACGTGTCCTGCATCCAGAAGACGCGCGAAGCCTCGCCCGGCACCCAGATCGAGGTGCTGGTGCCCGATTTCCGCGGCCGCGACGAGAAGGCGCTGGACATCCTGGCCGACGGCCTGCCCGACGTGCTCAACCACAACCTGGAAACCGTGCCGCGCCTGTACAAGGAAGCGCGCCCGGGTTCGGACTACCAGTTCAGCCTGAACCTGCTCCAGAAGTTCAAGCAGCGCTTCCCCGGCATCCCGACCAAGAGCGGCCTGATGGTCGGTCTGGGTGAGACGGACGAGGAGATCCTGGAAGTCATGCGCGACATGCGCGCGCACGGCATCGACATGCTGACCATCGGCCAGTACCTCGCCCCCAGCGGCCACCACCTGCCGGTGCGCCGCTACGTGCACCCCGACACCTTCAAGATGTTCGAGGCCGAGGCCTACAAGATGGGCTTCACCCACGCCGCCGTGGGCGCCATGGTGCGGTCGAGCTACCACGCCGACCAGCAGGCCCACGGCGTGCTGAACACCCCCAAGGCCTGACGCGTGGCCCGTGCGCACGACGCGCTGTCGGTGCGCCAATACGGCGCGTCGCCCGGCAGCCACGCGCACGATCACTTCCAGATCCTGCTGGGGCTGGACGGTACGCTGGAACTTGAGGTGGCCGGCCGCGGTCGGCGCGTCGGCGCGGGCGACGGCCTGGTGATTGCCCCCGGCGACCGGCACGACTTCGAATCCGCCCGCGGCGCCCGCTGCCTGGTGCTGGATTCGACCGACCCGGCCTGGGAACCGATCCAACAGCAAGCGCCCCAGCACGAAGCCTTTGAGCTCGCCCGGTATCTCGCCTCGGCCTGCGCCGCAGGGCAGCCCAGAGCCCGGCAATTCGGGCCCGCCCTGCTGCTCGAAGCCTGGGCGCCCCTCCCGACGCCCGCGCGGACGCGTCGGGCCATCGACTGGCCAGGACTGCAGGTCTGGGCACAAAGCCATTTGGCGGCGCCGCTGCCGGTGGCCGATCTCGCGGCCCGCGCGCACCTGAGCACCGCGCAGTTCACCGAACGTTGCCGGCAGGAACTGGGCATCAGCCCCATGGCCTGGCTGCGCGTCCTGCGGCTGGACCGCGCCCGACAGATGCGCGTGCAAGGCCTGCCGGTGGCCGAGGTGGCGCGCCGCAGCGGCTACCGCTCGCCGTCGGCCCTGACCGCGGCGCTGCGGCGGGCCTCACCCGCGAAACGCGACGATTGACCCTCGCCGCTCGACGGCCGGCTGGCTTACCCTGAAGGCATCTTCAGTTCGGCTCGGCCGGCGCCATTTTTTCCCAGGCGGCCATGGCTTCGGCCGCGTACATCAGGGCCGGGCCGCCGCCCATGTAGACGCAGACGGACAACATCTCTTCGAGTTCGGCGCGCGTGCAGCCCAGCTGCACCAGGGCCTTGACGTGGAACCCGATGCAGCCCGAACAGCGTTGGGTGACGGCGATCGAGAGGACGATGAGCTCCTTGTGCTTGGCACTGAGTGCGCCGTCGGTGATCGCGGCCTTGGCCAGTTGGCCGAAGCCGGTCATGGCGTGGCCCTGCGTCTTGCGAAACGGCGCCAGACTGGCGTTGATGTCGCGCATCAGGTCGTGGTGGTTGAAGGTGCTCATGGCTGGATTCCCGGTTGAAATTTAATACCCCACTCAGTATTCAACATGTCCCACACCCTTTGCCTTGCCATGGATCAAATGTCCGGCGCGACCACGGGCGGCGCCGCATGAGCGCCAACCTGCTCGCCCTGGGCGCCATCGCGCTCTGGGCTTCGCTGGCCGCGCTGGGCGTGGCGCTGTCGCATGTGCCGCCCTTTCTGCTGACGGGCCTGTGCCTGCTGATCGGCAGCCTGATCGCGCTGCCGCTCTCGCGCTTTGACTGGCGCCAGTGGCGCGTGCCCGCGCCCACGCTGGCGCTGGGCGTCTACGGCCTGTTCGGCTTCCACTTCCTGCTCTTCATCGCGCTGCGCCACGCGCCGCCGGTGCAGGCCAACCTGGTCAACTACCTCTGGCCGCTGGGCATCGTGGTGATGGCGCCGCTGTTCCTGCCGGGCGTGTCGCTCAGCACGCGCCACGTGCTGGCCGCGCTGATCGGCTTTGCCGGCGCGGTGCTGGCCATCCTGGGGCGTGGCGGCAGCGGCGAAGCGGTCTGGGCCTGGGGCTACGTGCCGGCGCTGGGCTCGGCCTTCATCTGGGCCAGCTATTCGCTGCTGACCAAGCGGGTGCCCGCCTTCCCCACCGCCGCCATCGGCAGCTTCGCACTGGTCTCGGGCGCCCTGTCGCTGGTCTGCCACGCGCTGCTGGAACCGGCGGTCGCGCTGTCGGCCCGGGACTGGGCCTTGATCGCCCTGCTCGGCCTGGGGCCGCTGGGCGGCGCGTTCTTTTTGTGGGACGCCGCGCTCAAGCGGGGCGACGCGCGGCAGATCGGGGTGCTGAGTTTCCTCACGCCGCTGCTGTCCACGCTGACGCTGCTGGCGGTGCGCGGCGAGTGGCCGAACGTCTCGGTCGCCGTGGCGGCGGTGATGATCATCGGCGCGGCGGTGATGGCCACGCGCGCGCGCTGAAGGCCTCAGGTCGCCGGGGCGGCTTCGTACAGCTCCAGCGGCAGGCCGTCGGGGTCGGCGAAGAAGGTGAAGCGCCGGCCGGTGTACTCGTCCACCCGGATGTCTTCGACCACCACCCCCTGCGCCTCCAGCGCGCGTTTGCAATGCGCCACGTCCAGCACCGCGAACGCCAGGTGGCGCAGGCCCTGGGCCTCGGGTCTGGAGGGCCTGGGGGGCGGATTCGGGAACGAAAACAGTTCGATCTGCGCGCCGTCCGGCAAGGCCAGGTCCAGCTTCCAGCTCTGGCGCTCGGCGCGCAGGTGTTCGGCCACCACGCGCAGCCCCAGCACCTCGGTGTAGAAGCGCTTGGAACGCTCGTAGTCCGAGCAGATGATGGCGGCGTGGTGGATGCGCAGCAGCATCGGCGTCGCCCCGGACGCTCAGTCGGCCATCAGGGCCGCCGGGTCCTCGGCCGTCAACACCGTCTGCGCCCAGGTCGCCAGCTTGGTGGTATCGCAGCGCAGGATCTGCTGCTTGACGGCCAGGATCTGCGAGGGGTGCATGGAGAAGCTGCGCAGCCCCAGCCCCAGCAGCAGGCGCGTCATGCCCACGTCGCCGGCCATTTCGCCGCACACGCTCACGCCCTTGCCCTGCGCCCGCGCCTGCGCGATGGTGCTGGCCAGCAGCTGCAACACCGCCGGGTGCACCGGGTCGTAGAGGTGCGACACCGCCTCGTCGGCCCGGTCGATGGCCAGGGTGTACTGGATCAGGTCGTTGGTGCCGATCGAGAGGAAGTCGAAATGGCGCAGGAACAGCGGGATGGTCAGCGCCGCGGCGGGCACCTCGATCATGGCGCCCAGGCGCACGATGCCGTGCAGCTGCGTCCGCGCGTCGAGCTGTGCGCGCGCCTTGTTGACCAGGGCCAGGGTCTGGCGGATCTCGCTGGCGTGGGCCAGCATGGGGATGAGCAGGTTGATCGGCCCGAAGGCCGACGCGCGCAGGATGGCGCGCAGCTGCGCCAGGAACATGGCCGGGTCGGCCAGGCTCCAGCGGATGGCGCGCAGGCCCAGCGCGGGGTTGAGGTGGTCTTCGCCGCTGCGCACGGGCGTGCGGTCCAGCGGTTTGTCGGCCCCCACGTCCACCGTGCGGATGGTGACCGGCAGGCCTTGCATGCCCTCGACCGCGCGTTTGTAGGCCTGGAACTGCTCTTCCTCGTCGGGCAGCTTGCCGTTGCGGCCCATGAAAAGAAATTCGGTGCGGAACAGGCCCACGCCCACGGCGCCGGCCTTGAGCGCGGCCACCGCGTCCTCGGGCTGTTCGATGTTGGCCAGCAGCTCGATCTTCTGGCCGTCCAGGGTGACGGCGGGGGTGTGCTTCAGGCGCGCGAGGCGTTCGCGCTCGACCTCGCCCTGGCGCTGCTTGAAGCCGTATTCGGCCAGCAGGATGGGCGAGGGATCGACGATCACCACACCGGCATCGCCGTCGATGACGACCCAGTCATCCTGGCTGATCAGGTGGCTGGCCGAGCGCGCACCGACCACGGCCGGGATGTCCATGCTGCGCGCGACGATGGCGGTGTGGCTGGTCTTGCCGCCGACGTCGGTGACGAAGCCGGCGAACACGCTCTGCTTGAACTGCAGCATGTCGGCCGGCGACAGGTCGTGCGCCACCAGCACCAGCGGCACGTCCACCGTGGCGTCGAAGAGTGTGTCGTTGCGCCCCGGCGGGGTCGCCACCACCGGCGAAGCCACGCCGCGCATCACCCGCAGCATGCGCTCGACCACCTGCTCCAGGTCGGCCTTGCGTTCGCGCAGGTAGGGGTCTTCCATCTCGTCGAACTGGCGCCCGATCACCTCCAGCTGGGTGGTCAGCGCCCATTCGGCGTTGTAGTGGCGTTCGGTGATCCAGTGCTTGACGCCGCCGGTCAGCTGCTCGTCCTGCAGCAGCATGAGGTGCACGTCGAGCAGGGCGGCCAGCTCGGGATGGGCGTCGACCGGCCCCAGGTCGGCCAGGCCCTGCTGCACACGCCCGATCTCTTCCACCACCACCTTGCGCGCGCTGCGCAGACGCTGGATCTCGGCATCGACCTGCTCGGCCTTGACGAAGTAGTGCGCCACGTCCATGCGGCTGGCGGCCACGATGACCGCCCGCCCGATGGCGATGCCGCGGGACACGGCCAGACCGTGGACCGTGAACGTCATACTGGCCCCTGCGCAGTGGTGGAGTGAGGTGGCAGAAGGGCCAGCCGCCGGGCCGCCCCAAGGCAGGCCCAGCCCCCGGACCCGGCAAGGACCGTGTCCCTCCCCAGTCCTGGGGCAGCGACCCGCGCAGCGGTGGAGCGTGGGGGCGCCATCTCTACTCTCCTTCGCCGAACTTGTCGTTGATCAGGGCCAGGATGGCGTCCATGGCCGCCTGCTCGTCGGGGCCGTTGGTCTCGATTTCAACCTGGCTGCCGATGCCGGCGGCCAGCATCATCACGCCCATGATGCTTTTGGCGTTGACGCGCCGCTCGCCGCGCGACATCCACACCTCGCAGGCGTGGCTGCCGGCCAGCTTGGTGAGCTTGGCCGACGCGCGGGCGTGCAGCCCGAGCTTATTGCTGATGGTCGCGGTGGTCTTGATCATGGGTGGTTCTTCTCGCCTGATTTTGTGGTGCGGTCACGGCCACCTGGATCACCCCCTGCGTCGCGCCGATCATGGCCCGCGAAACCAGCGCATCCAGCGACTCGTGCCGGTACGACACGGTGCGCAGCAGCATGGGCAGGTTCACGCCGGTGATGAGCTTGGAGTGCACACCGTCCACCAGTTTCTGCGCCACGTTGCAGGGCGTGGCGCCGAACACGTCGGTGACGACCAGCGTGTTGGGCTGGCCCAGCTGGCGCACCAGGACGCGCGCCTGCGCGAGCGATTCCTCGGGCGGCACATTGGGTTGAACGTCCAGGGCCGACACCGCGTCTGCGCTGTCGGGGAACACGTGCAGCACGCAGGCCCGCAGGGCCGAGGCCAGCGGGGCGTGCGCAACGATGAGGATGCCGTTCATGGACACAGTTTAGGGCAACGCTGATGCGGTGACCCGCGGTGCGCTCATCCCGCCGCGCGGACGTGCCGGCGGTGTCGCGCGCGCAGAAAGCCGGCGTAGGCCAGGGCCGCGGCGAGCCCGAACAGCGCCAGTGCACCGCGCAGGCGCGCCGGCTCGCTCCAGCCCAGCCAGCCCAGCGCGTCGCTGGCCAGGCCGATGGCCCATTGCATGGCGAACACGCCGGCGAAGATGACCAGGTTGTAGGCCGACAGCGCCCGCCCCGCGGCCTGCGCCGGCAGTGCCATGCCCACGGCCGGCTGCGCCAGCGCGCCCACGCTGCTGCACACGCAGAACGCGGCCCACAGCGGCCAGCCGGCCCGCGCGCCCAGCGCCACGTTGAGCGCCAGCACCCCCAGCGCCAGCGGCACGCCCCAGGCGATCAGGCGCTCGGCGCTCCAGCCCCGGCGCGCCAGGTGCGGGTTGACCACGCCCCAGAGCCAGAAGGTGACGAGCATGCACAGGTTGATGCCGAACAGGCCCTGCGCCGCTTCGGCCGGCGTGGCCCCGGCCACCTTCACCATCCACGGGCCGGCCCACAGGGTCTGGATGGCCACCATGCCGGCGTAGAACACAAAGCCGATGCCCGCCATCTGCCGGAAGAAGGGGTGGCGCGCGATCTGGGCATAGCCCACCGCGGGCTGGGCGGAGCCGGCCCGCGTGGCGGGGGCGGCCCAGCCCGGCACGCGCCAGGCCAGCGCCGCCATGGCCAGCACGATGCAGCCCGCCACCCCCCAGAACAGGCCGCGCCAGCCCAGCACCGGCAGCAGCCACTGCACTGGCAGCGTGGCCGCCACCATGCCCAGCGAACCGGTCATCAGCATCCACGAATTGGCGCGCAGCTGCAGCTCGGGCCGCAGCCAGCGGCGGTAGCCCGTCAGCGGCGCCATCAGGCAGGCGCTCACGCCCATGCCGGTGAGCACGCGCGCGGCCAGCAGGCCGCCGAAGCTGGTGGCCATGGCGAACGCGGCGCAACCGAGCACCGCCACGACCATGAAGGACAGGATCACGCGGCGCGGGCCGTGCCGGTCCAGCCAGCGGCCCATGGGCAGCTGCGTCAGGGCAAAGCCGAAGAAATAGCCGCCGGCCAGCAGGCCCAGGTCGCTCGCGCTCAGCGCCAGTTCCTGGCTGAGCACGGGCGAGAGCGTGGCCGTGATGGCGCGGATCAGCGTGGAGAAAAAATAGGCCAGCGCAAAGGCCAGGAACACACCCACCGTGGCGCGCGGGGCCAGCCACGCAGCGGACGAGGCGGTCTGGCTCATGGCGGCGACAGCTTGAGACCGGCGAAGAAGGCGTCCAGCGCCTCGTCCGGCAAACGGGGCCCGTACACCGCGGCCTGGAACACCCGGGTGCCCTGCGCAAAGTACAGCGCACGCGACTGCACGGGCTGGCCCTGCGGGTCGGTGCCCTGGGCGGCCACGCCCTGCACCGGGTCGGCCCCGGCGAGCGTCGCCGCCCAGTCGCCGGCCGCGGCCGGTGCCACGCGGAGGGCCTGCAGGCCGGCGCTGCGCCAGGCGGCCAGCGCGGGCGCCACCTGCGCGGACTGGCCGACGTCGGCCCAGGCCACGGCAAAACGCAGGCCGCCGGTTTCGCAGCTGTGCATGTGCAGTTCGGTCGGCGGTGCGGTGGTGCCGCCCAGCGGCACCGGGCGGGTGGCGCTCTCGGGCTTGCAGGGCATCAGGGCCAGCAGCGGTGTGCCGTCCACGCGCAGTTCGCGCCAGTTGAAGGTGGGGCTGCAGGCGCTGACGCTCAGCAGCCCGGCCGCCAGGGCGGCGGCGCGGATGGGGTGCAACAAGGGGAATGTCTCCGGCATCACGGCGACAGTGGCCCGCCGCACGCAGCGGCACAATGGCCGCATGAACGCTCTGGATGGTATCCGCATACTCGATTTGTCCCGCGTGCTCGCGGGCCCCTGGTGCACCCAGACGCTGGCTGATCTGGGCGCCGATGTGGTGAAGGTGGAGCGCCCGCGCAGCGAGGGTCACCCCGGCGGCGACGACACGCGCGGCTGGGGTCCGCCCTTCCTGCAAGGGCGCGACGGCGCGGACTCGGCCGAGGCCGCCTACTACCTCGGGGCCAACCGCAACAAGCGCTCCATCACCTGCGACATCGCCACGCCCGAAGGCCAGGCGCTGATCCGCGAACTGGCCGTGAAAGCCGACGTGTTCGTCGAGAACTACAAGGTCGGCGACATGGCGCGCTACGGGCTGGACTTCGCCTCGCTGCACGCGCTCAACCCCAAGCTCGTGTACTGCTCCATCACCGGCTTCGGCCAGACCGGCCCCTACAAAGACCGCGCGGGCTACGACTACGCCATCCAGGGCATGGGCGGGCTGATGAGCGTGACCGGCGAGCGCGATGATCTGCCCGGCGGAGGCCCGCAGAAGGTGGGCGTGGCGGTGGCCGACCTGTTCACCGGCCTGTACGCGACGGTCGCGATCCAGGCCGCGCTGCGCCACGCTGAACGCACCGGCGAGGGACAACACATCGACATGGCCCTGCTCGACACGCAGGTGGCCATGCTGGCCAATCTCGGCGCCAACTACCTGGTGCGAGGGCGTGAAGCAGGCCAGGTGCCGGGCCGCGCCGGCAACGCGCACATCAACATCGTGCCCTACCAGGTGTTCGAGGTCGCGCCCGACGCGCAGGGCCAAGCGCAGCACATCATCCTGGCGGTCGGCAACGACGGGCAGTTCGCCAAATTCTGCGAGGTGGCCGGCCGGCCGGAGCTGGCGCAGGACGAGCGTTTTGCCCGCAACCAGAACCGCGTGCGCCACCGCGCCGTGCTGGTGCCGCTGCTCGAAACCCTCATGAAAACCCGCCACAAGGCCGACTGGCTGGGTGCGCTGGAAGCGGCCAAGGTGCCCTGCGGTCCCATCAACAACCTGGCCGAGGTGTTTGCCGACCCACACGTGCAGCAGCGCGGCATGGTGCAGACCTGGCAGGACGCGCGCGCCCACCCGCTGGCCGACGCGGTGCAGCTGGTGGCCAGCCCGCTCAAGCTCAGCGCCACCCCGGTGCGCAGCGACCTGCCCCCGCCCCTGCTGGGCCAGCACACGGCCGAGGTGCTGGACGACTGGCTGGGCGCGGACGCGCAGCGCTTGGCGGAACTGCGCGGGCGCGGTATCGTCTGATCTTCATCAGCGCTCGCTGATATTCCAGCCAGACGAGGTTCCCATGAGCACGCCCGCCACCGCCGACAGCCTGATCCCCGCCAAGACACCCGCCGCCCTGCCGAGCCCGGCCTCGCTGCGCGGCGCGGCCCAGGCCGCGGCGGCGCGGGGCGAGCCGCTGGTGGTGATGACCACCCTGCCCGGCTGCCCCTTCTGCGATCTGGTGCGCAACCACTACCTGCTGCCGATGCGCAAGGAAGGCAAGCTGCAGGCGGTGCAGCTGGACGTGCGCGACCGCAGCAGCCACCTGCAGGGGTTCAAGGGCGAAACGACCACCCCGGCCGAACAGGCCCGGTTGTGGAAAGCACGCTTTGCGCCCACGGTGCTGTTCTTCGGGCCCGACGGGCAGGAACTGGCCGAGCGCCTGGTCGGCGTGGCCGTGCCCGACTTCTACGGCGAGTACCTCGACGCGCGCCTGGCCGAAGCGCGCCGCAAGCTCGGCAAGTGAGCGCCGGCTTTCACACCGGCTGGCGCGTCACTTGAGGGCGCCAAACACCTTCTTGAGGATGTCGCTGCCGGCCCCGATCGGGTCCTGGCGGATCTTGCGCTCTTCCTGTCCGATGATGGTGTAGAGCCCGTCCAGCGACTTGCCGGTCACGTACTGCTGGATGTTGGCGTCTTCCTTCTTCACCAGCCCCAGGCCGGCGGCCTTGCTGGCCACCTTGTTGTACTTCGCGGCCAGGCCCACCTTTTCGGTTGCTTTGGTCACCACGGGCAGGAATTTTTCACCCAGCGGGGTGCGCGTCTTGTCGGCGAAGAACTGCGTCACCGAGTTGTCGCCGCCGGTCAGGATCTTTTTCGCGTCGGTCACCGACATGCTTTTGACCGCCCCCACCAGCAGGTCCTTGCCCATGGGAACAGCCGCTTCGGCGGCGCGGTTCATGCTGGTCACCAGCTCGTCCACCCGCTTGCCCTGGCCGAACTTGCGCAGCAGGCTGGCGGCGTCTTCCAGATAGCCCGGCAGCGGGATGCGCACCGCCGGGTTGCCCAGGAAGCCATCGGTTTTGCCCAGCAGACCCACGGCCGCGAGCGCGCCCTTTTCCAGTGCCGCCTTCAGGCCGGCGCTGGCGTCTTTGTCCGTCAGGTCGGACAGGGACAGCGCCCAGGCCTGTTGGTGGGCGGCAAGCACCATCAGCGCGACGCTGGCGCTGATGCTCTGGTTAAACTGGCGACGCTGCATGTTGAACTCCTTGGGATGGGAACGCTCCAATGGCCTCGGCGGCACGGCGGTCCACCGCCCCGTCCAGGCCCCTGTCTCGAACTTTCGCACTATGACACACCACCTCAGCCCCTTCACCTTCGACCGCCGCCGTGGCCTGGCCGCCTTGGCCGTGGTCGCCACATTGGGCACATCGCTGTTGCTGGGTGGCTGCGGCACGCGCGACGCGGCCCCCGAATCGACCTTTGTGCTGATCAACGGCGCCAAGACCAGCACGAGCGAACTCAAGGGCAAGGTCACACTGGTCAACTTCTGGGCCACCACCTGCGTGTCCTGCGTCAAAGAGATGCCCATGCTGGTGGACACTTACCAGAAGTACAAAGACCGGGGCTACGAAACCGTGGCCGTGGCCATGAGCTACGACCCGCCGGCCTACGTGCTGAACTTCGCCCAGACGCGACAACTGCCGTTCAAGGTGGCGCTGGACAACACCGGCGACATCGCCAAGAACTGGGGCGAGGTCAAACTCACGCCCACCACCTACCTGCTGGACAAGCAGGGCAACATCGTCAAGCGCTTCGTCGGCGAGCCCGACATGGCCGCGTTGCACAACCTCATTGAAGAGCTGCTGGCCAAGGGCTGATCGGCGCCCGCTCCTCCAACAAAAAGGCGACCCGCGGGTCGCCTTTTTTGTCGGGTCCGGGCGGGCCGTACCGGCTCACTCTTTGCGGAAGTTGTCGTGACAGGCCTTGCAGCTCTGGCCGGCGGCCCCAAAGGCGGTCTTGATGCTGTCCAGGTTGCCGGTTTTTGCGGCGGCCGACAGTTTGGCGACCTCGGCCTGCATCTTCTCGGCACCCTCCTTGAACTTGGCCTGCTCGGTCCAGATAGCCGGCAGCGCGCGGGTCTCGCCCTTGTCGGTGCCCGCGCCGAAAGCGGCCCAGGGCAGCTTGCTCATGGTTTCCACCAGGGCCGCGTTGTCGGCCGCCACCTTGGCGTCGAACGGGGCGCGGTTGTTGACCATGGCCCCGATGCGCCCGAAGTGCGTCGCCATCACCGTGAGGCTGGCCTTGCGGTACTTGATCGCGTCCTCGGGCTTCTGGAACTGGGCCATGGCCGGTGTGGACAGGATGGCGGTGGCGGCGACAAGGGCAGCGGCGATGATGGTCTTCATGTGGGCTCCTGAACGGGGTGGGGGGGGTGACAGGTTTGTAGCGCGGAGGCACTACAAACGCACTGAGTGCCGGGCTTCAGAATTGGTTCCAGGGAAACTATCGGCTCAGGGTTTGTATCCATGGAACTGACCATCCCCACCGATTGCCCAAAGGATCCGCCATGCACACCATTCGCGTCTGGGACCTGCCCACCCGCCTGTTCCACTGGAGCCTGGTGCTCTGCGTCGTGGGGCTGATCGTCACCGGCAACGTCGGCGGCAACGCCATGGTGTGGCACGGGCGCCTGGGCTATGCGGTGCTCACGCTGCTGTTGTTTCGCGTCGCCTGGGGGCTGGTCGGTGGCCACTGGTCACGTTTCGCCCGTTTCCTGTATGGGCCGGACAGCATCCTGGCCTACCTGCGCGGGCAGGGGCGCCCCGAACACAGCGTGGGCCACAGCCCACTGGGGATGTTCTCCGTGCTGGCGCTGTTGCTGATCCTGCTGGCCCAGGTGGGCAGCGGCCTGTTCGCCGACGACGAGATCGCCTTCACCGGACCGCTGGCCGGGCTGGTGTCGGGCGGCTGGGTCGAGCAGGCCACCCGTTACCACAAGCAGGTCGGCAAGCTCATCCTGATCGCGCTGGTGGCGCTGCACCTGGGCGCGATTGCGTTCTACAAGCTGGTCAAGAAGCAGGCCCTGGTCCGCCCCATGATCGTGGGCGACAAGGCCGTGCCGACGCCGCTGCCCGCATCCCAGGACAACGCCCGCACCCGACTGCTGGCCCTGGTGCTCTTGCTGCTGTGCGCCGCTGCGGTGTACGGCATCGTGTCACTGGGCGACGGGGCGCTGCCCACCGCCAGCTACGACTGACACCCGGCAATTCCATTGGGCGGTGCGCGGGGACTGCCGTATAGTGCCGCTTCCGGCAGACGCCACCATCCCCCAACGACGTGACCACCCCCGACATCCAGCTGCGCGTGGCCGATTCCCCCGAAGACCTGGCCGCCATCCGTGCCCTGTTTCTCGACTACCAGGCCCACCTCGGCATCGACCTGTGCTTCCAGGGATTCGCCCAGGAACTGGATGCGTTGCCCGGCGACTACGCCGAACCGTCGGGAGTGCTGATGCTGGCCACGGTGGACGGCGCCCCGGCCGGCTGTTGCGCCTTCCGCCCGCTGGTCAACAGCGACCACCTCAACGCCTGCGAGATGAAGCGCCTCTTTGTGCGCTCCGCCTTCCGCGGCTTCGGCCTCGGTCGCCTGCTGGTGGAACAGGTCATGGCCCGCGCCAGCCTGGCCGGCTACACCACCATGCTGCTGGACACCCTGCGCGACATGGAGGCGGCCCGCGCGCTGTACCAGGACGTCGGCTTCGTGGAAGTGGCCCCGTACTACCACAACCCCTTGCCGGGTGCGCACTACCTCATGGTCGATCTGTCCAGCGGCGCACGGCTCTGAATCGGCACCAAGAAAAAAGGCCGGGCTCCTCGTGGAGCCCGGCTTTTTTTTAGAGCTTGCCCGCGATCAGCGCGCCTGTGCCTGCGCCAGCAGGGTGCCGGCGTCGCTGACCTCGAACTTGCCCGGGCCTTCGATGTTGAGCGTCACCACCACGCCATCCTTGACAAGCATGGAGTAGCGGTTGCTGCGCAGGCCCAGGCCCTTGCCCGTCAGGTCCAGCGTCAGGCCGGTGGCCTTGGCAAAGGCGGCATCGCCATCGGCCAGCATGCGCACCTTGTCACCGGTCTTCTGGTCGCGCGCCCAGGCGCCCATCACGAAAGCGTCGTTGACGCTCAGGCACCAGATCTCGTCCACGCCAGCGGCCTTGAAGGCGGCGTGCTGCTCCACAAAGCCGGGCACATGCTTGGCCGAACAGGTGGGCGTGAACGCGCCGGGCAATGCAAACAGTGCAATCGTCTTGCCTGCGCTGGCCTGGTGCGTGTCCACCGGGTTGGGGCCGATGCTGCAGCCATTGCCTTCGACCTCGACGTACTCCATCAGCGTGCTCGCCGGGATCTTGTCACCCACCTTGATCATGTCGTGTTCCTTGCATGTTGGCCCGCAGGCCGTGATTTCGGGCTCCGATCCACAACGGAACCCCCAAAAGAAAAAAGCGACCGAATTGTCGGTCGCTTTTTTCGGGTCCGCTGAAGACAGCAGGAACAGGCTTACACCAGTGCGGCCTTTTGGACCAGGCGGGTGGCGACCCAGTTCTTCGTCTTCGACAGCGGACGGCTTTCCGTGATCTCGACCACGTCGCCCGTCTTGTACTCGCCCTTTTCGTCGTGGGCGTGGTACTTGCTGGACTTCGCGACGATCTTGTCGTAGAGCTCGTGCTTGACGCGACGCTCGACGAGCACGGTCACGGTCTTGGCGCGCTTGTCACTGACCACCTTGCCGATCAGGGTGCGCTTGAGGGATGTTTTGGCTTCCGTCATGACTTCACTCCTTACTTGGCGGTGCCGCGTTGCTTCTCGGCCAAGATGGTCTTGGCGCGAGCGATGGAACGGCGGGTGTCACCCAGCGTGGCGGTGTTGTTGAGTTGTTGCGTGGCTTTTTGCATGCGCAGGCCGAAATGGGCCTTTTGCAGTGCTTTCACTTCGGCTTCGAGGCCGGCCACATCCTTCTGGCGCAGTTCAGCAGCTTTCATCTATGTTCTCCTGAATCACTGACCCAGCATGCGTGCCACAAACGTGGTGCGCAGCGGAAGTTTGGCGGCGGCCAAAGCGAAGGCTTCACGAGCGAGTTGCTCGGGCACGCCCACGATCTCGTACAGCACCTTGCCGGGCTGGATTTCAGCCACGTAGTACTCCACGGAACCCTTGCCGTTGCCCATACGGACTTCGGCAGGCTTGTTGGAGATCGGCTTGTCCGGGAACACGCGGATCCAGATACGGCCGCCACGCTTGACGTGACGGGAAATCGCACGGCGTGCGGCTTCGATCTGGCGGGCCGTCAGACGGCCGCGGTCGGTGGACTTCAGACCGAAATCGCCAAAGGCCACGGTGGCGCCACTGGTGGCGACGCCCGTGTTGCGGCCTTTTTGCTCTTTACGGTACTTGCGGCGAGCAGGTTGCAGCATATTTATTCTCCTTTGCCGTCCGCAGGTGCCCCTGCGGGTGCGTCTTTGCGAACGCGCTTAACGGCGGGTTTGTCGGTGGCCTCGGCGGGCTTGTCGCTGCCATCAACCGGCGCACCAGCGGCACCCGGACGGCGCACGGCGGCGCGGGCGGGAGGGCCAGCGGGACGCTCACGACGCGGACCACGGGGGCGACGCTCTTCTTCCGGACGCGGGGTTTCCACGGCGGGCAGATCGTTGCGACCCAGGGTGTCACCCTTGTAAACCCAGACCTTGACGCCGATGACGCCGTACGTGGTCTTGGCTTCCGAGGTGCCGTAGTCGATGTCGGCGCGCAGGGTGTGCAGGGGCACACGGCCTTCGCGATACCACTCGGTACGGGCGATTTCGATGCCGTTCAGACGACCGGCGGACATGATCTTGATGCCCTGGGCGCCCAGACGCATGGCGTTCTGCATGGCGCGCTTCATGGCACGGCGGAACATGATGCGCTTTTCCAGCTGCTGGGTGATGCTGTCAGCGATCAGCTTGGCATCGATTTCGGGCTTGCGCACTTCTTCGATGTTGACGGCGACCGGCACGCCCAGTTTGGCGGCCAGTTCCTTCTTCAGCTTCTCGATGTCCTCACCCTTCTTGCCGATCACCACGCCCGGACGAGCCGAGTAAATGGTGATGCGGGCGTTCTTGGCCGGACGCTCGATCACGACGCGCGAAACGGCGGCGTTCTTGAGCTTTTCCTTGAGGTACTCACGCACCTTGATGTCTTCGGCCAGCATGCCGGCGAAGTCACGGTTGGAGGCGTACCAACGGCTGGCCCAGTTGCGTGCAACTGCGAGGCGGAAGCCGGTGGGGTTGATTTTTTGTCCCATATTCCAGTGACCTCTTCAGTTGCCAACCGTCACATAGATGTGACAGGTGGGTTTGCTGATACGGTTGCCACGGCCCTTGGCGCGGGCAGTGAAGCGCTTGAGCGTGGTGCCCTGCTCAACGTAGATCGACTTGACGAACAGTTCGTCAATGTCGGCTCCATCGTTGTGCTCGGCGTTGGCGATGGCGGAATCCAGCGCCTTCTTGACGATGCCGGCGGCCTTTTTCTGCGTGAAGGCCAGGATGTTCAGAGCCTGGTCGACCTTCTTGCCACGAATCAGGTCGGCCACGAGACGGCCCTTGTCCACCGACAGGCGCACGCCGCGAACAACACAGCGGGTTTCAGTAGTCATGGTTGATCCTTACTTCTTGGCTTTTTTGTCGCCCGGGTGACCCTTGAAGGTACGGGTCAGGGAGAACTCGCCGAGCTTGTGGCCGACCATCTGGTCGGTGATGTACACAGGCACGTGCTGCTTGCCGTTGTGCACGGCGATCGTCAGGCCGATGAACTCGGGCAGGATCATGGAGCGGCGCGACCAGGTCTTGACCGGCTTCTTGTCCTTGGTGGACACAGCCTTCTCCACCTTGGCCATCAGGTGATGGTCAATGAAGGGGCCTTTTTTGAGGGAACGAGTCATGATGTCAACCCTTTACTTCTTGCGGCGCGAGACGATCATCGACTGCGTACGGCGGTTGTTGCGGGTGCGGTAACCCTTGGTCAGGTTGCCCCACGGATCCACCGGTGCACGGCCTTCGCCGGTCTTGCCTTCACCACCACCGTGCGGGTGGTCGATCGGGTTCATCGCGGTACCGCGAACGGTCGGACGGATGCCCATGTGACGCTTCACACCGGCCTTGCCCAGCTGACGCAGGCTGTGCTCGGTGTTGGAGACTTCACCAATGGTGGCGCGGCAGTCCACGTGGACCTTGCGCACTTCGCCAGAACGCATGCGAACCTGGGCGTAGATGCCTTCGCGGGCCAGCAGCACGGCAGAAGCGCCAGCGGAACGGGCGATTTGCGCGCCCTTGCCGACTTGCAGCTCGATGCAGTGGATGGTCGAACCCACGGGGATGTTGCGGATCGGCAGGGTGTTGCCCACGCGAATCGGCGACTCCGAGCCGGACAGCAGCGTGGCACCGACTTCAACGCCACGGGGGGCGATGATGTAGCGGCGCTCGCCGTCGGCGTAACACACCAGCGCGATGTGCGCCGTGCGGTTCGGGTCGTATTCGATACGCTCGACCTTGGCCGGGATGTTGTCCTTGTTGCGACGGAAGTCGACCACGCGGTAGTGGTGCTTGGCACCGCCGCCCTTGTGGCGAACCGTGATGTGGCCGTTGTTGTTGCGGCCAGCCTTCTGGTGCTGCGCTTCGAGCAGCGGCGCGTAACCGTCACCCTTGTGGAGGTGTTCACGCGTGACTTTCACCATGCCGCGACGGCCTGGTGAAGTCGGTTTCATCTTGATCACTGCCATGATTAAACAGCCTCCCCGCCGAAGTTCAGCTCTTGGCCCGGCATCAGGGTCACATAGGCCTTGCGCACGTGGTCACGGCGACCGACGGTCTTGCCGAAGCGCTTGGTCTTGCCCTTTTGGTTGAGCACGGAAACACCCTTGACCTCGACCTTGAACATCAGTTCAACAGCGGCCTTGATCTCGGGCTTGGAAGCGTCGCGCAGGACCTTGAACACCACGGCGTTGGTCTGCTCGGCGACTTGGGTGGCCTTTTCCGACACGATCGGTGCCACGAGCACCTGCATCAGACGGCCTTCGTCGTATTTCGTGACGCTCATGCGAACATCTCCTTGAGCTGGGCGATGGCACCCTTGGTGACGATCACCTTCTTGAAGTGCACCAGCGACACCGGATCGGCGTAACGCGGCTCGACCACCAGGATGTTCGGCAGGTTGCGCGACGCCAGGTACAGGTTCTCGTCGATTTCTTCGGCGATGACCAGCACGTGGCTCAGGTTCATGGCCTTGAACTTGTCGGCCAGCTGCTTGGTCTTGGGCGAATCCACCTTGATGGAATCGACCACGGCCAGGCGGCCTTCACGGGCCAGCTGCGAGAAGATGGAGGCCATGCCGGCGCGGTACATCTTCTTGTTGAGCTTCTGGGTGAAGTTCTCGTCCGGGCTGTTCGGGAAGATACGACCGCCTCCGCGCCACAGCGGGGAAGACGTCATACCGGCACGGGCGTTGCCGGTGCCTTTTTGCTTGAACGGCTTCTTGGTCGAGTGCTTGACCATCTGGCGGTCTTTTTGCGCACGCGTACCTTGACGAGCGTTGGCCTGGTAAGCCACCACGAGCTGGTGGATCAGGGCTTCGTTGTAGTCGCGACCAAACACGGTCTCGGGCACGTCCACATTGGACGCGGCCTGGCCCTGGTCGTTCAGGAGTTCAACTTGCATCAGTTAGCTCCTTTGGCTTTGACGGCGGGACGCACGGTCAGGAAACCGCCGTTCGAGCCGGGCACAGCGCCACGGATCATCAGCAGCTGACGGGCTTCGTCCACGCGGAAGATGTCCAGGTTCTGGATGGTCTTGGTTTGATCGCCCATATGACCGGTCATTTTTTTGCCCGGAAACACGCGGCCCGGATCCTGGGCCATGGAGATCGAACCCGGCACGTTGTGCGAACGGCTGTTGCCGTGCGACGCGCGCTGGGACTTGAAGTTGTGGCGCTTGATCGTGCCGGCAAAGCCTTTACCGATCGAAGTGCCTTGCACGTCGACCTTCTGGCCGGCGGCAAAGATGGCGTTGGCGGCCACGGTAGCGCCCGGCTGGTACTGGGCAGCCACATCGGCGGCAACGCGGAATTCCTGGATGATTTCACCCGCTTCGACACCGGCCTTGGCCAGGTGGCCGGCAACGGCCTTGGTGACGCGGGAGGCACGGCGGGCACCGAAGGTGACCTGCAGCGCATCGTAGCCATCGTTGGCTTGGGTTTTGATTTGTGTCACACGGTTGTTCGACACGTCGACCACCGTGACGGGCACTGCGTCCCCGTCATCGGTGAACAGACGCATCATGCCCACCTTGCGACCCAACAACCCGAGGGAGTTGCTAAGACTCATTGTTTTCTCCGTTCCCGACTTCAATTGGCCGGGGCTGATGTTTAGGATGGCGTATCCGAAGACTTGCCACACCGAAATGCGACCGCTTCCGCGCAAACGGAATTGGCCAACAAAAATCCAGGCCGAAGCCTGAAAAGCCCGCCAGTATAACCAGCGGGCTTTTTTTGTGCAAGCCCTGCTCTCGCTGGGCCTGCGCTGCGCATTACTGCAGCTTGATCTCGACGTCCACGCCGGCCGGCAGATCGAGCTTCATCAGGGCGTCAACCGTCTTGTCGGTCGGGTCCACGATGTCCATCAGACGCTGGTGGGTGCGGATTTCCAGCTGGTCGCGCGAGGTCTTGTTGACGTGCGGCGAACGCAGGATGTCGAAGCGCTTCATGCGCGTCGGCAGGGGCACGGGGCCCTTGACGATGGCGCCGGTGCGCTTGGCGGTTTCCACGATTTCAGCGGCCGAGGTGTCGATCAGCTTGTAATCGAAGGCCTTCAGGCGGATGCGGATCTTTTGCTTGGTAGACATGCGTTTTCTCCGTGTGCGATCAGGCGATGATCTTGGCGACGACGCCGGCGCCGACGGTACGACCGCCTTCAC
>NZ_JASJOY010000152.1:0-14267 GCF_031426985.1 Hydrogenophaga sp.
GATGATCGCGGTGCTGCTGCGCTTCATGGACAGCTTCATGATCTACACCGAGCCCTTCGTGCTCACCGGCGGCGGGCCCGGCAACGCCACCACCTTCCTCAGCCAGTACCTGACGCAGAAGGCCGTCGGCCAGTTCGACCTCGGCCCGGCCGCGGCGTTCTCGCTGATCTATTTCCTCATCATCCTGCTGTTCTGCTTCGTGCTCTACAACTGGATGCAGCGCCTCGGCCAGGCCGAGAAAGAAGGAGCGGGCCATGCATGAGCGTCGTTTTCACAAGCGCTCGCTGTTCCTGATCGCCTACCTGGTGTTCGCGCTGTTGCCCATCTACTGGATGGTCAACATGAGCTTCAAGACCAACGAAGAGATCGTCAGCAGTTTCAGCCTCTGGCCCCAGGCCTTCACCTGGGACAACTACAAGCTCATCTTCACCGACGAGAGCTGGTATTCGGGCTACATCAACAGCCTGATCTACGTGGCCATCAACACGGTGATCTCGATCACCGTCGCGCTGCCCGCGGCCTACGCCTTCAGTCGCTACAGCTTCCTGGGCGACAAGCACGTCTTCTTCTGGCTGCTGACCAACCGCATGACGCCACCGGCGGTGTTCCTGCTGCCGTTCTTCCAGCTCTACACGACGGTCGGTCTGATGGACACCCACATCGCGGTGGCGCTGGCCCACCTGCTGTTCAACGTGCCGCTGGCGGTGTGGATTCTCGAAGGCTTCATGTCGGGCATCCCGCGCGAGATCGACGAGACCGCCTACATCGACGGCTACAGCTTCCCGCGCTTCTTCCTCACCATCTTCCTGCCGCTGATCAAGGCCGGGGTGGGCGTGGCGGCCTTCTTCTGCTTCATGTTCAGCTGGGTGGAGCTGCTGATGGCGCGCACGCTCACCAGCGTCAACGCCAAGCCCATCGTGGCCACCATGACGCGTACCGTCAGCGCCAGCGGCATGGACTGGGCCACGCTGGCCGCGGCGGGCGTGCTGACCATCGTGCCGGGCGCGATCGTGATCTGGTTTGTGCGGCACTACATCGCCAAAGGTTTTGCGATGGGGCGTGTATGACCCCCCCCGCCGCGCTGCGCGCGACCCCCCAGGGGGCGCCGCTGGCGGCCCGGCGAAGCCGGTTCCGCGGCGGCCTGGACTGGCTGTGGTTCGTATGGCACTGATTTGGAGATCTCAAATGTTTGAGTGGATGGCTTGGACGCTTCCGGTGGCCGTTTTCTTCACCTGCATCGTGCTGATGCTGATCGGCATGACGGTCTGGGAGATCCGCTCTCCCACCACCTTGCGCAAGGGCTGGCTGCCGATGGCCACCACGCGCGGTGACCGGCTGTTCATCGGCCTGCTGCTGGCGGCCTACATCAACCTGGTGTTCGTCGGATCGGCCGAATGGCTGGCCGAGCTGATGTCGCTGGAAGAAGAACCCAGCGTCTGGGTCAGCTTCGTGTTGTCCATGCTCAGCCTCGCCTTCGTGATGCGCAAGGGCTGAACCGCTTTGAGGGAATACGGCCCGGCGCTGCCCCGGGGCCGTGGTCACCCAGAACCATGTGGGGCAGCGTCTACATCAACCCCGAGAGAAGGAGACATCCGATGAAATTGCGATACCACGCCCTCGCGCTGGCCGCGGTCTGCGCCCTGGGCACGCACGCGGCCTGGGCCGACGAGGCCGCCGCCAAAAAGTGGGTGGACGCCGAATTCCAGCCGTCCACGTTGAGCAAGGACCAGCAGCTGGCCGAGATGAAATGGTTCATCGACGCCGCCAAGAAGCTGCAGGCCAAAGGGGTGAAGGAAATCTCGGTCGTGTCCGAGACCATCACCACCCACGAATACGAGTCCAAGACCCTGGCCAAGGCCTTTGAAGAGATCACCGGCATCAAGGTCAAGCACGACCTGATCCAGGAAGGCGACGTGGTCGAGAAGCTGCAGACCTCGATGCAGTCGGGCAAATCGATCTACGACGGCTGGATCAGCGACTCCGACCTGATCGGCACCCACTACCGCTACGGCAAGGTGCTCAACCTGAGCGACTACATGGGCGGCGCGGGCAAGGAGTGGACCAACCCCGGCATCGACATCAAGGACTTCATCGGCACCAAGTTCACCACCGCGCCCGACGGCAAGCTCTACCAGTTGCCCGACCAGCAGTTCGCCAACCTCTACTGGTTCCGCGCCGACCTGTTCGAGCGCAAGGACCTCAAGGACAAGTTCAAGGCCAAGTACGGCTACGACCTGGGCGTGCCGCTGAACTGGTCGGCCTATGAAGACATCGCCGAGTTCTTCACCAACGACGTCAAGACCATCGACGGCAAGGCGATCTACGGCCACATGGACTACGGCAAGAAGGACCCGTCTCTGGGCTGGCGCTTCACCGACGCCTGGCTGTCCATGGCCGGCACCGCCGACATCGGCGCGCCCAACGGCCTGCCGATCGACGAGTGGGGCATCCGCGTCGCGGCCGACAAGTGCACGCCCGTGGGCGCCTCGGTCGAACGGGGTGGCGCCACCAACTCGCCGGCCGCCGTCTACGCGCTGACCAAGTACGTGGACTGGATGAAGAAGTACGCGCCCAAGGAAGCCACCGGCATGACCTTCGGCGAAGCCGGCCCGGTGCCCGCCCAGGGCCAGATCGCGCAGCAGATCTTCTGGTACACGGCCTTCACCGCCGACATGACCAAGAAGGGCCTGCCGGTCGTCAACGCCGACGGCACGCCAAAGTGGCGCATGGCCCCCGGCCCCAACGGCCCGTACTGGAAGCAGGGCATGCAGAACGGCTACCAGGACGTGGGCAGCTGGACTTTCTTCAAGGACCACGACGCCAACAAGACCGCCGCCGCCTGGCTCTACGCCCAGTTCGTGACCGCCAAGACCACGTCCCTGAAGAAGACCATGGTTGGCCTGACCCCGATCCGCGAGTCCGACATCCAGAGCAAGGCCATGACCGACATGGCGCCCAAGCTCGGTGGCCTGGTCGAGTTCTACCGCAGCCCGGCCCGCGTGGCCTGGAGCCCCACCGGCACCAACGTGCCCGACTACCCGAAGCTGGCGCAGCTGTGGTGGAAGAACGTGGCCCAGGCCGTGACGGGCGAGAAGACCCCGCAGGGCGCGATGGACAACCTGGCCAAGGAGATGGACGACGTGCTGGCCCGGCTGGAACGCGCCGGCATGGCCCAGTGCCCGCCCAAGCTGAACAAGAAGGAAAGCGCCGACAAGTGGCTGTCCGACAAGTCGGCGCCCTGGAAGAAGCTGGCCAACGAGAAGCCGAAGGGGCAAACCATTGCCTACCAGACCCTGCTGGACGCCTGGAAGGCCGGCAAGGCCCGTTGATCGCTTGTTGTCTTCCTGCTTGATGTGAAACCTCCGCGCGCACCCCTTCGCGGGTGTGCGCGGTCATCCCCCGATTCATGACACGCGCAGAACGCCTTCAGTCCCTGGCCCGTCATCCCCGGTTCGATCTGGTCGTGGTCGGCGGTGGTGCCACCGGCCTGGGGGTGGCCCTCGATGCCGCGCTGCGCGGTTTCTCCGTCGCCCTGTTCGAGTCGCACGACTTCGCGGGCGGCACCTCTTCGCGCTCCACCAAGCTGCTGCACGGTGGCGTGCGTTACCTGGCGCAGGGCAATGTGGCCCTGGTGCGCGAGGCGCTGGCCGAGCGGGCCACGGTGCTGCGCATCGCGCCGCACCTGGCGCAGCCGCTGCCCTTCGTCATGCCCTCCTACGCCTGGTGGCAGACGCCTTACTACGGCGCCGGGCTCAAGCTGTACGACCTGATGGCGGGCCGCGCCGGCCTGGGCCGGACGGCATTGCTGAGCCGCGCCCAGACGCTGGCGGCCCTGCCCGGCGTCAACCCCCAGGGGCTCCAGGGCGGGGTTCGGTACTGGGACGGCCAGTTCGACGACGCGCGGCTGGCGCTGGCGCTGGCCCGCACCGCCGAGACCGCGGGCGCCCAGCTGTTCAACTACGCCGGTGTCGACGGGGTTGAATGGCATGGCGATGGCGCCACCGTGACCGTGAAAGACGGTTTGAACGGCAACCGCTACACGCTGGAGGCGCGTTGCGTCATCAACGCCACGGGCGTGTGGGTGGATGCGGTGCGCGCGCACGCCGGGGCGGCGGGCACGGCGGCGCCGAGCCGCATGGTCAGCCCGAGCCAGGGCGTGCATGTGGTGGTGGACCGGGAATTTTTGCCAGGGGATCACGCCCTGCTGGTGCCCAAGACCCGCGACGGCCGGGTGCTGTTCGCGGTGCCCTGGCTGGGCAAGCTGATCCTGGGCACCACCGACACGCCGCGCCAGGATCTGCCGCGCGAACCGCAGCCCTTTGCTGAGGAACTGGAGTTCATCCTGGGCGAAGCCGCCCATGTGCTCAAGCGTCCGGTGCGCCGCCACGACATCCGCAGCGTCTGGGTCGGGCTGCGGCCCCTGGTGGCGCCGCCCAAGGCGGAGGGCGGCGGTACCCAGCGGCTCTCGCGCGAACACACCATCGTGGTCGACCCGTCCGGCCTGGTGACCGTCACCGGCGGCAAATGGACCACCTACCGGGCCATGGCCGACGACGTCATGGAACGGTGTTTCGCCGCAGACCTGTTGCCGCGCCGCGCCGGCGGGCAGACCGCCCGCCATGTGCTGGACGGCAGCCCCGCAGAAGGGGTGGCGGCGGTGCCGCTGCACGCCGCGCCCGGGCTGCACCTGTTCGGCAGCCACGCCACCGAAGTGCAGCGGTGCCCGGGCGCCGACCGGTCGCTGGACATGGGCCTGACCGAGGCCATGGTGCGGTACGCGGTCAGATGTGAGCATGCGCACACTGTTGAGGATGTGTTGGCCCGTCGCTGGCGCGCCCTGTTTCTGGACGCCCGGCGTGCGCGCGCAATGGCGCCATCGGTGGCGGCCATCCTGGAGGACGAAGGGGTGGGCGACCCGCGGTTACAGGACTTTCTGTCCCTGTGCCAACGTTACCTGCCCGCAGCCGCCTGAGTGGCCCGGCGTGCCCATCCTGTCTTTTTGTGTGGTGGGGTGTTGACAGTGCGCGCAGGCAGTGCAATAATCTGCGGCTTCGCTCTAAAAGGCGAAGTTATCTGCCCAACCGACGCTGGGTGAGACTGGCCAGCAGGCTGCTCATTCGGCTACGACGGGCCCAAGACTGATCACTTCCGGCCGTGGTGGCTGGCAGGATTCAAGTTGGGACTTAAATCAAATGATCCAAACGCAATCTCGACTCGATGTTGCTGACAACACGGGCGCTAAGTCCGTGATGTGCATCAAGGTGCTGGGCGGCTCCAAGCGTCGCTACGCCAGCGTGGGCGATGTCATCAAAGTCAGCATCAAGGAAGCAGCGCCCCGTGGCCGCGTCAAAAAAGGCGAGGTGTACAACGCTGTGGTGGTTCGCACCGCCAAGGGCATCCGTCGTCAAGACGGCGCCCTGATCAAGTTCGACGGCAATGCCGCCGTGCTGCTCAACGCCAAGCTGGAGCCCATCGGCACCCGCATCTTCGGCCCGGTCACGCGTGAACTGCGTACCGAGAAGTTCATGAAGATCGTGTCCCTGGCGCCCGAGGTTCTCTGAGGAATCATCATGAACAAGATTCGTAGTGGTGACGAAGTCATCGTGATCGCAGGCCGCGACAAAGGTAAGCGCGGCAAGGTGGTCAGCCGTGCCGACGACAGCAAGCTGGTCGTTGAGGGTGTGAACATCGTCAAGAAGCACGCCAAGCCCAACCCCATGAAGGGTGTGACCGGCGGCATCGTGGAAAAGACCATGCCGATCCACCAGTCCAACGTCGCCATCTTCAATGGCGCCACGGGCAAGGCTGATCGTGTGGGCATCAAGCTCCTGGCCGACGGCAAGAAAGTGCGCGTCTTCAAGTCCAGCGGCGAAGAAATCAAGGTGGCCTGAACATGACACGCTTTGCTGAAATCTACCGCGACAAAGTCGCGCCCAGCCTGATCGAGAAGTTCGGCTACAAGTCGGTCATGGAAGTGCCGCGCATCACCAAGATCACCCTGAACATGGGCGTGAGCGAGGCTGTTGCCGACAAGAAGGTCATGGACAACGCCGTGGGCGACCTGACCAAGATCGCTGGCCAGAAGCCGGTGGTGACCAAGGCCAAGAAGGCCATCGCGGGCTTCAAGATCCGCGAGCAGCAGCCCATCGGTTGCATGGTGACCCTGCGCGGCGCCCGCATGTACGAATTCCTGGACCGTTTCGTCACCGTGGCCCTGCCCCGCGTGCGTGACTTCCGCGGCATTTCGGGCAAGGCTTTTGACGGCCGTGGCAACTACAACATCGGCGTCAAAGAACAGATCATCTTCCCCGAGATTGAGTACGACAAGGTCGATGCCCTGCGCGGCCTGAACATCAGCATCACGACAACCGCCAAGAACGACGAAGAGTGCAAGGCTCTGCTGGCTGGTTTCCGTTTCCCGTTCAAGAACTGAGGTGGCGCGTGGCTAAACAAGCACTACTCCAACGCGAAATCAAGCGCGAGAAACTCGCCGCCAAGTTCGCCAAGAAATACACCGAGCTGAAGGCAACGGCCAACGACGCCAAGCAAAGCGACGAAGCGCGCGATGCGGCCCGTCAGGCGCTGCAAAAGCTGCCCCGCAACGCGAACCCGACCCGTCAGCGCAACCGCTGCGAGATCACCGGTCGTCCGCGTGGCACCTTTGCCCACTTCGGCCTGGCCCGTGCCAAGGTCCGTGAGATGGCGTTTGCCGGCGAGATCCCCGGCATCACCAAAGCCAGCTGGTAAGCCCTAGGAGAACCACAAATGAGCATGAGTGATCCTATCGCCGACATGTTGACCCGCATCCGCAACGCGCAGATGGTCGAAAAGGCCACCGTGTCGATGCCGGCATCCAAAGTCAAGGCCGCGATCGCCCAAGTCCTGAAGGACGAAGGCTACATCGACGGTTTCAAGCTGACCAACGAAGGTGGCAAGAGCGAACTCCAGATCGCCTTGAAGTACTACGCCGGTCGTCCCGTCATCGAGCGCATCGAACGCGTGAGCAAGCCCGGTCTGCGTATCTACCGCGGCCGTGACGCGCTGCCCCAGGTCCAGAACGGTCTGGGCGTGGCCATCGTCACCACACCCCAGGGTGTGATGACCGATCGCAAGGCACGTGCTACCGGCGTCGGTGGCGAAGTGCTGTGCTACGTCGCCTGATGCGGGCATTGAGGAGCAACTGAAATGTCACGTATTGGTAAGCAACCGGTCGCCGTCCCCGCTGGGGTCGAAGTGGCTGTGAAGGACGACCTGATCAACGTCAAGGGCGCGCTGGGCGCCCTGGCCCTGGCGCAAAGCGCGCTGGTCAAAGTCGAAAACAACGCTGGCACGCTGTCGTTCACCCCGGTGAACGAATCCCGCGAAGCCAACGCCATGTCGGGCACCATGCGTCAGCTGGTCAACAACATGGTCAACGGTGTGAGCAAGGGCTTCGAAAAGAAGCTGTCCCTGATCGGCGTGGGCTACAAGGCCCAGGCTCAAGGGACCAAGCTCAACCTGAACGTCGGTTACTCGCATCCGGTCGAGATCGAAATGCCCGCGGGCATCAAGGTCGAAACGCCGACGCCGACCGAAGTCGTCATCAAGGGCGCTGACCGTCAGCGCGTGGGCCAGATCGCTTCCGAAGTGCGCGCCGTGCGCCCTCCCGAGCCCTACAAGGGCAAGGGCATCCGTTATTCGGATGAGAAGGTTGTGATCAAGGAAACCAAGAAGAAGTAAGGACCAGGATCATGTTGACCAAAAAAGAGCAACGTCTCCGCCGGGCCCGTCAGACGCGCATCCGCATTGCGCAGCAAGGCGCCGTTCGCCTGACCGTGAACCGGACCAACCTGCACATCTACGCCAGCGTCATTTCTGGCGACGGCTCCAAGGTGCTGGCTGCCGCCTCGACAGCCGAAGCCGAAGTGCGTGCCCAGATCGGTGCAGCTGGCAAGGGTGGCAACGCCGCCGCCGCCGCCCTGATCGGCAAGCGCATCGCCGAGAAGGCCAAGGCTGCCGGCATCGAGAAGGTCGCTTTCGACCGTTCCGGTTTTGCCTATCACGGCCGTGTGAAAGCCCTCGCCGATGCGGCTCGTGAAGCCGGTCTGCAGTTCTGATCAAGCGGGATACACAAAATGGCTAAATTTACGGCTAATGTAAAGAACGAAGCGAACGACGACGGCCTGCGCGAGAAGATGATCGCGATCAACCGCGTGACCAAGGTGGTCAAGGGTGGTCGTATCCTCGGTTTCGCTGCGCTGACCGTGGTCGGTGACGGCGATGGCCGCGTCGGCATGGGCAAGGGCAAGGCCCGCGAAGTGCCCGTGGCTGTGCAAAAGGCCATGGAGCAGGCCCGCCGCAACATGATCAAGGTGTCGCTCAAGAGCGGTTCCCTGCACCACGCGGTGCACGGTGAGCACGGCGCCTCCAACGTCATGATGCTGCCCGCCTCCAAGGGTACCGGCATCATCGCCGGCGGCCCGATGCGCGCTGTGTTCGAAGTCCTGGGGATCACCGACGTCGTGGCCAAGAGCCACGGTTCGAGCAACCCCTACAACCTGGTGCGCGCCACGCTGGACGCACTGAAGAACTCCACGACTCCCGCTGACGTGGCTGCCAAGCGCGGCAAGTCGGTCGAAGAGATCCTGGGCTGATGGGAACGATCATGACCACTCAAAACACCGTCAAGGTTCAACTGGTGCGCAGCCCGATCGGCACCAAGCAATCGCACCGCGACACCGTTCGTGGCCTGGGTCTGCGCAAGCTCAACAGCGTGAGCGAACTGCAGGACACGCCCGCCGTGCGCGGCATGATCAACAAGATCGCCTACCTGGTGAAGGTGCTGTAAGCACCCGACCGAAGAGGACTCATTCGTCATGGAACTCAACACCATTCAACCCGCAGCGGGCGCCAAGCACGCCAAGCGTCGCGTCGGCCGTGGCATCGGCTCCGGCCTGGGCAAGACCGCTGGTCGTGGCCACAAGGGTCAAAAATCGCGCTCTGGCGGCTACCACAAGGTGGGCTTCGAAGGCGGTCAGATGCCGCTGCAACGTCGCCTGCCCAAGCGTGGTTTCAAGTCTGCTCAACTGCAGTTCAACGCTGAAGTCACGCTGGCCGACCTCAACACGGTTGACGCCGCCGAGATCGACATCCTGGTGCTCAAGCAAGCAGGCCTCGTGGCCCAGCTCGCCAAGCGCGTCAAGGTGGTCAAGACCGGTGAAATCGCCCGTGCAGTGAAGCTCAAGGGCATCGGCGCGACCGCCGCTGCCAAGGCTGTCATCGAAGCCGCTGGCGGCTCGCTGGCCTGATCCAGATCGCAAGCAGAAAGCAATCTGTGGCTACTGGCTCCACGACCCTGGCCAAAACAGGCAAGTTCGGCGACCTGCGTCGCCGGCTGGTGTTCCTGTTGCTGGCCTTGGTGGTTTACCGCATCGGTGCGCACATTCCTGTGCCCGGCATTGATCCTGCGCAGCTCGAACAGCTGTTCAAGGGTCAGGCCGGCGGCATCCTCAGCCTCTTCAACATGTTCTCGGGTGGTGCGCTTTCGCGCTTCACGGTGTTCGCATTGGGGATCATGCCGTACATCTCGGCGTCGATCATCATGCAGCTGATGACCTACGTCATCCCGACCTTCGAGCAGTTGAAGAAGGAAGGCGAAGCCGGTCGCCGCAAGATCACCGCCTACACGCGCTACGGCACGTTGGGTCTGGCGATCTTCCAGGCCATGGGCATTGCATTGGCTCTGGAAGGGCAAGCGGGCTTGGTGATCGCGCCGGGCTTCGGCTTCCGCATCACTGCGGTGGTCAGCCTGGTGGCCGGCACCATGTTCCTGATGTGGCTGGGTGAACAGATCACCGAGCGCGGTCTGGGCAACGGCATCTCCATCCTGATCTTCGCCGGCATCGCTGCCGGATTGCCGAATGCGATTGGTGGTTTGCTGGAGTTGGTTCGCACCGGCGCCATGAACATTCTGGTGTCGCTCTTCATCATTGCGCTGGTGGTGCTGGTCACCTACTTCGTGGTGTTTGTGGAGCGTGGGCAGCGCAAGATCCTGGTCAACTATGCGCGTCGCCAAGTCGGCAACAAGGTGTACGGTGGGCAGTCGTCCCACCTGCCGCTGAAGCTGAACATGGCTGGCGTGATCCCACCGATCTTTGCTTCTTCCATCATTCTGCTGCCGACCACCATCGTCAGCTGGGTGAGCACCGGCGATTCCACCCGTTGGTTGCGTGACATTGCTTCGGCCTTGTCGCCTGGTCAGCCGATCTATGTGGCGCTGTATGCGGCAGCCATCGTGTTTTTCTGCTTCTTCTACACGGCGCTCGTGTTCAACAGTCGCGAGACCGCCGACAACCTGAAGAAGAGTGGTGCCTTCATTCCGGGCATTCGCCCGGGTGATCAGACGGCCCGCTACATCGACAAGATCTTGCTGCGCCTGACGTTGGCCGGTGCGATCTACATCACGGCGGTGTGTCTGCTGCCGGAGTTCCTGATCCTGAAGTACAACGTGCCGTTCTACTTCGGCGGTACCTCACTGCTCATCATCGTGGTTGTCACGATGGACTTCATGGCCCAAGTGCAGAACTACATGATGTCGCAGCAGTACGAATCGCTGTTGAAAAAGGCCAGCTTCAAATCCTGAGCAACGGTTCTGTCGTATGGCCAAAGACGATGTGATCGAGATGCAGGGGGAGGTGGTTGAAAACCTCCCCAACGCAACGTTCCGGGTCAAGTTGGAAAACGGACATGTGGTGTTGGGCCACATTTCCGGGAAGATGCGGATGCACTACATCCGGATCCTGCCGGGAGACAAGGTCAAAGTGGAGCTCACGCCCTACGACTTGACCAGGGCGCGGATCGTGTTCCGCGCGAAGTGACAAGTCAGTGGTTGAATGTTTTGGAATATCTAGGAGAAGACTATGAGAGTTTCGGCGTCGGTCAAAAAAATGTGCCGCAACTGTAAGATCATCAAGCGCAAGGGCGTCGTGCGAGTCATCTGCACCGACCCGCGCCACAAACAGCGTCAAGGCTGATTCGGAAGTTCAGAGGAAGCAACATGGCTCGTATTGCAGGTATCAACATTCCGCCGCACAAGCACGCCGAAATCGGCTTGACGGCAATCTTTGGCATTGGCCGGACCCGCGCTCGCAAGATCTGCGAAGCTTGTGGTATCGACTACTCCAAGAAGATCAAGGATCTGAGCGACGCGGAACTGGAAAAGGTTCGCGACCAAGTCGGCACCTTCACCATCGAAGGTGACCTGCGCCGCGAGACCACCATGAACATCAAGCGTTTGATGGACATCGGTTGCTACCGTGGCTTCCGCCACCGCCGTGGCCTGCCGGTGCGCGGTCAGCGCACCAAGACCAACGCCCGCACCCGCAAGGGCCCGCGCAAGGCAGCCCAGTCGCTCAAGAAGTAATCGGTTGAAAGAGAATCATGGCTAAAGCTCCTTCCAGCTCGGCATCCGCACGCGTCCGCAAAAAGGTTCGTAAGAACATTGCTGACGGCATCGCGCACGTGCACGCGTCGTTCAACAACACCATCATCACCATCACGGACCGCCAGGGCAATGCTCTGTCGTGGGCTTCGTCTGGTGGCCAGGGTTTTAAGGGCTCGCGCAAGTCCACGCCGTTCGCAGCACAGGTGGCTTCGGAAGTCGCTGGCCGCGCCGCCATCGAGCAGGGCATCAAGAACCTGGACGTCGAGATCAAGGGCCCCGGTCCTGGTCGTGAGTCCTCGGTGCGTGCCCTGGGTGCCCTGGGCATCCGCATCAACTCGATCGCCGACGTGACGCCTGTGCCCCACAACGGCTGCCGCCCGCAAAAGCGTCGCCGCATCTAAGCCTGTTCAGGCTCGTACCGCTTCCGCGGTACAATCGAAAGCTTTTTGAGCGCCACCGCAGTCGCCTGCGGTGGCATTTTTTGCTAAGCCCACCGCCTTCTTCGACGCAAGACGGCTCCCGCGATGACGCTGTTCAAGCAGCGTAGGTCGTGGCAGATATCACAAGGAAACCAACGTGGCACGTTACCTCGGCCCCAAGGCCAAACTCTCCCGCCGTGAAGGCGCTGACCTGTTGCTCAAGAGCGCCCGCCGCTCCATCAGCGACAAGGCCAAATTCGACTCCAAGCCTGGTCAGCACGGCCGCACCTCTGGCCAGCGCACTTCCGACTTCGGTCTGCAGCTGCGTGAAAAGCAGAAGGTCAAGCGCACTTATGGCGTGCTGGAGCGTCAGTTCCGCCGCTATTTTGCCGAGGCCGATCGCCGCCGTGGCAACACCGGTGCCAACCTGCTGTTCTTGCTTGAGGCGCGCCTGGACAACGTGGTGTTCCGCATGGGCTTTGCGTCGACCCGTGCCGAAGCCCGTCAGATGGTCTCGCACAAGGCCATCACCGTGAACGGCCAGTCGGTCAACATTCCGTCTTACTCGGTGAAGGCCGGTGATGTGGTCTCCGTCCGCGAGAAGTCCAAAAAGCAGGCGCGTGTGATCGAGGCGCTGGAACTGGCCAAGCAGATCGGCTTCCCCGCCTGGGTGGATGTGTCCGCCGACAAGGCAGAAGGCGTGTTCAAGAAGTCGCCTGACCGTGACGAGTTCGGCTCCGACATCAACGAATCGCTGATTGTCGAACTGTATTCCCGTTAATTTCGTTCCCGGCCTCTGCCTGTGGGTAGTGGTCGGGCCGTGCTCCGTCTGCCTTATCGGTGTAACGAGCCGAGGGTACTGAAGGAAGTTTGAATGCTGAACAATCTGCTCAAGCCCAAAACCATCAACGTCGAGCAACTGTCGACCAACCGCGCCAAGGTGACCTTGGAGCCTTTCGAGCGTGGGTATGGCCATACGCTTGGAAACGCGCTGCGTCGTGTGCTGCTGTCTTCCATGGTGGGACACGCACCGACAGAAGTGACCATCGCCGGCGTGGTGCATGAGTACTCTTCCATTGATGGCGTCCAGGAAGATGTCGTCAACATGTTGCTGAACCTCAAGGGTGTGGTCTTCAAGCTGCACAACCGCGACGAAGTGACCCTGAGTCTGCGCAAGGACGGCGAAGGCGTGGTCACGGCGGCTGACATCCAAACGCCGCACGACGTCGAGATCGTCAACCCCGGCCATGCCATCGCCACGTTGTCTGCCGGTGCCAAGCTGGACATGCAGATCAAAGTGGAAAAAGGGCGCGGCTACGTGCCTGGCAGTCTGCGTCGCAATGAAGATATGTCCCGTTCTCTGGGCCGTATCGTGCTGGATGCTTCCTTCTCGCCGGTCAAGCGTGTGAGCTATACGGTGGAAAGTGCGCGTGTCGAGCAGCGTACCGATCTGGACAAGCTGGTGCTGGAAATCGAAACCAACGGCTCCATTGGTCCTGAAGAGGCCGTGCGTGCCTCTGCCAAGATCCTGGTGGAGCAGCTGGCGGTGTTTGCTCAGCTCGAAGGCGTGGAACTCTCCGCATTCGATGCGCCCGCGCAGCGCAGCTCGCAACAGTTCGATCCGATCCTGCTGCGCCCTGTGGATGAGCTCGAACTGACCGTGCGTTCGGCCAACTGCCTCAAGGCCGAGAACATCTACTACATCGGTGATCTGATCCAGCGCACCGAAAACGAGCTGCTCAAGACCCCCAACCTGGGTCGCAAGTCGCTCAACGAAATCAAGGAAGTGCTCGCTTCGCGCGGCCTGACCTTGGGTATGAAGCTCGAGAACTGGCCGCCGGCTGGTCTCGACAAACACTGATCCCGTCAATCAACGTCTGACGAAACTCCCAGTACCTGATCCGGCTGGGGGCAAAACACTGAAAGGAAATCACCATGCGTCACGGACACGGACTTCGTAAACTCAACCGCACCAGCGAGCACCGCCAAGCGATGCTGCGCAACATGATGAACTCGCTGCTGACGCACGAGGTCATCAAGACCACGCTGCCCAAGGCCAAGGAACTGCGTCGCGTGGTCGAACCCATGATCACGCTGGCCAAGGAAGCCACCGTGGCGAACCGCCGCTTGGCCTTCGACCGCCTGCGCGACCGCGATGTGGTCGTGAAGCTGTTTAACGAACTGGGCCCGCGCTTCAAGGCCCGTCCCGGTGGCTACACCCGCATCCTGAAGATGGGTTTCCGCGTGGGCGACAACGCACCCATGGCGCTGGTCGAACTGGTGGATCGTGCAGAAGATGCTGCGCCGGCCGCCGATGACGCGAAAGCGTGATAGAATACAAGGCTTGACGCGGAGTGGAGCAGCCTGGTAGCTCGTTGGGCTCATAACCCAAAGGTCGCAAGTTCAAATCTTGCCTCCGCAACCAA
>NZ_JASJOY010000153.1:0-22665 GCF_031426985.1 Hydrogenophaga sp.
CCAGAGGCGATGCCTCTTCGTCCCGTCCAAGCCTGCGCAGGCAGGCTTGGGAGCCGCGGTCCTCAGCCCCCTCTCTCGCCTTCGGCGGGAGGGGGACCGCCCCTGCGGCCCGGCGAAGCCGGTTCCGCGGCGCGACTGGGCAACTGCCCTTCGCCTCGAACAGTGTTTCGATGAAGAGAACAAAGGAGAACTCATATGTGTGTCGTGTGCGGATGCAGTGACAACAGCCCGGCCCATGCCCGGCATGTGCAGACCCCGGCCGGCGAGCCCGGTGCGGTGACGGTGAACCCCGGCAACGGCGACCTGCACTTCGGTGCCGGCGCGGCCCGCGTGTCGGTGCCCGGCATGAGCCAGGCGCGCGCCATCAAGCTGGAGACCGACATCCTGGGCGCCAACAACCGCGTCGCGTTGCAGAACCGCGCGCACTTCGAGGCGCACGGCGTGACCGCGCTGAACTTCGTCTCCAGCCCCGGCTCGGGCAAGACCACGCTGCTGTGCGCGACCATCGAGGCGCTCAAGCAGCACCAGCCCGGCCTGCACGTCGCCGTGATCGAGGGCGACCAGCAGACCAGCTTCGACGCCGACCGCATCCGCGCCACCGGCGCGCCCGCGATCCAGGTCAACACCGGCAAGGGCTGCCACCTCGACGCACCCATGGTGGCCGAGGCCTTCGCGCAACTGCACAGCCACGAACACGCGCATGACCACCACGACCATGACCACCCGCACGGCCATGGTCACCACCACCACCACCACGAAGAAGCCCACAGCCTGCTGTTCATCGAGAACGTGGGCAACCTGGTCTGCCCCGCCGTGTGGGACCTGGGCGAAGCCGCCAAGGTGGCCATCCTCTCGGTGACCGAGGGCGAGGACAAGCCGCTGAAGTACCCCGACATGTTCGCGGCCTCGCAGCTGATGATCCTGAACAAGACCGACCTGCTGCCGCACGTGAAGTTCGACGTCGCCCGCTGCATCGAACTGGCGCGGCGCGTGAACCCCGCCATTGAAATCATTCAGCTCTCGGCCACCACCGGCGAGGGCATGGACGCGTGGCTGCATTGGCTCGACCACGCGATGGGTGCACACCATCACCACCACGACGAACCGGTGTCCGAAGAGGCAGCGCTGCGCCAGCGTGTGCAACAGCTCGAAGCCGAGCTGGCCCGCGCGAAAACCGCGCTGGCAGCCGGATCGGCCGCCTGACGGAATCGAAGCCATGTCCACCACCGTGCTCGCTGTCGGCGTCTGGCTCAAGAACGCGGCCTGCCTCGTGCGGGATGGCCGCGCGCACTGGTCGCCGGTGCACGGCGACCTCAGCGATCCGGCCGCGTGCGGGGCGCTGGAGCGCTCGCTGCAGGCGCTGCTGGCCCAGGCCGACGCTGCCGGCGCACCGGTGCAGGCCATCGCGCACGACCTGCACCCCGACTTCTTCAGCACCCAGCTCGCGCTGCAGCTCGCCGCCACGCTGGGCGTGCCTGCCATCGGCGTGCAGCACCACCACTCGCACATCGCTGCCGTGGTGGCCGAGCACCGCATCGAAGGGCCCGTCATCGGCCTCGCGCTTGATGGCGTGGGCCTGGGCACCGACGGCCAGGCCTGGGGCGGCGAACTGATCTGGATGCACGGCGCGCAGTGGCAGCGCCTGGGCCATCTGCAGCCGCTGGCGCTGCCCGGCGGCGACCGTGCCGCGCGCGAACCCTGGCGCATGGCGGCGAGCGCGCTGCACGCGCTGGGCCGGGGCGATGAGATCGCCTCCCGCTTCGCGCCGCAGGTCGGTGAGGCCGTCGCTTCGGGTGTGCAGCAGATGCTGGCCAAACAACTGAACTGCCCGACCACCAGCAGCACCGGCCGCTGGTTCGACGCGGCGGCCGGTGCGCTGGGCCTGAGCCTGCGCCAGACCGACGAGGCCGAGGCCGCCATCGCGCTCGAAGCCGCCGCAGCGCGCTGGCTGGCCCCGCACCCCGACACGGCCCCGCTGCCCGGCGCCGTGATCGACCTGCAGAACCGCCTGGATCTGCGCGGCCTCATGCCTGCGCTGTTTGATGCCAACGCCAACGCCAGCGCCGCTGGCGTGGACGCGGCCGCCGCAGGCTTCCACCTCGCGCTGGCCGACGCGCTGGCCGACTGGGCCACGCAGGCCGCGCGCGAACGTGGCAGCCGCGACGTCTGCCTCGGCGGCGGCTGCTTCTTCAACCGCATCCTGCGCGAGCGCGTGACCGAGCGCCTGCAGGCCGCGAGCCTGCGCGTGCACCGGCCGCTGGACAAAGGCTGCGGTGACGCCGGCCTCGCGCTCGGCCAGGCCTGGGTCGCGGCGCAGCAGCTGGCCGCGATCACTTCACAAGAACAACCCACGAAAGAGACTGCACCATGTGCCTAGCCATTCCCGCCCAGCTGGTGGAGCTGCGCCCCCACGACCAGGCCGTGGTCAACCTCGGCGGCATCCGCAAAGAGATCTCCATCGCGCTCGTGGCCGACGTGCAGGTGGGCGACTACGTGATCGTGCACGTGGGCCATGCCATCGGCGTGATCGACCCGGAGGAAGCTGAACGGACCTTGGCGCTGTTCGCCGAAATGCAATCGACCCTGGAAGGGGCGCCCTGATGAAATACATCGACGAATTCCGCGACGGTGACCTCGCCCGCCAGATCGGCGCCCGCATCGCCGCCGAAGCGCACCCGGACCGCCACTACAGCTTCATGGAGTTCTGCGGTGGCCACACCCATGCCATCAGCCGCTACGGCGTGCTCGAGCTGCTGCCGCCCAACGTGCGCATGGTCCACGGCCCGGGCTGCCCGGTCTGCGTGCTGCCCATCGGCCGCATCGACCTCGCGATCCGCCTCGCGCTGGAGCGTGGCGCCATCGTCTGCACCTACGGCGACACCATGCGCGTGCCGGCGTCGGACAGCCTCTCGCTCATCAAGGCCAAGGCGCGCGGCGGCGACATCCGCATGGTCTATTCCGCGGCCGACGCCATGGCCATCGCGCGCGCGAACCCGCAGCGCGAGGTGGTGTTCTTCGCCATCGGTTTCGAGACCACCACGCCGCCCACGGCGCTCGCCATCCGCGACGCGGCGCGCGAGGGACTGGCCAACTTCAGCGTGTTGTGCTGCCACGTGCTCACGCCCTCGGCCATCACCCACATCCTCGAATCGCCCGAGGTGCGCCAGTTCGGCACCGTGCCCATCGACGGCTTCATCGGCCCGGCGCACGTGAGCATCGTGATCGGCTCCGCGCCCTACGAGCACTTCGCCGAGGAGTACCGCAAGCCGGTGGTGATCGCCGGCTTCGAGCCGCTGGACGTGATGCAGGCCATTCTGATGCTGGTGCGCCAGGTCAATCAGGGCCGCGCGCATGTGGAAAACGAATTCACCCGCGCTGTCACGCCCGAGGGCAACCTCAAGGCGCAGGCCCTGGTGTCCGAGGTGTTCGAGCTGCGGCCGAGCTTCGAGTGGCGCGGCCTGGGCGAGGTGCCCTACAGCGCGCTCAAGATCCGCGAGGCCTTTGCCACCTTCGACGCCGAGCGCCGTTTCGACCTGAGCTACACCCCCGTGGCCGACAACAAGGCCTGCGAATGCGGCGCCATCCTGCGAGGCGTCAAGCGGCCGACCGACTGCAAGATCTTCGGCACCGTCTGCACGCCGGAAAACCCGGTCGGCTCCTGCATGGTGTCCAGCGAAGGCGCCTGCGCCGCGCACTACACCTACGGCCGCTTCAGAGACATCCCCATCGTGCCCGCACCCGCCGAGGAGACCACACCATGAGAACCGAACACGACCAGGCCGGTGCCGGCGAGGCGCCCGCACCGAAGCCCGTGAAGAAAAACTACATCCGCCCGCTGGACATCAAACACGGCCGCATCGACATGGGCCACGGCGCGGGCGGCAAGGCCGCGGCGCAGCTGATCGAGGAGCTGTTCCTCGCGGCCTTCGACAACCCATTCCTGCGCCAGGGTGACGACGGCGCGGTGCTGACGCTGCCGGCCTTCGACCCGGCGCAAGGCCGCCTGGTGATGGCGACCGATGGCCACGTGATCTCGCCGCTGTTCTTCCCCGGCGGCGACATCGGTTGCCTCTCGGTGCACGGCACGGTGAACGACGTGGCCATGTCGGGCGCCAAGCCGCTGTACCTGAGCGCGAGCTTCATCATCGAAGAAGGCTTCCCGCTGATCGACCTGCAGCGCATCGTGCAGTCCATGGCTGCTGCCTCGCGCGAGGCCGGTGTGCCCGTGGTCACGGGCGACACCAAGGTGGTGGAAAAAGGCAAGGGCGACGGTGTGTTCATCAGCACCACCGGCGTCGGCGTGCTGGCGCCGGACGTGTCCATCAGCGGCCGCAACGCACGGCCGGGCGACGTGGTGCTGCTTTCTGGAACCATCGGCGACCACGGCGTGGCCGTGCTCTCGCAGCGCGAGTCGCTGGCGTTTGAGACCACCATCGAAAGCGACACCGCCGCGCTGCACACCCTGGTCGCCGCCATGCTGGCGGCCGCCCCGGGCGCGGTGCGCGTGCTGCGCGACCCCACGCGCGGCGGCCTCGCCACCACGCTCAACGAGGTGGCGCGCCAGTCGGGCGTGGGCATGCTGCTGCAGGAGGCCGCCATTCCCGTCAAGCCGCAGGTCGACGCGGCCTGCGAGCTGCTGGGCCTGGACCCGCTCTACGTCGCCAACGAAGGCAAGCTGATCGCCGTGGTCGCGCCCGAAGCGGCCGACGCGGTGCTGGCCGCCATGCGAGCCCACCCGCTGGGGCAGGACGCGGCGCGCATCGGCGAGGTCACCACCGATCCGCACCACTTCGTGCAGATGGCCACGCGCTTCGGCGGGCGCCGGGTGGTGGACTGGCTCAGTGGAGAGCAGCTGCCGAGGATCTGTTGACCCCCCTGCGCCGCATGGCGAAGGAGCGCCGCCGGAGGCGACGCACTCAGCGCACGTCCAAGCCTGCGCAGGCAGGCTCGGAGCCGCGGCGCTAAGCCCCCCCGGGGCGGCACGGGCGGCCCGGCAAAGCCGGTTCCGCGGTGCCCTGGACGGGGCACCTCGCTCGCGGCGGTGTTGGAGAAAACAAGAACGAGGAGACGTGGCATGTCGAACCTGGTGTTTCGCAAGACTGAAAGTGGCAAGGAGGAGATTGCGCTGCGCAAGGCGGGCCTGGCGCTGGCCACGCGGCAGCTGCTGATCCTCGTCAATGGCGTGGACAGCGTGCAGGCCCTGCTGGCCAAGGGGCTGGGCGATGTGCGCGGGCACCTGGACACCTTGCTGGCGCTGCGTCTGATCGAGCCGGTGCCGGCCGCGTCCAAGGCCGCTCCGCCGACCGCCGTCGCAGCGCCAACGCCGCCACCCGCCACCGCGGCTGCCACCGTGGTCGCCACGCCGCCGGTGCCGCCACCCGAACCCGAAGACCCGCAGCAGCTGCTGGCCCTGCAACGCCGCGCCTACCAGACCCTGCAGCCCCATTTCGGACCCGACACGCCGACGGTGGCCCAGGCCCTGCTGGCCGCCCGCACGCTGGCCGACTACCAGCGCGCGCTGGGCGGCATCGAGGCCAAGCTCGCGATCTACATGGGGCGCAAGCAGGCCCTGCGCGAAGTGCAGGCCTTGCGCGGCTGAACACCCAAACCCCATCCCACCCACCGATCCCATGTCCCTGCGCATCCTCCTGCTCTGCCACAGCTTCAACAGCCTCAGCCAGCGGCTGTTCGCCGAGCTGCGCGCGCGCGGCCACACCCTCAGCGTCGAGCTGGACATCGCCGACAGCGTGACCGAAGAAGCGGTGGCGCTGGCCCGGCCCGATCTGGTGCTGGCGCCGTTCCTCAAGCGCCGCATCCCGGCGGCGGTCTGGCAGCGCGTGCCCTGCTTCGTGGTGCACCCCGGGCCGCCCGGCGACCAGGGTCCCAGCGCACTGGACTGGGCGGTGCGCAACCGCGAGGCGCAATGGGGCGTGACCGTGTTGCAGGCCGACGGCGCCTTCGACGCCGGCCCGGTCTGGGCCCACGCCCGCTTCCCGATGCGCGCCGCCAACAAGGGCAGCCTGTACCGGCGCGAGGTCACGCGCGCGGCGCTGCAGGCGACGCTAGAGGCCGTGGAACGGTTCGCGAGCGGCGAGCGTGTGGCGCCCGCGGAACGATTCGCCGCCGGGCCGCCCCAAGGCGAATCAGCCCCCGAGGGGCTTGGCGCCGCGGCTCCGGACGTGCCTGCGCACGTCTGGACGGCGCCGAGTGGCGTTGACTCTGGTAACGCCCTGCTCAGCGACCCGCGCAGCGGCGGAGTGTGGGGGCGTGGGTGGAAAGCGGTGATGAAGCAAGCCGACCGCGCGATTGACTGGTCGCGCGACGACACCGCGACCGTGATGGCCAGGCTGCGCTGCGCCGACGGCCAGCCCGGCGTGCGGGACGCGCTCTGGGGCCAGGCCTGCTACCTCGGCGATGCCCACCAGGCCTCCGACGCCACCCTGGCCGAATTCGCCGAGCGCGAACCGGGCGAACTGCTGGCGGTGCGCGACGGCGCGCTGCTGCGCCGCACGGTGGATGGCGGGGTCTGGATCGGCCAGGCGCGGCGGGCCGACCCGCCCGGCACCGCCCCCGGCCAGGGCCACTTCAAACAGGTCGCGGCCGAGCTGTTCGCGCCGCAGGCGGCGGCCCTGCCGCAGCGGCCGGTGCCGCTGGAGCGCACCGACGACGAATGGGCCGAGCTGCGCTACACCGAACACGGCCCCGAGGGCGCGCGCGTGGGTTGCCTGCGCTTCGACTTCTGCAATGGCGCCATGGGCACCGGGCGCTGCGAACGCCTGCGCGCCGCGCTGCTGGCCGTGCGCCAGCGGCCGACGCAGGTGCTGCTGCTGATGGGTGGCGAGGGCTTCTTCAGCAACGGCATCGACCTCAACCGCATCGAGGCCGCGGCACACCGCCCGGGCGACAGCGCGGCCGACGAATCCTGGCGCAACATCCAGGCCATGGACGACGTGGCGCTGGCCGTGCTGGAGACCACCGACCGCCTCACGGTGAGCGTGATGCGCGGCAACGCCGGCGCGGGCGGGGTGTTCCTGGCGCTGGCGGCCGACCAGGTCTGGGCGCACGACAGCGTGGTGCTCAACCCGCACTACAAGAACATGGGCAACCTCTACGGCTCGGAGTACTGGACCTACCTGCTGCCGCGCCGCCTGGGCGAGGCCGGCGCGCGCGATCTGATGGCCGGCCGCCTGCCGCTGCGCGCCGCCGACGCGCAGCGCATGGGCCTGATCGACGCCTGCGACGACGGGCCGCGCGAGGGGCTCGAAGAACGGGTGCTGGCGCGCGCGCTGGCGCTGGCCGGCTCCTACAATCGTCCCGAACAGGTGGCGGCCAAGCAGGCCCGGCGCGCCGCCGACGAGGCGCAGTGCCCGCTGGCCCGCTACCGCGAACAGGAACTGGCGCGCATGCACCGCAACTTCTACGGCTTCGACCCCAGCTACCACGTGGCGCGGCACCACTTCGTGCACAAGCTGCCCCACGCCTGGACCCCGCGCCATCTCGCCACCCACCGATGAAGAACAACGTCCCCCCCCGTTGCTTGCTCACTGCGTGTAGCCGCATACCCCCCAGGGGGCAACACCTGCGGCCGGGCGAAGCCCGTTCCGCGGTGTTTCTGGATCGAGACCTTGCTCTCGTGGCGTGCCGGCGTGTGGCAAAGGTGGTCCAGCTGTGACACCTCCTCTGTCGCTCGAAGTCCTGCCCACCGTGCTGGTGGTCGACGACGAGGTGCGTTCGCAGGACGCGCTGCGCCGCACGCTGGACGAGGACTTCACCGTGTTCACCGCCAGCAGCGCCGACGAGGCGCGCGGCCTGCTGCAGCGCCAGCCGGTCAGCGTGATCCTGTGCGACCAGCGCATGCCCGGCATGACGGGCGTGAACTTCCTCAAGGAAGTGCGCGAGCAGTGGCCCGACATCGTGCGCATCGTGATCTCGGGCTACACCGACAGCGAAGACATCATCGCCGGCATCAACGACGCCGGCATCTACCAGTACATCCTCAAGCCCTGGTCGCCCGACCACCTGCTCGAATCGGTGCGCAACGCGGTCGAGGCGCAGGTGTTGCAGCAGCAGACCGCGCGGCTGGACCTGGAGCTGCGCACCAGCACGCGGGTGCTGCGCCAGCGCACCGCCAGCCAGATGGCGCAGGCGCGCAGCCACTTCGGCTTCGACCGCATCGTGCGCGCGCCCGGCAGCCCGCTGGACCTGGTCTGCGCCATGGCCGAGCGCGCGGCACGCTACGACATCCCGGTGCTGGTGCTGGGCGAATCGGGCACCGGCAAAGAACTGCTGGCGCGCGCCATCCACTACGCCTCGCCGCGCCTCGGCGGCCCCTTCGTGGTGGAGAACTGCGCCGCCATCCCCGACACCCTGCTTGAATCAGAGCTGTTCGGCCACAAACGCGGCGCCTTCACCGGCGCCTACGAAGACCACCTGGGCCTGTTCCAGCGCGCCGACGGCGGCACCGTGTTCCTCGACGAAATCGGCGAGACCTCGCCGGCCTTCCAGGTCAAGCTGCTGCGGGTGCTGCAGGAGGGCGAGGTGCGGCCCGTGGGCGCGCCGCGGCCGGTGCCGGTGGACGTGCGCATCATCGCGGCCACCCACCGCCACCTGGAGCAGCGCGTGCGCGACGGCCTGTTCCGCGAAGACCTGTACTACCGCCTCGCGGGCGTCACGCTCACGGTGCCGCCGCTGCGCGATCGCGTGGCCGACATCACCCCGATCGCGCGCCAGACCGCGCTGGACGTGGCCGCCGAGCTGGGCCACCCCGGCGCCAGCCTGCCCGACGAGACCCTGGCCTGCCTGCTGGCCTACCCCTGGCCCGGCAACATCCGCGAGCTGCGCAACGAGATCGCGCGCGCCATGGCCCTGCACGACGGCAGCCAGCTGCCCCCGGGTGCGTTTTCGCCGCGTGTGCTGCAGGGCCGCGCCGCCGGCGGGGGCGACGACCTGGCCGCGGCCATCCCGGCCAGCGGCACGCTGACCGACCGGCTGGACGTGATCGAGGCCATGGTGCTGCGCGAGACCCTGCTGCGCCACCGCTGGAACAAGACCCGCACGGCCGCCGAACTGGGACTGTCCCGCGTCGGCCTGCGGGCCAAGATGCAGCGATTCGGACTGGACGCCAAATGAGGCCCACCCCCGTCGCTTGCTCGCTGCGCGTAGCCGCATCCCCCCTCAAGGGGGCGGCGCCAGCGGCCTGGCAAAGCCAGTTCCGCGGCGCCTGCTGGATGGAGACCTTCGCGTGAACCGATTCAATGTGTTGTGGTTGCAGAGTGGGGGTTGCGGCGGCTGCAGCATGTCGCTGCTGTGCGCCGACACGACCGACTTCCAGGGCCACCTGCGCGACGGTGGTGTGAACCTGCTGTGGCACCCTTCGTTGTCGATGGCCAGCGGTGAAGAGGTGATCGCTCTGCTGCAATCGGTGGTCGATGGCACGACGGCGCTGGACGCGCTGTGTGTCGAAGGTTCGCTGCTGCGCGGCCCACACGGCACAGGGCGCTTTCACATGCTCGCCGGCACCGGCCTGCCCATGATCCACTGGGTGCGCACACTGGCGGCCAAGGCGCGGCATGTGCTGGCCATCGGCAGCTGCGCCGCCTGGGGCGGCATCACGGCCGGTGGCGACAACCCCACCGACGCCTGCGGCCTGCAGTACGAAGACGACCGCCTGGGCGGCCTGCTGGGCGCCGACTTCCGCTCGGGCAGCGGCCTGCCGGTGATCAACGTCGCGGGCTGCCCCACGCACCCGAGCTGGGTGATCGACACGCTGATGGCGCTGGCGGCCGGGGCCTTCACCGAAGACGACCTGGACCCGCTGGCGCGCCCGCGCTTCTACGCCGACCAGCTGGTGCACCACGGCTGCACCCGCAACGAGTACTACGAGTTCAAGGCCAGCGCCGAGAAGCCGTCGGACCTGGGCTGCATGATGGAACACATGGGCTGCAAGGGCACGCAGGTGCACGCCGACTGCAACATCCGCCCCTGGAACGGCGAGGGCAGCTGCACCCGCGGCGGCTACGCCTGCATCGCCTGCACCGAGCCGGGCTTCCAGGAGCCGGGCCACCCCTTCCACCAGACGCCCAAGATCGCCGGCATCCCGGTCGGCCTGCCCACCGACATGCCCAAGGCCTGGTTCGTCGCGCTGGCCTCGCTGTCCAAGAGCGCGACGCCCAAGCGGGTGAAGCAGAACGCGACCGCCGACCACCTGGTGGTGAAACCGGCGGTCCGCAAGACCCGGCTGAAATGAACACGCCATGAGCAGACTTCTCGTCGGACCCTTCAACCGCGTCGAGGGCGACCTCGAAGTCGCGCTCGACATCACCGATGGCCGTGTGACCTCGGCCCAGGTCAATGCCACCATGTACCGCGGCTTCGAGCAGATCCTGCAGGGCAAGGCGCCGCACGACGCGCTGGTCTATGTGCCGCGCATCTGCGGCATCTGCTCGGTCTCGCAGTCGGTGGCGGCGGCGCGGGCGCTGGCCGATCTCGGCGGCATGGCGATGCCACCCAACGGCCAGCACGCGACCAACCTGATCCTGGCGACCGAGAACCTGGCCGACCACCTGACGCACTTCTACCTGTTCTTCATGCCGGACTTCGCCCGCCCGGTTTACGCGGGTCACCCCTGGCATGCCGAGGCGCAACGACGCTTCGCGCCCGACCACGGCGAGCAGGTGCGTGCGGCCACGGCGGCGCGCCAGCGCTGGCTCACGCTGCTGGGCACGCTGGGCGGCAAGTGGCCGCACACCCAGTCGGTCGAGCCCGGCGGCTCCACGCGGCCCATCGACGCCGCCGAGCGGGTGCGCCTGCTGGCCAAGCTGCGCGAGTTCCGGGCGTTCCTGGAGCGCCACCTCATCGGCGATGCGCTGGAAACCTTCACTGCGCTGGAGAGTGAAGACGCGCTCTGGGCCTGGCACGCGCAGGCGCCCTTGGGCGGCGACCTGCGTTTCTTCCTGACCCTGGTGCAGGACCTGTCGCTGCAGACCCTGGGGCCGGGGCCGGGGCGTTACCTGAGCTACGGCGCCTACGCCCAGCCCGAGGGCCACGCCGCGCTGGCACCGGGCCTGTGGCGCGCGGACGCACAGCGCCTCGACGCGCTGGACGCCCACGCCATCACCGAGGACGCCACCCACGCCTGGCTGGCGCAGGCGCGCGAACCGCTGCACCCGCTGCACGGCCTGACGTGGCCCGAGCCGGACAAGGCAGGGGCCTACACCTGGAACAAGGCGCCGCGCCTGGGTGGCGAGGTGGTCGAGACCGGCGCCATCGCACGCCAGCTGGCCAGCGCCCACCCGCTGGTGCGCGACGCAGTGGCGCGCCACGGCGGCACCGTGTTCACGCGGGTGCTGGCGCGGGTGCTCGAACTCGCGCGCGTGCTGCCGCTGATGGAGGACTGGCTGCTGGCCATCCGCCCGACCGAGGCCTTCTGCGTGCCCACGGCGCTGCCCGACGAAGGCCATGGCGTGGGCCTGTCCGAAGCCGCGCGCGGCGCGCTGGGCCACTGGCTGGTGGTGCGCGGCGGCCGCATCGCCAACTACCAGATCGTCGCGCCCACGAGCTGGAATTTTTCGCCGCGTGACGCGCAGGGAACACCCGGCGCGCTGGAGCAGGCGCTGGTGGATGCGCCGGTGCTCGAAGGTGAAAAGACACCGGTGGCGGTGCAACACATCGTGCGCTCCTTCGACCCTTGCATGGTCTGCACCGTACATTGATGAACACCCCCCTGCGCCGCTTCGCGTCTTCCCCCCGCTCTGGCGCGCCTTCGGCGCTGGGCAGGGGGACGGCGCCTGTGCCCCGGCGGAGCCGGTTGCACGGCACCCCTGGACGAGGCGCGGACACTCGCTCCGGCGAAGCCGGTTGCGCGGTGTGTCTGGGTGGGGCACGCGCTTCGGCGGAGGCTTGCTGACATGTCGAAAGACCGCGCCCCAAGCCCGCTGCCCGCCGTGCCGATGGAGGGCGTGGACGAATCGACCTGGCTGGACGTGATCCAGAAGATGGACGAGGTCTACACACGGCTGATCGACGACGAGGTGGAGCTGGAGAAGAAGAACAGCGAGCTGGAGCAGTCGCAGCAGTTCATCTTCAGCGTGCTCACCTCCATGTCGGACGTGCTGGTGGTCTGCGACGAGCGCGGCCTGATCGAGCAGGCCAACGCCGCCCTGTGCGAACTGGTGGGCCGGCGCGAAGAGCAATTGCGCGGCAGCAGCCTGGCCGATCTGCTGGCCGACGCCGCCAGCGTGGCGGCCGCGCGCACCGCGATGGACCGCAGCGACGCACCCCGTTCCGGCCAGGGCATCGAGCTCAATCTGCTCGACCGCCAGGGCCAGCCGGTGCCGGTGGATGCCAACTGCACGCCGCGCATCGGCCCCAACGGCCGGCGTGTGGGCACGGTGTGGGTGGGCCGTCCCACGGCCGAGCTCAAGCGCGCCTACCAGGAGATGCGCACCGCCCACGAGGCCTTGAAGCGCACCCAGCAGCAGCTGCTGCATTCCGAAAAGATGGCCTCGCTCGGCCAGCTGGTGGCCGGCGTGGCGCACGAGCTGAACAACCCGATCAGCTTCGTGCTGGGCAATGTGCACGCGCTGCGCAAGTACTGCGACCGGCTGCAGACCTACATGGCCGCGCTGCACGCGCACGAGCCCGAGCCGGTGCTGCAGGCGCTGCGGCAGAAGCTGCGCATCGAACACCTGATGGGCGACCTGCCCTCGCTGATCGAGGGCACGCTCGAAGGCGCGCAGCGCACGGCCGACATCGTGCACGGGCTCAAGCGCTTCTCGGCCATGGACCCGGAGGAGCGCACGCCGGTCAACCTGGTCGAGGTGATCGACCGCGCCATCCACTGGGTGCAGAAGGGCCGCGCGGCCGCCGTGCAGGTGCGCTGGCAACCGCTGCAGGCCTGCACCGTGACGGGCAGCGCCGGCCAGCTGCAGCAGGTGATGATGAACCTGCTGCAGAACGCCTTCGACGCGCTGGCGCAGACGCCCGAGCCCACGGTGTGGGTGGACATGGTCGGTGCCGGCGACGCCGAACACCCGACCGTGCACGTGACGGTGCGCGACAACGGCCCCGGCATCCCGGCCGAACACCTGCTGCGTATCTTCGACCCCTTCTTCACCACCAAGCCGGTGGGCAAGGGCACGGGCCTGGGCCTGTCGATCAGCTACGGCATCGTCGAGCAGCACGGCGGCCAGCTCAGCGCCCACAACCCCGACGGCGGCGGCGCCGCCTTCGTGCTGGAACTGCCGCAAGCCTGAGCCCGCTCCCGCGGCCTGGCGTCGAGCGCCGGGCCGTGGCGGTGTTTCACTTCATGCAAAGCCGAACAGGCGCCGCGGCGTGTCCCACAGGATGGCCTGGCGCGCGGCCGCATCGGGCACCAGCTGCGCCAGCCAGTCCAGCAGGGGACCGTAGTCGATGCGCGCCGGTGCGCGCAGGAAAGGCCAGTCCGAGGCCCACACCAGGGCCTGCGGCGTGTAGGCCTGCAGCAGGGCGCGTGCATAGGGCACCACGTCGGCGTGCGGGTGCGGCTGCTGCGACACCTTGGCCCAGCCCGAGAGCTTCACCACCGCCCGGCCGGTGTCGGCCAGACCCAGCAGCGTGTCGAACCCGGTCTGGCCCAGGCCATCGGCCGGGCGCGGCCGGCCGCCGTGGTCGAACAGCAGGCGCGCACCGCTGTCCCGCAGCAGCGGCGCCAGGGCGCACAGCTGCTCACCTTCGACCTGCACCTGCGCCCACAGGCCCAGTTCGCGCAGGTGCTCCAGCAGCGGCCCCGTGTCCCGGTAATGGTCCACACCGAGCAGGGCGACGTTGAAGGCCACGCCCACCACGCCCTGCGCCTGCAGCGCCTGCAGTTCCGCGCGGCTGGCGTCGTGGCGCACCACGGCCACGCCCTTGTAGCGGTCGGGATGGCGGGCGATGGTGTCCAGCAGGCAGCGGTTGTCCAGCCCGTAGCCGGAGTTGGGGCCGACCAGCAGCGCGTGCCGCACGCCGTGCGCGTCCAGCACATGGCCCAGCTGGTCCGGTGTGCCGGTTTCGGCCGGGCTCGGGGTGTACCAGGCGTCGGCGGCGTAGGGAAAACGGGCCGGGTCGAACACGTGCACATGGCAGTCGATGCGCGGCTCGGTGGTGGGGGTGTCGGTCATGCCGGCATTGTCGGCCCAGGGCCCCGGCGACAATCGCCGCATGGATGTGCTGCTCGTCTCGCTCGCCTCGCTGTTCGCCGGTTTTGTCGATTCCATCGTCGGCGGTGGCGGCCTGATCATGCTGCCCGCGCTGTTCGCGGTGTTCCCCACCACGCACCCGGCCACGCTGTTCGGTGTCAACAAGAGCGCGTCCATCTGGGGCACGGCGGCCGCCACGGTGCAATACGCGCAGCGGGTGCAGATGCCCTGGCGCGCGCTGCTGCCGGCGGTGGCGGTGTGTTTCGCGGGCGCCATGGCCGGTGCCTGGACGGTGACGCAGATCTCGCCCGAGTTCCTGCGCCGCGCGCTGCCGCTGATCCTGCTGCTGGTGCTGGGCTACACCCTGATGCGCAAGGACCTGGGGCGCCACCACACGCCGCACATGACGGCGCGCGGCGAGCGGCTGGCGGCCTGCACCCTGGGCCTGTGCATCGGTTTCTACGACGGCTTCTTCGGTCCCGGCACCGGCAGCTTTTTCGTCTTCCTGTTCGTGCGCTGGCTGGGCTACGACTTCCTGCACGCCAGTGCAAGCGCCAAGCTGCTCAACACCGCGTCCAACCTGGCGGCGCTGATCCTGTTCACCTGGAAAGGCCACGTCTGGTGGCACTACGCGCTGCCGCTGGCGGTGGCCAACGTGGCCGGCAGCCTGCTGGGCACGCGCCTGGCGCTCAAGCACGGCAGCGGCTTCGTGCGCATCGCGTTCATCGTGGTGGTGAGCGCGTTGATCCTGAAGACCAGTTTCGACGCCTGGATCAAGTAGGACCACCCCTGCCGCGCTGCGCGCGACCCCCTCAAGGGGGCGATGCGAGTGGCCCGGCAGAGCCGGTTCCACCGCATCCTTGACACCGGGCACGTCGCGCCGGAAGGGCCGTTGATCCAGAGGCGCCGCGGGGGGGGGCCGGTCTATTGCTGCGGCGCGGGGGTGGTCGCTTGTCCAGGCGGCCAGGGCATCGTGCTGGCCTTGAGCGGCGTGCCGATGGGCCGTCCCGCCTGGCCATTGCGGACCGCGTCTAGGTCCTGCGGGTTGGGGTACTGGTCCAGCAGCAGGTAGTCGAACACGCGGCGCGCGATGGGCGCCGCGCTGGTGGCGCCGAAGCCGGCGTTCTCCACCACCACCGCCAGTGCCACCGTGGGTTGGTCCACCGGGGCGAACGCCAGGTAGAGCGAATGGTCGCGCTGGTGTTCTTCGAGCTTGCGCGCGTCGTAGCGGTCTTTCTGGCCGATGGTCACGGCCTGCGCCGTGCCGGTCTTGCCGCCGCTGGCGTAGCCCGCGCCGCCGAACACGCCGGCCCCGGTGCCCTCGGTGGTCACGCCGTGCATCGCGCGCAGCACCACCTCGATGTTTTCGGGCTTGAAACCCAGGTTCACCGGCGGCTCCTGGGCCAGCGGTGTGCGCTCGCGCGTGACCACGTTTTCGGTCGCCAGGGTCAGGTGCGGCTTGTGCTTGATGCCGCCACTGGTGAGCGTGGCCAGGGCGTGCGCCAGCTGCAGCATGGTGAAGTTGTTGTAGCCCTGGCCGATGCCCAGCGAGATGGTTTCACCCGCGTACCACTTCTGGTGCTCGGGGCGCTTGTAGGTGTTGCGCTTCCATTCCTGGTTGGGCAGCACGCCGCGCACCTCGCCCTTGAGGTCGATGCCGGTGATCTGCCCGAACCCAAGCGGCGCCATGAAGTCGTGCATGGCCTCGACCCCCATCTCGTTGGCCAGCGAGTAGTAGTAGGTGTTGCTGGACTTGACGATGCTGCGGTACATGTTCACCGCGCCCAGGCCACCGTCGCCGTGGCTGCGGAAGCGGTGGTTGCCGAACATCCAGTAGCCGGGGTCGTTGATGATGGTGCTGGGGCTGCGCGTGCCCAGTTCCAGCGCGCCCAGGGCCATGAAGGGTTTGTAGGTCGAGCCCGGCGGGTAGGTGCCGCGCAGCGCCCGGTTGAGCAGGGGTTTCTCCAGCGATTCGTTGAGCGCCTTCCAGTTCTCCACGTCGATGCCTTCGACGAAGAGGTTGGGATCGAAGGTCGGCTTGCTCACGAAGGCCAGCACCTCGCCGTTGCGCGGATCGATCGCCACCAGCGCGCCGCGGCGCTCGCCGAACATGTCTTCCACCAGCTTCTGCAGCTGGATGTCGATCGTCAGCACCACGGTGTTGCCGGGCGTGGCCGGCGTGTTGGCCAGCGAACGCACCGCGCGGCCACCGGCCGAGGTTTCCACGCGGTCGAAACCGGTCAGCCCGTGCAGTTCGCGTTCGTAGCTCTGCTCGGCGCCGAGCTTGCCGATGTAGTCGGTGCCGCGGTAGTTGGCCTGCTCTTCCTCCGGCCAGTCCTCCATCTGCTCCTTCTCGCGCTGGTTGATGCGGCCGATGTAGCCGATCACGTGGCTGGCGACCTCGCCGTTGGGGTACTGGCGGAACAGGCGCGCGCGCACGTCCACCCCCGGGAAGCGGTAGCGCTGCGCGGTGAAGCGCGCCACCTCCTCGTCGCTCAGGCGGGTGCGCAGCGGCAGCGAATCGAAGCTGCGCGACTCCTCCAGCAGCTTGTGGAAGCGCCGTTTGTCGCGCGCCTCGATGTTCACCAGCTGCCCCAGGGCCTCGATCGTGCCGTTGAGATCCTCCACCTTGGACGGCGTGATCTCCAGCGTGTAGGCCGAGTAGTTGGTGGCCAGCACGCGGCCCTTGCGGTCCAGGATCTGACCCCGGTTGGGCACCACCGGCAGCACGGCCGTGCGGTTGCTCTCGGCCTGCGCGTCCAGGTCGTCGTGGCGAACGACCTGCAGGTACACCATGCGCGCGGCCAGCAGGCCGAACGCAAACACCACCGCCAGCCCCGCGACCACCACCCGGGTGCGGAACTGCGCCAGGTCGGCTTCGACGTTGCGCAGCTCGGTCATGTGACCCCCTTGCGATCCATCGCCTGCGGCGCTGTTTCGCTGCTCCGCCGCTGCGCGGGGCGCTGCCCCAGGACCGGGAAGGGACCCGGTCTTTGCCGGGTCCAGGGGCTGATCCCGCTTGGGGCGGCCCGGCGCCGGATCGCATGTGTGCCCGCGCTCCGCCGGCGCGAAGTGTCTTCACACCAGGATGCGGTGGAACCGGCTCTGCCGGGCCACTCGCATCGCCCCCCTCCCAGGGGGGTGACGCCGCAGGCGGCGCGGGGGGTGTTCATAAAGGCCGGTTGTCGTCGGGGTTGGGTGCGCGGCGTTGCGGCGCGAGCAGCAGCACGCTGACCACTGGCCACAGCGCGGCCTCGATCACCGGTGCCAGCAGGTAGGACCAGCCCGGGAAACCACTGCCCGCGGCCGCGCGCACCAGCAGCTCCAGCAGGCGCGCGGCGGCGAACAGCGGCAGCAACTGCACCGCCTGCGTGGGCACGGGGAACCACAGCAGGCGCCGGTGCATGGCGATCGACAGGAAACCCAGCGCGGTGTAGGCCAGGGCATGCTGTCCGAGCAGTGCACCCTGGTGCACGTCCATGGTCAGGCCGAAGAAAAAGGCCGTGCCCACGCCGATGCGCAGCGGCTGGTGCACGCTCCAGAACACCAGGGCCAGGGCCAGCAGGTCGGGCACCCAGGCCTCGCGCCCCCACAGGCCCATGTTCGTGAGCATGTTCAGCGCCAGCGCGCTGAGCAGGCTGAACCAGATGAAGACGGGGTTGGCCGGCAGCAGCAGCTGCTGGCCCGGACGCATGATCATGGCTTGGCGCTCCGGGCTTTGGCGGTGTCGGTGGCCAGGCGCCGGGACGGCGACACCGGCTCGGGCAGGGGCGAGGGCGGCAGCGAAGCGCCCACCGGCGCCAGCACCAGCACGTGCAGCGCGCCTTGCACGCGCGCCAGCGGCTCGCACACGATGCGGGTGAACGACGACTCGGCGCGCCGCTCCACCTGTGTCACGCGCGCCACCGGCAGGCCGGGTGGGTAGACGCCGTCCACGCCGCTGGTGGTCAGCAGGTCGCCCTGGTTGATGTCGGCGCTGGCCAGGGTGTAGCGCAGTTCCAGCGCATCGCCGCTGGCGGCCGGCTGGCCGTAGGCCACGCTGCGCACGCCGGTGCGCGCGTTCAGCACCGGGATGGCCTGGTCGCGGTCGATCAGCAGCGTCACCTCGGACACCAGCGGGTACACCCGCGTGACCTGACCCAGCACGCCGCTGTCGTCGACGACGGGCGAGCCGGCCTCGATGCCGTGGGTCTGGCCGCGGTCAATCACCACCTTGCGGGCATACGGGTCGGCCGCGTCGTACAGCACCTGCGCGCCGGTGGCGGTGGTGCCGATGCGCTCGCGCATGGCCAGCAGCTCACGCAGGCGCTGGTTTTCCAGCGTCAGCTGTTCCACCTGCTGGGCGCGCACGGCCTGCTGGGCCAGGCGCTGCTGGGCGGCGGTTTCGTTCTTCTGTGCCGCGTGCAGCGAGGTGAAGTAGCCCCCGGCCTGGCCGGCGGCCTGCACCGGCTGCTGCACCAGCCACTGCACCGGGTACAGCGCGGTGGCCAGCGCGGCGCGCAGGGGCCCCGCGATCCGGAAACGGGTGTCGGCCACCATCAGGAACAGCGCCACGGCGCTGAACACCATCAGTTTGGACAGGGCCGACGGCCCCTGTTTGAAAAACGGGGGCGGTGTGCGGTCCAGGGTGCCCAGTGGCATGGCGGGAGGGGCGCTTGCGGGCGAATGGCGGGGCCGGCAGCTTCCGGCGCGCGCTTATTCGCTGGTGAAGATGGTGCCCAGGCGCTCCATGCGCTCCAGGGCCATGCCGCAGCCGCGCACCACGCAGGTCAGCGGCTCCTCGGCCACCAGCACCGGCAGGCCGGTTTCTTCGGCCAGCAGGCGGTCCAGGTCGCGCAGCAGCGCGCCGCCGCCGGTCAGCATCATGCCGCGCTCGGCGATGTCGGCACCCAGCTCGGGGGGGGTATGTTCCAGCGCCATCTTGACGGCCGAGACGATGTTGTTCAGCGGGTCGGTCAGGGCTTCGAGGATTTCGTTGCTGGAGATCGTGAAGCTGCGCGGCACGCCTTCGGACAGGTTGCGGCCCTTGACTTCCATTTCCCGCACTTCGCTGCCAGGGAAAGCCGAGCCGATGTTCTTCTTGATCGCTTCGGCGGTGGGCTCGCCGATCAGCATGCCGTAGTTGCGGCGGATGTAGGCAATGATGGCGTCGTCGAAGCGGTCACCGCCCACGCGCACGCTGCCCTTGTAGACCATGCCGCCCAGGCTGATGACGCCGACTTCGGTGGTGCCGCCGCCGATGTCCACCACCATGGAGCCCGACGCGTCGGACACCGGCAGGCCGGCACCGATGGCCGCGGCCATGGGTTCTTCGATCAGGTAGACCTCGGAAGCACCGGCGCCCAGGGCCGATTCGCGGATCGCGCGGCGCTCGACCTGGGTCGAACCGCAGGGCACGCAGATGATGATGCGCGGGCTCGGCTTGAACATCGAGCGCGGGTGCACCATCTTGATGAACTGCTTGAGCATCTGCTCGGTGACGGTGAAGTCGGCGATCACGCCGTCCTTCATCGGGCGGATCGCCTCGATGTTGCCGGGCACCTTGCCCAGCATGGCCTTGGCTTCTTTGCCGACGGCCTGGATCGTTTTTTTGCCCTGGGGGCCGCCTTCGTGGCGGATCGAGACCACCGAGGGCTCGTCGAGCACGATGCCCTTGCCGCGGACGTAGATCAGGGTGTTGGCGGTACCCAGGTCGATCGCCAGATCGGTCGAAAACTGGCGACGGAATGCTTCAAACATGGTGCAGAAATCCTGTGGGGCATGGCCACCGCTTCGGGGGACCATCGCCGTGCATGGGGGTGCGGCCAGTGGCCGATAAGTCTTTGATTCGGCGGCAAAAACCGGTTGCGCGCGGGTGGCGCCGCCAAACCTTGGATAATACCGTATCCCCTGTGCACAACTGCACGCTTCACGGGGCTTTTCGCTTGCTTACACCCCGGTTCAGTGCACTTTTTCCGCTGTCGGGCTGTTTTCTTTTTTCTTACCCAGAAACGAGTCCTCCCCCCATGTCCCTGACCCTGTCCGACATCGGGCGCATCGCCAACCTGGCGCGCCTGGAACTCAGCGGCACCCAGAGCGAACGCATGCTGGGCCAGCTCAACGGCTTTTTCGACATCGTCGAACAGATGAACGCGGTGGACACCACCGGCGTGGAGCCGCTGGCCCACCCCACGGCCGTGATCGACCACGTCAGCCTGCGCCTGCGCCCGGACGTGGCCAGCGAACCCAACAACCGCGAGGCCAACCAGCAGAGCGCGCCCGCCGTCGAACGCGGCCTGTTCCTCGTGCCCAAGGTGATCGAATGAGCCTGAACGACCTCCACACCATGGGCGTGGCCGAACTGGCCACCGCCATCGCCGACGGGAAGACCTCGTCCGTCGAAACCGCGCAGGCCCTGCTGGCGCGCGCCAAACAGCACCAGAACCTGGGCGCCTACCTGTCGTTCAACGAAGACCTGACGCTGGCGCAGGCGAAAGCCGCCGATGCCCGCATCGCCGCCGGCGAGCGCGGCCCGCTGCTGGGCGTGCCGCTGGCGCACAAGGACATCTTCGTCACCCAGGGCTTCCCGACCACCGCCGGCTCCAAGATGCTCGAAGGCTACAAGAGCCCGTTCGACGCCACCGTGGTCGCCAACCTCGCCAAGGCCGGCGCCGTGACGCTGGGCAAGCTCAACTGCGACGAGTTCGCCATGGGCGGCAGCAATGAAAACTCCGCCTACGGCGTGGCCCGCAACCCCTGGGACGCCGAGCGCGTGCCGGGTGGATCGTCGGGCGGCTCGGCCGTGGCCGTGGCCGCGCGCCTGGCGCCGGCCGTGACCGGCACCGACACCGGCGGCTCGATCCGCCAGCCCGCGAGCTTCTGCAACGTCACCGGCATCAAGCCCACCTACGGCCGCTGCTCGCGCTACGGCATGGTGGCCTTCGCCTCCAGCCTGGATCAGGCCGGCCCCATGGCGCGCAGCGCCGCTGACTGCGCCACGCTGCTGAGCGCGATGGCCGGCCCCGACATTGACCGCGATTCCACCAGCCTGGACCACCCGGCCGAGGACTACACGCGGCTGCTCGGGGCTGCGCGCGAAGGCGCCAGCGCCGCCCAGCCGCTCAAGGGCCTGCGCGTCGGCCTGCCCAAGGAGTTCTTCGGTGAGGGCTGCGCGCCCGATGTGCTGGCCGCCGTGCGTGCCGCGTTGACCGAGTACGAAAAGCTCGGCGCCACGCTGGTCGACATCTCGCTGCCGCGCACGCAACTCTCCATCCCGGTCTACTACATCATCGCGCCGGCCGAGGCTTCGTCGAACCTGAGCCGTTTCGACGGCGTGAAGTTCGGCCACCGCGCCGCGCAGTACGACGACCTGATCGACATGTACAAGAAGTCGCGCAGCGAGGGCTTCGGGCCTGAGGTACAACGCCGCATCATGATCGGCGCCTACGTGCTGAGCCATGGCTACTACGACGCCTACTACATCAAGGCGCAGCAGATCCGCCGCCTGATCGCGCAGGACTTCCAGCAGGCTTTCGCCCAGTGCGACGTGATCGCCGGCCCGGCCGCGCCCACCACGGCCTGGAAGATCGGCGAGATGAGCGACGACCCGGTCGCCAACTACCTGGCCGACATCTTCACGCTGCCGGCCTCGCTGGCCGGCCTGCCCGGCATGAGCGTGCCGGCGGGTTTTGGCGCGGGGCATCTGCCTGTGGGCCTGCAGTTGATTGGCAACTACTTCCAGGAAGCCGCGTTGCTGCAGACCGCGCACGCGTTCCAGCAGGCCACCGACTGGCACACGAAGACGCCGGAGGGGTATTGAGATGAACCAGAAAACCAAGAAAGAAGCGTCCCTGCTGGTGCAAGGCTATGAGGTCGTGATCGGCTTCGAGACCCATGCCCAGCTGGCCACGCAGAGCAAGATCTTCAGCCGTGCGCCCACGGCCTTTGGCGCCGAGCCGAACACGCAGGCCTGCGCGGTGGACCTGGCCCTGCCGGGCACGCTGCCGGTGATGAACCGCGAAGCGGTGGCGCACGCCATCCGCCTCGGCCTGGCGCTCGGTTCGCACATCGCCGAGCAGAGCGTGTTCGCGCGCAAGAACTACTTCTACCCCGACCTGCCCAAGGGCTACCAGATCAGCCAGTTCGAGATCCCGGTGGTGCAGGGAGGCGAGGTGAGCTTCTTCCTCGGCGACGAGAAGAAGACCGTGCGCCTGGTGCGCGCCCACCTCGAAGAAGATGCGGGCAAGAGCCTGCACGAAGAATTCCACGGCCAGAGCGGCATCGACCTCAACCGCGCCGGCACGCCCCTGCTGGAGATCGTGACCGAGCCCGATATGCGCTCCAGCGCCGAGGCCGTGGCCTACGCGAAAGAGCTGCACAAGATCGTGACCTGGATCGGCGTCTGCGACGGCAACATGCAGGAAGGTTCGTTCCGCTGCGACGCCAACGTCTCAGTGCGCAAGCCCGGTGCGCCGCTGGGCACGCGCCGCGAGATCAAGAACCTGAACTCGTTCAAGTTCATGCAGCAGGC
>NZ_JASJOY010000154.1:0-2657 GCF_031426985.1 Hydrogenophaga sp.
TGTCCGCGCCGATCCAAATTTGAGCCACTGTGCCGACTGAATATTGAGCCAGGGGTGGAAGCCGACTTTTGTGGGGTCGGCTGTGGATAAGTGTAGGTGCTGTCCTGGTTCGGCGATCTCCTTGTTGTTGTGTTGAAGGCGCTGTGCAAGCCGCGCAGGGCGTAGCCCGTAGCGGCTTGCACAGCGCGGCACTTGCTCAGAATGGGTCGGGCTCGGCCTGCGTCGAGGCACTCTTTCGCGCCTGCTCGCGGGCCTTGATGCGCTTCTTGGCTGCGGCCGTGCTGCGACTGAAACGGATCGACTCGTTGCCTGTCTCCACGATGTGGCAGTGGTGCGTGAGACGGTCCAGCAGCGCGGTGGTCATCTTCGCGTCGCCGAACACACTGGACCACTCGGCGAAGTCCAGGTTGGTCGTGATCATCACGCTGGTGTGTTCGTACAGCTTGCTCAGCAGGTGGAACAGCAGCGCCCCACCGGCCTGGCTGAACGGCAGATAGCCCAACTCGTCCAGAATGATCAGGTCCATGCGCAGCAGGCTGGTAGCGATGCGCCCGGCCTTGCCTTGAGCCTTCTCCTGCTCCAGTGCGTTGACCAGATCGACCGTGGAGTAGAAGCGCACCCGCTTGCCGTGCCGGGTGATGCCCGAGACGCCCATGGCCGTGGCCAGATGGGTCTTGCCTGTGCCCGGGCCGCCCACCAGCACCACGTTGTGCGCCTCGTCGGTGAAGGCCGTGGTGGCCAAGGTCTCCACCAGCTTGCGGTCCACCGGCGAGACCTCGAAGTCAAAGCCTGCCATGTCGCGATGCACCGGGAACTTCGCCGCGTGCATCTGGTGGCTGACCGAGCGCATCGCCCGGTCCGTGCCCTCGGCCTGCAGCAGGTGCTCGATCAGCCAGCGCGAGGACTCGATGCCCACACCGCCAGCCTCACCACCGCCTTGCTCGACCAGATCGGCCCACGCGCCGGCCATGCCGTGCAGGCGCAGTGCCTTGAGTTCGACCAGCACGTCAGTCTTCATGGTCGGCTCCTTCGATGGTGACACCCACTGTGTCCGAGCGAAGACTGTCGTAGCGAGCCGTGTTCGCCAGCGGCGGCGTGCTCACCTTCAACAGTGTGGCCGCCGTGGGCGGTATCGGCTGCGCGTTGAGCCGGTTCAGCACGTTGACCACATGCTCCACGCTGACCTTGCCCGGTGGACCGCTCTCCAGTGCCAGCTCGATGGCCACCAGCACCGCGTCCAGACCGGCGCTGAGCACAATGGCCAGCACCTGCGCCATCACCCGGTCGCCACCCGGGTTGCGCAGCAGCCCTCGGCGCAGCCGCTGCAGGGCCTCGGGCATGTCGGCAAAGGGCGCGCCGTTCCGCAGGGCACCAGGCTTCCTCTGCAGCAGTGGGATGTAGTGCTGCCAGTCATAACGGGTCTCTCCCGCATTGCTCAGCCGCTCGTGGCGGGCCACGATGGAGTCGCCGGCCACGATGGCGACGCTGCCCGGATACAGCCGCGTGCTGACCAACTGGCCGACCCGTTCGCACGGCACCGAATAGCGGTTGCGCGCCACCGACACCAGACACGTGCTGGAGACTCGCGCGGGTTTCTCGACGTAGCCATCGAAGGGCACCGGCATGGGCATCAGGTGCGCGCGCTCGTGTTCGAGCATCTCGGCCACGCTGAACTGGGTGTGCTCGGGGTGGCGCACCTCGTCCCACAGCGCGCGGCAGCGCTGGCCCAGCCAGGCGTTGAGTTCGGTGAAGCTGGCGAACTTGATCTTGGCCGCGTCGATCCAGATGCGCCGCCGGCTGTCCTGTACGTTCTTCTCGACGACACCCTTCTCCCAGCCGCTGGCCACGTTGCAGAAGTCCGGGTCATAGAGGTAGTGCGCGCACATGGTGGCAAAGCGCTCGTTGACGATGCGCCCCTTGCCCTTCTTGACCTTGTCCACCGCCGTCTTCATGTTGTCGTAAATGCCCCGGCGGGCCACACCGCCGAGTGCCGCGAAGCTGCGGGTGTGGGCATCGAACAGCATCTCGTGGCCCTGGCTGGGGTAGGCCACCAGCCAGAAGGCCCGACTGGCGCACAGCTTCATGTGTGAGACCTGCACCCGGTAGTAGATGCCACCGATCACCATGCCTTCCTCGCTCCAGTCGAACTGGAAGGCCTCGCCCAGTTCGAAGGCCAGTGGCACAAAGGCGTTGCCAGCAGACCCCTGACCTTCGCCCTGGCGCCATGCCCGGATGAAGTCGGTCACCCGCGTATACCCGCCCTCATAGCCCGCGCGCCTGATCTCGGCGTACAGCGCTTTGGCCGTGCGCCGCTCGTGTTTGGGCCGACGTGCATCGGCCTTCAAGGCCTGCCTGAGCGCGTCATGGAACGCCGTGAGTTTGCTGGGCTGTTCGCCGCGCCGGTACTTCGGTGGGCCGTCCACCTCCCCGTGCAGCCACTTCGCCACCGTGTTGCGCGAGAGCCCTGTCATGCGCGATATCTCGCGCTCCGATTTGTTCTTCCGGGCATGCAAATGCCGGATCCTGCCAATCATGTCCATGGTGATCACTCCTTGTCCTCTGCTGCACAAAAAAACAGCAGAGTAGGTTGTTCACCTGGCTCAGTTTTGGGTCGGCACTACCCTCAAAAGTGGCTCAGTTTTCGGTCGGCGCCAACA
>NZ_JASJOY010000155.1:0-17252 GCF_031426985.1 Hydrogenophaga sp.
CCACCAAGTTCATGCTGACCGAAGAGGCGCACCACATGTTCGTGGGCGAGTCCGGCGTGGGCCGCGTCATCAGCCGCACCTGCGCGGCCATGAACGAGCTCAAGACCGACGACGTGGGCAAGCTGCGCGCGGCTGGTGTGATCGACCTGCCGACCATCCAGCGCTACATCAACTTCCACTTCTCGGTGACCATCGACCTGTTCGGTGCCGACCAGTCGAGCAACGCCGCCACCTTCTACAGCTCCGGCCTCAAGGGCCGCTACGAAGAAGGCAAGCGCACCGATGACCACGTGCTCAAGGGCAACAGCTACAAGATCCTGGCCGTGGAAGAGGGCAAGCTGATCGAGAAAGAAGTGCCCATGCTCAACGCGCTCAACGAAGTGCTGCGCGACGACTACATCACCGATTCCAAGGGCGGCGTAGATCGCTGGAACCGCATCATCGAAAAGGCCGGCATCGACTTCCGCCTGACCGTGCCGCACAAGGCCTTCCACCGCAGCATCGGCACCCTGGCCGGCGTCAAGGTCAGCCCGGACGGCCGCGTGGTGACCGATCACGAATGGAACCAGCGCGTGGAAGAGTGGCTGCCCAGCGACACCGACCGCGCCTATGTCGGCTCGCTGATGGGCCGCGTGACCGAAGCCGGCAAGTTCGCCAACTGGATCGCGCCGCCGGTGATGGGCATCAACCGCCAGCCAGTCGATTTCGACTATGTGAGATTCAACTGACCCACCAGCACGCGGCCTGGGCTCCAACGCTCGCGAGCCTGCGAGCGTGAGCCCGGGTGGCTGGCGCAGTGAGGTAAAGGAGGAGCCGGCCGCAGGCCGGCGGGGGACACGAACGGAGTCGGTCGCCCCAGCCCATGCGGCGCCGCAACGGAGTCACAAGATGCACAAACGGCATCCGCCACGAAGTCACCACAAGCCAGACAATAGAGTGTCAAGACAAGCATCCGGAGACCGAAGATGAACGCCCCCGCCGCAGCCGCCGTCATCAAGCAGCACCTGATCGACCCCGAGATCTGCATCCGCTGCAACACCTGCGAATCGATCTGCCCGGTGCAGGCCATCACGCACGACTCGCGCAACTACGTGGTCGACGTCAGCAAGTGCAACTGGTGCAACGACTGCATCTCGCCCTGCCCGACGGGCTCCATCGACAACTACCGCCGCATGCCCCGCATGAAGGCGTACACGCTCGAAGAACAGCTGGGCTGGGACGAACTGCCGGTCGAACTCTCGGGCGCACAAATCGCCGCGCTGGCCGGGGATGCGGGCGATGCCCCCGCCGCCGGGCCGGATGTCGTTGAAGCCGAAGCCGAAGCACCGGAAGCAGACCCCAGCGGCCAGACCGCGTTCAACTCCGCGCAGTACGGCGCGACGATCCCGCCCTGGAGCGCGGCCCACGCCTACACCAACCTCTACGGCCCCAAGGCCGCCGAAAAAACGGTGACCGCCACCGTGGTCGGCAACCTGCGCGTCACCGGCGTCGGCAAGGACTACGACACCCACCACATCGTGCTCGACTTCGGCAGCATGCCCTTCCCCGTGCTCGAAGGCCAGAGCATCGGCATCGTGCCGCCTGGGCTGGACGCCAGCGGCAAGCCGCACCACGCCCGGCAGTACAGCATCGCCAGCCCGCGCAACGGCGAACGCCCCGGCCACAACAACCTCTCGCTGACCATCAAGCGCGTGCTCGAAGACCACTCGGGCCAACCGGTGCGCGGCGTGGGCAGCAACTTCATGTGCGACCTGCAGGTCGGCGACACGGTGCAGGTCATCGGCCCGTTCGGCACCAGCTTCCTGATGCCCAACCACCCCAAGAGCAGCATCGTCATGATCTGCACCGGCACCGGCAGCGCCCCCATGCGCGCCATGACCGAATGGCGTCGCCGCCTGCGCGCCAGCGGCAAGTTCGAGGGCGGCAAGCTCATGCTGTTCTTCGGCGCCCGCACGCAGGAAGAGCTGCCGTATTTCGGCCCGCTGCAAAGCCTGCCCAAAGACTTCATCGACAGCAACTTCACCTTCAGCCGCACGCCCGGCCAGCCCAAGCGTTACGTGCAGGACGCGCTGCGCGAACGCGCCGCCGATCTGGTGCCGCTGCTGCAGGACCCCAACGCCTGCTTCTACGTCTGCGGCCTGAAAGCGATGGAAGAGGGCGTGGTGCTCGCGCTGCGCGACGTCGCCACCCAGGCCGGCCTGGACTGGGACACGGTGGGCGCCGCGCTCAAGCGCGAAGGCCGGCTGCACCTCGAAACCTACTGATCCGCCGGAGCCGACGCAGCCGGCACAAACCTGCACGCGCGTCCCGGGCATGCGCGCGCGTGGCCGCCGGCCCGCGGGGTCGGGTCTACGATGCAGGCATCCCCACGGTCCGATTGTTCCCATGCCCCTTCGCATCGGCATCACCGCCCGCCTGCTGCACGATCCGCCGCCCGGCCTGGGCCTGCCCCTCAAGCGCCTGCAGTTCCTCGAAAGCTCCATGGCCCACTGGATCATGGGGCACCGCGCCATTGCCCTCATGGTGCCCTTCATCGACGAATCGGCGCACCTCTCGCCCAACCGGGTGCTGCTGTCGGACATCGTCGACCTGCTCGACGGCCTGGTGCTGCAGGGCGGGGTGGACATCTGCCCCGAGATGTATGGCGACCAGCTGACCAACCCCGCCTGGGCGGGGGACCCGATCCGCGACCGCTACGAACTCGCCCTGCTGCGCGGCTTCATCGAGGCTGGCAAGCCGGTGCTGGGCGTGTGCCGCGGCGCGCAGCTCATCAACGTGTTCCACGGCGGCACCCTGGTGCAGGACATTCCCAGCCTGTGGCCGGGCGCCGTGACCCACCAGGACACCGAGCACTACGACCGCCTGGTGCACGACGTGACCTTTGAGCCGGGGTCCGGCCTGGCGCGCTGGTACGGCAGCCCCACCGGGCACCGGGTCAACAGCATCCACCACCAGTGCGTGGACCGCCTGGGCGAGGGCCTGGTGGTCGAGGCGCGGTCACCGGCCGACGGCGTGATCGAGGCCATCCGCCGCCCCGGTCCCGGCTTCGTGCTGGGCGTGCAGTGGCACCCGGAGTTCCACCTCACGCCGCAGGAGCGTGCGCGCGGTCTGCTCGACAGCGGGCCCATGATGCAGGCCTTTCTCGACGCGGCGCGCGACCGTTCGGGCCGGCCGCAGCCCGGCGCCGCGTGACCCGTTGCCGCCCGCGGGCATAGGGCTGACACGTACCGACCGGCGCCCGGCCTTGGCGTACAGTGCGGCTTCCTATGCAAGCCTCCACCCCCATTCCCTCCGCCACCGGCCGCCCTGCGCTGCCGGTGGATGTGGTCATGCGCCGCGAGCCCATCACCGGCCCCATGGCGCGCTGGCAGAGCTGGCGCTGGGTGCTGGCCGATGTGCTGCCCGCGGGCGAACCGTTTGAGGTGCCCGTCAGCGCCCCGCAGTCCGTGGCAGCCGCCCCGCAGGAAGTGCAACCGCTGCCCGGCGCGGCGGTGGTCGATGGCGCCAGCTACTGGCTGTTCACCGGCCTGCACATCACGCTGTTCCGCGACGACGCGGAAGGCCTGTTCCTCAACCTCGAAAGCCCCAGCCCCTGCTGCTGGGTCTTCTGGCGCGCCGATGATGAACGGCTGCTCGATGGCGAACCCATGGCCGTGCCGCAGATCGCCACCCTGAGCTACCACGACGCCGGCCGCTGGCTCGACGCGCAGGAAAAGGTCGAGCAGGTGCCTGCGTCGCCCGAGGTGGTGGCGTGGCTGAGCGCCTTTGTGGCCGAGCACCACCACCTCGAACCCAAGCGGCGCCGGCGGCCCGAGAGCTTCAAACCGCTGACCGACCGCTTCGGCCAGCCGGTGCGCATCTCCACTGAAAAAAGATGAGCCACGCCCTGCGCCGAAGGTCCTTCACATGAGCGCGGACAACAGCGACAGCTTCTTCTCGCGCTGGTCGCGTCGCAAGGCGCAGGTGCGCAGCGGTGAGCCGGTGCCCGAACCTGCGCCCCCGGCCGCGGTCGCGGTCGCGGCGGTGCCCGCTGCCGTGGCAAACCCTGAGCCGGTGGCGCCGCTGGCCGATGCGCCTCCCGCCCCACCGCCGCCCACGCTGGACGACACGCAGGCCCTCACGCCCGCGTCCGACTTCAGCCGCTTCGTCGCCAAAGACGTGGCGCCCGAGGTGCGCAACGCCGCCGTCAAGAAGCTGTTCGCCGACCCGCACTTCAACGTGATGGACGGGCTGGACATCTACATCGACGACTACTCGAAACCCAGCCCGCTGTCGGCCGCCGACATGGCGAAGATGGTCAGCGCCCAGTTTTTGAAACTGGTCGACGACCCGGAAGAACAGGCCCGGAAAAAGGCCGCCGCCGCTGCGGCCGCCGAGCCCGCCCCGCAGGCCGGCGCCGCCCCACCCGAAGACACCCGCGCACCAGACGCGGCAGCCCCCACAGAGACCCACGATGACCACGCTGATCTGCAACTGCAACCAGACCATGCCCCTGGACCCCAAGGCCCTGGGCCAGGCGCTGGATGAAGACCTGACGCTGCACACCACGCTGTGCCGGCGCGACGCGCCCGCCTTCCAGAAGGCCACCCGCAACCGCGACGACCTGGTGGTCGCCTGCACGCAGGAAAGCCGTTTGTTCACCGAGCTGTCCGACCAGACCGACGGTGCGGTGGACCTGGACGTGCGACCCATCCGCTTCGTCAACATCCGCGAAACCGGCGGCTGGGGCCGTGAGGCCGCGCAAGCCACGCCCAAGATGGCGGCCCTGCTGGCCGCCGCGCGCCAGCCCGATGCCGAACCGGTGCCCACCGTCACCTACAACAGCGACGGCCGCCTGCTCATCATCGGCCCGCTGGAGCGCGCCGAGGCCATGGCCGCGCTGGTGAACGACGCGCTCGACGTCACCCTGCTCGCCACCGGCGGCAGCGGCCAGCAGGCGCGCCAGTACCCCGTGCTCGCCGGCCAGCTGCAGAGCCTGCGCGGCTGGCTCGGCGCGTTCGACGTGGTGGTGAGCGCCAGCAACCCCATCGACCTCGACCTCTGCACCCGCTGCAACGCCTGCGTGGCCGCCTGCCCCGAAGGCGCCATCGGGCTCGATTACCAGGTGGACCTGTCGCTGTGCAAGTCCCACCGCGCCTGCGTCAAGGCCTGCGAAGCCGTGGGCGCCATCAACTTCCAGCGCGAAACACCGCCACGCGAAGACCGGTTCGACATCGTGCTCGACCTGCGCGACGCGCCCGGCTTCACCCAGCACGCGCTGCCGCAAGGTTATGTGCACCTGCCACCCACGGCCGACGCCATGGCCCAGGTGCGCGCCGTCACCCAGCTGCGCGACCTGGTGGGCGAGTTCGAGAAGCCCCGGTTCTTCACCTACAAACAGAAGCTCTGCGCCCACGGCCGCAACCAGAGCGTGGGCTGCAACGCCTGCGTGGACGTGTGTTCGGCATCGGCCATCAGCAGCGATCTGAAAAAGAATCAGATCGTCGTCAACCCCCACCTCTGCGTGGGCTGCGGCACCTGCACCACCGTCTGCCCCACCGGCGCGCTGAGCTACGCCTACCCCCGCGCCAGCGAGCAGGGCGTCAAGCTGCGCACCCTGCTGGCCACCTACGCCAAAGCCGGCGGCCAGGACGCGGCCCTGCTCCTGCACAGCCAGGAAGCCGGCGCGGCCCTGGTCAACGACCTCGGCCGTCTGGCCCAGCTCGACAAGACCGTGCGCGGCGTGCCCGCCCGCGTCATTCCGCTGCCGCTGTGGCACACCTCGTCCACCGGCATCGACCTCTGGCTCACCGCGTTTGCCTACGGCGCCCGCCAGGTCTGGGTGCTGATGACCGGCGAAGAAGCGCCGCAGTACCACGAAGCCCTGCGCGAGCAGATGGCCGTGGCCGAATCCATCGTGCAGGCCCTGGGCTACAGCGGCCGCCACTTCAAGCTCATCGAAGTGCGCGACGCGCGCGACCTGCCGGCGCTCGACACCGAGCTGGGCGAAGCGCCCGCGCAAGGCGTCACCAAGGCCGCCAGCTTCGCGGTGCAGCCCGAAAAGCGCGCCACGCTCGACCTCGCGCTCGACCACCTGCTGCAAGACAGCGCCAACCGCGCCACCCGCACCAAAGACGCCGCCATCGCGCTGCCCGCGGCCTCGCCCTTCGGCAGCCTCGCCATCAACCGCGACGCCTGCACGCTCTGCCTGAGCTGCGTCAGCGCCTGCCCGGCCAGCGCCCTGCAAGACAACGCCGAACGCCCGCAGCTGCGCTTCATCGAAAAGAACTGCGTGCAGTGCGGCCTGTGCGCCACCACCTGCCCCGAAAACGCCATCACCCTGCAGCCGCGCCTGCTGCTGAGCGACGAACGCCGCCAGCCGCGTGTGCTCAACGAAGCCCAGCCCTACCAGTGCGTGCGATGCAGCAAACCCTTTGGCACGCTCAAGGGCATCGAGGTCATGCTCGCCAAACTCAGCGGCCACGCCATGTTCCAGGGCGAAGCGCTGGAGCGCCTGAAAATGTGCGGCGACTGCCGCGTGGTGGACATCTACACCAACCCGGGCGAGACCCGCATTTCCGATCTGTGAACGATATGAACGAACCGATTCCCGTGTCCTCCGCCCTCGACGAAGAAACCGCCCGCGCCGAGGTCTACGGCCTGCTGGCCGCGCTGTACTACGCGCCGCCCAGTGCCGAACTGCTGGCCCAGCTGCGCGTGGCCGTGACCGAAGCGCCGGCAGCGGGCGGTTTTCTCGAAGAACCCTGGCGCCAGTTCGTCGGCACCGTGCGCACACTCAGCGACGAGCAGGTCGCCAACGAATACGACGCCCTGTTCGGTGGCGTCGGCAAGCCCGAGGTCTACCTGTTCGGTTCGTTCTACCTCAGCGGCTTCCTGAACGAAAAGCCGCTCGCCGCCCTGCGCGGCGACCTGGCCGCCCTGGGCCTGGCGCGCGACGAGACGGTGAACGAAACCGAAGACCACTTCGCCTGCGTCTGCGAAGTCATGCGCTACCTCATCGCCGGCGACGACGTGGAAACCGCCAACCTCACCCAGCAGCAGAAGTTCTTCAGCGCCCACGTGCAGCCCTGGGTGCCCGCCATGTGCGAGGCCATCACCACCCACCCCAAGGCCAAGTTCTACGCCGCGCTGGCGGCGTTCACGGCGGCGTTCGTCAGTGTGGAGACGCAGGGGTTTGATTTGATGGGGTGATGGAAAGGCTGGAATCGGCTTTGACTCCGGCAGTGGCACCGTGAAAAGCTCCTGACGCCATAGCTATTCGACATCGTTCCAGCCCCACTTCGCAACCAACGATGGATCGACGTCGGTCCCAAGAAGAGATTGCGTTCGCAGCAGGTCCACTGCTACTTCGAAGCTTTCAACGGCGGCTCCAAAGATTTCATGTGCCTCCTCAACGAGTGCCCTACTTGATTCAGAGCTAGGGCGCACAGGCCCAATACCTCCGTTTCACCGAGCTCTACTACCACCCAGGTTCTGTAAACGCCGAACTGCTCCCAGGGCTGCGAGTGCGCCTCCTCAAGGAAAAAGCCAATCCGATGTCCCAGAGGACCGTGCCCTTACAAAGCACATCGTGCGGTTCGTGAGCGAATCGGCGTACTTCAAGGAGGTCGCGCCACGACTGCGACGCGAGGCGGTACGGACTGACAAACAACGAACTGCCCCGGTGCAATCGCGAGAGGTGGCGAAAACCAGGCCCTCTGTCGACATGGAGCGCTGAATGGGTCGCCGGTGGTTAGGCCGTGTGCAGGGCACAGTGCTTGCATGGGGTTTCTCGAGTTCCGAATCACTGCGCCCCGGTACGCACATCGCCGATCACAGCTTGGCCCCCCTTATTCACATTGACATGCTGAACGAGGACCCGCTGCTCGCCGCCGGTTTTCAACTTCTGCAGCGTCAGAGTTGCCCCCAGGGACGTCGCCGTCCACTTCGAGGCTAAGGCGGACAACCGAAGTTGGTGTGCCGAGTCTGCCTCGAGGTTGTCCCGGCTGAGCATCGTCATGGCCTGGTTATGAGCGGCGGCGATTTGATGCGACATCATCTTTTCGATGATGCTAGCCGCCGCAGCGACCTCAGCTGAACCCAGGACAAATGCAGTACTGTGTGCTTCACCAAGTCAGGTGGCGCCTCCCACCGCAGAGCGCGTCTCGTGCTGCAAGCTCAGCTACGCTGTTTCAGGTTTTACTCGCTCAGTTGCCTGCCGCGCGGTACACAGCGAGCGCCGCGGCAACCAAGGCTTCGGACGACTCCAGAGCACGCGCAGGCTCGTTGCCAGGCCTCGCGGCGCCGGCCTGGGTGGGGCGTGCGGCGTTGTCAGTGCTGGCCGAGAGTTTCACCACTGTCAGACCGAGACGAGGGTTGATATAAATCTTCTGTCCAAAGCGCCCACTGGCCTCGATGCCGCCATCGCCATCATTGCGATGGAACCAGTAGTTGCGGTAGCCGTAGCCAGGTCGGCCTGCCGCAAAGTTGCCGCGCGCGAAGCGCGCCTGGTTGGCTGCCGGTTGCAGAGCAATGCGCACTGCCTTGGGAGATATCCCGCCGGTCGCTTCCCCGGCTACGCCCCGGCGCACCACCTCGGCAAAGCGCGCCACGTCGCGCAGCGTTGAACTCATCCCGCCGCTGGCCATCTCGGTGCCCTGCAGGTCGATCAGGCTGTACGCATCGTCCTCGGCAAAACGTGACCAAAGTTTCTCCGTCACCAGCTGCGACCAGCGCTTGCCAGTGATGCGCCGCAGGGCCCAGGCCACGGCCTCGGGCGAGCCGTTCTGGTAATACCAGGTGCCATTGTCGGCGTCCGTGGGGGTGGCGTGTACGGTCTTTAAAAAGGCGTAGATGGTGTCCGGCGCGTCGGCCTTACGCGGCACCACGCCCACCGCACCAAACAGGCCTAGGTCAGGGGGCAAGGCCGGCGCGTAGCCGACGGCGACCTCCATGTCGAGGTTCTGCTGCACGGTGGCTTCGCCAAAGGGGTTGCCCGCCAGTTCGGGCACGTACTGTGCCAGGCGCGCTTGCGGGTCAAGCTGGCCTTCCTCCACCAGCATGGCTGCCAGCACGCCGGTGACCGACTTGGTCATCGACGCCCAGATATGCGGCTGCTGGGGCCCGAAGCCGCCAAAGTAGCGCTCGTACACGATGCGGCCCTGGTGCAGGACGATGAAGCCGTCGGTGTGGGACTCGCGCAGGTACTCGTCCAGCTGCACTCTGTTGCCGGCGACATCAAAGCTGACGCCATCAAGACCGTCTCCAGCCGTTCCGGTCAGCGCCAACGGCTGGATGGCATGGCGGATGCCGACGGTGGGCGACATCTCGCGTGAGTGGCTCAGTGCCCAGCGTAGAAAGGGCGGGCGCAGCCCGCTGCCGCGTACCACCTGCTTGTCAGGTGGCGGCGGGAAGCCCTGCATGATTCCGTCCCAGGCCACAGCCTCTTGCGCCAGCAGGCCGCCAGCAGGCAGCGCAAAAGCCATCGCCGCCACGCAGACTCGAACCACACCCCAACCCGCCTTGTTGCCAGTTGAACCTTTCCGCATCTTGTCTCCTATATTTCTTGCGCCTTGAGTCGGCCAGACGGGCCGTCCGGCACCGCTGGACGCCATGGTATTGGGCGGGAGTCATGAGCGTAATCACGTGTTTGGAATAAATACATAACCAACGGGAATGCTGTGCCCGCGCCGACAACCGTGCCTTGTTCCAGTCGGTAGTGCCTCCTTCGCGAAGACTGCGCTAAGGCTACAAGGCGGCGTGATCGCGCTCACCTTGGTCGATCACGCCAGACCTTCCTCAGCCTTGTGACGTGCTTGGGTCACGTCGACAAACGCAAGGCGCAGAAAATCCGCATTGCCCGTTTCAAGGGCTGCAGCGATGTATTCGGTGATGGCCGCGTCATTGGTCATGTATCGGGTAGCGTCGAACGGGACCACAGGGATGGCGTTGTGGGATTGGCTCATGGTGCGACGCGGGCCTTACTCTGCGGTACCAGCCTTACCTGGAGTTCGCAACCCACCGCCTTGGCATAGCGCCTGAGCGTTCCCAGCGACGGCGCGTGTTTGCCCGAGCCTTCGAGGCGGGAGACCGCGCTCTTGGTGGTGCCCATTCGTTCGGCCACAGCGTCCTGGGTCAATCCGGCACGAGTGCGGGCTTTGAGCAGTTGGTCGATGACCTAGTATTCGACAGTCAGGTCGTCATAGGCTTCCTTGAAGCCCTTGCGTTCGCTGGCCTTGGCCAGAATGGCCTTGTGGTCGTGACGAACCGGGGTGTGCTTGAGTTCAGCCATGGTTCAACTCCTTCATGTGCTTGCGAGCCAGTTTCAGCTCTCTGTCCAGGGCCTGCGGGGTCTTCTGGACGAAGGCGTGCACCACCATCACAAGCTTGCCGATCAGAAAGCAGTAGAACGCGCGTCCGATGCCTGTGCGGCCTCGTGGCCGCAGCTCGAAGAGGCCGTCGCCCATTGCACGGGAGTGCGGCAAGCGGAGGTTTGTGCCGTACTCGGCGAGCAGTTCGACCAGGTGCGCATAGTCGGCCGGCACATCGACAGGCCATGCCTCAATCTCGGCCAGAACGCGCGGGTGGAGGTATTCGACTTCGTAAGTTATGCGTTGATGTGAGCGAATTTGCTAACCCGTGCAAGCGCGGTGACGTTTACTGAAACGTTCCTGGCCGTCCATCCCGCGTGTTCACCGCCTCCGGCGCCTGCGGCTCCGTCAGCAGCCGCACGCTGAACACCGCGCCGCTCTGACCATCCTCGCGGTTCCCAGCGCCGATGCCGCCGCCGTAACGTTCCACCAGCCCCAGGCTGATCCACAGGCCCAGGCCGTTGCCGTCATTCTTCGTTGTGAAGAAGGGGCGGAACAGCCGCTCGGCCACGCCGGGTGCGAGGCCCGGCCCTGAGTCCTGCACCTGCAGCAGCGCGCCGCGCGCGCCGTGTTCGTCGGTCCAGTCCTGTGTGGTCAGCTGCAGCGTGCCGCCCTGCGGCATGGCCTGGATGGCGTTGATGAGCAGGTTGATGATGACCTGCTGCAGTTCCTGCCGGTTGAAGCCCACGCCTTGCGTGGCCTGCAGATCGCGCACCACCTCGATGCGGGTCTGCGCCAGCAGGTGGGCCACCAGCACCAGGCAGTCGTGCACGGTCTGGTTGAGGTCCAGCGTTTCCACATAGCCCGCGTATTCGGTGGGCCGCGCGTACTGCAGCAGCTGGGTGACGATCAGGCGCATGCGCTCGACCTGTTCGTCCAGCAGCTTGAGTTCGGCCTTCACCGGCTGGGCGTGGCCGCCCAGCGTGTCGCGGATCAGGTCGAGGTTGCCCTGCATGACCGCGATGGGGTTGTTGATTTCGTGCGCGATGCTGGCGGTGAGCTGGCCGATGGCGGCGAGCTTTTCACTTTTCACCAGCTGCTGCTGCGCCAGTTGCAGCGAGGCGTTGCTGGCCTCCAGCTCGCGCGTGCGCTCGGCCACCTTGTGGTCCAGCTCTTCGCCCCAGCGGCGCAGCGCGGTGGTCTTGTCGTCGATGACGTCCAGCAGCTGATCGAGGTGGCCGGCGAGCGCACCGAGCTCGTCGCGCGCGGGCAACTGGCCCACGCGGGCGTCGGCCTCGCCGTCTTCCACGCGCTGCATGGTGCGGTTCATCTGCTCCACCGGGCGGAAGATGCTGCGCGCCCAGCGCATCGAGAACAGCGCCGACACCGCCATGACGGCCAGGAAGATCAGGCCCATGGCGGCGAGCATGGCGTGGCGCACCCAGCGGAAGGGCGATTCCAGAAAACCCACATAGAGCATGCCCACGCGCTGGCCCTGCGCGTCCAGCAGCGGCTCGTAGGCCGAGACGTACCAGTCGTTGACGACGAAGGCGCGGTCGAGCCAGGTCTGGCCCTGGGTCAGCACGCGTTCGCGCACGGTTTGCGACACGCGGGTGCCGATGGCGCGCTGGTCCTGGAACAGGCGCACGTTGGTGGTGATGCGCACGTCGTCCAGGAACAGGGTGGCCGTGCCTTCGCTGCCGAAGGGCAGGGCGCCTTCGGGGTAAACGATGCGGTTGATGTGGTCGATGAAGTCGAGGTTCTGGTTGAGCAGCAGGCCGCCCACCAGCAGGGCCTGCGGCTGGCCCGCGGCGTTCAGCACCGGCTGCAGGGCCAGCAGCACCAGGGCGCGGTCTTCGACGTTGCGCGCGTCGGGCGCAGCGTTGCGGGTGGCCACCAGCGGGATGTTGAGGCGCGGCAACAGCTGGGGCGCCAGCGCGGCGAGTTCGTCGCGCGAGAGGCGCACGATCTGCGCGGACTTTGCCGGGACCGCTGCCCCGGATTGCAGCAGCGGTGCCATGCCGGCGGGCAGGGTGTTGCCGGCGTCCCCCGGGCGCACCAGCAGCAGAAAGTCCAGCCCCAGTTCCTGCCGGTCGTCGCTCAGTTGCGCGGCCAGGTCGCCACCGTCCATGGCGCGCAGCAGGCGCTGCGAGCGCGCCACCCCGCGCGTGCCGCTGCCCACGACGGCCAGGGTCTGGTCGAAGTGGCCGCGCGCCACGGCCAGGTCGCTGCGCACCTTGGTGATGAGCAGGCGGTCGTAGGTGACGCTGCTCCACACCGCGATGGCCAGCACCAGCAGCGGGAACACCACCAGCAACGGCAGCAGCGCCATGGCCAGCAGCTTGTTGCGCACCGAGGTGGCGAGCCAGCGCGGCGTGGGCAGCTTCATCAGCGGCCGAACTCCTGTGAACCGTGGCCCCACTCGGCCACGCGGCGCTCCAGCGTGCGGCGTGACACGCCCAGCAGCTCGGCCGCGCGCGTCTTGTCGCCCTGCACCGAGTCGAGCACGCTGAGGATGTGCTGCTTCTCCAGGGTCGCCAGGTCCAGGGTGCTGGCGCTGGAGGGCTGCGGCGCGCGCGGCGCTTCACCAGGGTAGAGCGCGGACACGTTGAGCGAGCCGAGGATGAGCGAGCGCTCGATCAGGTTGCGCAGCTCGCGCACATTGCCGGGCCAGTTGTACTGGGCCAGGTAATCCATTTCCTGCGCACTGATCTGCAGCGGCGCCACGCCCAGCGCCGGCGCCAGTTGCTCCATGAAATGCTGCACCAGGGCCGGGATGTCGGCCTTGTGCTCGCGCAGCGGGGGCAGGGCCAGTTCCACCACCTGCAGGCGGAAGTACAGGTCTTTGCGGAAGCGGCCGGCGGCCACCTCGTCGGCCAGGCGGCGGTTGCTGGCGGCCATGATGCGCAGGTTCAGCGGCACCAGCTGTTCGCTGCCCACGGGGCGGATGCTCAGGTCTTCAATCGCGCGCAGCAGCGCGGCCTGGATGGGCTGCGGCAACTCGGCCACCTCGTCCAGGAACAGGGTGCCGCCCTGGGCGTAATGGAACAGGCCTTCGCGGGCGCGCGTGGCGCCGGTGAAGGCGCCGCGCGCGTGGCCGAAGAGCTCGCTCTCGATCAGCTCGGGCGACACGGCGGCGCAGTTGACCGGCACGAAGGGGCCTGCGCTGCGCGCGCTCAGGGCGTGCAGTTCGCGCGCCACCAGCTCTTTGCCGGTGCCCGACTCGCCCTGCAGCAGCACCGTGCTGTCCACCGCCGCGACGCGTGTGACCGAGGCGCGCAGCGCGGCCAGCGCGGGCGAGTCGCCCACCAAGGCGGAATGCTGCCGGCGCGTGCCGGTCACGGCGCGGCGCAGCACATAGTTCTCGCGCCGCAGGCGGGCGCGTTCGTGGCACTGCTTGACGGCGTTGAGGATCTGCGGGACGCGAAAGGGCTTGAGGATGAAGTCCGACGCGCCGGCGCGCAGGGCTTCGATGGCGGTGTCCAGGTCGGCGAAGGCGGTGATCAGGATGACCTCGCCGGTGTAGCCCTGTTCGCGCAGTTCCTTGAGCCAGGCCACGCCGTTCTGGCCGGGCAGCGAGATGTCGAGGATGACCAGGTCGGCGTGGTGGCCGCGCAGCCACTCGGCGCCTTCTTCGGCGCTGCCGGCGCTCATGACGAAGTGGCAGCGCGGGGCCAGGGTCTTGACCAGGAAGTTGAGCATGCCCTGCTCGTCGTCCACGATCAGGATGGACCAGTCGGGCCAGCCTTCGAGGCTGGGGGCAGGGGCGGCGTTGAAAAAGGGGGTTTCCACCCGGCGCGATTCTACGGATGAAGCCGAGTGAATCGCTAGGGTAATGGCGGCTTTGCGACGGTGCGGCCGCCCCGGTGGTTGGCAGACCGGTGCGACAAATTGTCGCGAGCGCCCGCGACAAGCTGACGCGCCGCCACGGCACGCCCGCGGGTGCTCGGTGCTCGCCCTGCGATAGCATGGGGTGCGGGTGTCCGGGTTGCCGCTTGGGTGAACATGGCACGGTTCTGGCTATCGCGTGCGGCCCGCACCGGCCCGCCGTGCCGCGGTCATGCCCCCTTGGCGGCGGGCCGGCGGGTCACGGCCGCGGCACAGGGGGAACGTGCTTGTCAGTCCCCTGAAGCACGGCTAGATTCGGAGCGATTCCACTTATGCAAAAAGTCCGCAGGTGCAGATGAAGCAGGCGCCGCTGACCGTGTTCAACCAGGAGACATGCACATGAGCAAGCCCCCTCGCCAGGAGCAACCCGCCCTGCGCCGCCGCAGCCTGTTTGCGGGCGCCGGCGTCGTCGGCGCGGCCGCCGCAGCCACCGCGCTGCTGCCCTCGGTCCGGCCCGAAGCCCCCGTGGCCCAGGAACCCAAGCCCGCGCCCACGCGCGGTGGCGGCTACAGCCTGAGCGAGCACGTCCAGCAGTACTACAAGACCACCCGGATCTGATCCCGAGGAGCCCCACGATGTTGCTCACCAAAAAATCCACCGGCGCGGCCCCGGCCGGCCGAGGCCATTCGGCCCTCGTGCACAACCTGCAGCGGGGCCTGTCGGCCGCGCTGCCCACCATGGACCGCCGGTCCTTCCTGCGCCGCTCGGGCCTGGGTGTGGGCGTTGGCATCGCCGCGTCGCAGCTGACCCTGGTCAAGAAGGCCCAGGCCGCCACGGGCGGCTCCACCGACGGCAGCGGCAAGATTGAAGTCAAGCGCACGGTGTGCACCCACTGCTCGGTGGGCTGCGCGACCGACGCCATCGTCGAGAACGGCGTCTGGGTGCGCCAGGAGGCGGTCTTCGACTCGCCCATCAACCTGGGCGCGCACTGCGCCAAGGGCGCGGCCCTGCGCGAACACGGCCACGGCGAGTACCGCCTGCGCTACCCGATGAAGCTGGTCAACGGCAAGTACCAGAAGATCAGCTGGGACCAGGCGCTGGACGAAATCACCGCCAAGATGAAGGCGCTGAAAGAAGCCAGCGGGCCGGACTCGGTCTACTTCGTCGGCTCGTCCAAGCACAACAACGAACAGTCGTACCTGCTGCGCAAGTTCGTCAGCTTCTGGGGCAGCAACAACTGCGACCACCAGGCGCGCATCTGCCACTCCACCACCGTGGCCGGCGTTGCGAACACCTGGGGTTACGGTGCGATGACCAACTCGTACAACGACATGCAGAACAGCAAGTGCGCGTTGTACATCGGCTCGAACGCGGCCGAGGCGCACCCGGTGTCGATGCTGCACATGCTGCACGCCAAGGAGAGCGGCTGCAAGATGATCGTGGTGGACCCGCGCTTCACCCGCACGGCCGCCAAGGCCGACGAGTACGTGCGCATCCGCTCGGGCACCGACATTCCCTTCCTGTTCGGCCTGCTGCACCACATCTTCAAGAACGGCTGGGAAGACAAGCAGTACATCAACGACCGCGTCTTCGGCATGGACAAGGTGCGCGAAGAGGTGATGACCAAGTGGACACCTGCCGCGGTCGAAGAAGCCTGTGGCGTCAAGGAAGAGCAGATGGCCAAGGTGGCCAAGATGCTGGCCGAGGCCAAGCCCGCCACCATCGTCTGGTGCATGGGCCAGACCCAGCACAGCATCGGCAACGCCATGGTGCGCGCCTCCTGCATCCTGCAGCTGGCGCTGGGCAACGTGGGCAAGAGCGGCGGCGGCACCAACATCTTCCGTGGCCACGACAACGTGCAGGGCGCGACCGACGTCGGCCCCAACCCCGATTCGCTGCCCGGCTACTACGGCCTGGCCGTCGGCTCGTGGAAGCACTTCGCCAACGTGTGGGGCGTGGAGTACGACTGGATCAAGAAACAGTACGCCGAGGGCATGATGGAGAAGCCCGGCATCACCGTCTCGCGCTGGATCGACGGGGTGCTGGAAAAGAACGAGCTGATCGACCAGACCTCGAACATCCGCGGCATGTTCTTCTGGGGCCACGCGCCCAACTCGCAGACCCGTGGTCTGGAGATGAAGCGCGCCATGGACAAGCTGGACCTGCTGGTGGTGGTGGACCCGTACCCCTCGGCCACGGCGGCCATGGCCGCCATGCCGGGCAAGCCCGAGGACCTCAACCCCGACCGCGCGGTCTACCTGCTGCCGGCGGCCACGCAGTTCGAGACCAGCGGTTCCTGCACCGCGTCGAACCGCTCGCTCCAGTGGCGTGAGAAGGTCATCGAGCCGCTGTGGGAGAGCCGCAGCGACCACATGATCATGTACCAGTTCGCGCAGAAGCTGGGCTTCGACAAGGAACTGGTCAAGAACTACAAGCTGCAGCAGGTCAAGGGCATGGACGAGCCCGTGATCGAGGACATCCTGCGCGAGATCAACCGCAGCGTCTGGACCATCGGCTACACCGGCCAGAGCCCCGAACGCCTGAAGGCCCACATGCGCAACATGGGCGCCTTCGACGTCAAGACGCTCAAGTGCAAGGGCAAGGTGGTGGACAAGGAGACCGGCTACGACATGTCCGGTGACTACTTCGGCCTGCCCTGGCCCTGCTACGGCACGCCCGAGATCAAGCACCCCGGTTCGCCCAACCTCTACGACACGTCCAAGCACGTCATGGAAGGCGGCGGCAACTTCCGCGCCAACTTCGGCGTGGAAAAAGACGGCGTGAGCCTGCTGGCCGAAGATGGCTCGCATTCGCTGGGTGCCGAGATCACCACCGGCTACCCCGAGTTCGATCACATTCTGCTCAAGAAGCTGGGCTGGTGGGACGACCTGAGCGACGCCGAGAAGGCCAAGGCCGAGGGCAAGAACTGGAAGACCGACCCGACGGGCGCGATCATCCGCGTGGCCATGGCGCACGGCTGCCACCCGTTCGGCAACGCCAAGGCGCGCGCGGTGGTCTGGAACTTCCCCGACGCCGTGCCGCAGCACCGCGAGCCGATCTACGGCATCCGCCCGGACATGGTGGCCAAGTACCCCAGCCACGACGACCAGAAGAACCGCTGGCGCCTGCCGGTGC
>NZ_JASJOY010000156.1:0-1913 GCF_031426985.1 Hydrogenophaga sp.
CCCCGATGGCCACCCCAAACTGCTCCACTTATGGCCGGTCAAACTGCTCCAGGCAGGACGGTCGGATTGTGACTATACGGGTGTGACGGCGATGCGTGAGGCGGCCTCCTTCAAACGGTAGCTCTTGCCCTCGAACTCCAGCATCGCGCAGCGGTGCATGAGTCGGTCAAGGATGGTGGTGGCCATGGTGGCGTCGCCCAGGTATTTGCCCCAGTCCTGCACCACCCGGTTGGAGGTGATGACGATGGCGCGGCGCAACTTGTAGCGCTGGTGCACGATGGCCTGCAGCAACTCGGCGCTCACATCGGCAATGCGCCTGGCCAGGAACAGATCGTCCAGGACCAGCAGGTCTGGCTCAATCCAGGCCTTGAGTTTCTCGGCCTGCTCTTGTGTGCTGGCCAGCCCGTAGCTGGCGAACTCGGTGTCGGCCTCCACGTAGCGCACGTCGTATCCCTGCAGCGTGGCCTGGTAGGCCACGGCCTTGGCAACATGGCTCTTGCCGGTGCCGGGCTTGCCAATGATCAGCGCGTTGGCGCCCTCGCCGATGAACTTCAGGGTGTGCAACTCGAAGCAGGCGCTGCGCGGCAGCTTCGGATTGAAACGCCAGTCGAAGTCCGCCAGGCTCAGTCGCTCGGTCAGGCCCGAGCGCTTGAAGCGGCGCTCGGTCAGACGAGAGCGCCGGCGGTCCAGCTCGTCCTGCAGCATGGCGGCGAAGGTCTCCAGGAAGGGTTGCTGGGCGGCCTGGGCCTGCATCACGCGGGTGGACAAGGTCTCGGCGATACCGGAGAGGCGCAATTCGCGCAGGGCGCGTTCGATCTCGATCATGTTCATGGCTGGGTGCTCTCGGAGGATTGAGTGGCGGTGGCGACGTGGGCGAAGAGATCGCCGTATTCCTCGGCACTGCGGATGAGTGCGTGTTGCTGGGTCAGCGTTGATGCCGACGCCGACGGTGTTGGGGTGGCAGCGTCCAGGGCAGCCAAGGCATCGGCCACGAGCCGCTCGGTCAGCGCCTTGACGTGGCGGTAGCTGTGCACGCCTTGCTCCATGGCGAGCGCGCAGGCCGCGTCGATGAAACGGTGCGGGTAGCGCCGCGCCAAGTTGACGATGCCCCAGAGCTTGCGCTGGCCCACCCGGCCTTCGATGGCAAACAGTATCTCGCACAGCCGTGCCGCCTGGGGGCCGATGGCCCGCGCCTGGCCGAGGATGAAGCGGGTCTCGCGCGAGGGGTTGAACACCCGTTCGGCCAGGGGCAGCACCACGGTGCCGGGCCGCTCCACGCGGGCGTGGGTGCGCAGCAAAGCCTGGGTGCGCAGGTCACGGATCTCGATGCGCCGCTCGAAGATCCGCACCAGCACCTTGGTGCCAATCACCGCCGGGCGGGCTGCGTAGCTGCTGTGGTCGATGCGCACGCAACTGTCGTCGCACACGCTGCGCTGCACCTCGGTGAAGTACTGCATGCCGGTCAAGGGCAGTGGCTGCAGGTGGGCGCGCTCCTCCTCGAACATGGCCTGCACCTGGCGGCGCTCGGCGCCGTGGATGCGCGAGGCCGCCCACTTGCTCTCCCAGTGCTCCAGGAAGGCGTTCTGCTCCTCGATCGTCTCGAAGCGCCGGCCCTTGAGGGCGGTGGCCTGGGTGTGTCCGATGGCATTCTCCACCGTGCCCTTGCGATTGGGATCTCGCACCCGAGCCGGGTCGGCCACCACCTCGTAGTGGGCGAGCGTGGCGGCATAGACCGGATTGAGTGCGGGCTCGTACAGGTCGGGCTTCAAGACACCTTCCTTGAGGTTGTCGAGCACCACGTACCGGGCAGAGCCACCAAAGTAGCGCCAGGCCTGCTCGTGCAGCTCGGCCCAGATCTGCTGGCCGGAATTCCAGACCACACGGCGGAAGCTGCGCCGCGAGTAACGCAGCGT
>NZ_JASJOY010000157.1:0-1253 GCF_031426985.1 Hydrogenophaga sp.
TTGCGCGATTTTGCCGAGCTTTCGGCGGACTGGTTCTGGGAGCAGGACGCGGAGTTTCGCTTTACCCGCTTCTTTGGCCTGGCCACCGAAAAGCTGCAGCGCAAGGAAAGCGATTTTTTCGGCAAGCGCCGCTGGGACATGCCGATTCACGGCATTACCGAGGCGCAGCTTGCCGAACACATCGCAAGCTACGAACGCCACGAGCCGTTCCGCAATTTCGAGTACGAAGTGCCCGGCGTGGGTGGCGCGCTCCAGTATTACTCGGTCAGCGGCACACCAGTATTCGACGCCCAGGGAAACTTCGTCGGCTATCACGGCGTGGGCCGCAACATTACCGGTCTGCGGCGTGCCGAACTGGCGATCAAGGCCAGCGAGAGGCAGTTGTCACAAATCGTCGATGGCAGTCCGATAGCGACCTTCGTGCTCGATGCCGAACACCGGGTAACGCACTGGAATCAGGCCTGCGAAAAACTCACCGGTTTGAGCGCCCGCGAAATGCTCGGCACGGCCGATGTGTGGCGGGCGCTTTACGCCGCACCGCGGCCGGTCCTGGCCGATCTTGTCCTGTCCGCCGCGAGCAACGAAACGATCGCCGGGCACTACCCGCAATTCAGCCGCTCGGCGCTGATTGATGGCGCCTTCGAAGCCGAGGACTTTTTCGAGGCGATGGGCGCGCAAGGATGCTGGGTACATTTTACGGCGGCACCGTTGAAGGACGCCGACGGCAGGCTGATCGGCGCCATGGAAACCCTGCAAGACATCAGCGAGCAACGCAAGGCACACGCCGCGCTCGAAGCGCTGGCCACCCGCGACGGCCTGACCGGCATCGCCAACCGCCGCTGCTTCGACGAAAAGCTGCGCCACGAGTGGAAGCGCCAGTTGCGCGAAGCGAGCACGCTGTCGCTGCTGATGATCGATGTCGACCATTTCAAGCGCTACAACGACAGCTACGGCCATCAGGCCGGCGACCGCTGTTTGCAGCAGATTGCCGGCGTGCTGGAGCAGGTCGTCTTTCGCCCCGGCGACCTGGTGGCGCGCTACGGCGGCGAGGAGTTCGTGGTCATCCTCGGCGCCACCCCGACGGCCGGCGCCGGCGTCGTCGCCCGCCGCATCCTCGATCGCGTCGCGGCGCTGGCGCTGCCCCACAGTGGCAGCGAACATGGCCACGTCACGCTGAGCATCGGCATCGCCACGTCCGTGCCGCAGCCCGACACCGAACTGGAAAGCCTGATCGCCGCCGCCGACGCCGCGCT
>NZ_JASJOY010000158.1:0-1474 GCF_031426985.1 Hydrogenophaga sp.
TCATCCACATGTTCGAGGACACGCCCGAGTTCGTGGCGCGCCACATCATCCGCGAGGCCAAGAGCTACCTCGAAGGCATCCAGCCGCCGTTCTTCAAGGCGCTGCTGGACTACGCCGAAGACGGCTCTTACTCCTGGCATTGCCCGGGTCACTCGGGCGGTGTGGCGTTCCTCAAGAGCCCGGTGGGCCAGATGTACCACCAGTTCTATGGCGAGAACATGCTGCGCGCCGACGTCTGCAACGCAGTGGAGGAACTCGGACAGCTGCTGGACCACAACGGCGCGATCGGCGCCAGCGAGCGCAACGCGGCACGCATCTTCAATGCCGACCACTGCTACTTCGTGACCAACGGCACCTCGACCTCGAACAAGATGGTCTGGCACCACACGGTGGCGCCGGGCGACGTGGTGGTGGTGGACCGCAACTGCCACAAGTCCATCCTGCACTCGATCATCATGACGGGCGCGATCCCGGTGTTCCTCAAGCCCACGCGCAACCACTACGGCATCATCGGCCCGATCCCGCAGGCCGAGTTCGAGATCGAGGCCATCCAGGCCAAGATCCGCGCCAACCCGCTGCTGGCCGGCGTCGATGCCGAGAAGGTCAAGCCGCGCATCCTGACGCTGACGCAGTCGACCTACGACGGCGTGCTCTACAACACCGAAACCATCAAGAACCTGCTGGACGGTTACGTCGAGAACCTGCACTTCGACGAGGCCTGGCTGCCGCACGCCGCCTTCCACCCGTTCTACGGCACCTACCACGCGATGGGCAAGAAGCGGGCGCGGCCGGAGAAGTCGGTGGTGTACGCGACGCAGTCCATCCACAAGCTGCTGGCGGGCATCAGCCAGGCCAGCCATGTGCTGGTGCAGGACTCGCAGAGCACCAAGCTGGACCGCCACCTCTTCAACGAGGCCTACCTGATGCACACCAGCACCAGCCCGCAGTACAGCATCATCGCCAGCTGCGACGTGGCGGCCGCCATGATGGAGCCGCCCGGCGGCACCGCGCTGGTGGAGGAGAGCATCGCCGAGTCGCTCAATTTCCGCCGCGCCATGCGCAAGGTGGACGCCGAATACGGCAAGGACTGGTGGTTCAAGGTCTGGGGCCCGGACAAGCTGGTGGCCGAGGGTGTCGGCCGCGCCGAGGAATGGATCATCCGCAGCGACGGCCGCAGCGCCAGGAACGGCAGCAAGTGGCACGGCTTCGGCCAGTTGGCCGACGGTTTCAACATGCTGGATCCGATCAAGGCCACCATCGTCACCCCGGGTCTGAACCTGGACGGCAAGTTCGACAAGACCGGTATCCCGGCTTCCATCGTCACCAAATATCTGGCCGAGCACGGCGTGGTGGTGGAGAAGACCGGTCTGTACAGCTTCTTCATCATGTTCACCATCGGCATCACCAAGGGCCGCTGGAACACGCTGCTGACCGCGCTGCAGCAGTTCAAGGACGACTACGCCAAGAACCAGCC
>NZ_JASJOY010000159.1:0-33104 GCF_031426985.1 Hydrogenophaga sp.
AAATCCTGCAGATGCGTCTGCAGCGCCTGACCGGCCTGGAGCAGGACAAGATCGTCGCCGAGTACAAGGACGTGATGGCGGTCATCGACGACCTGCTGGACATCCTGGCCAAGCCCGAGCGCGTCTCGGCCATCATCGGCGAAGAGCTGGTGGCGGTGAAGAGCGAGTTCGGCCAGACCAAGCTGGGCGCCCGCCGCAGCGAGATCGAACACAGCGCGCAGGACCTGAGTACCGAAGACCTGATCACGCCGACCGACATGGTGGTGACGCTGTCTCACAGCGGCTACATCAAGAGCCAGCCTTTGAGCGAGTACCGCGCGCAAAAGCGCGGCGGCCGCGGCAAGCAGGCCACGGCGACCAAGGAAGACGACTGGATCGACCAGCTCTTCATCGCCAACACGCACGACTACATCCTGTGTTTCTCCAACCGTGGTCGGCTGTACTGGCTCAAGGTCTGGGAAGTGCCGGCCGGTTCGCGCGGTTCGCGTGGCCGCCCCATCGTCAACATGTTCCCGCTGCAGGAAGGCGAGAAGATCAACGTGGTGCTGCCGCTGACCGGCGACGCCCGCAGCTTCCCGGATAACCGCTTCGTGTTCATGGCGACCAGCATGGGCACGGTCAAGAAGACCTCGCTGGACGAGTTCAGCAACCCGCGCAAGGCCGGCATCATCGCCGTGGACCTGGACGAGGGCGACTTCCTGATCGGCGCCGCGCTGACCGATGGCCAGCACGACGTGATGCTGTTCAGCGACGGCGGCAAGGCGGTGCGCTTTGACGAAAACGACGTGCGCCCGATGGGCCGCAACGCCCGCGGCGTGCGCGGCATGATGATCGAAGACGGCCAGAGCGTGATCGCCATGCTGGTGGCCGAGGACGAGCAGCAGAGCGTGCTGACCGCCACCATCAACGGCTACGGCAAGCGCACGCCGATCGGCGAATACACCCGCCACGGCCGCGGCACCAAGGGCATGATCGCGATCCAGCAGAGCGAACGCAACGGCAAGGTCGTGGCCGCCACGCTGGTGCACAGCGACGACGAAATCATGCTGATCACCGACAAGGGCGTGCTGGTGCGCACCCGCGTGAGCGAGATCCGCGAGATGGGCCGAGCGACTCAAGGCGTGACACTGATTGCGCTGGACGAAGGTGCCGAACTGTCGGGTCTGCAACGCATCGTCGAGAACGACGCCAACGTGGATGTGAGCGCTCCCGACGCCGCGGAGGCGGGTGACGACACAGCAGGTGGCGCCGAATGACGCAGCGCCCCTACAACTTCTCGGCCGGTCCGGCCGCCATGCCCGAAGAGGTGTTGCAACAGGCCGCAGCCGAAATGCTGGACTGGCACGGCAGCGGCATGGGTGTCATGGAAATGAGCCACCGCGGCAAGGAGTTCATGTCCATTGCCGCACAGGCCGAAGCCGATCTGCGCGAGCTGCTGGCGGTGCCGGCGAACTTCCGCATCCTGTTCATGCAGGGCGGCGGTCTGGCGGAAAACGCCATCGTGCCGTTGAACCTCTCGCGCGGCGGCGTGGTGGACTTTGTGGTCACCGGCGGCTGGAGCCAGAAGTCGGCCAAGGAGGCGCGCAAGTACGCCTCGCCGGTGGTGATTGCCAGCAACGAAGCCGACCACCACACATCCCTGCCTGCCCCCGCCGGCTGGAAGCTCAGCAAGGATGCGCAGTACGTGCACGTCTGCAGCAACGAGACCATTCATGGCGTGGAGTTCCACGAGCTGCCCGACCTCAAAGCCCTGGGCAGCAACGCCCCGCTGGTGATCGACTTTTCATCGCACGTGGCCTCGCGCTCGGTGGACTGGAGCCGTGTGGGGCTGGCCTTCGGCGGTGCACAGAAGAACCTCGGCCCTGCCGGCGTGACCCTGGTGGTGGTGCGCGAAGACCTGCTGGGTCAGGCGCTGTCGATCTGCCCCAGCGCGTTCGACTACAAGACCGTGGCCGACAACCAGTCGATGTACAACACGCCGCCCACCTACAGCATCTACATGGCCGGGCTGGTCTTCCAGTGGCTCAAGCGCCAGGCCGAGGGGGCGTTCACCGGCATCGCGGCCATGGAAGAGCGCAACATCGCCAAGGCCACCCTGCTCTACAACTTCATCGACCGTTCGCAGTTCTATGTGAACAAGGTCGCCAAGGACTGCCGTTCGCGCATGAACGTGCCTTTCTTCCTGCGCGACGAGTCGCGCAACGACGCCTTCCTGGCCGGCGCCAAGGAACGCGGCCTGCTGCAACTCAAGGGCCACAAGTCGGTCGGTGGCATGCGGGCCAGCATCTACAACGCCATGCCGCTGGCCGGCGTGCAGGCGCTGGTGGACTACCTGCGCGATTTCGAGAAGACCAGCGCATGACCACCAGCAAGCCTGTCCAATCCGAAGCGCTGGGCGGCCTTCGGGTGCAGATCGACAGCATCGACCAGCAACTGCTCTCGCTGCTCAACCAGCGCGCCCATGTGGCCGAGCAAGTGGGCGAGATCAAGCGCGCCGAAGGCTCGCCTTTCTTCCGCCCGGACCGCGTGGCGCAGGTGATCGACAAGATCCAGAACGCCAACCAGGGCCCGCTGCTGAACCAGCATGTGGCGTCCATCTGGCGCGAGATCATGTCGGCCTGCCTGGCGCTGGAAGCGCCGCAACGCGTGGCCGTGCTCGGCCCCGAAGGCACCTTCACCGAACAGGCCGCCATCGAGTTCTTCGGCAGCGCCGCCAACCTGATTTACTGCAGCAGCTTCGACGAGGTGTTCCACGCCACGGCCGCGGGCACCGCGCAGTACGGTGTGGTCGGCGTCGAGAACTCCACCGAGGGCGTGGTGGCGCGTTCGCTGGACCTGTTCCTGCGCTCGCCGGTGCACGTGGTCGGCGAAGTCAGCCTGCTGGTGCGCCACAACCTGCTGCGCCAGGTCAACAGCCTGGACGCGGTCGAGGTGGTGATGGCCCACCCGCAAGCCCTGGCCCAGTGCCAGGGCTGGCTCACGCAGCACATGCCCAAGGCCGAGCGGCGCGCCGTGTCCAGCAACGCCGAAGGCGCGCGGCTGGCCGCCGCCAACCCCGCCTGGGCCGCGATCGCCAGCGAGCGGGCTGCGGCGCAATTCGGTCTGCACATCGTCTCGCACGCGATCCAGGACGAGGCCTACAACCGCACGCGTTTTCTCGTCATCTGCCTGCCGCAGACGCTGGCCACGCCCCCAGCCTCCGGTCGCGACTGCACCAGTCTGGTGGTGTCGGTGCCCAACCGGCCCGGCGCGGTCCACGACCTGCTGGTGCCGCTGAAGAACAACGGCGTGTCCATGACGCGCTTCGAGTCGCGCCCGGCCAAGTCCGGCCAGTGGGAGTACTACTTCTACATCGACCTGGCGGGCCACCCGTCCCAACCCAACGTTGCGGCGGCCCTGAAAGAACTGCAAGGCCTGTGCGCCTTCTACAAAGTGCTGGGTGCCTACCCGGTGAGCGAATGACATGGCCGCCACCCCTATCAAATTTGAACAACTGGGCCTGATCGGCTGCGGCCTGATGGGCGGGTCTTTCGCCCTGGCAATGAAGAAGGCCGGCCTGGTCAAGCGTGTGGTGGGCTACAGCAAGTCCCCCTCGACCACCGAGCGTGCACGCCAGATGGGCGTGATCGACGTCGAAGCGCCCTCGGCCCTGCTGGCGGTCTCGGGCGCCGATCTGGTGCTGCTGGCCGTGCCGGTCTCGGCCACCGAAGCCACCTTCAAGGCCATCCGCCACCTGATCACGCGCGACACCCTGGTGATGGACGTGGGCTCCACCAAGCGCGAGGTGATCGACGCCGCGCGCCGCGTGCTCAAGGACCAGGTGGGCGTGTTCGTGCCCGCCCACCCGATCGCCGGCAAGGAGCTGGCGGGTGTGGAACACGCCGACGCCGAGCTGTACACCGGTCGCCAGGTCATCCTCACGCCCATCGAACGCACGCTGACGGTCCAGCTGGACAAGGCCCAGCAGGTCTGGAGTGCACTGGGTTGCAACGTCAAGCAGATGTCGCCCGAGGCACACGACGCGGCCTACGCGGCGGTGAGCCACCTGCCGCACCTGATCGCCTTTGCGCTCATGAACGCGATCCACGACCAGAAACAGGGCCAGGAATTCCTGTCGCTGGCCGGTCCGGGTTTCCGCGACTTCACCCGCATCGCCGCCAGCGACCCCAGCGTCTGGCGCGACATCCTCACGTCCAACAAGGAAGAGCTGCTGGCGCAGTCCAAACAGTTCCAACGCGCCCTGCACGCGCTGGAAGTGGCCATCAGCGCCGGCAACCCCGACGCGCTGGAAGCCCTGATCGACACCGCCAGCAGCGCCCGTGCGCACTGGCGCATGTCGGCCACCAAGTCCCAGAGCTGACCCTTTCCGGACGGCAGACGCGCCCTGCTGCGGCTGCGTCGATTTTTTCAAGCACGCCAGCCCTCGCGCATGTACACCACCGCCTTCCTCGACCTGCCCCACCTGACCAGCGCCGGTGGCACCGTGCGCCTGCCCGGCTCCAAGAGCATTTCCAACCGCGTGCTGCTGCTGGCCGCGCTGAGCACCGGCCACACCGACATCGTGGACCTGCTCGATTCGGACGACACGCAGGTCATGCTCAAGGCCCTGGCCCAGCTGGGTTGCCGCATCGAGACCCAGCCCGACGGCGCCCTGCGCGTGCACGGCCTGGGCGGCCAGCTGCCCGTCAAACAGGCACCACTGTTCCTGGGCAACGCCGGTACGGCCATGCGCCCGCTCACCGCCGCGCTGGCCCTGCTGGCCAGCGAACAGGGTGGCAGCTTCGAGCTCAGCGGCATCGCCCGCATGCACGAGCGGCCGATCGGCGACCTGGTGGACGCCCTGCGCCAGCTCGGCTGTCCGGTGGACTGCCTGGGCCAGGAAGGCTACCCGCCGCTGCGACTGGGCGATGGCGCCGCCCACGCGCTGAAGCTGGACCAGCCGATCCGCGTGCGCGGCGACGTCTCCAGCCAGTTCCTCACCGCCCTGCTGCTGGCCCTGCCCCTGGTGGCGCGGCAAGACGTGGTGATCGACGTGGTGGGTGAACTGATCTCGCGCCCCTACATCGAGATCACGCTCAACCTGCTGGCGCGCTTTGGCGTGCAGGTGCGGCGCGACGGCTGGCAGCGCTTCACCATCCCCGCCGGCAGCCGCTACACCTCGCCCGGCCTCATCCATGTGGAGGGCGACGCGTCGTCGGCCAGCTACTTCATCGCCCTGGGCGCCCTCGCGCCGGCGAGCCCCGGCACCGACGGCATCACCATCGAAGGCGTGGGCCTGTCGTCCATCCAGGGCGACATCCGCTTCGTCGAAGCGGCGCGCCTGATGGGTGCCGACGTCTCCGGCGAAGCCAACCGCCTGCACATCCGCCGCGGCGCCTGGCCGCTCAAGGCCATCGAGCTGGACTGCAACCACATCCCCGACGCGGCCATGACCCTGGCCGTGATGGCGCTGTACGCCGACAGCACCACCACGCTGCGCAACATCGCCAGCTGGCGTGTGAAGGAAACCGACCGCATCGCAGCCATGGCGGCCGAATGCCGCAAGTTCGGCGCGACCGTGGAAGAAGGCGTGGATTTCATCCGCGTCACACCCCCGACCACCTGGACCACGGGCAGCATCCACACCTACGACGACCACCGGGTCGCCATGTGCTTCTCGCTCGCCGCGTTCAATCCGGCGGGCCTGCCGGTGCGCATCGAAGACCCCAAGTGCGTGGCCAAGACCTTCCCGGACTATTTCGAGGCCCTGTTCGAGGTCTGCCAGACCCCGGAGCAAGCCATCCCGGTGATCTGCATCGACGGGCCCACCGCATCGGGCAAGGGCACGCTGGCGTCGGAAGTCGCCCAGCGGCTGGGCTACCACCTGCTGGACTCCGGCGCCCTGTACCGCGCCACCGCCCTGGCGGCGCAGGATGCCGGCATCGATCTGGACAACGAGCCCGCGCTGGCGCGCCTGGCGGCCCAGCTGCCGGTCCGGTTTCAGGATCACCGGGTCTTCCTGGCCGGTCGCGACATCACCGACCCGCTGCGGCTGGAATCCACTGGCGGCATGGCCTCGCGCGTGTCGCAGCACCCCTCGGTGCGCCAGGCCCTGCACGCGCTGCAACTCAGTTTTCGGCGCCTGCCGGGGCTGGTGGCCGACGGGCGCGACATGGGCACCGTCATCTTCCCGCACGCGCAGCTCAAGGTCTACCTGACCGCCAGCGCCGAGCAGCGCGCGCAGCGTCGGTATAAGCAGTTGATTTCAAAGGGAAATACTGCTAACATCGACAGCCTTTTGGCGGACCTCAAAGTCCGCGACCAGCGGGACACGTCCCGCGCCGTCGCCCCCTTGAAGCCCGCCGAAGACGCCTTGCTGCTGGACAACTCGGACATGGGCATCGAACCCTCGGTGCAACTGGTCTTGAGCTGGTGGCAAGGCAAAACGGTGTTCTCGGCCCGCTGAGAACACGCCACTGGCCCAGAAGGCCCCGCCGGGTGCTCACCGCCCGCAGGCCCGATGGTTCGTTGACCCAACCCCGCAGTGCCACGCACTGCATTTGAAACGCCGCCCAACCGTCGATCTCCCGCACAAGCCGCTGTGGCTTGACGCGCCCGACGCTGTGTGGCTTTAGGAAAACTCATGTCTGAATCTTTTGCCGCCCTCTTTGAAGAGTCCCTCAAGCGTGCCGAAATGCGCTCGGGCGAAGTCATCACCGCTGAAGTCGTGCGCATCGAGCACAACCACGTGGTGGTCAACGCCGGTCTGAAGTCTGAAGCCTACGTGCCTCTGGCCGAGTTCAAGAACGACCAGGGCGAACTCGAAGTGCAAGTCGGCGACTTCGTCTCCGTGGCCATCGACTCCGTTGAAAACGGTTTCGGCGACACCCTGCTGTCCCGCGACAAGGCCAAGCGCCTGGCCTCGTGGATGTCCCTGGAAAAGGCCCTGGAGTCCGGCGAATTCGTCACCGGCACGACCTCCAGCAAGGTCAAGGGCGGCCTGAAGGTCATGGTCAACGGCATCAGCGCCTTCCTGCCGGGCTCGCTGGTCGACAGCCGTCCGACCAAGGACCTGACCCCGTACGAAAACAAGACCCTGGAATTCAAGGTCATCAAGCTCGACCGCAAGCGCAACAACGTGGTGCTGAGCCGCCGCGCCGTGGTGGAAGCCTCCATGGGCGAAGAGCGCGCCAAGCTGATGCAGACCCTGAAAGAAGGTTCTGTGGTGCAAGGCGTGGTCAAGAACATCACCGAATACGGTGCCTTCGTGGACCTGGGCGGTATCGACGGCCTGCTGCACATCACCGACATGGCATGGCGCCGTGTCCGCCACCCGAGCGAAGTCGTTCAGGCCGGCCAGGAAATCACCGCCAAGATCCTCAAGTTCGACACCGAGAAGAACCGCGTGTCCCTGGGCCTCAAGCAGATGGGCGACGACCCGTGGATGGGCGTGAACCGCCGCTACCCGCAAGGCACCCGCATGTTCGGCAAGATCACCAACATCGCCGACTACGGCGCGTTCGTGGAACTCGAGCCCGGCATCGAAGGTCTGGTGCACGTGTCCGAAATGGACTGGACCAACAAGAACGTGGCCCCGTCCAAGATCGTGTCGCTGGGTGACGAAGTCGAAGTCATGGTCCTCGAGATCGACGAAGACAAGCGCCGCATCAGCCTGGGCATGAAGCAGTGCAAGGCCAACCCGTGGCAGGAATTCGCGCAGAACACCAAGCGCGGCGACCGCGTCAAGGGCCCGATCAAGTCGATCACCGACTTCGGCGTGTTCGTGGGTCTGGCCGCCGGCATCGACGGCCTGGTGCACCTGTCCGACCTGTCCTGGAACGAAACCGGCGAAGCCGCCGTGCGCAACTTCAAGAAGGGCCAGGAAGTCGAAGCCATCGTGCTGGCCATCGACGTCGAGCGCGAGCGCATCTCCCTGGGCATCAAGCAACTCGACGGCGACCCGTTCACCACCTTCGTGTCGGTCAACGACAAGGGTTCCGTGGTGACCGGCAAGGTCAAGACCGTGGACGCCAAGGGCGCTGAAATCGACCTGGGCGAAGACGTCATCGGCTACCTGCGCGCTTCGGAAATCTCCCGCGACCGCGTGGAAGACGCCCGCAACGTGCTCAAGGAAGGCGACGAAGTCAACGCCGTGGTGGTGAACGTGGATCGCAAGACCCGCAACATCCAGCTGTCGATCAAGGCCAAGGACATGGCCGACCAGAACGAAGCCATGGCCAGCCTGAACCAGAACACCGGCAACGCCGGCACCACCAGCCTGGGCGCCCTGCTGCGCGCCAAGCTGGACAACAACAACTGATCTCAGGTCCCACGCTGAGCGTTCAGCGCGGAGTGGATGGGGAGCCTGGTCTCCCCATCTTCTTTCGCTGAACGCCCGGTGCACAACGCCCCACCAGACATGACCCGCAGCGACCTCGTCGAAGCACTGGCCGGCAAATTCAGCCAGCTCACCCACCGCGATGCGGAGTTCGCCGTCAAGGCGATCCTCGATGCGATGGGCGAAGCCCTGGTCAAAGGGCACCGGATCGAGATCCGTGGTTTTGGCAGCTTCTCGGTGAACCGCCGCTCACCCCGCATCGGGCGCAACCCGCGTTCGGGCGAAAGCGTGATGATTCCGGAAAAGCGTGTGCCCCATTTCAAGCCGGGCAAGGCCCTGCGCGAAGAGGTGGACAAGAAGACCGCCGAGATCCTGGGTCGGGAGCCGAAGAAGTCGGCCTGATCGCTACAATCGTCCCACCACACAGGGGACGATGTGAGATACCTGATGTGGCTGCTCAACGCAGCCATTTTTTTTGCCCTTTTCGCCTTCGCGCTGAACAACCAGGAGCCCGTGACGCTGCACCTGTTCTTCGGCGCCCATTGGCAGGCCCCCTTGGTGCTGGTGCTGCTGTGTGTGCTGGTGATGGGGGTGTTCCTGGGGGTGCTCGTGATGCTGCCGCTGTGGCTGCGCGCGCGCAAGGCCCGCCGCCACGCCGCCGCCATCACCGTCGCGCCCTCTGGTTTTGGCGCCGACACCACCCTTCTGCCCCACCCTCCCGACGCCCCCCGACATGGATCTTGACCTGACCTGGCTGCTCTGGGGCCTGCCTCTGGCCTTCGCGGCCGGCTGGTTCGCCTCGCGCTTCGACCTGCGCCAGCTGCGCATCCAGAGCCAGCAGGCTCCCAAGGCTTATTTCCGCGGCCTGAACCACCTGCTCAACGAACAGCAGGACCAGGCCATCGACGCCTTCATCGAAGCCGTGCAGGGCGACCCGGACACGGCCGAACTGCACTTCGCGCTGGGCAACCTGTTCCGCCGCCGTGGCGACTACGACCGCGCCGTGCGTGTGCACGAACACCTACTGGCGCGCGCCGACGTCAAGGGCAAAGACCGCGAGCGCGCCCAGCACGCGCTGGCGCTGGACTTCCTCAAGGCCGGCCTGCTGGACCGGGCCGAAACTGCCCTGCACAAGCTCGAAGGCACCAGCTTCGAAGGCGAAGCCCTCCTGGCCCTGCTGGCGATTTACGAGCGTTCGCGCGACTGGCCGCAGGCCCGGCGCATCGCCGAGCGGCTGGACGCGGCCCAGCCCGGCAGCTTTGCCACACGGCTGGCGCACTACCTGTGCGAAGAAGCCGAACAGCAGCAGCGCGGCGGCCACACCGAGCAGGCCCTGGCCCTGCTGGGCCAGGCCGTGCAACAGGCCCCGCAGATGCCCCGCGGCTGGCTGGCGCTGTCGGCGCTGAAGGCGCAGGCCGGCCAGGCCCCGGCCGCGCTGGACGCGCTGCTCTCGCTCGCCAGCCAGGCACCGCAAGGCCTGCCGCTGGCCGCCCGCGCCATGGCCGACCTGGCCCGTCAGACCGGTCGCGAGGCCCAGGTGCTGGCACTGCTGCAGGCCAGCCACGACCGTGCGCCCTCGCTGGACGTGACCGAAGCCCTGGCCAGCCTGAACACCGACCCGCTCGCGGTGCGCGCGCGTTACCTCGCCCACCTGGAACGCGAGCCCTCGCTCGTCATCGCCACCCAGTGGCTGGCCGGTGAAACCTTGTCCGAGCCCGAAGCGCAGAAGCGCGTGCAGACCGCGCTGGAACAGGCCAGCGCACCGCTGCGGCGTTACCGCTGCGCCGCCTGTGGCTTCGAGGCGCGGCAACATTTCTGGCAGTGCCCCGGCTGCCAGGGCTGGGACAGCTACCCGGCGCGCCGCGTCGAAGAGCTTTGACTCACCCCCGCCGCGCTGCGCGCGACGCCCTCAAGGGGGCAACGCGGTGCGGCCTGGCAAAGCCAGTTCCGCCGCGTTCTGGGATGGACTCCCCGTCTTTGGCGTGTCATACGTTGGCCCGCAACTCTCGCCACCTGGCCAGCAGCAAGGTTTCCAGATCGTGCACAGGCCGTCCAATCGCCTGTTCCACCGCGTCCCGGTAGGGCGGCATGTTGGTGCACTCCAGCACCACCGTCCGCACCTGCGGATGCCGCGATACCAGTTGCAGGGCCGCGGCCACCACATCGGCCTGCGCCTGCACCAGATCGAGCACCGCGTCGTCGGCCAGGATGCGCGACTGCAGCTCGCAGCCCGGCGCCAGCCCCTGCACCGGCGTGCCCTCGGGCACGCCCGCCTTGCGCAGCAGCCCCGGGTGCAACGACGCGGCATCGAAGGTGACGAGGCCCGGCGCTGGCAGCGCGGCGCACTGCAATAGGCTGGAGCTGATCACGGGCAGGTTCACCGCGGCCTGCAGCTCGGCCTGCCAGGCCGCCAGAAAGCCGCAGCTGGTGGTGATCAGCCGCGCGCCTTCGGCCGCCAGCGCACGGGCGGCGTCGATGAAGGGTTCGAGCAGCGCCGGGTCCTGCGCCTGCACCACCCGCCGTGCCGAGGCGCCGGGCACGGTGAGCAGCTTCGCCGGGATGCCGGCCCGCGACCAAGTGCCGGGGCAGCCGATGTCGCCGGGCGGGCGCGGGAAACGCGTGTCCAGCACGATCACGCCGAGAAAGCCGCCGGCAACGGCACGCGCCTCGGTCATGGCGATAAGCTGCCGGTCATGGAAAGAAACCGCATGAGCATGAAAGCGATTGGAGCATGACGCAGGCCAGAGCAGGACAACGGGTGGTGGTGCTGGGCGCGGGCATGGTGGGCGTGGCCTGCGCACTCTCGCTGCGCCAGCGGGGCCTGGCGGTCACGGTGATCGACCCGCTGGGCCCCGGAGCCGCCACCTCGCACGGCAACGCCGGCGTGCTGGCGCGCAGCTCGCTGATGCCGTTCAACCACCCGGGCCTCTGGGCTCAGCTGCCGAACCTGCTGCGCGGCCGCAACCCCGGTTTTCGCTACCACCCGCTGTGGACGCTGGGCCAGTGGCGCTGGGGGTTGTCGTTTCTGGCCCATGCGCGCGAACCGGTGTTCCGCGAGACCACCACGGCGCTCGATGCGCTGATCCGCCACTCGGGCACGGTGCACCGCCGCTGGATGGACGCGGCTGGCGTGGCGCAGCGCCGGCGTGACGACGGCTGGCTGTTCCTCTACCGCAGCGAGGCCGCCTTCGCCGCCGGGGCCTTCGGGCGTGAGACGCTGGCGCGCTTTGGCGTGGCCACGCGCGTGCTCAACGCACCCGCCCTGCACGATCTGGAGCCGCACCTCAAACCCGTGTTTCCGCGCACCCTGTGGGTGCAGAACGCCAGCGCGGTCGACAGCCCGGGCGAGGTGGTGCGTGGCTACGCGGCCTGGCTGCAGGCCCTGGGCGGTGTGCTGCAGGTCGACCAGGCACAGCGGCTGACGCGCGCCGAGCGCAGCTGGACCGTGCACACCTCGGGCGGCGCGGCGCTGCCGGCCGACCACGTGGTGCTGGCGCTCGGCCCCTGGTCGCGCGATTTCCTGCGCGAGCAACTGGGGCTGCGCCTGCCCATGGGTTTCGAACGCGGCCAGCACCGCCACTTCCACCCCAGCCCCGGTGCGTCGCTGAACCGGCCGGTCTACGACACGGCGGGCGGCTACGTGCTGGCGCCGATGGCCCAGGGCCTGCGGCTGACCACCGGCGTCGAACTCAATGCGCAGCAAGCACCGCCGAACCGCGAACAGCTGGAGGCCGCCGAGCGCGCGGCGCGCGAGGCCATGCCGCTGGGGGAACGCACGCAAGACCCCGACTGGCTGGGCAGCCGCCCCACCCTGCCCGACTGCCGGCCGATGATCGGCGCCTGCCCCGGGCATGCGGGTCTGTGGCTGGCGCTGGGCCACCAGCACATCGGCTTCTCAACCGGGCCGGGCACCGGCGAACTGCTGGCGCAGCTGATGCTGGGCGAGCCGACCACGATCGACCCGCAGCCGTTCAGCCCCGGGCGTTTTCTGCGTGCCTGAGCACCGCGCTCACATGTGCCCCGGCAGCCACATCACGATCTGCGGGAACCAGAACAGCAGGCAGGCCGCCAACACCATCAGCAGGAAATACGGCAGGCAGACCCGGGCGATCCAGTTGATCTCGCGCCGCGTCATGCCCTGCAGCACGAACAGGTTGAAACCCACCGGCGGCGTGATCTGCGCCATCTCGACCACGATGACGATGAAGATGCCGAACCAGACCAGGTCGATGCCGGCGGCCTGCACCGTCGGGATGATGACGCCCATGGTCAGCACGATCATCGAGATGCCGTCCAGGAAGCAGCCCAGCACGATGTAGAACAGCCCCAGCGCGATCAGCAGCAAGCCCGGCGACAGGCCCAGGGAACCCACCCATTCGGCCAGGTGGCGCGGCAGGCCGATGTAGCCCATGGCCAGCGTGAGGAAGGCCGCGCCCGCCAGGATCAGGGCCATCATGCAATACAGCCGCGTGGCGCCCAGCAGCGCGTCCTTGAAGTTCTGCCACGACAGCGACTTCTGGTACGCCGACAGCATCAGCGAACCCACCACACCGATGGCGGCGGCCTCGGTCGCGGTGGCCACGCCGACGTAGATGGACCCGATCACGCCGCCGATCAGCAGGATCACCGGGATCAGCTCGCTGGAGGCACGCAACTTCTCGGTGAAGCTCATGCCCTCATCGGCCTTGGGAATCTTGTCCGGGTTCATCAGCGCCCAGACCATCAGGTAGCCGCTGAACAGGCCGGCCAGCATCAGGCCCGGGATCACGCCCGCGACGAACAGCTTGGCGATCGAGACCTCGGCCGCGACGCCGTAGACGATCATCACGATCGAGGGCGGAATCAGCAGGCCCAGCGTGCTGGCGCCACCGAGCGAACCGATGACCCGCTCGACCGGGTAGCCGCGTTCGGTCAGCTCGGGGATGGTCATCTTCCCGATGGTCGCGCAGGTCGCGGCCGACGAGCCCGACACCGCCGCAAAGATGGTGCTGCCCAGGATGTTGGTGTGCAGCAGCCGGCCCGGCAACGCGTTCACCCAGGGCGCGAGGCCCTTGAACATGTTTTCGGACAGCCGGGTGCGAAACAGGATCTCGCCCATCCAGATGAACAGCGGCAGCGCGGTCAGCGTCCAGCTGCTGGCCGAGCCCCAGATGGTGACGGCCATGGCGTCGCCCGCGCTGCGCGAGGAAAACAGCTCCATGCCGATCCAGGCCACGCCGGCCAGCGTCAGGCCGATCCAGACGCCGCTGCCCAGCAGCAGGAACAGCGACACGATCAGCAGACCGGTGACGAACATCTCATTCATGGTGCGTCTCCGATCCCGCGATGTGTTCGCGCTGGCCGCGCCATTCGAGCACCCATTCGTCGACGAAGGCGATGAACAGCACCAGCGTGCCCAGCGCCATCGCCAGCTGAGGCAACCACAGCGGCGTGGCGTCGTTGCCGGTCGAGATGTCGTTGAACTCGTGCGACTGCAGCACCAGGCGCAGCGCAAACCAGGCGAACAGCCCGGACAGCAGCACCGCGGCGCTCAGCGACCACAGCTCCAGCCCGCGCCGTGCGCCGCCTGTGAGCTTGCCCAGCACCAGGGTGACGCGGATGTGCTCGTTGCGCTTGAGCGTGTGGGCCAGCGCCAGGAAACCGGCCGCCGCCATGCAGTAGCCGGCGTAGGCGTCGGTGCCCGGCACATGGAAATGGAGCTGGCGCCCCAGCACCGACAGCAGCACCATGACCAGCACGCCGATCATGAACACCGCCGCGAGCCAGGCACAACCGTCGTACAGGGCGTTCAATGCGCGCCGCATGGTGCTGGCGCGGCTCACTTGCGGAACGCGTCGACCAGGGCCTGGCCCTCAGGACCGGCCTTGGCCAGCCATTCCTTGAGCATGGTGTCGCCCACCTGCTTCATGTCGGCCTTGAGCGGGGCTGGCGCGGGCAGGATCTGCATGCCGCCGGCCTTGAGCTTGTCCAGGCTCTCGCCGTTGGCCTTCTTGCTGGCCTCCCAGCCGCGGGTTTCGGCGGTGGCGGCGGCTTTCATCACCGCGTCCTGCGTGGGCTTGTCCAGCGCTTCGAAGGCTTTCTTGTTCACCAGCAGCGCGTCCTTGGGCAGCCAGGCCTGGGTGTCGTACCAGTACTTGACGTGTTCGTACAGCTTGGCGTCCGCGCCGGTGGAGCCGCTGGACATCATGCTTTCGGCCACGCCGGTGGCAAAGGCCTGGCTGACCTCGGCGGCCTGCACCGTCACCGGTTGCGCGCCCACCAGTTCGGCGATGCGGGCGGTGGCGGGACTGTAGGCGCGCCACTTGATGCCCTTGAGATCGGCCGCGCTGTTCAGCGGCTTCTTGCTGTAGATGCCCTGCGGCGGCCATGGCACCGCGAACAGCACCATCATGCCCTGCTCGGCCAGCTTCTTCTCCAGCACCGGGCGCTGCACTTTCCACAGTTTGGCGGCCTCATCGTAGCTGTCGGCCAGGAAGGGCAGACCGTCGGCGCCGAAGACCTGCCACTCGTTCTGGTAGTTCACCAGCAGGATCTCGCCCGCCTGCGCCTGGCCGCCCTGCACCGCGCGCTTGATCTCGGGCGCCTTGAACAGCGCCGCGTTGGCGTGCACCGTGATCTTGAGCTTGCCGCCGCTGGCCTTGTCCACGTCGGCCGCGAACTGGCTGATGTTCACGGTGTGGAAGTTGGTGGCCGGGTAGGCCGTGGCCAGGTCCCACTTGGCCTGGGCCAGCGCCGAGGTCGAAAAACCGATGGCGGCAGCGGCCAGGGAGAGTTGGAAAGTGCGACGTTTCATGAAAGCTCCGGGTGGGGGTTGAACAGAACGCAGAGGGACTGCGGGAAACAGGTGCTTGAACTGTAGGAGTCCGGTTGATTCATTGTGACCCGTGTTTTCCCTAATCGTCAACAAATTGTTGGCAAAACGTCGCCAAATCCATAGACTTGCGGGCAGTCAAGGAGACGCCTCATGGCCAAGCCCCCCCAAGCAAGCCCCACGCCAGTGCCCACCACCAGCCAGGGCACGCACATCGTGTCGTCGGCGCACCTGGTCTCGCCGCAGAGCGCGGAGATGAGCGAGTTCGAGTTCGGCCTGATCGTGGCCAGCAACGCCTTCCACCGCTGGGTGGTGCACTGCATGTCGGCCGCGGGACTGAAGGACCTGATGCCGCTGGACGTGCTGGTGCTGCACCACGTCACCCACCGCGCGCGCGACAAGCGCCTGTCGGACATCTGTTTCATCATGAACATCGAGGACACGCACCTGGTGAACTACTCGCTCAAGAAGCTGGTGAGCCTGGGCATGGTGGTGTCGAGCAAGTCGGGCAAGGAGGTGACCTACGCCGCCACCGAGACCGGCAGCGCCATGGTGCAGCGCTACCGCGAAATCCGCGAGCAGTGCCTGATCCAGGCGCTGCACGCCGACGACGCGCTGAACAAGGATATCGGCGAGCTGGCGCGGCTGCTGCGCGTGCTCTCGGGCATGTACGACCAGGCGGCGCGTTCCGCCGCGTCATTGTGAACACCCCCCTGCGCCGCTGCGCGGCTTCCCCCCTCTCTCTCGCCTGCGGCGGGAGGGGGGACGCTGCCTGTGGCCCGGCGGAGCCGGTTCCACGGCAGCCCTGGAGGACGCCATGACCTCGCTTCGGCTGCTGCCATTGGGCGACGCTGCCTGGACCGTGGAATTCGGCAGCGCCATTCACCCCGCCACCAACGCCCGCGTGATGGGGCTGGCGGACCAGCTGGCGCGGGGCCGCGCCACCGACGCGCTGGTGGCGGGTGTGACCGATGTGGTGCCGACCTTCCGCTCGCTCACGGTGCATTTCGACCCGTGGACGACCAATGCCGGTGCGCTGGGCCAGCGGCTGCTCGCGCTGGCCAGCGGAGCCGACGGGGTCACGGCCCGCGGCCGCCAGTGGCGGCTGCCGGTGTGTTTCGACGAGGACTTCGCCCCCGACCTCGCGCGGGTGTGCGAACTGAAACAGCTGACCCGAGACGCGGTGATCCAGCAGCTGCTTGGCGCCACCTTCCGGGTCTACATGCTGGGCTTCCAGCCCGGTTTCCCCTACATGGGTGGCCTGCCGCCCGGGCTGGCCACGCCGCGCCTGCCTTCGCCGCGCCAGAAGGTGCCCGCGCAGTCGGTCGCCATCGCGCTGGACATGTGTTCGGTCTACCCCTGGGAAAGCCCGGGCGGCTGGAACCTGCTGGGCCGCACGCCGGTGGTGCTGTTCGATCCCGCGCAGACCGAACAGCCGGCCATGCTGGCGGCGGGCGACGAGGTGCAGTGGACCGCCGTCGACCGAGCGACCCACGACCGACTCGCGGGTGACATCGCCCGAGGCCTGCCGCGCGAGACGTTCCTGAAAGCGCAGTCCGCATGAGCGCGATGCTTGAAATGGTTCAACCCGGCATCGGCAGCACCGTGCAGGACCGCGGCCGCGCCGGCCACCGCCACCACGGCCTGCCGCTGTCGGGCTGGCTCGACGGGCCGCTGGCCCAGGCCGCCAACGCGCTGCTGGGCAACGATCTGAATGCCGCGGTGCTGGAACTGCGCGGCGTCGGCACCGTGCTGCGGGTCGCCAGCGGGCCGGTGCGGATCGCGCTGGCCGGCCGCATCACCGCCACCCGCCTCGGGCCCGACGGTGGGCGCAGCGCCCTGCCCGCCTGGCAGACCGCCACCCTGCAAGAGGGCGAGCAGCTGCAACTGGGCACGGCCGACAGCGGGTGCGCCTACCTGGCGGTCTCGGGCGGCATGGCCCTGGCGCCGGCCTTCGGCAGCCGCGCCAGCTACTGGCGCGCCGGCCTGTCGGGCGTGCTCGGGCGGCCGTTCCAGCCCGGCGACCGGTTGCCCTGCGGCGGCGCCGACGCCAACGACCCGCGCGAATGGCGTTGCCGCTCGCCCTGGGACAGCGGCACCGGCCCGGTCCGCGTGATGCCCGGGCCGCAGGACGACCACTTCACGGCCGACGCCCTGGCCAGCTTCTTCGCCCAAGACTGGCAGGCCACCCCCGCGCAGGACCGCATGGGCCTGCGGCTGCAGGGGGAGGCCCTGGCTCACAACAGCCCGCAGGCGGCCGACATCGTGTCCGACGGCGTGACCCCGGGCGCGATCCAGGTGCCCGCCAACGGCCAGCCCATCGTGCTGCTGGCCGACGGCCAGACCGTCGGCGGCTACCCCAAGATAGCGACCGTGATCACGGCCGACCTGCCGCGCCTGGCCCACCTGCGGCCGGGCACGCGATTGCGTTTCGCGGCCGTGACCGCCGAACAGGCCCACGCGGCCTTGCGGGAGCAAAAGGCCCGCTGGCAACAATGGCTGGCCGGGCGCGAAGCCTTCCTGCCGCCCGGCCACCTCGACGCGGCCGCGCTCTACGGATCGAACCTCATCAGCGGCATGCTCGCCACCCACCCCGGAGAGGACACCCCATGAAGGCCATCAACCTCAACGCCGACCTCGGCGAAAGCTTCGGCGCCTGGACCATGGGCGACGACGCCGCGCTGCTGCAGGTCATCCACAGTGCCAACATCGCCTGCGGCTTCCATGCCGGCGACCCGGTGGTGATGCGCGAGACGGTGCGCCTGGCCATCGCCAACGGCGTCAGCCTGGGCGCGCACCCGGCTTTCCCCGACCTGCAGGGCTTTGGCCGGCGGGTGATGCAGCTCTCGCCCCGAGAGCTGGAGGCGACCATCCTCTACCAGGTCGGCGCGCTGCAGGCCATGGCCGCGGCCGAAGGCGGGCGGGTCACCCACGTCAAGCCGCACGGTGCGCTCAACAACCTGGCCTGCGCCGACGACGCGATGGCCGCCACCGTGGCGCGGGCCGTCAAGGCGCTCGACCGCGAGCTGATCCTGCTGGCCCCGGCCTTGTCGGCGCTGGAGCGCGCGGGCGAAGCCGCCGGGCTGCGCGTGGCGCGCGAGGTGTTCGCCGACCGCACCTACCAGGCCGACGGCCAGCTGACCCCGCGTTCGATGCCGGGTTCGGTGCTGCACGGCACCGATGACTGCGTGCAACACGTGCTGCGCATGCTGGCGGCGGGCGGCATCGTCACGGCCGACGGCCAGTGCCTGCCGACCCCCATCCACAGCATCTGCGTGCACGGCGACGGGCCTGGTGCGGTCGAAGCGGCACGCGCGATCCGCGGCGCGCTCGAAGCGGCCGGCCACCGGCTGGCGGGACTGCCGGAACTGGTCTGAACGGTCCGCAGGCCGGACGACCCGGCTCGGTATCATCGAACCCAAGGTTCGCCACTCGGGCGGGCCAGCCGTTCGAAGGAATTCCGTGTTCAAGAATGTGACGATCTACCGCATCGCGCCCGGCTGGGAAGCGACGCTGGAATCGATGGAGGCCGCGCTGGACGCGGCGCGTTTCGTGCCCTGCGGCGCTTCGCAGGACAAATCGGTCGGCTGGGCCGAACCCCGGGGCGAGGAGCACGGCCTGCTGGTCGAATCCGTCGCCGGCCAGCGCATCCTCAAGCTGGTGATCGAGACCAAGGCCGTGCCCGGCAGCGTGGTGAAAGAAAAGGCCCAGGAAGCGGCCGACCACATCGAGGCCACCACCGGCCGCAAGCCCGGCAAGAAAGAAACCAAGGAACTGCGCGAAGACGCGCTGCAGGCCCTGCTGCCCCAGGCCTTTCCGCGCCGCGGCAGCGTCTGGGTCTGGTTCGACCTGCAGAACGGCCTGCTGGTCACCGACGCCGGCAGCCAGGGCAAGAACGACGAGGTCGTGACCGCCCTGGTGCGCGCCTTCGACGGCCTGGCCGTCACCCTGCTGCAGACCGCCATGACGCCGCAGACCGCCATGACGCAGTGGCTCGCCACCACCGAGCCCGAGAACGACTGGCCCGAAGGCTTCAACGTCGAGCGCGAGTGCGAGCTGAAGTCGGCCGATGAAGAAAAATCCGCCGTCAAGTTCACCCGCCACCACCTGCTGACCGACGAGGTGCGCAAGCACCTCACCGAAGGCAAGCTGCCCACGCGCCTGGCGCTGAGCTGGGAAGGCCGCATCGGCTTCACGCTCACCGAATCCATGCAGCTGAAAAAGCTGGCCTTCCTCGAAGGCGTGTTCGACGACCGACCCAACGACGACGAAAGCGGCTTCGACACCGACGTGGCCCTGGCCACCGGTGAACTGTCGAAACTGATCCCCGCGGTGATCGCTGCGCTGGGCGGCGAGATCGAACCCGGCGCGGCCTTGCCGGGCGCAGAGCCCGCGCTGGCGCCGGCCAAACCCAAGCAGGAAGCCGTCACCGCCGTGGGCGACGGCGACGCCCCGTTCTGATCGGCACTGAACGGTGCTGCAGGTCATCGCCATCAGCCTCGGTGCCAGCGTCGGCGCGCTCTCGCGCTGGCAGCTGAGCCTGTGGTTCAACCAGGGCCACGCGCTGCTGCCCTGGGGCACGCTGGCGGCCAACTGGATCGGCGCCTGGCTGATCGGCGTGGCGGTGGTGTTCTTCCAGAGCCAGACCCAGCTCGACCCGGCCTGGCGGCTGGCGCTGGTCACCGGCTTCCTGGGCGCGCTCACCACTTTTTCGACCTTCTCGGCCGAGGTGGTGTCCATGCTGCAGCACGGGCGCTACCTGCTGGCCGTGGGCTCGGCGGGCCTGCACCTGCTGGGTTCGCTGGCCCTGACCGGCCTGGGCATGGGCATGGCCCGGCTGCTCTGGCCGCAAGGCTGAGCCGATCCCCTCACCGCGTCTGAGGCCGGCGCGCCACAGCGCGGCAACGGGGTTTGACAAACATCAAACATCCTTAAAGATGCATTTTAGATGAAGCATATCGGACCTATAGTCCGCGCATGCTTTTCCTGAGCCAGCTCCGCAGCCACTGCAAGTGCCCCGTGCTGTGGTGCCTGCTGTTGAGCTGGTCGCTGGCCTTCGCTTCGCCACTGATCCAGCCGCCACAGAGCACCACGGTCTGCAGCAGCACCGGCCTGCAGTGGGTGGACATCGGCGACGACGGTGCCCCGGTGACCGCCGCCCACGCCCTGGACTGCGCGCTCTGCCTGCCCACGGCGCTGCCCGCACCCCCGCCCCTCGCCGACGCCTGGCTGCTGAACTTCGGACACAGCCAGCACGCCGTCGCGGCCGTCGCACGCCACACCTTCCCCGAGGCCACGCCGCCACCCGCGCGCGGGCCGCCCCTGTTTCCAAACCCAACCCAAGAGGTTTTCACATGAAAGACGACAGCATTTCCAACGACCACGACCGCGCCGCCTGGGGGCGACGCAAATTCCTGAACACCGCCGCACTGGCCGGCCTGTCCCTCGGTGCCGTGGCCTGCTCCGAAAAAGAAAGCAGCCCGGCCGCCGCACCCGCTGCTGCCCCTGCGGCCACACCCGACGCGGCGCACGCCGCCACGGGTTCGGGCGCCGGCCACCTCAAGCCGGGCGAACTCGACACCTATTACGGCCTCTGGAGCGGCGGCCACACCGGCGACATGCGCGTGCTCGGCCTGCCCTCGGGCCGCGAACTGCTGCGCATCCCCTGCTTCGTGCCGGACGCACTGGTCGGCTGGGGCCACACCAACGAGTCCAAAAAGATCATGGGCACCAAGGCCGACGGCTCGCTGCGCTACACCGTCGCCGACACGCACCACACCCACGCCTCGTACAAGGACGGCAACTACGACGGCCGCTACGCCTGGATCAACGACAAGATCAACGCCCGCGTCGCCCGCATCCGCCTGGACTATTTCATCTGCGACAAGATCACGCAGCTGCCCAACGTGCAGGGCTTCCACGGCATCTTCCCGGACAAGGCCGACCCGGTCGATCCGGCCATCAACTACACCACCCGCGTGTTCTGCGGCGGTGAGTTCGCGATCCCGATGCCCAACACCGGCACCGAAGACGCGAGCAAGTACCGCTCGCTGTTCTCGTGCGTCGACGCCGAGACCATGGAAGTGCGCTGGCAGGTGATGATCGACGGCAACTGCGACCTGGTGGCCACGTCGTACGACGGCAAGCTGGCCGCCACCAACCAGTACAACGTCGAGATGGGCGCGAAGTACGAGGACATGATGTCCGCCGAGCGCGACGCCTGCCTGTTCTTCAACGTGGGCCGCATCGAAGCCGCGGTCAAGGCCGGCAAGTTCAAGACCATCGGCACGTCCAAGGTGCCGGTCGTGGACGGCACCCGCGAGTCCAACAAGGACGCCAAGACCGCGCTGACCGCCTACGTCTCGGTGCCCAAGAACCCGCACGGCGTCAATGCCAGCCCGGACGGCAAGTACTTCATCTGCGCTGGCAAGCTCTCGCCGACGGCCAGCGTGATCGAACTCACCCGCGTGCTCGACTGGTTCGACGGCAAGCAGGAGAGCCTGGACACGGCCATCGTGGCCGAGGTGGAACTGGGCCTGGGCCCGCTGCACACCGCCTTCGACGGCCGCGGCAACGCCTACACCACGCTGTTCCTGGACAGCCAGGTGGTCAAGTGGAACGTGGACGCCGCGATCAAGTTCCACGGTGGCGACAAGGCCGCCAAGTACGTGGTCGACCGCATCGACGTGCACTACCAGCCCGGCCACATCAACGCCTCGCAGTCCGAGACCAAGGCCGCCGACGGCAAGTACCTCGCCGTCGGTTGCAAGTTCTCCAAGGACCGCTTCCTGCCGGTGGGCCCGCTGCACGCCGAGAACGAACAGCTGATCGACATCTCGGGCGAAAAGATGGTGCTGATGGGCGACCACCCGGTGCGCGGCGAGCCGCACGACTTCATCATCTTCAAGCGCGACCTGGTCAAGCCCAAGCAGGTCTACGCGCTCGACGACTTCCCGAACGCGGTCAAGGACCCGAAGGAGTCCGGCGTGTTCCGCAACGGCAAGAAGGTGACGGTGAAGATGACCTCGCAGGCGCCGGCCTTCAGCCTGCGCGAGTTCAAGCTCAAGAAGGGTGACGAGGTCACGCTGATCCTGACCAACCTGGACAAGATCGAGGACCTGACGCACGGCTTCGCGATCCCGAACTACAACGTGAACTTCATCGTCAACCCGCAGGAAACGGCCTCGGTCACCTTCATCGCCGACCAGCCGGGCGTGTTCTGGTGCTACTGCACGCACTTCTGCCACGCACTGCACCTGGAGATGCGCTCGCGCATGATCGTGGAGGCGTAACACCGGGCCGAAAGGCCTCTTCCCCGCCGAGGGGAAGCTGTCCGCCAGCGGCGGTGCGTCACGGTGACGCACCGCCGCCAGCGACACCAGAGAGATTGAAGATGTCGACTGTTCGCCTGCTGGCCTCTGTGCTGGCCGCCTTCTGGCTGGGTCTGCTGACCCTGATGCCCGTGGACCGTGTGGCCCACGCCCAGTCCTACGAGGCCCACCTCCCCGACGACCTGTCCAGCCACCCCGCGCTGTGCGAGCGCGTGCCGTGCGCGGACGTATTCCCCGGCGCCCAGGCGTTTTCGCCGCGCATGGGCCAGCCCCCCTATGTCGAAGCCTATGGCGCCGCCGACCCGCAGCAGCCGGGCAAACGCCAGCTGCTGGGCTATGTGATGCTGTCGACCGACATCACCGACACGCCCGCCTATTCCGGCAAGCCGGTGGTGACGCTGATCGGCATGGACGTGCAGGGCCGCTATGTCGGCGTCAAGGTGCTCAAGCACTCCGAGCCCATCCTGCTGCTGGGCATCCCGGAAAAAGCGCTGATCGATTTCAACCACCAGTACCTGGGCAAATCGGTCAAGGACACGATCGAGGTCGGTCCCTCGCGCCCCGACGAGAACGTGCTCGGCGTCGATGCCATTTCCGGCGCCACGGTGACCGTGATCGCCCAGAACCAGGTGATGCAGCTGTCCGGCTCGGCCGTGGCCCGCCAGGTCGGCATCATCGAGCCGACGGTGCGCGAGCCCGCCCGGTTTGTGGAGAACAAACGCAGCTACAGCTGGAGCGAACTCGAACAGCTGGGCGCCGTGCAGCGCCTGCGCGTGATGCCCGAACAGGTGGGCCTGGACCGCGGCCCTGAGCCCTTCATCGAACTGTGGTTCGGTGACCTCAACCACCCCGACCTCGGCCGCAGCCTGATCGGCGCGCACGGCTTCGAGAACCTGCACGCCCAGCTCAAGCCGGGTGACAGCGCCTTCTTCGTCGTGCGCACCGCCGGCCAGGAGTCCTTCAAGGGCTCGGGCTTCGTGCGCGGCGGCCTCTACGACCGCATCCAGGTCAAGCAGGGTGCCGACTCGTTCACCTTCCGCGACCTCGACTACCTCAACCTCTACGGGCTGGAGGCCGCGGGCGCGCCCTCGCCCACCGAGTCCGGCATCTTCATCGTCCGCAAGGGTTCGTTCTCGGCCGCCTACCCCTGGCGCCTGACCTTCATGGGCAACCGGGTCGACCGCGCCACCGGCCACCGCAGTTTCACCAGCTTCGAGTCCCGCTACTGGCTGCCCGGCGAACTGCTGCAGGGCGGCCGCCCCGTGGTGAAAGAACCCGAGGCGCCCTGGGTCCGGATCTGGAAGTCGCGGGCGCTGGAGATCGGCCTGTTCGTGGCCCTGCTGGTGATGGTCACCGTGGTCTACGCGCTGCGCGACCGGCTGACCCGGCGCTCGACCCACAAGAACAAGTGGCCCGTCAACGCCTTCAAGTACAGCGCCTGGGCACTGTCGATCGCCTTCGTCGGCTTCGGCGTCATGGCCCAGCCCTCGATCACCCAGGTGCTGACCTGGTTCCATGCGCTGCTGTTCCAGTGGACCTGGTCGCTGTTCCTGTCCGACCCGTTCATCTTCGTGTTCTGGATCTTCATCATCGCCACCGTGTTCCTGTTCGGGCGCGGCCTGTTCTGCGGCTGGATGTGCCCGTTCGGTTCGCTGTCGGAGGCGATCTTCAAAGTCGCCGGCAAGATCGGTCTCAAGCGCTGGCAGCGGCCGGTGCCGCAGCGCCTGCACGACCGCCTGAAGTGGCTCAAGTACGCGATCTTCTTCGGCCTGCTGGTGGTGTCGATGTTCTCCATGGGCCTGGCCGAGGTGCTGGCCGAGGTCGAGCCGTTCAAGACCACCTTCCTGGTCGGCGTCACCAACCGCAGCTGGCCCTACGGCCTGCTCGTGGCGGCCATCCTGGGCCTGTCTATCTTCATCGAGCGGCCGTACTGCAAGTACCTCTGCCCGCTGGGCGCCTCGCTGGCCATGCCCAGCACCTTCCGCTGGTTCGGCCTGCAGCGCAAGCAGGACTGCAACAGCTGCAAGGCCTGCGCCGTGGGCTGCGGCGCCCAGGCCATCGACGCCGACGGCCGCATCGACCACCGCGAATGCCTGCACTGCCTGGACTGCATGGTGCTCTACACCGACCAGAAGGGCTGCCCGCCGCTGGCGCGCGAACGCAAGCGGCGCGAACGCGACGGCCTGCTGATCACGCCCATCGGCAAGGACGGTTACTACATCCCGATCTCGGCGGCCCCCATGGCCTCGCAGGTCAGCGCCAAGGCCGCGCAAGGCCCGGACCCGCGCATGCCCACGCCACCGGCCCAGCCCTGGGCGGGTGGCCGCGCCGCCGGCCTGCGCGGACTCTGGCAGGAAGTGGTGCACCACCTCTGGCCCTGGAGCCGGGACGGCTGGAAGAACCAGCGCGCCCTGGCCTACGCCGGCCTGTCGCTGGCGCTGGCGGCCACCGCGGCCTGGGTGTTCGCGGCCGACGGCCGGCTCTCGGCCAGCGCCATCATCGGCTGGTGGTTCGGCTGGAGCGTGTACGAGGTGCTGATCCGCATGCAAGGCAAGCGCGTGGTCAAGGACGGCCCCTGGTGGCGCGCCCGCTACCGCGAGGCCAACTGGATGGACATGCTCAGCTACGTCGGTTTCAAGAACCTGCTGATCGGCGCCAGCCTGTTCCTGCTGCTCAAGTCGCTGGGGGCGCTGGCGTGACCCCCTGGCCTGTGCGTTGGCCAGCGTGGCTGCGTACCTGCCTGGTTGTGGCCGGCCTCGCGCTGGCCGGCCCGGCCCTGGCCGCGGTCTGGCGGGTGGCCCCGGGCGGCGACCTGCAGGCGACCGTGGCGCGGGCGGCGGCGGGCGACGTGGTCGAGGTGCAGCGTGGCTTTTATGCCGTGAACCTGCGCATCGACAAGCCGCTGACGCTGCGCGGCATTGACCGCCCCACGCTCAGCGGCGGCGGCCAGGGCGACACCATCCGCGTCGTCTCGACCGACGTGCTGATCGAGGGCCTGATCGTGCGCGACTCGGGCACCAGCCTCAAAGACCAGAACGCCGGCATCTACCTCCAGCCCGGCGCCCACCGCGCGGTGGTGCGCCGCTGCGACCTGACCTACAACCTGTTCGGCCTGTGGATCGAAAAGGCCAACGACGTGCGCATTGAGCACAACGTCATCACCGGCCTGCGCGACCTCAACTCCGCCCAGCGCGGCAACGGCATCCAGCTCTACAACACCCAGGGCGCGCGCATCGTCGGCAACCACATCGGCTTCGTGCGCGACGCGCTCTACGTCGACGTCTCGCACCACGCCGAGTTCCGCGGCAACCGGCTGCACCACAGCCGCTACGGCACGCACTACATGAACTCGTACCACAACCTGTGGGAAGACAACGACAGCTACAACAACCGCGGTGGCCTGGCGCTGATGGAGGTGCGCGACCAGGTGGTGCGGCGCAACCGCACCTGGGGCAACACCGACCACGGCATCATGCTGCGCACCATGCAGGACTCGGTGATCGAGGACAACGTGGTGGCCGACAACGACCGCGGCTTCTTCATCTACGACGTCGAATACGTGACGCTGCGCCGCAACCTGGTGGTGAACAACCGCGTCGGCGTGCACCTCTCGGCCGGCTCCACCCGCAACCAGGTGGTGGGCAACGATTTCATCGGCAACCGCGAACAGGTGCGCTACGTCGGCGCGCGCGACGAGCCCTGGGGCCGGGCCGAACCCGGCCAGGGCAACCACTGGAGCAACTACCGCGGCTGGGACCGCAACGGCGACGGCGTCGGCGACGTGGCCTACGAAGCCAACGACCTGGTCGACCGCCTGCAGTGGCGCCACCCCATCGTCAAGCTGCTCATGGGCAGCCCCGCCGTGGAGGCGCTGCGCATCCTGGCACAACAATTTCCCGTCCTGCGCGTGCCCAGCGTGGTCGACCCACACCCGGCCATGGCGCCGGCCCACCCCCAATGGAGCACCTGGCGTGACCAACCACAACGCTGATGCCTTGCGCCTCGAAGGCGTGACCAAGACCTATGGCAGCGCCAAGGCGCCGCTGAACGCGCTCGACGGCGTCGACCTCACCGTGCCCAGCGGCCAGCTGTTCGGCCTGATCGGCCACAACGGCGCCGGCAAGAGCACCCTGTTCAAGCTGGTGCTGGGCCTGATCCGCCCGAGCAGCGGCCAGATCCGCGTCGACGGCAGCCTGGTCAACGGGCCGGACTTCCGCGCGGTGCGCCGCACGCTGGGCTACCTGCCCGAGAACCTGGTGCTCTACGACAACCTCAGCGGCCTGGAGACGCTGCAGTTTTTTGCCCGCCTCAAGGGCGCACCCGAACGCCAGTGCGGCGAGCTGCTGGACCGCGTGGGCCTGGGCGGCGCGGCACACCGGGCCGTGCGCGAATACTCCAAGGGCATGCGCCAGCGCCTGGGCTTTGCGCAGGCCCTGCTGGGCGAACCGCGGCTGCTGCTGCTCGACGAACCCACCACCGGCCTGGACCCGTCGGCCATCCGCGACTTCTACGACCAGCTCGACGCGCTGCGGGCCCAGGGCGTGACGCTGGTGATCAGCTCGCACATCCTGGCCGAGCTGCAGCAGCGCGTGGACGCGCTGGCCATGCTCAGCAACGGCCGCGTCTGCGCGCAGGGTTCGGTGCAGTCGCTGCGCGAGCGCTCGCGCATGCCGCTGATCTTTGTGCTCTCGGGCGCGCCCGAGCAGCTGCACGCCATCGGCCAGCAGCGGCCCGACGCGCTGGCGGACGCCGCGCTTGACTGGCAGCCCGTGGCCGCCGACCGGCGCGTGCTGCGCTGCGACCGCCGCCACAAGATGGCCGTGCTGCACTGGCTGGGCCAGGCCGGCCTGGCCGACCTGCAGGTGCAGGAGCCGTCGCTGGAAGACGTGTATTTCGGACTGAAGGAGGCCGCATGAGCGCGACGCAGGGCCGTTCCCAAGCAAGCTCGCACCGCAGCCCGCAGGGCGAAGGTACTCCAGTGTCCTCCGCCCTCACCTGGCACCAGATGCAGGCCCTGGCGGCCAAGGAATTCCGCGACCGGCTGCGCAACCGCTGGGTGCTCGCCGTCGCCGTGGTGTTCACCGCGTTCTCGCTGCTCATCACCTATTTCGGCGCGGCCGCGCAGGGCCAGATCGGCCCGCGCTCGATCGAGCTGACCATCGCCAGCCTGGTCAGCCTGGTGATCTACCTGATCCCGCTGATCGCGCTGCTGCTGGGCTTTGACGCCATCGTCGGCGAGCGTGAGCGCGGCTCGCTGGACCTGCTGCTGGCCCTGCCCATCACGCGGCTGGAGCTGCTGCTGGGCAAGTACCTGGGCCTGGCCGCGGCGCTGACGCTCTCCACCGTGGCGGGCTTCGCGCTGGTGGCGGGGGTGCTGTACCAGCGCTTTGGCCTGGGCGCGCTCTACCACTACGGCGGCTTCGTGCTCAGCTCGGTGCTGCTGGGCCTGGCCTTTCTGAGCCTGGCGGTGCTGCTGTCGGTGCTGGCGCGCGACCGCACCCGCGCCTCGGGCCTGGCGATCGCGCTCTGGTTCGGCCTGGTACTGGTGTTCGACCTGCTGCTGCTGGGCCTGCTGGTGGCCACCGGCGGTCAGGTCGGCGGCGACGCCTTCGCCTACCTGCTGCTGCTCAACCCGGCCGACATCTTCCGCATCCTCAACGTGTTTTCGCTCGACGACGCCCAGCGCCTCTACGGCCTGGCCAGCATCCTGCCGCCGGCCATGGGCCATGTGGGCGGGCTGACGGCCGCCATGCTGGCCTGGATCGTCGCCCCCCTGCTCATCGCCTCCTGGAGATTCCGCGCATGAACCCCGACACCTCTCTCATCCACCGGCGCCGCCTGCTGTGCGGCTGCGCCGGCCTGGCCGGTCTCGCCGCCCTCAGCCTCGCCGGCTGCGGGCAGGACGACGCCACGTCGCAGGCCCAGGGCCCGGTGGACTTTGAAGCGCAGTCCAGCTGTTCGCTCGACGGCATGCTGCTGTCCGACTACCCCGGCCCCAAAGGCCAGATCCGCTTCGCCCAGGTGGCCGAGGTGCAGTGGTTCTGCGACACCGTCGAACTGCTGTCCACCCTGCTGGCCCCGGAACAGGTGCGCGCCGTGCTCAGCGCCCACGTGCAGGACATGGGCCAGGCCGACTGGGAGCAACCCCGCGGCCACTGGGTCGACGCGCGTCAGGCGCTGTACGTGCTGGGCAGCCGGCGCAAGGGCTCGATGGGGCCGACCGCCGCCAGTTTCGCCACCGAGGCCGGCGCACAGGCCTTCGTGCAGCAGCACGGCGGGCGGATGTTGCGCTTTGCCGAGCTCCAGCCCGCGATGGTCGATCTCAGCGGCGGCGCCCAGCAAGACACGCGCATGTGACCATGCTCAAGCGACGCAGCGCCCTGGGGCTGGCCGTGGCCGGCGGTGCGGTCCTGCTGACCGGCGCCGCCCAGCGCTGGTGGCCGCCCGGCGCGTCCCGCGCGGCACCGGGCACCGCGCCGCCCGACGACATCTGCCTGGTCGCGCCGCCGTTCCCGTTCGACCCGTCGGCGGGTCTGGCGGTGGCCGCGGCGCGCCCCATCCCCGCACACGCGCGCTGTCCGGTGTGCGGCATGTTCCCGGCGCGCCAGCCGCGCTGGGCGGCCCAGGTGATCTTTGCCAACGGCGACGTGCAGTACCTCGACTCGCCGCTGAGCCTGTTCCTCTACCTGCAGAACGTGCCGCGCTACACCGTGGGCCAGCAAGCCGACCGCATCCTGGCCACGTACGTCACCGACCTCGACAGCGGCGCCTGGGTGCCGGCCGAGCAGGCGGTCTATGTGCAGGGCTCCCGCACGCCCGGCCCCATGCGGTCGGGCAACCTGCCCGCGTTCGCCAGCGCGCCCGCGGCCGAGGCCTTCATCGCCCGCCAGGGCGGCAGCGCCGTGCGCGCCGACGCGCTGCGGCAGGCGCTGCCCACCGCGCTGCAGCGCCTGGCCCCGCGGCAACACGCCGGCCATCCGGGCGCCGCTTGACCAAAGTCAAGCCTGCCATCAATGATTCATCACAAATGAACATTAAAATCCAGGGATCGCCCATCCCCTTTCCACGAAAGCACCCCATGCAAGCACGACACCTCCTGCTCTCCCTGACGTGTGCCCTGGCCCTGGCGGCCTGCGGCGACAAGCCCGCCGAAGCCCCCGCCGCCAGCCCGGCGCCGGCCGCAGCCCCCGCCGCCCCGGCGCCCGCACCCGTGGCCGAAAACACCATCGGCAAGAAGGTCTACGGCTCCACCTGTTCCATGTGCCACGCCGCCGGCGTTGCGGGTGCACCCAAGCCGGGCGACAAGGCCGACTGGGGCCCGCGCATCGCCCAGGGCAACGACACGCTCTACAAGCACGCCCTCGAAGGCTTCACCGGCGCCAAGGGCATGATGCCGGCGCGCGGCGGTGGCGCCTCGCTCAGCGACGAGGACGTCAAGGCCGCCGTCGACCACATGGTGGCGCTGTCGCAGTGATCGAACCCAGGGCCACGCCATGAACCTGCAACGACGCCAATGCCTCTCGGGCCTGGGCCTGCTGGCAGCCGGCTGGGCCCTGAACCCGGGCCTGGCCCTGGCCGGGGTCCGGCGCGATTCGCGCCCGCTGATGGGCACCCGGGTGGACCTGGTGCTCGGCGAACCCCATGCCGACGCCCCGCTCGCCATCGACGCCGCCTGGGCCGAAATGCAGCGGCTCGAACGGTTGATGAGCCGCTACCGCAGCGAAAGCCTGGTCTCGGCGCTGCACCGGCAGGCGGGCCGCGGGGCGGTGCAGGCACCGCCCGAACTGCTGGCCGTGCTGCGGCGGGCGGCCGCGCTGTCCGAGCGCACGCGCGGCGATTTCGACATCAGCGTCGGTGCCTACCAGGGCTGGTCTTTCGACGCCACACAACCCCACCGCCCCTCGGCGCAGGAACTGCAGGAAGAGCGCCGGCTGGTGAACCACCGCGACGTGCGCATCGAGGGCGACCGCGTGCGCCTGGCGCGCCCGGGCATGCGCATCGACCTCGGCGGCGTGGCCAAGCTGCCCATCCTCCAGGCTGGCATGCGGGTGCTGGAGCGCCACGGTGTGCACCACGCCATGATCAACGGCGGCGGCGACGTGCTCACGCGCGGCCAGCTCCACGGCCAGGACTGGCGCGTGGGCCTGCGCGACCCGCGCGCGCCCGGCCAGCTGCTGGGCGTGCTGACCCTGCGCGACGGCTGCGTCGCCTCGTCGGGCGATTACGAACGGACCTTCCTGCAGGACGGCCGCCGTTACCACCACGTGCTGGACCCGCGCACCGGCTGGCCCACCGAAGGGGTGCGCGGCGTGGTGCTGGTGGCCCGCGACACGGCCACGGTCAACGGCATCGGTGCGGCCGCCATGGTCGGCGGCCCGGCACGGGGCCTGGGCCTGATGGCCTCACGGCCCGGGGTCGACGGCCTGCTGGTGGATGCGGGTGGCGCGATGCACACCCACGGGCGCATGGCGCAGCGGCTGCAAGCCGCCTGAGCCCTTTAGTTCCTTCGACGCCTTCTGCGCCTTCAAGCCTTGCTGGACGGCTTCGCCGTCTTGCGGGCCGGCGTCTTCACGGCCGGCGCGGCCGGGGCCACCGGGCGCTTGAGCGGCGCCATCTGGATCGGGATCAGGTGGGGCAACTGCCCCGCAACGCTCGGGGCGCGCGCACTGGGCGTCAGCAGATCGGCCAGCGTCACGCCGTCGAGCGCCGCCAGAAAGGCCCCCATCGCCTGGCCCAGCGCGCCCTTGAGCCGGCAATAGCCGTCGAGCCGGCAGGTGTTGCTGCCGGCATCGAAACACTCCACGAGGTTCAGGTCGGGCTCGGTCTCGCGCACGATCTGGCCCAGGGTCAGCTGGCGCGGATCGGCCAGCAAGCGCAGGCCGCCTCCACGGCCCCGGGTCGTGCCCAGCCAGCCGTGGCCGGCGAGGATCATCACGATCTTGGTCAGGTGGCTGCGCGAGATGCCGTGGGCCTCGGCAATCTCGCTGACGGTGGGGGGATGTTCCCTGCCCGCGCAGGCGGCGCAGTACATCAGCACACGCAGGCTGTAATCGGTCCACTGGGTCAATCGCATCGGGTCGCCATTTTGATCGGGATACAGGCCGGGGTAGCCTGCCTTGCCACTCTACCCCGATTTTCCGAGACGGCGACCGCCGATCACTTGATGAAGCGCACCTGCTGGTTGATCCGATCCAGGATCGGTTTCTTCTTGTGATGGAAGACCGCCTGGTTCGCACCGGCAAGGGCCCGCAGGCCTTGGTCGACCGCGCCGCCCAAGCCGTCAGCCCTTGAGCAAGGCACCCGCGCCGTCGCGCACCTGCAGGTCGATGGCGATGCCCTGGCGCACGCTCATGGAGACGGTGCAGAACTCCTCGAACTGCGCCAGCACGCGGTCCAGGTGCTCAAGCTCGGCGGCGGTCTTGCCCAACTCCAGCTGCACGTGGATGCGCTGGATGCGCAGGCGCTTGTTCTCGTTGCGCCCCATCTCGGGCGTGGCGGTGGCGGTGAGCGCCCCGGGGTCCTGCTTGAACTTCTGCAGCGCAAACAGCAGGCTGGCGCTCAGGCAGTTGGCCACGGCGGCCAGCAGCATGTGATCGGGTGCCGGGCCGCCGCCCTGCCCCAGCGGGGCCGGCTCGTCGGCCAGCAACTGCGGAATGAGCGGCCCAAAATCGACCAGAAACTGGTAGCCCGACTGGCGGGTGATGGTGACGCTGGCGTTTTCACTCATGGCGGTTCCTCTCGGGATGCGGGCGGTGGAGCCACCATCGTACCCATCTCCCAGGGGTATCCGCCGCCGAACCGATCAGCCGCCGCCGCGCTGCATGCTCAGGTCGAACGGTTTCATGAAGGCCTTGCGCTGATCGGCGTCCAGCCCGTCAAACAGGAAGCACACCCGCAGGCGCTGCACCCGCAGCAGCGCGATGCGCCTCTCGGGCAGGGGTTGCCAGTCGATCGTCAAACGCCCCGTGCCGATCTGCACGGTGATTGAAGCACCTTGGCGTTGCCAGGGGTGTGCGCCGATCGCACGCGGCATCCCGCCCAGCCACTCGGCTTCGTTGCAGCCCATGTCGCGCTCGAAGCGCTCGGGGTAGTCGGCCTGCATGCGCCCGCCTGTTGCGCTGGACTCAACCGCCCGCGATGGGGGGCCAGATGGCCAGCACATCGCCTTCGCTGAGGGTGGCGCTCAGGCGCTGTTCGGGCGCGATGTACTTGCCATTGACCAGCACCAGGTGCACCAGCCTGGGCGGCAGGCCAAAGGGTTCGATGATCTGGCTGATGGGGGCGTCGGGTGCGACATCGAGCTCCACCTGGTTGCTGCGCCGGGCGTCGGGTGGCAGGTGGTCGGTGAGCGTGGCGAACAGTTTGAAGGTGATCTTCATGGCGAAGGATTGTGCAGAAAACAAAGGCCCCCGGCCTGTGAAAGGGCAAGGGGCCTGCGGCTGAACCGATGTGGGTCAGGCGCGTCGACGCCCGTCTGCCGCGCCCGCCCAGTGGCCCTGCCCCTGGGCCGCCGCCAGATAGGCGTCCATCAGCTTGGTCGGGTCGGCCATGAGCCGGTCCTTCCACTCGCCCAGCTTGACCTGACCTTCGACCAGGCCGCGCATCACGCCCACGTGCTCGGTCCAGCCCACGCTGTTGCAGCCCA
>NZ_JASJOY010000160.1:0-16748 GCF_031426985.1 Hydrogenophaga sp.
CCGTGCTCGACGACTACGCCCTGCCCGCCTACGACATCCTGGCCGTGTACCCGCAACAGCGCCACCTGCCGGCCAAGGTCCGGTTTTTCATCGAACACCTGAAGAAGACCTACGCCAAACCGAACTACTGGTTGAAATAGGAACACCCCCGCGCCGCTTCGCGTCACCCCCTCAAGGGGGCAACATCTGCGGCCCGGCAAAGCCGGTTCCGCGATGTTCTGACCTGAACGCCCCGCCTCCGAGATCCACCCATGAACTCCCTGCTGATCCACAACGCCGCCTGCATCGCCACCTTCGACCATTCCGACCCGGCGCAAGGGCGCGAACTGAAGGACGCATCGCTGTTCGTGCGCGACCACGTGATCGAATGGATCGGCCCCACCGCCGAGCTGCCGCGCGCGCTGCGCGAATCGGCCGGTGAGGTGATCGACGCGCGCGGCCACCTGGTCACGCCGGGCCTGGTGAACACCCACCACCACATGTACCAGAGCCTCACGCGCGCCATCCCGAGTGTGCAGGACGCGGAGCTGTTTGCCTGGCTGCGCGGGCTCTACCCGATCTGGGCCGGGCTCACGCCCGAGATGGTGCAGGTTTCGACCCAGGTGGCGATGGCCGAGCTGCTGATGAGCGGCTGCACCACCAGCAGCGACCACCTCTACCTCTACCCCAACGGCGTGCGGCTCGAAGACAGCATCGAAGCGGCGCAGCGCATCGGCATGCGTTTCGTGGCCACGCGCGGCAGCATGAGCGTGGGCCAGTCGCAGGGCGGCCTGCCGCCGGACCGGGTGGTGGAAAACGAAGACGCGATCCTGAAAGACAGCCAGCGCCTGATCGAGACCTGGCACGACGCGGCGCACGGCGCCATGGTGCAGGTCGCGCTGGCGCCGTGTTCGCCGTTCTCGGTCAGCCCGGCGCTGATGCGGCAGAGCGCCGAACTGGCGCGCAGCTTCAAGGGCCTGGGGGTGCGCTTGCACACCCACCTGGCCGAGAACGACCACGACATCGCCTACAGCCGCGAGACGTTCAACAGGACCCCGGCGCAGTACGCGCAGGAACTCGGCTGGCTGGGCGACGACGTCTGGCACGCGCACTGCGTCAAGCTTGATGACGAAGGCCTTTCGCTGTTCGCCGCCAGCCGCACCGGTGTGGCGCACTGCCCCTGCAGCAACATGCGCCTGGCCAGCGGCATCGCGCCGGTCCGCCGCATGCTCGACGCCGGCGTGCCGGTGGGCCTGGGCGTGGACGGCAGCGCGAGCAACGACGGCGCGCACATGGTCAACGAGGCGCGGCAGGCGCTGCTGCTCGCGCGGGTGGGCCGTGCCCTGGCGGCGCCGGAAACCCGCGAGGGCAAAACCTTCTTCGGCTGCGACCTCGGCCCGGCCGAGATGACCGCGCGCGACGCGCTGCACATCGCCACCCGGGGCGGCGCGCAGGTGCTGGGTCGCCGGGACATCGGCCACCTGGCGCCCGGCATGTGCGCCGACGTCGCGCTGTTCGACCTGCGCACGCTCGGCTTTGCCGGTGGCGCGGTGCACGACCCGTTGGCCAGCCTGCTGCTGTGCGCCAGCCCACACGCCGCCTACACCGTGGTCAATGGCCGGGTGGTGGTGCGCGAGGGCCAGTTGGCCAGCGTGGACCTGGGGCCGCTGCTGGAGCGGCACAACCGGCTGGCGGTGCAGCTGGCCGAGGCCGCCCGCAACCCCTGAGCGACCGCACGCCCGGGCCCGGCCCGGCAGCGACCGGCTGGCCAGAATGTCATCGCCCTGACAAATCCCGTGCCGTGTGGCGCGGCCATTTGCACCCGAACCCCGATTGGATCAAATGCAGGCGCGGGGGCTTGGGCTATCCTTCGCGCGCCGCGCAAGCCCCGCACATTGTCAGCAGGGTTTTGCCCGGTGTCATACCGTGAAGGCACAATCGCAACTGGGTGGACCGGTGTCCATCCCGCCCCCCCTTTTGTCCTGGGCCGCCGATCGCCGGCGGCCCGACCGAACCCTCCGGTGAACATCGAACCCATCCATGGACTGGGACAAGTCCAGTTGAAGCGAGAAAACACACTATGAAACGTCTGGACGACTTCCGCCTGAAGCTGGGCACAACCGAGCTGGTGCCCATCATGATCGGCGGAATGGGCGTGGACATTTCCTCTTCCGACCTGGCCCTGGAAGCCGCACGCCTGGGCGGCGTCGGCCACATCTCCGACGCCATGATCAAGACGGTGACCGACCGCCGCTACAAGACCAAGTTCGTCAAGGCCAAACAGGCGCTGTACAAGCTCAACGTCGACTCGTCCGACAAGTCGCTGGTCAAGTTCGACCTTGGCGATCTTGCCGAGGCCACACGCCTGCACGTGGAGCACACCATGGCGCGCAAGACCGGCAGCGGCATGGTGTTCATCAACTGCATGGAAAAGCTGACCATGAACGGGCCGAAGGAGACGCTCAAGGTCCGCATGGCCTCGGCGCTGGACGCCGGCATCGACGGCATCACGCTCGCCGCCGGCCTGCACCTGGGTTCGTTCGCGCTGATCGAAGACCACCCGCGCTTTCGCGACGCCAAGCTGGGCATCATCGTCTCCAGCCTGCGCGCGCTGCAGCTGTTCCTGAAGAAGAACGCACGCCTGAACCGCCTGCCCGACTACGTGGTGGTCGAGGGCCCGCTGGCCGGCGGCCACCTGGGCTTTGGCATGGACTGGGCGCAGTACGACCTGGCCACCATCGTGGCCGAGATCCGCGCCTGGATGCAGGCCGAGCAGCTGGACATCCCGCTGATCCCGGCCGGCGGCATCTTCACCGGCAGCGACGCGGTGCGCTTCATGGAACTGGGCGGCTCGGCCGTGCAGGTGGCCACGCGCTTCACCGTCACCAAAGAATGCGGCCTGCCCGACGACATCAAGCAGGAATACTTCAAGGCCAAGGAAGACGACATCGAGGTCAACGAGATTTCGCCCACCGGCTACCCGATGCGCATGATCAAGAGCAGCCCCGGCATCGGCGACGGCATCCGCCCGAACTGCGAGGCCTACGGTTACCTGCTCGACGCCAACGGCAAGTGCGCCTACATCACGGCCTACAACCGCGAACTGCTGGCCCACCCGGGCGAGAAGCGCATCGCGGTCATGGACAAGACCTGCCTGTGCACGCACATGCGCAATTTCGAGATCTGGACCTGCGGCCAGCTGACCTGGCGCCTGAAGGACACGACGCGGCGCAACGCCGACGGCCAGTACCAGCTGCTCAGCGCCGCCCACGTGTTCCAGGACTACCAGTTCAGCACGGACAACCAGGTCGCGCTGCCCGAAGCCGAGGCCGTGCCGGCCTGATGAGCATCAGCCCGCCAGGCGCTGCACCAGCCAGGCGTTGAGGTCCCGCACCTCGTCCATGCAGACCTCGTGGCCCATGGGGTAGTGGCGCCAGTCCACGGGCTGGCCGAGTGCAGCGAGAGCGTCGCGCGCCGCCTCGCCGCGGGCGGGCACAACGATGTCGTCCCCGTCACCATGGGCCATGAACACCGGCGTGTCGCGGTTGGCCGGGCTGCGTTCAGCGGCCGTCGAGCCCGCCAGGGGCAGGTAGCCCGACAGCGCCACCAGACCGGCCAGGCGTTGCGGCGCGCGCACGCCGGCCAGCAAGGTCATGGCGCAGCCCTGCGAAAAGCCCATGAGCACCACGCGATCAGCGGGCACACCGCGCTGCACTTCGCGATCGATCAGCTGCTGCACCAGGGCCTGGCTCTCGCGCAGACCCGCCTCGTCTTCGCGGCGCGTTCCGTCGGGACCGGGTGGGTAGATGTCGTACCAGGCGCGCATTTCGTACCCGCCATTGAGGCTGACGGGCCGCACCGGGGCGCTGGGCAACACGAAGCGCACCGGACCGATGGCCGACAGGTCCATGGCCTGCGCGATGGGCACGAAGTCGCTGCCGTCGGCGCCCAGGCCGTGCAGCACGACGATGCTGGCCACCGGCTGGGCGCCCGGGTCGCCGCCGGTGGTGAATTCCAGGAGTTCGATGCGGGTGTCGGTGGAAGCGGTCATCCGGTCAGCATAGCGCCGTTGGCCACGACGCTGGCCCCGGGTGCGGCAGGGGCATCATCGGACAGGCAGCCCCTGCGGCCGAGAACGTGCGGACCCGATGGGAAACAGCTGCCCGCATCACCCGCTCCGCCAGGCCCGCAGAATGGGCGGTGGCGCGCTTGATCCAGGTCAGCGCCCCGCCGCCCTCTGGAGTGCAAGCTCTAGGAAAAGCGCGGGAAAGCCCGCTGCCTGCGCGCTGGACCATGCCGATAGATTCACGGCAGACCTCTGGAGACACACATGCACAAGATCGCGCCCGAATTCCTGGCCCTGCAGCGCCTGTACCACTGGGAAAGCACCGCCCCCGACCGGGTGGCCCTGTCCCAACCCATGGGCGGTGGCGTGGTGCAAGACTTCACCTGGGGCCAGGTGGCCGACCAGTCGCGCCGCATGGCCGCGCACCTGCAGGCGCAGGGCTGGGCCCCGGGCAGCAAGGTGGCCATCCTTTCCAAGAACTGCGCCTGGTGGATGATGAGCGACTTGGCCATCTGGATGGCCGGCCACGTGTCGGTGCCGCTGTACCCCACGCTGGCGCCCGAGACCATCGCGCAGATCCTCACGCACAGCGAAAGCAAGGCCTGCTTCATCGGCAAGCTCGACGGCTGGGAACACATGCAGCCCGGCGTGCCGGCCGACCTGCCCTGCATCAGCTACCCGCTCTCGCCCGACACGGCCCGCAGCGCCTACGAGGGCTGGGACGCGATCGTGGCGCGCACGGCCCCCCTGAAAGCATCGCCCACGCGCGCCGAGGACGAACTGGCCACGCTGATCTACACCTCGGGCACCACCGGCATGCCCAAGGGCGTGATGCATTCGTTTGGCAACTTCGCCTGGGCGCTGGACCGCGGCCTGCAACGCGTCCCCCTCACGGGCGAAGACCGCATGCTGTCCTACCTGCCGCTGGCGCATGTGGTCGAGCGCATGCTGGTCGAACACGGCTGGCTGCGCACGGGCATGCGCATCTGGTTCGCCGAATCGCTGGACACCTTTGCGGCCGACCTGCAGCGTGCGCGTCCCACGGTGTTTTTCTCGGTGCCGCGCCTGTGGGTCAAGTTCCAGCAGGGCGTGCACCACAAGATGCCGCCGGCCAAGCTGCAGCGCCTGCTGGGCATTCCCATCCTGGGCGGCATCGTGCGCAAAAAGGTCAAGAAAGCCCTGGGCCTGGACCATTGCACCTTCGCCGCCGGCGGCGCCGCCCCCATGCCCATGGCCCTGCTGCAGTGGTACGGCAAGCTCGGCCTGCCCATCAACGAAGGCTACGGCATGACCGAGAACCTGGCGCTCTCGCACATCACCGTGTCGGGGCAGAACCAGCAAGGCACGGTGGGCCCGACCTACCCCGGTGTGGAACACCGCCTCGACCCGGCCACCGGCGAGATCCAGATGCGCAGCCAGGCGCTGATGATGGGCTACTACAAAGAGCCCGAAAAAACCGCCGAGGTGTTCACACCCGACGGTTGGCTCAAGACCGGCGACAAGGGCCAGATCGACGGCCAGGGCCTGCTGCGCATCACCGGGCGCGTGAAAGATCTGTTCAAGACCGGCAAGGGCAAGTACGTGGCGCCCGCCCCCATCGAAGACAAGCTCGTCATGCACGAGGCGGTGGAGGCCTGCGTGGTGACCGGCGCCAACCTGGGCCAGCCGCTGGGCATCGTAATGCTCAACGCCGAATTCGCGACCAAGGCACAGGACCCGGCGGCGCGGCGCGCGCTGGAAACCTCGCTGGGCGCACACCTCAAGACCATCAACGCCACGCTGGACCCGCACGAACGCCTGCAGACCATCGTGATCACCACCACCGCCTGGACGGTGGACAACGACGTGATCACGCCCACCTTCAAGGTCAAGCGCAACCGCATCGAGGACCTGTATGCGCGGTACTACGAGGCCTGGGAAAGCTCGGGCCAGACGGTGATCTGGCAGTGACGGCAGACGATCGAGCCCGTCAACGGGCGGCGGGCGACAGGCGGTCCAGCACCCCGCGGGCACCGGCCTCGCACAGGGCCAGCACGCGCTCGAAACCGGCCAGGTTGCCGTAATACGGGTCGGGCACCTCACCGCCCGCTTCCACCCCGGCGTAGTCCAGAAACAGGTGCAGCTTGTGCCGGTGCTCCGGCGGGCAGCTGTCTTCCAGGTTCGCCAGGTTGTCCCGGTCCATGGCCAGGATCAGGTCGCAGCGCTCGTAATCCTGCGCTTGCACGCGGCGCGCGCGCTCCTGATGGATCTGCTCGTATCCCGCGGCCGCGGCGACCTGGATGGCGCGTTTGTCCGCCTTCTCGCCCTGGTGCCCACCATACGTGCCGGCGGAATCCACCTGCACGCTGCGCGCCAGGCCCCGCCGTTGCACCTCACCCTGCAGCACGGCCGATGCGGTGGGAGAACGGCAGATATTGCCCATGCAGACGACGAGGATGCGGATCATGGGGCGCGAGGATAACAAAGCCCCCCGCGCCATCCGCCCAAAGAAAAGGCCCGCACGGGGCGGGCCTGGACGGTTCACCGGCGGGCCGGCGAATCAGATGCGGTAGTCCTCGACGCTCTTGCCCGCGGCCAGTACGGCGCGCACCCACTCGGGCTTGCGGCCCGGGCCGCCGGCCCAGAGTTCACCGTTCGGGCCACGGTACTTGGCCGGCGCGGCGGACTTGGACTTGCCCACCTTCTTGGCGCCACCCGCGGCCGCGCCGCCCAGATCGGCGGCGGTGAGGCCGTATTGCTTCATCTTGGCCCTGATGTCGGCCACCACGGACGCCAATTCGTTTTTGCGCGCCTGCTCGGCTTCCGCCATCAGTTGCTGGGCCTGGGCCATCAGTTCGGAATACGTTGCCATTGATGTTCCTTGTGGTTTGTATGTAAACAATTGTTGTATTGGATTGCATCCCAACGATGCGGGGGCAATTCTAATCCGATTTTCCAGCCAGCATCCATTTGCTCAGTTCTTCGGGCAATTCGGTCTGCAATTCCAGCGCCTGACCCGTGACCGGATGCGCGAGCTTCAGGCGCCAGGCGTGCAGAAACATGCGCTTGAATCCCAGGCGGGTCAATTGGCGGTTGAGTTCAAAATCGCCGTATTTGTCGTCGCCCACGATGGGGTGGCCGGCGCTGGCCAGATGCACACGGATCTGGTGTGTTCGACCGGTTTTGATGGTGACTTCCAGCAGGCTGAAGCCCTGGGCGTACGCCGTATCCAGGCCGCCGGGGGCCGGCACAGCCTGCACCACTTTCACCAATGAGACCGATTTCATGCCATCGGGATCGTCTTTGCCGGTCACGCGTACCCGGCGTTCGCCGTCGGGCAGCAGGTATTTGTGCAGGGGCTGGTCCAACACCTTCAGGCGGGCGGGCCAGACGCCCTTGACCAGGGCCAGATAGGTTTTGCCGGTTTCGCGCTCGCGGAATTGGTCCTGCAAGGCCTTGAGTGCGCTTTTCTTCTTGGCGATCAGCAACAGACCGCTGGTTTCCCGGTCCAGCCGGTGCACCAATTCGAGCAGGCGCGCCTGCGGCCGGGCCTGGCGCATTTGTTCGATCACGCCAAAACTCACGCCGCTGCCGCCGTGCACCGCCACACCGGCCGGTTTGTGAATGGCCAGAAACGCCTCGTCTTCGAACACCACCGGAAATTCGCGCGCCGGCGCCGGCTGGGCGGCTTTTTCCTCGGCCCGCTCGGACAGGCGGATCGGCGGGATGCGCAGCACGTCACCGGGGTTGACGCGGTCGTCCGCCGACACACGGCCCTTGTTCCGCCGCACCTCGCCCGAGCGGATGATGCGGTAGATGTGCGTCTTGGGCACGCCCTTGAGCACGCGGATGAGGAAGTTGTCCAGCCGCTGCCCGGCCGATTCTTCGTCCACGGTCAGGAACTGCACCGCCGCGGCGGTCTGGAGGGAGGGCTTGGAATGCAAGGAAAACCCGCTGAAAAGTGCGGCCCCACGGACCGGGGGAGCGCACTATAATGTGCTGCGCCAGTCGTGTGCTGTAAGTGGTTGATTTCCTTGAGTTTAAGGCACCCACCGCAGGCAGGCTCCCCCAGCGCTGGATGCCGGGGGTCCGACTGGCCACCCGTTGCCCCCGCCGGCACCCGGGCCAGGTCGCCGTTCCACACCCCTCGCTGACGAGGCCGGAACCCCGCCCCAGCCCGGAGGAAGCCAGCGGCGCAGCCAGCAGACAACCGCGAACCCGATACGGAATACCCCCATCGGCCAGCCGCACCCGGCGACAGCACGACGCTGCACGGGCTGGCTGGCCGAGGACGCAGTGAAACCAGCGGCCCCCGTGGCGCCCCGACCGTCGATGACGGCCGCAGCGCCCCCCGCCCTGACCACCGCTGTCCACGCGCCTACGCCCTGACCCGGCGGTTCGACGCGGCACACCCACCCCGTGTGCCCCGCCTCGGACGATCTCTCCCGCTGCCCGGCCTTCCCGCCGGGCGGGCACCGGGTCGGTGGCTCTCCGGCAATTCCTCCCCCGTTTGCGTGCCTTTGCTGGTTCACGGCAGATCGGCGCCTGGGCCCCACCCCGGCGCCATGTCAGTGTCAGACCGAAGGAAACGCATCATGAAACGCATGCTGATCAACGCCACGCAGGCCGAAGAGCGCCGCCTGGCGATCGTGGACGGGCAGAAACTGCTCGACTACGAAATCGAAATCGAAGGGCGCGAACAGCGCAAGGGCAACATCTACAAGGCCGTCGTCACCCGCGTCGAGCCCTCGCTCGAAGCCTGTTTCGTCGACTACGGCGAAGACCGCCACGGTTTCCTGCCGTTCAAGGAAATCTCGCGCCAGTACTTCCAGGGCAATGTCTCGCCTTCGCAGGCGCGCATCAACGACGTGATCAAGGAAGGCCAGGAGCTGCTGGTCCAGGTCGAAAAGGAAGAACGCGGCAACAAGGGCGCGGCCCTCACCACGTTCGTGAGCCTGGCCGGCCGCTACGTGGTGCTGATGCCCAACAACCCGCGCGGCGGTGGCGTGAGCCGCCGCATCGAAGGCGAAGACCGCCAGGAACTCAAGCAGGCGCTGGACCAGCTCGAATACCCCAACGGCATGAGCATCATCGCGCGCACCGCCGGCATCGGCCGCGACGCGCCCGAGCTGCAGTGGGACCTGAACTACCTGCTCAAGCTGTGGACCGCCATCGACGGCGCAGCCAAGGGTGGCAAAGGCGCCTACCTGATCTACCAGGAATCGAGCCTGGTGATCCGCGCCATCCGCGACTACTTCAACAGCGACATCGGCGAGATCCTGATCGACACCGACGACATCTACGAACAGGCTCACCAGTTCATGAGCCACGTGATGCCCGAGCACGGCCACCGCGTCAAGCGCTACCGCGACGACGCACCGCTGTTCAGCCGCTTCCAGATCGAACATCAGATCGAAACCGCCTACAGCCGCACCGTGAACCTGCCTTCGGGCGGCGCCATCGTGATCGACCAGACCGAAGCGCTGGTGGCGGTGGACGTGAACTCGGCGCGCGCCATCAAGGGCGGCGACATCGAAGAAACCGCCACCCGCACCAACCTGGAAGCTGCCGACGAAGTGGCGCGCCAGGCCCGCCTGCGCGACCTCGGCGGCCTGATCGTGATCGACTTCATCGACATGGAAGAGTCGAAGAACCGCCGCGAAGTGGAAAACCGCCTGCGCGATGCGCTGCGCCAGGACCGCGCCCGCGTGCAGTTCGGCTCCATCAGCAAGTTCGGTCTGCTCGAAATGAGCCGCCAGCGTCTGAAGCCCATGCTCAGCGAAGGCTCGTCCATCCCCTGCCCGCGCTGCGGCGGTTCCGGCCACATCCGCGACACCGAGAGCTCGGCGCTGCAGATCCTGCGCATCATCCAGGAAGAGTCGCTCAAGGACAGCACCGCCGCCGTGCTGGTGCAGGTGCCGGTCGAAGTGGCCAGCTTCCTGCTGAACGAAAAGCGCACCGAAATCACCAAGATCGAACTCAAGCAGCGCATCAACGTGCTGCTGGTGCCCAACAAGTCGCTCGACACGCCGAACTACAAGCTCGAACGCCTGAAGCACGACGACCCGCGCCTGGACAACCTGGACGCCAGCTACAAACTGGCCGACGAAGCGGACGACGCCACCGGCTTCACCCGCCGCAGCCAGGAGCGCACCAACAAGCAGGAACCGGTGATCAAGGGTGTGCTGCCCGATGGTCCCGCCCCGGTGGCCGCCCCCAAGCCCGAGGCGGCACCCGCCGCCGCTGTGCCCGCAGCACCGGTGGCCGCCGCCCCGGTGCAAGCACCGGCAGCAGCGCCCAAGGTCGCTGCGCCGGCCGAGAAGGGCTTCTTCGGCTGGCTCAAGAGCCTGTTCGGTGGCGCCGCGCCCGCAGCGCCTGTGGCCGCAGAACCCAAAGCCGCGACCGCACCGGCCAAGACCGGTGACCGCGAACCGCGCGGCGAAGGCCGCCGCGAAGGTGGACGCGATGGCCGTGGCCGTGGCGGCCGCAACGGCGAAGCCCGCGCACCGCGCGAAGGCCGTGGCGAAGTGGGCCGCGAGGGCCGCGAAGGTGGCCGTGGCCCGCGGGGCGCCGATGGCCGCAATGGCGAGGCCCGCCCGGAAGGCCGCGTGGAAGGCCGCGACGGCAACCGCGCACCGCGTGGCGAAGGCCGTGGTGAACAGCGCAGCGACGCCCGCGGTGAAGGCCGTGGCGACAACCGGGGCGAAGGCCGCAACGGTGGTCGCCGCGACAACCGCCGCGACACAGCCCCCGCCGACGCACCGGCAGACAACGAAGCCCTGCTGAACGCGCCCGCACCCGCTGGCGTGAACGATGCGGCGGCCTCGCCCGAAGCCGCCGAAGGCCAACGCCGTGAACGCCGCCCGCGCAACGACAACCGCCGCCGCAACGAGGGCGCGGACGCCGCGGCGCCGCAAGGCCTGATCGAGGCCGCCTCGGCGCGCGCCGAACAAGACGCCCAGGGCACAGGCACCCCGGCCGAAGGCGAGACCGCCGACAACGCCGGTCAGCGCGCCCCGCGCGAGCGCCGCAGCCGCGACCGTTACGGCCGCGACCGCCGCGAACGCGCCCCGCGCGACGCATCGGCCGCCGAAGCCGAAACCGGCAACGCCGACGCCCCGGTTGCCCCAGCGGTCGACACCGAAGAGCGCAGCTACGAAGCGCCGACGCGCAGCTACTTCAGCCTGCCCGTGCAGGCCACGGCAGAACCGGTCGAGGCAGCGCCCGTGGCGGCGGCCCCGGCCGTGGAACCCGTGCCCGTGCTGGACGCCGCCCCCGTCGCCCCGCGCGCCCGCGCTGCGGCACCCGCACCGGCGCCCAAGGCACCCGCCGCCAGCGCTCCGGCGCGCCAGGGTCTGCCCAAGGTGCAGCCCTACACGGTGTCCCTCGACGAGCTGAACCAGGTGGCCCAGTCCAGCGGCCTGGAGTGGGTGAACTCCGACGCCGGCAAGGTGGCGCAGGTGCAGGCCGCCATCGCGGCCGAACCCCAGCCGATCCACGTGCCGCGCGAGATCAAGCCGGTCGTGGTGCTGGACGAAGGCCCGCTGGTGCTGGTGGAAACGCGCAAAGACCTGCGCAGCATGCCCCTGCCCTTCGAGGCCCAGTGATGTGATGCACAGCCACCGCTCGCGGTGGCGATCACTCCCAGAAAAACGCCGGTCATGACCGGCGTTTTTTCATGGACGCCAGGCACACATCGGGTCACGTCTGCCGCTCGTACCCAGGTCCAGGGCAGCCGTGGAACCGGCTTTGCCGGGCCACAGGCTGCGTCCCCCTCCCGCCGCAGGCGAGAGAGGGGGAAGCCGCGTCAGCGGCGCAGGGGGAGTCTTCTATCCTCTCCGGAGCGCGTGCCCCTGTCCAGGGCAGCCGTGGAACCGGCTCTGCCGGGCCACAGGGCTGCGTCCCCCTCCCGCCGCAGGCGAGAGAGAGGGGGAAGCCGCGTCAGCGGCGCAGGGGGTGCTTGCGCTTACACCAGCAAAGCGGCGCGCTTCCAGGCCGCCTGGGCAGCGGCCGCATCGCCGCGCTCTTCGGCCAGGCGGGCCAGCGCGCACCAGGTGCGGCGCAGCAGGGCTGGGTCCTGCAGGCTGTGGCTCGCCTGGCCCAGCAGTTGCGCGGCCTTGCCCCAGAGCCGACGCTGCATGAAGGCCTGACCGGCCAGGTACTGCAGGTAGGCGTTGCCGGGCATCAGGCGCTGGGTCTGCTCCAGTCGGGCCAGCCAGGCCGCGCCCAGCGAGGGCAGGCCCGGTTCGAGCACCTGCACCAGTTGGCGCTGCTGGGTCGCATCGAGTTCGGCCAGCTGCGGCCACAGCGGTTCCAGCCAGCCGCGCACGCATTCGGCCGTGGCCTGTTCGGGCTCGCGGCCATCGGCCTGATCGAGCTGGTTGGCGCGATGCCCTGCAGCCAAAGCCAGCTCGGGCATGGCGCGTTCCTTGGCGTCGAGCTGGGCCCACACCGCCTGCAACTGCGACATGTCGTGCGCTTCGCGCAACGCGTCCAGCGCCAGACCGCGCAGGATGCTGCGCGTGGCCTGGGGCGAGAACGCGCGGTGCTTGGCCAGCAGCCGGGCGGTTTCCAGCGCCTCGGCGGTCGCCCCGCCCAAGCGCGCGGTGCGCAGTTTCAGGCGCAGGGCCTGGATGCGGCGTGCCGTGCCTTGCGGCAGGTCGGCCAGGCGGCTGCGGGCGAGATCGGCGTCGCGCTCTTCCACCGCCCAGTGCACCGAGCGCAGCAGGGCGCCTTCGTGCGCCACCGGGGCGGCCTTGGCCAGTTGCGGGTGCAGGGCGGCCTGCAGGTGCTGGTCGCGCGCGCTGCGGTTCTGCAGCGACTGCGCGCTCTCGGCCACCAGCAGGTGGGCCAGCAGTTGCAGCTGCGGCCGTTGCGACCATTGCGCCGCGGGCATGGCGTTCAGCCGTTCGAGCGCCGTGAGACCCGCGGACTGCGCCCGCACGAAGCGACCGGCGAGCTGGTGCGACAAGGCGTCGAGCACCGCGCCCACGGCAGCGCGCTCGACCTGCTGGCTGCGCCAGCGCTGGGCCTGCACCGGCAGGTCGCGCAGCAGGGCGATGGCGCGCAAGGCCAGATGGACCAGCACAAAGAGGCCGATGAGCGCGAACACCACGAAGTTGAACGCGACGTCGTAGCGGTACGGCGGCCAGAACAGGGTGACGGTGGCCTGGTTGTGGCCCATGAGCAGCGCCAGGGCCACGGCCACGGCGGCCAGGCCGAGCAGCCAGAACACGCTGCGCATGGCCCCGCCCTGCAAGCTGCTGCGGTGCGAGCGATCGGCCATCAGCGCCCCCCGGCCGCCGCCGCCAACGCGGCCAGGCTCTCGTCGGGCCGCGGCAGTTCGACCGGCACCAGTTCGGCGCGCAGCTGGGTCAGCGCGGCCTGGGCGCCCCGGACGGTGGGCGCCGTGCCATCGAAATAGCGGGTCAGCAACGCCTCGACCGCGCGCACATCGGCCTGGGCCGAGGCGGTCTGCCGCGCCAGCAGACCGAGGCGGGCGTTGAGCAGCTGCAGTTTGAGGTTTTCGCGCAGGAAGAAGGCTTGCTCGGGCGCGAGCAAGGCGGCGTCGGGATGGTCGATGCGGCTGACGCGCACCAGTTCCCGCCCGCTGCGGCTGACATTGCCCCAGAGGCGCCCCCACCACGACGGCCAGGCCGAATCACGGTCCGCCGGTGCCGGTGCTGCGGCGGCAGGGGGCGCCGCCGTGGCCGTGCCCGCACGGGTCGTCGCCTTGGCGGCGTGGGGTTTGGTTGTGGCGGGGGCGGCGCGGGGCCCCACGTCGTTGAGCAGGGGCCACTGTTCGACCTGGCGCACCAGCTCGTCCAGCCGCTGCACCAGGGCGGGCACGTCGGTGAGCACCGCGCCCTGGATGCGCTGGATGTCGCGCGCCAGCGCGCGCTGCACCGGGTTCAGGCGCGGCTGCGCGGCGCGCGCGATGCGCTGGTCCGCCGCCTGCAGGGCCGACAGCAGCGGCTGGGCGCTGCCGGTCAGCTGCGCCTGCTGCTGCGCCAGCCGCAGGGCGGACTCGATGTCCTGCACCAGGGTGTCGTCGCGCGAACGCGAGAGCGTGAGCATGAGTTCTTCGAGCTGGCTGCGCTGCAGCGTCACCTCGGACAGCTTGACCTCGGCCACCGCCAGCCGCGCCTGCAGTTCCTGGGTCTGGGCCTCGGCCTGGGCGGCCAGGGTGCGCGCTTCCACCGCCTGGGCGGCGCTGTCCTGGCTGCGGCGCGCCAGTTCCTGCTGGGTGAAGCTGAGCTTCTGCCACAACAGCCCGACCAGCAGCAGCGCGATCAAGGCGGCGCCCAGCGCCAGCCACACGGGCCAGGCCAGGGCGATGCGCACCGCAGCAGGGGGCGCCACAGGCGCTGGTGCCGGCGGCGGCGCCGCTTCGGAGGTGGGGAGGGGGGTGTTTTCGCTCATGGTCGAATCCATTGGGATTCTAGGGTGCGCAACACATCCGGCAAGGCCGGGCGGGTCTGCACGACGCGGCCGAAACCGGCCTGCTGCGCGCGCTGGGCGATGCGGGGATGGGTGACCAGGGCCTGGGCATCCGCCCAGTCGGCATCCGCCCAGTCGGCAGCGGGCCGGGCCGCCAGCAGGTGGTCCAGCGCCTCGGAACTGCTGAGCAGCCAGACGCTGCCGCCCGCGCACGCCTGGCGCAGCTGGGCCCGAAAGTCTTCCGACGCGTCAGGCGCGTGGCGTTCGTAGGCCACCACCGCCTCCACCACGGCACCGGCCTGCTCGCACTGGCGGATCAACCAGTCGCGCCCGTTGCCACCGGCCGGTGCCGCGGCGGCATCGTCACCCGCGGCCACCGAACGACCACGCACGATGAGCACGCGGCTGCCGGCCCGCAGCTGGGGCGCAACCACTGGCCACAGCGCCTCGGAATCGAACTGCGCGGCATCGGGCGGCGGCGCATCGATGCGATCGGCGCCCAGGCCCAGCGCCCCCAGGGCCGGCACCAGCCGCCGCGCCGTGCCTGGACCGGGCGCCCAGCAGCGGGTGCGCGTCTGCGCGTCGGCCCGCGACAGGTCGGCCGCAAAAAAGTGTTGAACGGCCGCGCCGCTGACGAACATGAGCGCGTCGAATTGCGTCCATTGCGCCCGCATCTGGTGCAGGCGGTGCGCCGCGTCCGCGCCGCAGGGAGCGGTGATGTGGATCAGCGGCAGGGCCTGGGCCGGCCAGCCCTGCTCGCGCAACTGCGCCACCCAGGCGTCGGCTTCGTCGGCAGGCCGGGTGACCAGCAGGCGCCGCATCACCCGGCCAGCGCCGCTGGTGGGCATGGCGGGCGAAGACAAGGGCTCAGGCCCCCGCGGCGGGCGGCTGGGCGCCGGCAGCACGCAGCGCATCGGCCACGCGCTGGCCCAGGGCCTCGGCCTCGGCCAGGGTGCGCACCATGGCCTGTTCGCCCACGCGCACCAGCGGCAGCTGGCCGTCCGGGTCGCCCCAGGCGGCCTGCAGGTGCAGGGTGTCGGCGCCGTCCACCCACTGCGCATAGGCGGCCAGCGGCATGGAGCAGCTGCCACCCATGGCGCGCGAGACCGTGCGTTCGGCCGCCACGCGCAGCCAGCTGGGCAGGTGCACCAGGGGCTTGAGCGCTTCAATCAGGTCGGCGCGGTCGGCCCGCACCTCGATGCCCAGCGCGCCCTGCCCGGCGGCGGGCAGGGACTGGCCGTGTTCAAAGATGGCGCGGATGCGCGAGGACAAGCCCAGGCGCTTGAGGCCCGCCGCCGCCAGCACGATGGCGTGGTACTGGCCTTCGTCGAGCTTGCGCAACCGTGTGTCGAGGTTGCCGCGCAGCGGTTCGATGCGCACGTCGTGGCGGCCCAGGGCGTTCAGCGCGTCGCGCAGCAACACCAGGCGGCGCAGGCTGGAAGTGCCCACCACGGCGCCCGGCGGCAGATCGGCCAGGCCCGCGCAGTGCGGCGACACCCAGGCGTCGCGCGGGTCTTCGCGTTCCATGACGCAGGCCAGGGCAAAGCCCGGCGGCAGGTCCATGGGCACGTCCTTGAGCGAGTGCACCGCGATGTCGGCCCGGCCCTCTTCCAAGGCCACTTCGAGCTCCTTGACGAACAGGCCTTTGCCACCGACCTTGGACAGGCTGCGGTCCAGGATCTGGTCGCCCTGGGTCGTCATGCCCAGCAGGGTGACGCTGTGGCCCAAGTCTTGCAGGAGGGCTTTGACGTGTTCGGCCTGCCACAGCGCCAGGCGGCTTTCGCGCGTGGCGATGGTGATGGACAGGGCTGGGGAGGTTTGAAAAGTGGACACGGCGAGGATCAAAAAAGATCAAGGCCCGCGCGGCTTGCGGGCCGATTTGGTACCCGTTTGGTAACGGGACAGGCAACTTTGGATGCTAGCATGGCCCCTGCCCAAAAAATCAGCAACCCACCCCTGCCCGACATGAGCCGACCGCCTGCCCGCCCTGCCGCCACACCCGCCACCCGACGCAAGGCCACGGCCGACAAGGACCAGCCGCTGATCGAGGACATCCGCCTGCTCGGCCGGGTGCTGGGCGACGTGATCCGCGAACAGGAAGGCGCGGCCATGTTCGAGCTGATCGAGCAGATCCGCCAGCTGTCGGTGGCCTTCCGCCGCCACGCCGACCAGGACGCCGACAAGGCGCTCAAGAAGTTGCTCAAGGGCCTGACCGGCCAGCAGACGGTGAGCGTGATCCGCGCCTTCACCTACTTCAGCCACCTGGCCAACCTGGCCGAGGACC
>NZ_JASJOY010000161.1:0-7635 GCF_031426985.1 Hydrogenophaga sp.
GCATGAACTTGATGGTCTCGGGGTTGGTCGCGTTCAGGAAGAACATGGCCGCGGCGTTGCCCGGGCGGAAGCTCTTCTGCCCCATCTTGCGCAGCAGGTTGCGCATGTTCATCGACACATCGCCGAAGTCGATCTTCACCGGGCAGGGCGAGAGGCACTTGTGGCAGACTGTGCAGTGGTCGGCCACGTCCTCGAACTCTTCCCAGTGCTTGATGCTGATGCCGCGACGCGTCTGCTCTTCATAGAGGAACGCCTCGACCAGCAGCGAGGTCGCCAGGATCTTGTTGCGCGGGCTGTAGAGCAGGTTCGCGCGCGGCACGTGCGTCGAGCAGACCGGCTTGCACTTGCCGCAACGCAGGCAGTCCTTGACCGAATCGGCGATGGCGCCGATGTCGCTCTGCTGCATGATCAGCGACTCGTGGCCCATCAGGCCGAACGACGGCGTGTAGGCATTGGCCAGATCGGCCTGGCGCACGCTCGCGTCGCCCGCCACCATCGCCTGGTGCGCGCTGCCGCGCAGCAGTTTGCCCTTGTTGAAGCGGCCTTCCGGATCGACCCGGGCCTTGTAGTCGGCAAAGGGCTGCAGCTCGGCGTCGGTCAGAAATTCCAGCTTGGTGATGCCGATGCCGTGCTCACCCGAGATCACGCCGTCCAGGTCGCGCGCCAGCACCATGATGCGGGCCACCGCCTCGTGCGCGGTCTGCAGCATCTCGTAGTCGTCGCTGTTGACCGGGATGTTGGTGTGCACGTTGCCGTCGCCGGCGTGCATGTGCAGCGCCACCCAGACGCGCCCCTTGAGCACACGTTTGTGGATCGCGTTGCACTCGGCCAGGATCGGGCCGAAGGCCGATCCGGTGAAGATCTGTTGCAGCGGCGCGCGGATCTGGGACTTCCAGCTGGCACGCAGGCTGTGGTCCTGCAATTGTGGGAACAAGGTTTCCACGTCGCGCAGCCAGGTGCCCCAGAGTGAGCGCACCTCGCGCACCAGGCTCAGCGCCTGCTGCACGCGGTCCTCCAGCAACTCGGCGTTGGGCAGTTCGTTGGCTTCGTCGGTCTTGCCCAGGGGCAGATTGCCCTTGGTGAAGAAGGCCTCCAGCGCCTCGCACAGCTTGAGCTTGTTGCGCAGCGACAGTTCGATGTTGATGCGCTCGATGCCCAGGGTGTACTCGCCCATGCGCGGCAGCGGGATCACCACGTCTTCGTTGATCTTGAAGGCGTTGGTGTGCTTGGAAATCGCCGCGGTGCGCTTGCGGTCCAGCCAGAATTTCTTGCGCGCCTCGTAGCTGATGGCGATGAAACCTTCGCCGCTGCGGCCATTGGCCAGGCGGATCACCTCGCTGGTGGCGCGCGCCACGGCGTCGGCGTCGTCACCGACGATGTCGCCGATCAGCACCATCTTGGGCAGGGTGCCGCGCTTGCTCTTGGTGGTGTAGCCCACCGCCTTGAGGTAGCGGTCGTCCAGGTGCTCCAGGCCGGCCAGCAGCGTGCCGCTGCGCTTTTGCTCGGCGAACATGAAGTCCTTGATCTCGACGATCGAAGGCACGCCGTCCTTGGGGTTGCCGAAGAACTCCAGGCACACGGTGCGGGTGTGCTCGGGCATGCGGTGCACCACCCAGCGGCCGCTGGTGATCAGGCCGTCGCAGCCCTCTTTCTGGATGCCCGGCAGGCCACTCAGGAACTTGTCGGTCACGTCCTTGCCCAGGCCTTCCTTGCGGAAAGTCTTGCCCGGTATCACCAGCTGTTCGGTGCGCACCGGCGTCTTGCCGTCGGCCTCGAAGTACTTGAGCTCGAAGCTCGCGACCTCGGCGTCGTGGATCTTGCCCAGGTTGTGGTCGGTGCGCGTGACCTCCAGCCATTGCGCCTGCGGCGTGACCATGCGCCAGCTCACCAGGTTGTCCAGCGCCGTGCCCCAGAGCACGGCCTTCTTGCCGCCCGCGTTCATGGCGATGTTGCCGCCCACACAGGAGGCTTCGGCCGAGGTCGGGTCCACCGCGAACACATAGCCCGCGCGCTCGGCCGCATCGGCCACGCGCTGGGTCACCACACCGGCCTCGGTCCACACCGTGGCCACCGGCTGCTCGTGCCCGCCGATGCGGATGTGCTCCACCTCGGTCATCGCTTCGAGCTTCTCGGTGTTGATGACCACGCTCTTCCAGGTCAGCGGGATCGCGCCGCCGGTGTAACCGGTGCCGCCGCCGCGCGGGATGATGGTCAGGCCCAGCTCGACGCAGCCCTTGACCAGGTGCGCCATCTCGGCCTCGGTGTCGGGCGTGAGCACCACGAAGGGGTATTCCACGCGCCAGTCGGTCGCATCGGTCACGTGCGACACGCGCGAGAGGCCGTCGAACTTGATGTTGTCCTTGGCGGTGAGCTTGCGCAGCACCTTGTTCGTGCGCTGGCGCAAAGCGGCCATGTCTTCGAACGAACGGGCAAACGACTCGACCGCGCCCTTGGCCGCCGTCAGCAGCAGCCCCACCGATTCGTCGCGCGCCCGGTCGTCCTGCGGCGTGCGGCGCTTCTGCACCTCGCCCAGGCGGTGGTGCAGGGCATCGACCAGCGCCCCGCGGCGCTTGGGGTTGTCCAGCAGATCGTCCTGCAGGTAGGGGTTGCGCTGCACGACCCAGATGTCGCCCAGCACCTCGTAGAGCATGCGGGCCGAGCGGCCGGTGCGGCGTTCGCCGCGCAGCTCGTCCAGCAAGCGCCAGGCCTGGGAGCCGAGCAGCCGCAGGACGATTTCCCGGTCCGAAAACGAGGTGTAGTTGTACGGAATCTCGCGCAAACGGGGCGATTCGTCGGCGGCGGTTTCCAGGAGCGGGAGCGGCGTGGGGGCGTTCATGTGCAGGGGCGATCAGCAGCAAAAGCTGAGCGGGCGATGGTACCGCACCCCCCATTCACACACCCCTGCGGCGGGTACTGGCACACTGATCGGCCAACCCGTGCGCACGCCATGAAAACTTCTGCTCCCGCCCTGCCCCACTGGCCCTATCCCCGCTGGGTCGCCCACCGCGGTGCCGGCAAGCTCGCGCCCGAGAACACCCTTGCCGCTTTCCGCCTGGGCGCGCAGCACGGCTACCGCATGTTCGAGTGCGACGCCAAGCTCAGCGCCGACGGCGTGCTCTTCCTGCTGCACGACGACACGCTGGAGCGCACCACCACCGGACAGGGCCTGGGCGGCGCCCAGCTCTGGGCAGCCCTGAGCCGGCTGGACGCGGGCGGCTGGCATTCGCGCGCCTACGCCGGCGAACCACCGGTCACGCTCGACGCCGTGGCCCACTATTGCCTGGCCAACCGTTTCGACCTGAACATCGAGATCAAGCCCGGCCCGGGCCAGGCCCGCGCCACCGGCGAGGCGGTGGGGCGCGAAGCCCTGCGGCTGTGGGCCGGCGCCAGCGGCGCACCGCCGCTGCTCAGCTCCTTCGAACCCGAGGCCCTGGCCGGTGCACGCGACACCGCGCCGGCCTTGCCCCGCGGCCTGCTGCTGGAAACCTTGGGCGACGGCTGGCTCGACACCGCCCTGGGCCTGGGCTGCGTGGCCGTCATCTGCGACCACACATACTGGACAGCCGAAGCCATGGCCCGCACCCGCCAGACCGGCCTGCGCACCCTGGCCTACACCGTGAACACGCCGGCCGACGTGGCGCGGCTGCAAGCCTGGGGCATCGACGGCATCATCACCGACCGGGTGGACCGGTTTTCACCGGTCTGAGGCGCGGTCACCGCCATGGCCCGCGTCGTCAACGCGCCCACCTCGCGCGAGGTGAATCTTCCAGAGACACCGCCGGGCTGGCTCCGCCAGACGGCTGGTGTCGCCCCCTGGAGGGGGTCGCGCGCAGCGCGGCGGGGGTGCCGCCCTATCGACCTCGCACCCACCAGACCAGCGAACCCTGCGCCAGCACCAGGGCCGCGTAGCTGAACATCTTGGCGTCGCGCCCCAGGACGATCAGCCCGGCCAGCAGCACCGCCACACCCAGGCCGCACAGCGCCAGCAGTTCCTTGCGGGCCGCCCAGCGGCCGGCCCGGGTTTTGGGCCACAGGCGGGGCGCGCCCCACAGCAGCAGCGCCACTCCGATGGCGGGGGCGGCGAAGTTCAGCAGGTGCCCGATCAAGGCCAAAAATGTCATGTCAGCAGGATGTCGGCGTCAGAGAGCCGCGAATTTTATAATCCGGCACATGTCTGTCTGGGCGCTCGGCATCAACCACCACACGGCTCCGCTTGATTTGCGGGGCCGTTTCGCGTTCGCGCTCGACCAGATCCAGCCCACGCTGCACGGTTACCGCCAGAGTCTGGCGCGCCAACCCGAGGCCACGCTGCTGTCCACCTGCAACCGCACCGAGCTCTACGCCGCGGGCGAACAGTCGGCCGTGGAACCCACGCTGGAATGGCTGGCGCAGACCGGCGGCGTCAGCACCCATGTGCTCAAAGACCACGCCTACATCCTGCGCGAAGGCGAGGCCGCGCGCCACGCCTTCCGCGTCGCCAGCGGGCTCGACAGCATGGTGCTGGGCGAGGCCCAGATCCTGGGTCAGATGAAGGACGCGGTGCGCGCCGCCGACGAAGCCGGTGCCCTGGGCACCACGCTGCACCAGCTGTTCCAGCGCTCCTTCGCTGTGGCCAAGCAGGTGCGTACCTCGACCGAGATCGGCGCCCACTCGATCAGCATGACCGCCGCCGCCGTGCGCCTGGCCAGCCAGCTGTTCGAGGACCTGAAAGACATCAAGGTGCTGTTCGTCGGCGCCGGCGAGATGATCGAACTGGCCGCCACGCATTTCGCGGCCAAGACGCCCAAGAGCATGGCGATCGCCAACCGCACGCTGGAACGCGGCGAAGCCCTGGCCGGCCGTTTCGGCGCCCAGGTCATGCGCCTGGCCGACATCCCCGAGCGTCTGCACGAATTCGACGCCGTGGTCAGCTGCACCGCCAGCACCCTGCCCATCATCGGCCTGGGCGCGGTGGAGCGCGCGCTCAAGAAGCGCAAGCACCGCCCCATGTTCATGGTCGACCTGGCCGTGCCGCGCGACATCGAGATCGAGGTCAAGGGCCTGTCCGACGTGTACCTCTACACCGTGGACGACCTGGCCAGCGTGGTGCAGACCGGCAAGGACAACCGCCAGGCCGCCGTGGCGCAGGCCGAGGCCATCATCGACGCGGGTGTGCTCAGCTTCATGCACTGGATGGACCAGCGCGACCCGGCCAAGGGCGGCGTGGTGCCGCTGATCCAGCAGATCAATGCCCAGGCCGACGCCTGGCGCGCCGCCGAGCTGGCCCGCGCCAAGAAACTGCTGGCCAAGGGCGAGCCGGTGGAAGCCGTGCTCGAAGCCCTGTCCAAGGGCCTGACGCAGAAGATGCTGCACGGCACCCTGGCCGAGCTGCACGCGGGCGACGCCGAGACCCGCGCCGCCACGGCCCAGACCGTCTCGCGCCTGTTCCTGCGCGAAAAGTCCTAGCGACGCTGGCCAGCGTCCCTACGGGACGCCCCGAGCACGGTCCGTCGGCCCCGTGCGTTCTCCGCCGCCGTCGCCTTGTCCCGCTTCCCGCATGAAACCCTTCGTCCGCGACACCCTGCTGCGCCAGAAAGCCCGCCTGCACGAGCTCGACGCCCTGCTCTCGGCGCCCGACGTGGTGAACGACCTGGACCGTTTCCGCACGCTCAGCCGCGAGCACGCCGACGCCTCCGTCATCGTTGAAGCCTTCAACCGCCACCAGCAGCGCGAGGCCGACCTGACCGCCGCGCAGGAGATGCTGGCCGACCCCGACATGGCCGAGATGGCGCAGGAAGAGATCGACACCGCGAAGTCCGACCTTGAACGGCTGGACGAAGAACTGCAGCACCTGCTGCTGCCCAAGGACCCGGATGACGAGCGCCCGGCCTTTGTCGAAATCCGCGCCGGCACGGGCGGCGACGAATCCGCGCTGTTCGCCGGCGACTTGGCGCGCCTGTACACCCGCTACGCCGACAGCCAGGGCTGGTCCACCGAAATCGTGAGCGAGTCGCCCAGCGAACTCGGCGGTTACAAAGAAGTGGTGCTGCGCATCGCCGGCCGCGGCCCGGGCGCCAACGTCTACGGCCAGCTGCGCTTCGAGTCCGGCGGCCACCGCGTGCAGCGCGTACCTGTGACGGAAACCCAGGGCCGCATCCACACCAGCGCCGCCACCGTGGCCGTGATGCCCGAACCCGACGAAACCGAGGCCATCAAGCTCAACCCGGCCGAGCTGCGCATCGACACCTACCGCGCCAGCGGCGCCGGTGGGCAGCACATCAACAAGACCGATTCGGCCGTGCGCGTGACCCACCTGCCCACCGGCATCACCGCCGAATGCCAGGACGGCCGCAGCCAGCACAGCAACAAGGCCAAAGCGCTGCAGGTGCTGCAGGCGCGGCTGCAGGAGAAGGACCGCAGCGAACGCGCCGCCAAGGAAGCCGCCACCCGCAAGGGCCTGGTCGGCAGCGGCGACCGCAGCGACCGCATCCGCACCTACAACTTCCCGCAAGGCCGGCTGACCGACCACCGCATCAACCTCACGCTCTACAAGCTGCTGATGGTGATGGAAGGCGACCTGGGCGACGTGATCCATGCGCTGCAGGTGGCGCGGGGCGCCGAGTTGCTCGCAGATCTGGAACAACAGAACAGCCGATGAACACGCTGCAAGACATCCTGCGACAGGCCAGCGCCGCCGGCCTGGACCGGCTCGACGCGCAGATGCTGCTGCTGCACGCGCTGGGCCGTTCGCCACACGACCGGGCCTGGCTGATCGCGCACGACGGTGATCCGCTGCCACCAGCAATATCCAACCGCTGGAGCGAGCTGCTGCAGCGTCGGCTGGCCGGTGAACCCGTGGCCTACCTGCTGGGCGAAAAGGCCTTCGGCGGCCTGACACTGCAGGTGGACGCCCGCGTGCTGGTGCCGCGGCCGGACACCGAGGCGCTGGTGGAATGGGCGCTGGACGCCCTGCCCCCGTCAGGCAGCGACGCGCCCCGCCTGCTGGACCTTGGCACCGGCAGCGGCGCCATCGCGCTGACCGTTGCCAGCCGTCGGCCCGACGTGCAAATCACCGCCACCGACGCCAGCGCGGACGCCCTGGTCGTGGCCCAGGCCAACGCGCAGCGCCTGGACCTGCCGGTGCGCTTTGCCCACGGTGCCTGGCTGGCGGCGGTGCCGGGCGAACGTTTTGACGTGATCGCCAGCAACCCGCCCTACATCGCCGAAGGCGACCACCACCTGGCCGCGTTGACCCACGAGCCCATCAGCGCACTGACCGCCGGGCCGGACGGGCTGGACGACCTCCGCCAGATCGTGGCGCAGGCGCCCGATGCGCTGCACCCGGGCGGCTGGCTGCTGCTGGAGCACGGCCACGACCAGGCCGCCGCCGTGCGGGCCCTGCTGGCGGCACACGGATTCGACGCCGTCGGCAGCCGCAACGATCTGGCGGGCATTGAGCGCTGCAGCGGCGGGCGGTGGCCCGGCGCGCGATAATTCGACACCCCGCCCGGCCCACGCCGGATGCACCCCAACCCACCCAGGACGCCAACATGAGTGACGCGCAGACCCAAATCGACCAACTGGTCAAATCCAACGACATCGTGCTGTTCATGAAGGGCAGCGCCAGCTTCCCGATGTGCGGCTTCTCCGGCCGCG
>NZ_JASJOY010000162.1:0-55747 GCF_031426985.1 Hydrogenophaga sp.
GGAAACCACCGAAGAGCTGCAGCCCCTGGCCGTGGCCAAGCTGCTCAAGGCCCTGGTCGACAAAGAGCAGCCTGGCCTGGTGATCCTGGGCAAACAGGCGATCGACGACGATTGCAACCAGACTGGTCAGATGCTGGCCGCACTGGCCGACCTGCCGCAAGCCACTTTCGCCTCCAAGGTCGAAGTCGCTGATGGCAAGGCCAACGTGACGCGTGAAATCGATGGCGGTCTGGAAACCCTGTCGGTGTCTCTGCCGGCCGTGGTCACCACCGATTTGCGCCTGAATGAGCCGCGCTATGTGACGCTGCCCAACATCATGAAGGCCAAGAAAAAGCAACTCGACACCTTCAAGCCAGAAGACCTGGGCGTCGATGTGGCCCCCCGCATCAAGACCCTGAAGGTGGCAGAACCTGCCAAGCGCAGTGCTGGCATCAAGGTGCCCGATGTCGCCACGCTGGTGGACAAACTCAAGAACGTTGCAAAGGTGATCTGATCATGACCGCACTCGTCATTGCCGAACACGACCACGCCTCCATCAAGGGCGCGACCCTCAACACCGTGACCGCTGCTGCCGCTTGCGGTGGTGACGTGCATGTGCTCGTCGCTGGCCACAACGCCGCTGCTGCCGCACAAGCTGCAGCCCAGATCGCTGGTGTGTCCAAAGTCATCCATGCTGACAGCGAAGCCCTGGCCCATGGTCAGGCCGAGAACGTGGCAGCCCAGGTGCTGGCCATCGCTTCGAACTACAACCACATCCTGTTTCCCGCCACGGCAGGTGGCAAGAACGTGGCTCCACGTGTGGCCGCCAAACTGGACGTGGGCCAGATCAGCGACATCACCAAAGTTGACAGCGCCGACACCTTCGAGCGCCCGATCTACGCCGGTAACGCCATCGCGACCGTGCAAAGCAGTGATGCCGTCAAGGTGATCACCGTGCGCACCACGGGTTTTGACGCTGCTGCGGCCACCGGCGGCTCTGCTGCTGTTGAATCTGTGGCTGCACAGGCTGACAGCGGCAAGAGCAGCTATGTGGGCAGCGAGATTGCCAAGAACGATCGCCCTGAGCTGACGGCCGCCAAGGTCATCGTCTCCGGTGGCCGCGCCCTGGGCAGCAGCGAGAAGTTCAACGAAGTGATGACGCCGCTGGCCGACAAGCTGGGTGCGGCCATCGGCGCCTCGCGCGCTGCGGTGGACGCGGGCTACGCCCCGAACGACCTGCAGGTGGGCCAGACCGGCAAGATCGTGGCGCCGCAGCTGTACATCGCCGCCGGCATCTCGGGCGCCATCCAGCACCTGGCCGGCATGAAGGATTCGAAGGTGATCGTGGCGATCAACAAGGACCCTGAGGCGCCGATCTTCTCGGTGGCCGACTATGGCCTAGAAGCCGATCTGTTCTCGGCTGTGCCCGAGCTGGTGCAGTCGCTGTGATGGACTCCGGCAAGCAGACCTTCGAGGCCGAGAGCCTGGATGCGCTGACCGCGCGCGTGGGCGAGGAACTCGCCGTCAGCGACTGGCTGCCCGTCACCCAGGAGCGGATCAACCGTTTTGCCGAGGTCACCGGCGACCTGCAGTGGATCCACATCGACACCGAGCGCGCGCGCCGTGAATCGCCCTATGGCACGACCATCGCGCACGGCTACCTGACGCTGTCCCTGCTGCCGGGCCTCTCGCAAGGCTGCATCACGGTGCACGGCACCCGCATGGCGGTGAACTACGGGCTCAACCGGGTGCGTTTCATGGCGCCGGTGCGGGTGGACGACCGCATCCGCGCGCGTTTCACGCTGCACTCGGTCGAAGCGCTGCCCGACGGCGGTGCCCAGGTCATCTGGCAGGCGCTGGTGGAGGTCGAGGGCAGCGGCAAACCGGCCTGCGTGGCCGAGATGGTGTCGCGCCGCTACACCTGAGCGGCTGCGCGCAGGGTTGGAGCACCGGGTGCGCACTGGTATACCCTGAGGAACGCCCCCCTGGGAACTCTCGACAATCCGGGTACAGTGATGTCTCGTTTTGCAGAACGGAGTTCCATTTTGAGCGCAGACCCCAGCAGCCCGCAAACGGCGGCGTCCGCGGCGGGCGACAGCAAGCCAGCAGAGCGCCCCAGGCGCCCCACCCCGGCGCGAAAGCCCAAGGAAGATCGCCACTTCGTGACCGCACTAGCGCGCGGGCTGGAAGTGCTGGCCTGCTTTCGCACCGGCGAAGCCACGCTGAGCAACCAGGAGCTGGCGGTGCGCTGCAAGCTGCCCAAGTCCACGGTCTCGCGCCTGACCATGACGCTGACCAAGCTGGGCTACCTGATCCATGTCGAAGAAAGCGGGCGCTACCGCCTGGGCACCGCCTGCCTGGCGCTGGGCAGCGCGCTGCTCACGCGCCTGGACGTGCGCAAGATCGCGCGGCCCATGATGCAGGAGCTGGCGAACTTTTCCGGCGCCTCGGTCTCACTGGGCGTACGCGACAAGCTCTCGATGATTTATGTGGAGAACTGCCGCAGCAGCGCCGCACTCACGCTCACGCTGGATGTGGGTTCGCGCATGCCGCTGGCGGCCTCGGCCATGGGGCGTGCCTGGCTGGCCTCGGTGTCCGCCACCGAGCGCGAGGAGGCGTTGGAACAGATCCGCGAACTCGACCACCTGGCCTGGCCCGGCATCCAGGCAGGCGTGAACAAGGCGCTGGAGGACTACCGCACGCTGGGCGTGACCTGCTCCTTCGGCGACTGGAACAAGGAGGTCAACGGCATCGCCCGCGCCTTTGACCCGGGCAACGGCCTGCCGCTCATGGCGGTCAACGTGGGCGGCCCGTCGTACAACCTCTCGCCCGAATTCCTGTTGAAGGAAGTGCGGCCGCGCCTGCTGGAAGTGGTGCGCTCGATCGAAGACGCGCTGCCGCGCTGAAGCAGCGATACGGCGGTGCTCAGCCGTCCGTTTCGAGCACCGGGCGCACCCGCGCCACAGCGGAAAAAATGCCCGTGGCCCGCAACACCTCGCGCTCACCCACGCGCAGCACGCAGTCGCCAAACGCCAGCTGCTTGCCCAATCGGCGCGGCGTCACATGCGCTTCCAGCCATTCGCCCACCCGGGCGGCCGCGAGGTAGTCCAGGCTCAGGTTGACCGTCACCATGGTCGGGCTGTGGCGACGCGCGCGGTGCAGGTTGATGCCCAGCGCACCGTCGGCCAGCGTGGCCAGCATGCCACCGTGGGGTATGCCCAGCCGGTTGCAGTGCTGCGGCAGCAGGCGCAGCCCCAGCACCAGCAGACCGTCGGGCCGCTCGCGCACGTACAGGTCGCCCAGGGTCTGAAAGTACGAGGCACCGCCGTAGACATGGGGCCAGAAGCCTTCGGGCACGCTGATGTCGTTCATGTCAGTTTTCCATGGTGTCGGAGCGCCACCCACGACGCAAGAAGCCACGCCACCCAGAGGCACCGCCGGGCCGGCTTTGCCGGACGGCCAGTGCCGCCCCCTTGGAGGGGGGTGACGCGAAGCGGCGCGGGGGGTGTTTCACCATTTTCAAAACCATGCGTCCTGCATGGCGCGGTGGCTGTCGTCCAGCGTGCGCAGCAGCGCCAGCTGGGGCGCGACCTTGGGCAGTTCCCAGCGGAAGAACCACTGTGCGGCCTGAAGCTTGCCGCGGTAGAAGGACTCGTCAGCGTCGGTGTCGGTGCCACGCGACAGCGCCTGCTGCGCCACGGTGGCCTGGCGCAGCCAGGTCCAGGCCAGCAGCGTGTGGCCGAAGGCTTCGAGAAACAGGTGGGCATTGGCCAGCACGGCCTCGCCGTCGGTCTGCAGCGGCACGCGCAGGGCCTGTACCGAGTCGCTCACGTCCTGCCAGGCCGTCTGCAGCGCTTGGGCCAGCGGCACCAGCGGCGGCTGCTCCAGGGCCTCGGCGATGTTGGCAGTCACCACGCGGTGCATCGCCGCCAGCGCGGCGCCGTCTTTCATCACCACCTTGCGGCCCAGCAAGTCCAGCGCCTGGATGCCGTGCGTGCCTTCGTGGATCATGTTCAGCCGGTTGTCGCGCCAGTACTGCTCCACCGGGAATTCGCGCGTGTACCCGTAGCCGCCCAGAATCTGGATCGCCAGCGAGTTCGCTTCCAGGCACCACTGCGAGGGCCAGGACTTGACCACCGGCGTCAGCAGCTCCAGCAGCAGCGCCACTTCCTGCAGGCGCTGCGGATCGGATTCGGTGCGCTGTTCGTCCACCAGCCGGGCCGCGTACAGCGCCAGGCCGTAGGCGCCCTCGACATAACTTTTCTGCGCCAGCAGCATGCGCCGCACATCAGCGTGCGCCACCAGCGGCAGCGGCGGCGACAGCGGGTCCTTGTTCGACGGCGCCCGGCCCTGCACCCGCTCGCGCGCATAGCGCAGCGACGCCAGGTAACCGCGGTAGCCCAGCATGATGGCGCCCATGCCGACGCCGATGCGGGCCTCGTTCATCATGTGGAACATGCAGGCCAGGCCTTCGTGGGGCCGGCCCACCAGCTCGCCCACGCAGGCGTCCTGTTCGCCGAAGGACAGCATGGTCGAGGTGGTGCCGCGCCAGCCGCATTTGTGGATCAGCCCGGCCAGCGCCACGTCGTTGCGTGCGCCCACGCGGCCTTGCTCGTCGGTGTGGAACTTGGGCACGGTGAACAGCGAGATGCCCTTGACGCCCGGTGGCGCATCGGGAAGCCGGGCCAGCACCAGGTGCACGATGTTGTCGCTCAGCTCGTGGTCGCCACCGGAGATGAAAATCTTCTGGCCCTTGATGAGGTAGCTGCCATCGCTGCGCGGGGTGGCGCTGGTGCGCAGGTCGCTCAGGCTGGAGCCGGCCTGCGGCTCGGTCAGCGCCATGGTGCCGAAGAAGCGTCCGCTGCGCAGCGCCTGCAGGTAGCGCGCCTGCTGCACCGGGCTCCCGAATTTCTCGATCACGTTGGCGTTGGACGCCGTGAGACCCACATACGAGGTGGTGGCCACGTTGGCGCTGCGGAACACCGACAGGCAGGCCTGCGTCACCAGCACCGGCAGTTGCATGCCCCCGGCCGCCTCGTCGGCGCTGGCCGAAAGGAACCCCGCCTCGCAGTACGCGCGCACCGCGGCCTGCACGCCCTCGGGCAACACCACCTTGCCGTCCACCACCTGCGGTTCCTGCTCGTCAACCAGGCGGGCATGGGGCGCGAACAGGTCGACCGCGATGCGCGTGGCCGTGTCCAGCACGGCGTCGAAGGTCTCGCGGCTGTGTTCGGCGTAGCGTGGGCGTTGCAGCAGGCCTTGGGCATCCAGCACCTCGTAAAGCTGGAATTGGATGTCGCGTCGGGGAATCAGATCGTCGTGCATGGGATTGTTCAGGCCATCGTTTGCCGCTATTATCCGCTTCGTTTTGAAACTGTGTTCTGCACTGCAGATCATGGTAATCCCTAGGTCCGGGGCGATCCAGCCCCGGCGCCCTTCGCACTTTTTCTTTCCCACAACGGAGACATCCATGAACCCGGTGGACTACACCCAGCAAGGCACGGTGGCCGTGCTCACCCTGCAGAACCCGCCCGTCAACGGCCTGGGCCACGCGCTGCGCAGCGGCATCGTGGCCGGGCTCGACCGCGCCCTGGCCGACCCGGCCGTCACCGCCATCGTGCTGACTGGCGGCGAAAAGCTGTTTTCCGGCGGCGCCGACGTGCGCGAGTTCGGCACGGCCAAGTCGTCCATGTCGCCCCACCTGCCGGACGTGATCCGTGCGCTGGAAAACGCCGGCAAGCCGGTGGTGGCCGCCATCGCCGGCCACGCCCTGGGCGGCGGGCTGGAACTGGCGCTGGGCTGCCACTTCCGCGTGGCGCTCAAGAACGCCACCCTGGGCCTGCCCGAGGTCAAGCTCGGCCTGCTGCCCGGCGCCGGCGGCACGCAGCGCCTGCCGCGCGCCATCGGCCTGGAGGCCGCGTTGAACATGATCGTCTCGGGCGCGCCGCAGAAGGCTGCCAGCTTCGAAGGCACGGCCCTGCTGGACCAGGTGGTGGATGCCGATGTGGTCGCCGCCGCCGTGGCATTCGCCCGGCAGGCCGTGACAGACGGCAAGCCGCTGCGCCGCCTGCGCGACCTGAAGTTGCCGACCGCCGCCACAGACGCTTTCCTGCAGTTCGCGCGCAACAGCGTGAAGGCCGCCGCCAAGGGGCTGCCCGCGCCGCTGGCCTGTGTGGAAGCCGTGGCGGACAGCGTGACCCAACCTTTTGACGAAGGTCTCAGGCGCGAGCGCGCCGCCTTCTTCGCGCTGATGAACACGCCCGAATCGCGCGCCGCGCGCCATGTGTTCGCCGCCGAACGCGCTGCCGGCAAGCTGCCCGACATCCCGGCAGACACGCCACTGCGCCCCATCGCCCGGGTGGGTGTCATCGGCGCCGGCACCATGGGGGGCGGCATCACCATGAACTTCCTCAACGCCGGCCTGCCGGTGGTGCTGCTGGAAACCAGCCAGGAAGCGCTGGACCGGGGCCTGGCCACCATCCGCCGCAACTACGATAACAGCGCCAAGCGCGGCAAGCTCACCGCCGAACAGGTGGAGCAGCGCATGGGCCTGATCACGCCGACGCTGGACTACGCCGGGTTCAGCGACGTGGACCTCGTGATCGAGGCGGTGTTCGAGCAGATGGACGTGAAAGAGAAGGTCTTCCGCCAGCTCGACGCGGTGTGCAAGCCCGGCGCCATCCTCGCCTCCAACACCTCCTACCTGGACATCAACAGAATAGCCAGCTTCACCAGCCGCCCGCAGGACGTGCTGGGCCTGCACTTCTTCAGCCCGGCCAACGTGATGAAGCTGCTGGAGATCGTGCGCGGTGAAAAAACCGCCAAGGACGTGATGGCCACCGCGCTGGCCCTGGGCAAGCAGATCCGCAAGGTCTCGGTGGTCTCGGGCGTGTGCGACGGTTTCATCGGCAACCGCATGGTGGCGCGCTACGGCGCCGCAGCCAACGCACTGATCGTGGCCGGCGCCTCGCCACAGCAGATCGACAAGGCTCTGGAGCGCTTTGGCTTCGCCATGGGGCCGTTCCGCATGGGCGACCTGGCGGGCCTGGACATTGGCTGGGCCACGCGCAAGCGCAAGGCGGCCGAGGCCGGCGTGCCGCACGAGCCCACCGTGGCCGACAAGCTGTGCGAACTCGGCCGCTTCGGCCAGAAGACCGGCGCCGGCTGGTACCGCTACGCGCCCGGTGTGCGCGACGCCCTGCCCGATCCGCTGGTCGAGGAACTGGTGGCCGAGTACCGCAAGACCAAGGGCGTGACCGCGCGCAAGGTCAGCGACGAGGAGATCGTGCAGCGTTGCGTGTTCGCCATGGTCAACGAGGCGGCGCGCATCCTGGAAGAAGGCATCGCCGTACGCGCCTCCGACGTGGACCTGGTCTACCTCAACGGCTACGGATTCCCGGCCCACCGTGGTGGCCCCATGTGCTACGCCAACGAGGTGGGCCTGTTCAACGTGGAGCGCGCGCTGAACAGCTTTGCCGCCGAGCCCGGTGCCTTCGACTGGTGGCAACCCGCACCGCTGCTGCGCCGGCTGGCCGAAGAAGGCCGCGCCTTCGCCTGATGAACCGAACCACACAAGGAGGACCCACATGATCGACGCCGTGATCGTTTCCACCGCGCGCACCGGACTGGCCAAGAGCTGGAAGGGCGCTTTCAACATGACCTATGGCGCCACGCTGGGCGGCCACGCCGTGCAGCACGCGGTGCAGCGCGCGGGCATCGACCCGGGCGAAATCGAAGACTGCATCATGGGCGGCACCTTCGGTGAAGGCACCACCGGCGGCAACATCGCGCGTGCCGTTGCGCTGCGCGCCGGCCTACCCGTCACCGTCGGCGGCATGACGGTCAACCGCTTCTGCTCGTCGGGCCTGCAGACCATCGCCATGGCCGCGCAGCGCGTGATGGTCGAAGGCTGCCCGGCCATCGTGGCCGGTGGCGTGGAGAGCATCAGCTGCGTGCAGAACGAGTCCAACGCCCACATGCGACGCGACCCCTGGCTGGTCGAACACAAGCCCGAGCTGTACTGGAGCATGCTGCAGACGGCCGAGACCGTGTCCCAGCGCTACGGCATCAGCAAGCTCGCGCAAGACGAATACGGTGTGCGCAGCCAGCAGCGCGCCGCCGCCGCGCAGGCGGCCGGCAAATTCAAGGACGAGATCGTGCCCATGACCACCGTCATGGGCGTGGTGGACAAGGCCAGTGGCCGCATCTCCACCAAAGAGGTGACCATCGACAGCGACGAAGGCATCCGCGCCGACACCACGCTGGAGGCGGTGCAGAAGATCCGCGCCGCCCTGCCCGGTGGTGTGGTCACGGCCGGCAACGCCAGCCAGTTCTCGGACGGGTCCTCGGCCTGCGTGGTCATGAACGGCAAGCGCGCGGAACAACTGGGCCTGCAGCCGCTGGGCATCTTCCGCGGCTTCGCGGTGGCCGGCTGCGAGCCCGACGAAATGGGCATTGGCCCGGTGTTCGCGGTGCCGCGCCTGCTGCAGCGCGCCGGCCTGAAGGTCGAGGACATTGGCCTATGGGAACTCAACGAGGCCTTTGCCTGCCAGGTGCTCTACAGCCGCGACAAGCTGGGCATTCCCGACGAACTGCTCAACGTCAACGGCGGCGCCATCGCGGTCGGCCACCCTTATGGCGTGAGCGGCGCGCGGCTGACCGGCCACGCGCTGATCGAAGGCAAGCGCCGCGGCGCGAAGTACGTGGTGGTGACCATGTGCATCGGCGGCGGTCAGGGTGCGGCAGGCCTGTTCGAGGTGTGCTGACCATGGGCGTCGAACAACTCTTCCGACTCGACGGCCAGGTCGCCCTGGTCACCGGTGGTTCGCGCGGCCTGGGCCTGCAGATGGCCCAGGCCCTGGGCGAGATGGGCTGCAAGGTCGCCATCAGCGCGCGCAAGGCCGACGAACTGGCCGAAGCGAAGGCGCATCTGGAGACGTTGGGCATCACGGTGCAGACCGTGGTGAGCGACCTGCAGAAAACCGAGCGCATCCCGGCGCTGGTGGACGAGGTGATCCATGGCCTGGGGCCGATCGACATCCTGGTCAACAACGCCGGCGCCACCTGGGGCGCCCCGGCCGAAGACTACCCCGACGAGGCCTGGCACAAGGTGATGAACCTGAACATCAACGCGCCGTTTTTCCTCTCGCGCGAGGTGGGGCGGCGCTGCATGATCCCGCGACAAAGGGGCAAGATCATCACCATCGCCTCGGTCGCCGGCCTCAAGGGCATGGGGCCGGGCGTGCACACCGTGGCCTACAACACCTCCAAGGCGGCCGCCATCAACTTCACCCGCGCGCTGGCCAGCGAATGGGGCCGCTACAACATCAACGTCAACGCGATCTGCCCCGGCTTCTTCCCCACCAAGATGTCCGAAGGTCTGCTCGACACGATCGGCGAGGCCATGACCGCGCGCACGCCGCTCAGGCGCCTGGGCGGCGACGAGGACCTGATGGGCTCCGTCGTGTTCCTGGCCAGCGAGGCTTCGCGCCACATCACTGGCCAGTTCATCGCGGTGGACGGCGGCGCCTCGGCCATCTGACGATGAACGCACCCCAGACCCTCTTCACCGGCACCCAGCCGGTGAGCCCGGCCCATGCCTTCGACGAGGCGGCGCTGGCGCGCTGGATGCAGGCCCACGTGCCGGGCTTCAGCGGCCCGATGGCGGTGGCGCAGTTCAAGGGCGGGCAGTCCAACCCCACCTTCCTGCTCATGGCCGGCGGGCAGCGCTATGTGCTGCGCCGCAAGCCCATGGGCGAGCTGCTGCCCTCGGCCCACGCGGTGGACCGCGAGTTCCGCGTCATCCGGGCGCTGGCCGGCACCGACGTGCCCGTGGCGCGCGCCCACGCGCTGTGCGAAGACGACGCGGTCATCGGTTCGGCCTTCTACGTGATGGACCATGTGGAGGGCCGCATCTTCTGGGACCCGACCCTGCCGGGCATGACGCCGGCCGAGCGCGGCGCCATCTTCGACGAGCTCAACCGCGTGCTGGCCGCCCTGCACAAGGTGCAACCGGCCAGCGTGGGCCTGGCCGACTATGGCCGCCCCGGTGCCTACCTGGAGCGCCAGGTGGCGCGCTGGACGCGGCAGTACAAGGCCGCCGAGACAGAACCCATCGAGGCCGCCGACCGCCTGATCGACTGGCTGCCCCGGCACATGCCGCCCGAGGGCGAAAGCCGCATCGTGCACGGCGACTACCGGATCGACAACGTCATCTTCCACCCCACCGAGCCGCGCATCCTGGCCGTGCTCGACTGGGAACTCTCCACCCTGGGCGATCCCCTGGTGGACTTTGCCTACCACTGCATGAGCTGGCGCATGCCGCCGACCTCTCGCGGGTTGGCGGGCGTGAACATCGCGGCCCTGGGCATCCCGAGCGAGGCGCACTACCTGGCAAGCTACCTGATGCGCACCGGCCGCAGCGCCGCGGTCCCCGCGCGCGACTGGAACTACTACCTGGTGTTCAACATGTTCCGCCTGGTCGGCATCCTGCAGGGCATTGCCAAGCGCGCCCAGCTGGGCAACGCGTCCAACGCCAGCGCGGTGGAAACCGGCAAGCGCGCCCGTCCCCTGGCCGAACAGGCCTGGGCGCTGGCCCAGACCCTCTAGTCTCAAACCACCTTTCCCGAACGGAGCCCCCATGGATTTCGACCATTCCCCCAAGGTCCAGGACCTGCAAGCCCGCGTGCGCGCCTTCCTGGACGAACACATCATCCCGGCCGAACCGGTGTTCGAGGCCGAAATGAAAGCCTTCCGCGCCGCCGGCAACCCCTGGCAGGAGCCGCCGGTGATGGAGGAACTCAAACACAAGGCCAAGGCCGCCGGGCTGTGGAACCTGTTCCTGCCGGAGTCGCCGCTGGGCGCGGGCCTGAGCAACCTGGAGTACGCGCCGCTGGCCGAGATCATGGGTCGCTCGCCCATCGGCTCCGAACCCTTCAACTGCTCGGCGCCCGACACCGGCAACATGGAGACCATCGTGCGCTACGGCACCTCGGCCCAGCAGGAACGATGGCTGCAGCCGCTGCTGGATGGCAGCATCCGCTCGGCCTTTGCCATGACCGAGCCGGCCGTGGCCTCCAGCGACGCCACCAACATCGAAGCGCGCATTCAGCGCGACGGCGACCATTACGTCATCAACGGCCGCAAGTGGTGGACCTCGGGCGCCAACGATCCCCGCTGCCAGGTGCTGATCTTCATGGGCAAGACCAACCCCGACGCGCCCAAGCACTCGCAGCAGTCGATGATCCTGGTGCCCATGGACGCCCCGGGCGTGCAGGTGTTGCGCTCGCTGCCGGTGTTCGGCTACGACGACGCACCGCACGGCCACGCAGAGGTGCAATTCACCGATGTGCGCGTGCCGGTGGAGAACATCTTGCTGGGCGAGGGCCGCGGCTTCGAGATCGCCCAGGGCCGTCTGGGCCCGGGCCGCATCCACCACTGCATGCGGGTGATCGGCCGCGCCGAGCGCGCGCTGGAAGACATGTGCCGCCGCGCCACCCAGCGCACGGCTTTCGGCCGCACCCTGGCCGAACAGGGCGTCACGCGCGAGCGCATCGCGCAGTCGCGCATCCTGATCGACCAGGCGCGTTTTCTGGTGCTGCACGCGGCCTGGAAGATGGACAAGGTCGGCAACAAGGCGGCCAAACAGGAGATCGCCATGATCAAGGTGGCCGCGCCGTCGATGGCGCTGCAGGTGATCGACTGGGCCATGCAGGTGCACGGCGGCGCCGGCGTGAGCGACGACTTCGGTCTGGCACGCTCCTACGCATCCACACGCACGCTGCGTTTCGCCGACGGCCCGGACGAGGTGCACCGCAACGCCATCGCGAAGGAAGAGATCGGCCGTTTCCTGGCCCGCCAGACATGAATACCCTGCACCACGCCCACTGGCCGCCCGGACTGCCCCGGCAGCTGACGCTGCCCGAGACCAGCCTGTGGTTCAACGCCGAGGTCTCGGCCCGGCGCTACCCTGACAAACCCTTCATCGTTTACTACGACTCGCCACTGGGCTTTGGCCGTTTCCGCGACGACGCCGAGCGCCTGGCGGGTCACCTGAAGCAAGTCTGCGGCGTGCAGGCCGGCGACCGTGTGCTGCTCTACCTGCAGAACAGCCCGCAGTGGGTGATCGGCTACTACGCCATCCTGCGCGCCAACGCGGTGGTGGTTCCGGTCAACCCGATGAACATGAGCGAGGAGCTGGCGCATTACGTGGCCGACAGCGGCGCGCGCGTGGCCATCACCGCCCAGGACCTGCTGGCGCAGCTGACGCCCCATCACAGCGCCCATGGCGCCGCGGGGGCGGATGCGCTGGACCATGTGGTGGTCGCCACCTACAGCGACTACCTGCACGCCACCACCAACCTGCGCCTGCCCGACTTCGTGACCGCGCCGCGCCAGCGCGTGGGCGGTGCCGGCCTGCACGCCTGGGCCGAGGCACTGGCGGCGAACCACGCGCCCGGCCCGCACACCGCCGGCCCCGACGACCTGTGCGTGATGCCCTACACCTCGGGCACCACCGGCCACCCCAAGGGCTGCATGCACACGCACCGCAGCGCGCAATGCACCGCCATCGGCGGCATGCAGTGGTTCGCACGCAACCAGGACTCGGTCGCGCTGTCGGTGCTGCCCTTCTTCCACGTCACCGGCATGGCCGGCGGCATGAACGGCCCGCTGTTCCTGGGCGGGACCATCGTGGTCATGTCGCGCTGGGACCGCGAGGTGGCGGCCGAGCTGATGCAGCGCCACGGCATCACCGGCTGGCAGGCCATCAGCACCATGGTGGTGGACTTCCTGGCCAACCCGCGCATCGGCGAATACGACCTCTCGCGCCTGGTCGGCATCCGCGGCGGCGGCGCCGCCATGCCCGCCGCGGTGGCCCAGAAACTCAAGGACCTGCTGGGGCTGGACTATGTCGAGGGCTACGGCATGTCCGAGACCATGGCGGCCACCCACATCAACCCGCCACAGCGCCCCAAGGCCCAGTGCCTGGGCATCCCGGTGTTTGACGTCGATGCCCGCATCATCGACCCCGCGACGCTGCAGGAGCTGCCCCCGGGCGAAACCGGCGAGATCGTGGTGCACGCGCCGCAGATCATGCAGGGCTACTGGCGCAACGAGGCGGCCACGGCCGAGGCGTTCCTCACCATCGACGGCCGGCGCTTCCTGCGCACCGGCGACCTCGCCCGCATCGACGAAGACGGTTACTTCTTCATGATGGACCGCCTCAAACGCATGATCAACGCCAGCGGCTACAAGGTCTGGCCGGCCGAGGTGGAGGCGCTGATGTACCACCACCCCGCGATCCTGGAGGTCTGCGTGATCGGCGCGCAGGACCCCAGACGCGGCGAGACCGTCAAGGCCGTGGTGGTGCTGAAACCGGAACACCGGGGACAGGTCGGCGAGGCCGACATCGTGCAATGGGCGCACGATCACATGGCCGCCTACAAGAGCCCGCGCATCGTCGAATTCACCGAGGCCCTGCCCAAGTCGGGCACCGGCAAGATCATGTGGCGCCAGTTGCAGGAGCGCCAAAACCAGCAGGACACATCCGGAGCCACACCATGAGCACCCGTCAGAAAGCCCGCGCCGTCATCGCCCGCGCACACGGCGCCCCCGTCACCGTCGAAGACATCTGGGTCGACCCGCCCCGGGCCGGCGAGGTCATGATCAAGATCTCGGCCTGCGGCGTGTGCCACAGCGACCTCTCGGCCGCCAAAGGCGTGATCCCGCTGCCACCACCGGTGGTGCTGGGCCACGAAGGCGCGGGCACCGTGGTGGCGGTGGGCGACGGCGTCAAGGGTCTGGCGGTGGGCGACCGCGTGGTCTCGTCTTTCGTCAGCATGTGCGGCCACTGCCGCTACTGCACCACCGGGCGGCCGCAGCTGTGCGACCAGGCGGGCAAGGCCGCCTTCACCCTGCCCGACGGCAGCACCCGCCTGACCGACATGGCCGGCCAGCCGCTGAACATCTTCTCGGGCTGCGGCGTGATGGCCGACTACGCCACGCTGCACCAGGACAACGTGGTGAAGATCGGGCAGGACGTCTCCATGGAGTGCTGCGCGCTGGTCAGCTGCGGCGTCATGACCGGCGTGGGCGCGGTGGTCAACACCGCGCGCCTGACGGCGGGCTCGGTCGCCGTGGTCTTTGGCGCGGGCGGCGTGGGCCTGAACGCGATCCAGGGCTGCCGCATCGCGGGCGCGGCCATGATCGTCGCGGTGGACCGCGCCGACAGCAAGCTCGAACTCGCCCGCCTGTTCGGTGCCACCCACACGGTCAACGCCAGCGGCGACGAGAACATCGTCAAGACACTGAAAAAGCTCACCGGTGGCGGCGCCGACTACGCGTTTGAATGCGTGGGCTACGGCGAGGTGGTGGCCCAGGCCTATGGCTGCCTGCGCAAGGGCGGCACCGCGGTGGCCGTGGGTGTGGCCGGCGTCAAGGACACGACCTCGATCAAGACGCTCACGTTGTCAATGGAGGAAAAGACGCTGACCGGCAGCTACTACGGCTCGGCCCGTCCGCGCGAAGACTTCCCGCGCCTGATCTCGCTCTACCAGGGCGGGCGCCTCAAGCTCGAAGAGCTCATCACCCACCGCTATCGCATCGACGAAGCGCCGCAGGCCTTTGAAGATCTGGCCCAAGGCCGCAACGCCCGCGGCATGATCGTTTTCGACTGACCCGGACAACCCCAGGAGACCCCCATGAAAGCCCTGCGCTGCAACGCCTTCGGCCCCATCAACACCCTCGTGGTCGAAGACATTCCGAGCCCCTCGCCCGCTGCGGGCCAGGTGCTGGTGGACGTGCACGCCGCGTCCATCAACTTCCCCGACGCGCTGATGGTCCAGGGCCTCTACCAGGTCAAGCCGCCCCTGCCCTTCACGCCCGGCGCCGAGCTGGCCGGTGTGGTCAGCGCGGTGGGCGACGGGGTGAGCCACGTGAAGGTCGGCGACCGTGTGGTCTGCTCCACGGGCACCGGCGCCTTCGCCGAACAGGCGGTGGCCGATGCCGCCAAGGTGATCCCTCTGCCCGAGGGCATGGACTACGCGGCCGGCGCCTCCTTCGTGCTGGTCTATGGCACTTCGCTGCACGCGCTGCAGACCATCGGCAAGCTGCAGGCGGGCGAGACCCTGCTGGTGCTCGGCGCAGCCGGCGGCGTGGGCATCGCGGCCATCGAGATCGCCAAGGCCCTGGGCGCGCGCGTGATCGCCGCCGCGTCCAGCGATGAAAAACGCGCCCTGGCGAAACAGGCCGGCGCCGACGAGACGGTGGACTACACCCAGCCCGAGTGGCGACGCGAGGTCGAGCGCCTGACCAACGGCCAAGGGGCCAACGTGGTGTACGACGCCGTCGGCGGCCCCTATGCCGAACCGGCCCTGCGCGCCACCGCCTGGCGCGGGCGCTACCTGGTGGTGGGCTTCGCGGCGGGCGACATCCCCAAGCTGCCGCTGAACCTGACCCTGCTCAAGGAGCGTGCCATCCTCGGCGTGTTCTGGGGCGCGGCCATGGCCAAAGATCCGAAGCAGCTGCTGGCCGATCTGAAGCAATTGGCCGGCTGGTTCCAGGCGGGCAAGCTCAAGCCGCCGGTGACCGAACGCGTGACGCTGTCGCAGGCGGCCGACGCCATCGAGCGCCTGGCCAGCCGCAGGGCGATGGGCAAGCTGGTGGTGCTGCCGCGCGGCTGAGAAGCGTCAAGCGCGGGATCAGCGCGCTTCAGCCGCCCGAGAGGCTGCCCGCGCCCTCCTGCAGCCCGGCGGCCAGGTGCCGGGTGCAGTTGAACAGGCGCACGGTGTGCGGTGCCGTGGCGTCCACCTGCGTGACCGCGGTGTTGCCCAGCCGCTCCCCGCGTTGGCCGGCGCCCGGCGCCAGCGGCAGGCCTGCCAGCCACTGGCCGATGGTCAGGCCGTGCGACACCACCACCAGCGCGCCACCCAGGTGCGCCTGCAGGGACAGCAAGGCCGCCCAGGCCTGGCGGCAACGCGCCGCGAAATCCGCTGCGGACTCGCCACCGGGCGGTGCGGCTTCCGTGTGCAGCGCATCGGCGGGCAGGCTGTCGTAAGGCAGCCCGCGCCAGTCGCCAAAGTCGCGCTCGCGGAACGCGGGCGACAGCACCACCTTCAGGTTCTGGCAGCGGCCCGCGATCGCTTCGGCGGTCTGCCGCGCGCGCGCCAGGTCGCTGCTGACGATGCCCGCCACACCGTCGCCGGCGAGCCGCCGCGCCACGGCACCCGCCTGCTGCAGGCCCAGGGCCGACAGCGGCGTGTCGGGTGGCTGCAGCACACGCGCCGCATTCAGCGCCGTTTCGCCATGACGCACGAGGATGATCTGCATCGGCGCATTCTGGTCCATGCCTCGCCCCCGGATCAAGGCCGACCGGCGTGGGGCACGGTGACCTGCGTGAACTCGATGCGGCCCTCGCGCCGCGCGCCCGCTTCCGGGCCAAAGGCCGGCGCGGTACAGATGAACAGGGTGCGGCCGTCCGCCCCCCCGAGCATGCAGGCGAAGCTGCCGCGCTCCCCGGTGGGGATCGTTTGCACCACACCGCGCTGTTCCATCACGCGCAGCACCCGGTGGCCGCGCGCATCGGCCACCCAGATGGCACCTTCGGCGTCCAGGCACAGGCCATCGGGGAAGGTGCCGGTCAGATCGGCCCAGACACGCCGGCCCGAAAGCCCGCCCTTGTCGTCCACATCGAACGCGGTCAGCCGCTGCGCGTGCGTTTCGGCCACCACCAGCGTGCGGCCGTCCGGCGTCAGCGCCATGCCGTTGGGAAACGTCACCTCGGTGGCGGCGACGTGCAGGCTGCCGTCGGGATCGACCCGCATCAGCTGCGTGCTGCGCACCGGCGCTTTCGCGTAGAGATCAAATCCGAAGTTGCCGACGTAGGCGCGCCCCGCGGCATCGACCAGCAGGTCGTTGCAGTGCCCACCCACCTGCGGCGACAAGTCGGCCACACACTGCAAGCCGCCGTCGCGCAGGGCCAGCAGGCGCCGGTCGTGCATGGACACCACCAGCAGGCTGCCATCCGGGCGCCAGCCCAGGCCGCTGGGACTGTGCGGCACGGTGCATTCGACGCGCAAGTCGCCGGCCATGTCGACCGACATCACCTGCGCCTGGAAGAAATCAGAAAACCACAGCCGGCCCTGGTGCCAGCGCGGCGCCTCGGCAAACCCCAGTCCGCCGACCAGGGTGGTCAGTGTCGCGGACGGGGTGAGCCAAGGCATCGCCGTTCACTGGAAGCTGGCGATGGCCATTTCCTTGATCTTGCCGTTCTCCACCACCGCCACACGGGTCTTGGCGGTCGATCCGCCCTTGGCGTCCACTCCGTCGAGGTTGTGCGGGTTCTGGCTCAGCTTGAGGGCCTTGAAGCCCTTGTCCAGGTTGGCGCGGATCGCGGCCGCGTCGCTGGTGGTGCCGGCCAGCTTCATGGCCTGCGCGGTGGCCAGCATGGCGGTGTAGTTCAGCGACATTTCCGAGGCAGGGTCGCGGCCGGGATAGGCCTTGAGCCAGCTGCCCACGAAGGCCTTGGCGCCCGGGGTGGCGTCATCGATCAGCGGCAGCACGCCAATGGCGCCTTCGAGCATGGCGTAGTTGCCGCCCAGGATGGGTTTCATCTGGTCCATCTTGGCCTGGTCGATGATGACAAAGCCGCCCTTGAAGCCCAGTTCGCGCGCCTGCTTGACCACCAGTGCGGTCGGCTCGGACGCACCACCGATGAACAGCACGTCGGGCTTGGACGCCAGCACCTTGCTCACACCGCTGTAGAAGTCGGTGGCGCGGTTGTAGCTCATGGGGTTCTCGGCCACCACCTGGCCGCCGGCGGCCGTCCAGGCCGGCACAAAGGCCTTGGTCCAGGCCTTGGCGTAGTCGTGGTCGGCGTTGGCCACGGCCATTCTCTTGCCGAACTTGGTCTGTGCGTGTTTGACGAAGGCCGGGATGTAGGAGGTGAATTCCGGCGGGATACGCAGCGTCAGCGGGTTGCCGCGGGCGGTGATCTCCGGCACGCTGGTGTAGGACAGCAGCAGGGTCTTGGTGGCGACGTTCTTGGTCTGGATGGCAAAGCTGCCACCCGAATGCGGTGTCATCACGGCCGGGGTCTTGTGCTCCTGCACCAGGCGCTGGAAGTTGATGCCGGTCTCGGCCGGGTTGTACTTGTCGTCCAGCGCGACCACCTCGAACTTCACCTTCTTGCCCGCGACCTCGAAGCCCGAGGCATTGAGCTCGTCGATGGCGAACTTCATGCCGTCGAGCGTGTTCTTGCCGTACTGCGCGGCGCCGCCGCTGAGCGGGCCGGAGTAGCCGATCTTGACGATCTCCTGCGCGTGGGCCGGTGCCGAAGCGAGGAAGCCTGCCACGGCGATGGCGCCGGCGATCTGGGTGAATTGCCTTCTGATCATGAGTGTCTCCTGGGGGTGGGTGGAAAGAATCGAGCGGCGCTCGTGGGTGGCAAACGATGAAGCGGTTCCGACGTGGTCAGGCGCCGATGTAGGCCTTGCGCACGGCCTCGTTGTTCATCAGGCTGTCGCGGTCGCCTTCGAGCACGATGCGGCCGCGCTCGATGACGTAGGCCCGGCTGGCGATCTTCAGCGCCGCATAGGCGTTCTGTTCGGCCAGCAGCACCGTGGTGCCCGCCTGGTTGATGCCCTTGACGACCTCGAACACCTGCTTGACCACCAGCGGCGCGAGGCCGAGCGAGGGTTCATCGAGCAGCAGCACCTTGGGCCTGCCCATGAGCGCGCGACCGATCGCCACCATCTGCTGCTGGCCGCCGCTGAGCGAGCCGGCGGCATCGTGGCGCTTCTCCGCCAGGATGGGGAACAGGGTCATCACCTCGTCCAGGCGGCGCTGGTTCTCGGCCTTGTCACGGTGGTAGACGTAGGCGCCGAGCATCAGGTTCTTGAGCACCGACATCTGCAGGAACAGCTTGCGTCCTTCGGGGCACTGCACCACGCCCTGGCGCACCACCTGCGAGGGTTTCATGCCCTTGAGCGAGGCATCGCCCAGCGCGATGTCGCCGCCCGAGATCGGCGTGAGGCCCGAGAGCGCACGGAAGATCGAACTCTTGCCCGCGCCGTTGGCGCCCAGCAGCACCACCAGCTCGCCGGTGTTGACGTGCAGGCTGACGTTTTCCAGCGCGCGGAAGGCGCCGTAGTGGAGCGAGACATCCTTAAATGTCAGCATGGTCGCTCCCCAGGTAGGCGTCGATCACGGCCGGGTTGGCCCTGACTTCGGCGGGTGTGCCTTCAGCGATCTTCTCGCCGTAGCTGAGCACCAGGATCTTGTCGGCCAGGCTCATGATCATGTCCATCTTGTGTTCGATCAGGCAGACCGTCAGGCCACTCTTGATCATCTTGCGGATCAGCTCGGCCAGGCCCACGGTTTCTTCCGGGTTCACGCCGCCGGCGGGCTCGTCCAGCAGCACCAGGCGCGGCTCGGTGGCCAGCGCCAGCGCAAAGGCCACGCGCTTGCGCTCTTCCTGCGAGATGTCGCCAGCGAGCCGGTTTTCCAGGTGCGCCAGGCCCACGAAGTCCAGCGCGTTGCGCGCCTTCTCGCGGCAGATGCGCTCTTCTTCGCGCAGGCGGCCGGAGCCGACCAGCACGTCCAGCAGGCCCGAGCGCGTGCGCAGGCGGTGGCCGACGATCAGGTTGTCGAGCACGCTGGCGTTGTCAAACAGCGTGGTGGACTGGAAGGTGCGCGCGACGCCCAGGCGGGCCACCGCGTCGGTGCGCAGCGAGGTGATGTCGCGCCCGTCGTAGGTGATGGTGCCCGAGGTGGGCCGGTGCACACCGCTGATGAGGTTGAAGAAGGTCGTCTTGCCGGCGCCGTTGGGACCGATGATGGCGTTGATCTTGCCCTCTTCGACCGTGGTCGAGACGTTGTTGACGGCCGCGTTGCCGCCGAATTTTTTGGTCAGGTGTTCGATCTTGAGCATGGCGTTCACTCCTGCCCGGCGCTGCTTTGCGCCGCGGCCTTGCGCGCGCGCCAGCCCAGCCAGGTGCCCACCACGCCGTGCGGCAGGTAGATCACCAGCAGGATCAGGATGGGGCCGAAGATGACGAATCGGTATTCCTGCAGGAACTGCAGGTACTGCGTGATCCACGGCACCGAGAGGGAACCGAGCAGCGGACCGATCAGCGTGCCCAGGCCGCCGACGAGCATGTACATGGTCATGTCGAAGGTGTGGGCGACGCTGGCCAGGTCCGGCCCGAGGAAACGCACGAAGCCGGCGTACAGCGCACCCGCCCAGCCGGCGTACAACACCGAGATCAGGAAGGCCAGCAGCTTGTTGCGCATCAGGTTGATGCCCAGGGCCTCGGCCAGGTCGTCGCCGTTGCGGATGGCCATGAAGGTGCGGCCCAGCAGCGAATTGACGATGCGCCGCATGACCCACACGCCCAGCACCAGGAAGAAGTACATCAGGTAGTACTGCGCGATCGGGGACTCGAAGGCGAAGTCGCCGATCGGCTCGGGCGCCGGGATGCCGATGATGCCGACCGGGCCATGGGTGAGGTCGTCCCACTTCTCGATCACCAGGTAAATGATGTAGCCCACACACAGCGTGAAGATCGAGAAGTAGTGGCCCTTGAGCCGCAGCGAAACCCAGCCCAGCGGCAGGCCGATGGCCACGGTGATCACGCCGGACAGGAAGAACGACAGCCAGTAGGAATAGCCGTGGTCCACGGTGAGGATGCCCACGGCGTAGGCACCGATCGCCATGAAGCCGGCGTGCGCCAGGTTGAACTGCCCCGTGTAGCCGACGATGAGGTTCAGCCCCAGCGTGGCGATGGCGAACAGGTAGGCGGTGGACATCACCGTGAGGTGGTAGTCGTTGCCGGCGACGAAGGGAAACAGCAGGCCGGCGAGCAGCAGCAAGGCCCAGCCCAGGGGACCGTGAAGACGGTTGAGCATGTCAGTGGGCTCCCTTGAAGATGCCCTGCGGACGGAACGACAGGATCACCACCAGCGCGACGAAGGCGATGATGTCCTTGTAGTGGTCGGACACATAAAAAGCGCCGAAGGACTCGGCAAAACCGATGATCAGCCCGCCCAGGATGGCGCCGGGCACACTGCCCATGCCGCCCAGGATGATGATCACGAACGCCTTGGTGATCACCAGGTGGCCCATGGCCGGGTAGACCAGGTTGATCGGCGCGTACAGCGTGGCAGCGAACGCCGCCAGCACGCCCGAAACCGCAAAGGTCAGCATGGCCACGCGGTTGGCGTCGATGCCCACCAGCGACGCACCTTCTCGGTTCTGCGCCATGGCGATGATGGTCGAGCCCATCACGGTGCGCGTCAGGAACAGGTGCAGCGCCAGCATCAGCGTGAAGGCCGCGGCAATGATGAGCAGCCGCTGCGCCGGGGCGGTCACGCCACCGATGTCGAAGATGCCGGTGTAGGGCGTGGGCATGCGCAGGAAGTCCGGACCCCAGACCACCTGCACGCCCGCCTCCAGGAACAGCAGCAGGCCGATGGCTGCGATCATCGGGTGCAACCCGGTCTCGTTGCGCAGCGGGTGGAACACCAGCCGCTCGGCCAGCGCGGCCAGCACCGCCACCACCGCCGCCGCGCCCAGCATGGCCAGCCAGTAGTTGACTTCCAGCCGGGTCATCAGCGTGTAGGCGATGAAGGCACCGACCATGTAGAAGGCGCCGTGCGCGAAGTTCGGCACATGCAGGATGCCGTAGACCAGGGTCAGCCCCAGTGCCACCAGGCTGTAGATGCCACCGAGCGTCAGCCCGTTGAGCACCTGCTGAAAAAAGATTTCCACGTTGCGAGCACTTTCAGGAGTTGATGGGGTGCCTGGCGGTTGATGCCGAGCGCGTTTTTGGCACTATATCCTGCAGAGTGGAACTAAAAGCAAGGGGAAAACCCTGCCAACATCACCTGTGTGACAGCAAAAAAATCCCTTGTCACGCGCGTTCAAGACATGTTGGACACCCCATCCGATGCTTCATGGTTCTGCACAGCAAACCCGTTCACCGCCCCAACCCACATCACCATGACAAGCTGCGCCTCGCCATACCTGCTCTACGGCTCCGAACTGAGCTACTTCACCGGCAAGGTGCGCGCGTACCTGCGCTGGGCCGGTTTGCCATTTGAAGAAGTGCTCTCGGACGCCGAGGTGTACCGGCAGGTCATCGTGCCCGGCGTCGGAGCGGCCGTCGTTCCCGTCGTGCGAACGCCCGAAGGCACGCTGCTGCAGGACAGCACCGAGATCATCGAAACGCTTGACGCCCGCCACGCGGAACGCGGCGGTGTGCCGTCGGTCCACCCCGCAGGGCCGGTACAGAAACTGGTGAGCCTGATGCTGGAGACCTATGGCGACGAGTGGCTGGTCATACCGGCCATGCACTACCGCTGGCACCACAACCGGGACTGGCGGTGGCGCAGTTTGGCGCACTCAATGCGCCACAAGCCACGCCAGAAGAACAACTGCTCATCGGCGCCCGCCGCGCGGCCCCCTTCGCTGCGGCAGCCGAGTTGCTGGGCGCCACGCCCGACATGGAGGCCGCTGTGGAGGCGAGCTATGAACAGCTGCTCAAGGAGCTGGATACCCACTTGGCGCAGCACCCTGCCCTGCTCGGCGCCGCCGCCACCCTGGGCGACTTCGGCCTCATCGGACCGCTGTACGCCCACCTCTGGCGCGACCCGGCGTCCGGCGAGCTGATGCGGCGCCTGGCGCCCCATGTGGCGCGCTGGGTCGAGCAGCTGCAGTTCCGGCCAAGCGGTTTGCACGGCGAGCTACTGCCCGACGACGCCATTCCCGAGACGCTCAAACCGGTGCTGCGACGCATGGCCCGCGAACAGTTGCCAGTCTTGGTGGACAGCGCGCACCTGGTCCGGCAATGGATGACCGACCACCCGGGCCAGCCGCTGCCGCGCACGCTGGGACAACACCGCTTCACGCTGGAGGGCTGCACCGGCGAGCGCATCGTGCGCCCCTACAGCCTGTGGATGCTGCAGCGCGTTCGAGACCATCTCGCCAGCCTGAGCAAGGCAGACCATCATCGCCTGACCTCATGATCAACAACCGCTCCCATTCGCGTCAGTTGTGTGCGGTCTGGCGGCATCCTGGACAGCCCGACCGGAAGGGATGATCCCTGCAGGAACAAAACAATCGCCCCAGCCAGCTTCACATCGTTGACATCCGGCGACTTGGCCAGAGCCTGGCCAATGTGCAACCAGGCACGCAGCGCCTCTGTACGGGTGGTCCGCGATTTCGGGCTGCTCTTGTCCTCTGGTCTGGCTTTCCGCAACCGCCCGTCCTCCCTGGCCTTCAACCGCCACAGTGCTTCCGCATTCCTGGTCTGAAACCGGGTGGCCTGCCGGGTGGCATCGGCCTCCACCCCGTAACCACGCAGTTTCTCGGCAAAGGTCTCGCGCCACCGTTGCAGATCGGCCTTGCGCGGGTTGAGTCGTTTGCCGTAGATCGACTCAGCCCGTACGCTGAGGTGCACATGCGGGTTCGCCTGGTGATCGTGCAGCACCATCACGTACTTGTGGTTGGCCAGCTCGGTCTTTGCAAACTCGCTCGCCGCCTGCTGGACGATCCGTGGGTCCGTGCCGCGTGGCATGGACAACATGATGTTGAAGGCCTCGCGCCGGTGTCCTTCGTCTGCGATCAGGCTGCCGCCGTAGCGCCACTCGTCGCTCAGCTCGTAGACAGCCGACAGTCCTTGCAGGACTTCGCCCTGCTCGTTCTCCATGCCGAGACGGCCGTTCTTGCTGATGTACCGGAAGTGGGCCGCAATGGCCAGCATGCCCCGCCCTCCCCCGGTGACCTTGACCATGACCTGAGGCGCCCGCTTCACCACGGTGGATTCAATCCGCTTGCGGATGGCGTCCGCGCGCTGGTGCATGCCTCCATCACCCAGCCTGGGTTGCGGCCTCACCTTGACCACCCGGTTGCCCGGGTAGAACAGGCGATCACCCCACTGAACGATCACCCCATCGATGTCCGGCGCTTGGCTCATGGCGTTCTCCTTGACGTCACCGGTTGGACCGGCGGATGGTCTCTGTGGATGACCCACGCGGGCGCAGATCGGCCATCAGGGCCGCCGCCTGGGCGAGGTGACGCCGGACGTCTCCGTCCAGCGTGTCGAGCATGTCGCGGTAGGCCACTGCTTTTTTCACGTTGCTCTGGGCGAGCAGGCGCGAGAGGGTGTGGATGTTCCGGCTGAGGCTGGAGAGCTTCGCGTTGGACTTGATGAGTTCAACGATTTCTACGGTGCGGCTTGCGCCTGTGGTCAGGGCAGGAACACCCATGATCAAACCCGCCAGGTAGGCATCACGCGACATCTGTGCGGTGTGCGCACCGACCACCAGCCGCTTGGCCTCGGGGGTTGTCAATCTGATTGACAACTTGACCCGGGGCACATGCGACGCGCCAAGGCACCCGGTATCGACGACCAACTGAGGGACAGACTCGGACTGTCCGAGTTCACGGGCCACAGCGCGTCGAACCAGCACCGACACGCTCTCCCGGCGGGCCTGAGCGCAACTCACCAGCGCGGTCTTGAGGCCGCGCATGTCGACTGTGATGAAGTCGGGGTTGCGAGTCTTCATGGGTCCCCCAAAGTTCAAACGAGAGCGAAGCGAGTGGTTTGTGAAATCGGCGGCGGGCCGCCTATCTCTGCACTGCTCCATGCAGACAGTCTGCCCCTGGATCGAGCACCCTGACGTGCTGGATTTGGGCGTAAATCCAGCACGTGAAAGGGCTGTAGGAGGGTCGAAGATGGGTGTCAACGCAAGGCACCCATCACACGACTGAACAGAAAGTGCTCAGCAACTGCACAGGTTGAACAGCTAGCGCACAGGCACTGCACAAACTGAACAGCAACCGATCAACTGCTGCACGAAAAATGAATAGAAATGACGCGATAAAACTGGTCCCGAACGAAGCGCCCGGCCGGAGCTCGCGCAAAGCTCGGCGCTTTGCGACCGAGATGCGAGCGCTGCGTGCCCAGGGCTACAACTTCGAGGCCATTCGTCTGGCGCTGGCTTCCTCTGGTGTGCACGTCAGCAATGCAACTGTGCAGCGCGAAGTGGCCAGCCGGATCTTGGCCTTCTTGTGGCTGGTGTTGCTGCGGTGACACTCTTTATCTGGCCTCCTCGACATAGGCCGGTGGTCCTGTCGCAGTGAGCCTCCCTGCCCGCGTCCACCCACGGCTGTCGCTGCACAGCCGAACTTGAAAAATCGAAGGTCGCTTGAAGGCTGAGTCCGGACGTACATATCAGCGTTTCGAACGTTCGCGATCTCCAAAACCGGTCATTGAACTTGCCGTTCGATGACCGGTCTCGCAGATAAAAGCCCCTCAGCACTGTTCCTGTCTCAGGGTAAACACTGGGGCTTGAAGCACCGGAACCTCAGTATTCTCTCGCCTGTTCGGTGGCCTGACCACCTGATATCCAGACAGACCAAAAACATGCCCATTCAAGCGGTTAGCTCGCAGCGTCTCTATCGCCAGATCGCCGATCAGGTTGCGGAACTGGTTCGCCGCGGCGAGTTCAAGCCCGGCGACCGCTTGCCATCCGAGCGTGAGCTTGCGCAGCAATTCAATGTCAGCCGTGCCTCGATACGAGAGGCGCTGATCGCGCTGGAGATCGACGGCTTGGTGGATGTGCGCGTCGGATTGGGCGTTTTCGTGAACGCCGCTCCCGCGGCAAACTCTCAAACCGCGCTGCTGGGCGAGCCGGGTCCGTTCGAAGTGCTGTCCGCGCGCTATCTGGTGGAATGCGAAACCGCCGCCCTGGCCGCGCGCGACGGCAGTGCCAAGGACCATGCGCGCATCCGCGAAACGCTGCAGTTGATGGCCGAAGAGGTCAGCGCCAGTGGCGTCGGGCTCAACGCCGATGCCTTGTTCCACCTTCGCATCGCCGAAGCTTCGGGCAACAGCGCTCTGGTCCACCTGGTGCACCAGCTGTGGAACTTCCGCTATAGCGCGATGTTCCGCAAGCTCGACGAGCACTTCGACAGCCCGCAGCGCCATGCCGAGGCGATCGAGGAGCACCGCAAGCTGGTGGTCGCCATCGAGCAGCGCGACGCCGAGGGCGCCCGTGCCGCCATGGCGAAGCACCTCGATACCGTGCGCGCAGCGCTGGAGCGCGGCTGGGAGCTGGCGAACGTGCCCGCCTCGGCCGAGCAGCGCCCCCGTGCCACAGGTACCACCGCCTGGTCATGAACGCCGGCATCTCCAAACAATCCCAATGCAGTACCAATTCGACTTCTCCTTTCTCGCGACCACCTGGCCGCGCTTCCTGCACGGCGCCTGGCTGACCATCCAGCTCGCCACGATCGCCATCGTGCTCGGGTTCGTCCTTGGGGCGGTTTGCGCCTTGGCCCGCACCAACGGGACGCCCGCGATGCGCCGTCTGGTCGGCGGCTATGTGGAGGCCATCCGCAACACGCCCTTGCTGGTGCAGATCTTCCTCGTGTACTTCGGTCTGTCGAGCCTGGGGTTTCAGATCTCGGCGGAACTGTGCGCGGCGCTGGCCCTGACCATCAACATCGGCGCCTACTCCACCGAAATACTGCGCGCGGGCATCGAGTCGGTGGCGCGCAGCCAGGTGGAGGCGGGCGAATGCCTGGGCCTGTCGCGGCTGCAGGTGTATTGGCATGTGGTGCTGTTGCCGGCGGTGGAGCGGGTCTATCCGGCCCTCTCCAGCCAGTTCGTGCTGCTGATGCTGGCCTCCAGCGTCACCTCGCAGATCTCGGCCGAGGAATTGACCGCAGCCGCCAACCTGCTGCAATCCGAGACCTTCCGCAGTTTCGAGGTCTACATCGTCGTCGCGCTGGTCTATCTGGCGCTGTCCTTCCTGTTCCGGGGCGCCTTCTGGGCCGTCGGCCGGATCGTCTTCGTGCGGCGCCGCCGCCTCGGCACTTCGCTGTAAGGAGTCTTTCCCGTGAATTCGTTTTCGCTGACGCATGTCGGCTACCTCGCCGTGGCCGCCCAATGGACGGTGCTGCTCTCCCTGCTGGCTTTTCTCGGTGGCGCCACGCTGGGCCTGGCCCTGGCCCTGGCGCGGGTGTCGAAGATTTCGTTCCTGCGCAAGGCCGCTTCGGCCTACATCCAGGTGGTGCAGGGCACGCCGCTGCTGGTGCTGCTGTTCCTGTCGTACTTCGGCATCAGCATCGCCGGCATCAACGTCCCGCCGCTGCTGGCGGCCGCTCTCTCGCTCACGCTGTACACCGGCGCCTTCCTGGGCGAGATCTGGCGCGGCTGCATCCAGGCCGTGGCGCGCACGCAGTGGGAAGCCGCCGAGTGCCTGGGCCTGAACCGCTTCAGCCAGTATTTCCATGTGGTGTTGCCCCAGGCCGGGCGCATCGCCGTTGCGCCCACCGTGGGCTTCATGGTCCAGGTGGTGAAGAACACCTCGCTGGCCTCGGTGATCGGCTTCCTGGAACTGTCGCGGGCCGGCCAGGTGGTCAACAACTCGACGTTCCAGCCCTTCACCGTGTTCTGCGTCATCGCCCTCATGTACTTCGCGCTGTGCTATCCGCTTTCGCTGGCCAGCCGTCACTTCGAAAGGAAATTGAATGTTGGTCGCCAATAAGCTTGCGCCCGCCGGTGCGCGTCACGCGCCGGCCGTGTTGCCGAATACCCGTGCCGGCACTGCCGCTGCCGGACCGCTGGTCTCGGTCAGGAACCTGGTCAAGCGTTTCGGTACCGCCAAGGTGCTGGACGGTGTTTCGCTGGAAATCGAGCGCGGCCAGATGGTGGCCATCGTCGGCCGCAGCGGCTCCGGCAAAAGCACCCTCCTGCGTTGCATGAATGCCTTGGAAAGCATCGAAGGTGGCGAGCTGCGCGTGTGCGGCCACGATATCGGGGCGCGGGACAAGCTCGCGCTGCGCGAGCTGCGGCGTGACGTGGGCATTGTCTTCCAGGGCTACAACCTGTTTCCCCACCTGACGGTGGAGCGCAACATCACCCTCGCGCTGACCTCGGTGAAAAAGCTGGCCCGCGCCGAGGCCACGTCCATCGCCCAGCGCGTTCTTGCGCTGGTCGGATTGCAGGACAAGGCAGCCAGCTATCCCGAGCAGCTCTCCGGCGGCCAGTCGCAGCGGGTCGCGATCGCGCGTTCACTGGCGCTGGCTCCCCAGCTGATGCTGTTCGACGAAGTCACTTCCGCGCTGGATCCGGAACTGACGGGCGAAGTGCTGAAGGTGATGGAAGACCTGTCGCGCCAAGGCATGACCATGGTGCTGGTCACCCACGAGATGGCCTTCGCCCGCCGGCTGGCGGATGTCGTGATCTTCATGCACCAGGGGCGGGTGTGGGAGATGGGTCCGCCCGAGGAACTCTTCAACCGGCCGCGCACGGCCGAGTTCGCCCAATTCATCAGCAGCGGCCTGTGAGCCGCACTTCTTATCCCAACCGAAAGGAACCCCACATCATGATCCGTATCAACCGCCGAATTCTTGCCCAGGGCGCATTGGCGCTAGCTCTGGCCGCCACCGGTTTCGCCGCCGCGGCCGACACCCTCAAGGACATCCAGGCGCGCAAGAAATTGCTGGTCGCCATCGACCTCAGCGTGCCGCCCTTCGGCATGACCGACGCCGCCATGCAGCCGCAGGGTTCGGACGTGGACGTGGCCCGCGCATTGGCCAAGGACATGGGCGTCGAAATGGAAATCGTGCAGGTCAGCGGTCCGAACCGGATTCCTTTCCTCATGACCAACAAGGCCGACATCGTCATCTCCTCCTTCAGCGTCACGCCCGAACGTGCCAAGGTCGTTCTCTTCTCGGCGCCTTACAGCGTCAACCAGCTGGTGGTGGGCGCGCCCAAAGGCGTGGCCATCGCCAAGATGGACGACCTGGTGGGCAAGCGCATCGCCGTCGTGCGCGGCAACCTGCAGGACCTGGAGCTGACCAAGTCGGCACCCAAGGGCGCCACGCTGGTGCGCTACGAGGACGACGCCACCGCCAACACCGCGCTGATCGCCGGCCAGGTGGATGCCATCGCCACCCCGTCCACGACGGTGCAGACACTGGCTTCGCGCAACCCCGCCAAGAACCTCGAGATCAAGTTCGTGGTCAAGGTCCAGCCGCTCGCCATCGGCATGCGCAAGAGCGAAGTCGAGCTGGCCAAGTGGATCAACGGCTGGGTCGAGAAGAACGCCGCCAACGGCGAGCTCAACAAGATTTACTCGAAGTGGATGGGCTTGCAACTGCCCGACATGAAGAAGCTTGCGGATGAAGCCCGCGCCATCGCACTGTGACCGCCGTGAACAACAGCAAGACGAGCCTCGCCCTCGAGGCCCAGCGCTGCCTGCCCGATGATGGTTGCGCGGGCACGCTGGTGGCACGGGTCTGGCGCCCGGGGGCGCTGCCGGGGCCATCGGTGGCGGCGGTGCGCGCCGATGGTGTCTACGATCTCTCGGCGCAAATTCCCACCATGAGCACGCTGCTCGAGGCGGCCGATCCGGCGAGCAGGGTGCGTGCAGTGGCCGGCGAACGTCTGGGCAGCCTGCAAGAGGTGCTGGCCAACAGCGACGAGGCGGCGCGCGATCCAGAGCGCGCCTTCTTCCTGGCGCCGTGCGACCTGCAAGTGATCAAGGCGGCCGGCGTGACCTTCGCCGCCAGCCTGATCGAACGGGTGATCGAAGAGCAGGCGGGTGGCGACGCCGCGCGGGCCCAGGAAGTGCGCGCCCAGGTGCAAGCCCAGATCGGCGCCGACCTCGCGGCGGTGCGGCCGGGCTCGGCCCAGGCGCAGGCGCTGAAGGGAGTACTGCAGCGCCAGGGCCTGTGGTCCCAGTACCTGGAGGTGGGCATCGGCCCCGACGCCGAGGTGTTCACCAAGGCGCCGGTCCTGGCCGCGGTCGGCACGGGCAGCGAGATCGGCATCCGCGCCGACTCCTCATGGAACAACCCGGAGCCGGAGGTGGTTCTGGCCGTCGACAGCCGGGGCCGCATCGTGGGTGCCAGCCTGGGCAACGACGTCAACCTGCGCGACATCGAGGGCCGCAGCGCGCTGCTGCTGGGCAAGGCCAAGGACAACAACGCTTCCTGCGCGATTGGCCCGTTCATCCGGCTGTTCGACGAGACCTTCGGCCTGGACGATGTCCGGCGCGAAACAGTGCATCTGCGCGTGGACGATGCTGAGGGATTCGAACTGCTGGGCACCAACTCCATGGGCCGCATCAGCCGCGATCCGCAGGACCTGGTGGACCAGGCGATGGCCGCGCACCAGTATCCGGACGGCTTCATGCTGTTCCTGGGCACGTTGTTCGCGCCGACGCAGGACCGCGATCAGCCCGGCGGGGGTTTCACCCATAAGCTGGGCGACCGTGTGTCCATCCGCAGCGCCCGCCTGGGCGAGCTGTGCAACCGCGTGACCCACAGCGAGCGCGCTGCGCCCTGGCGATTCGGGCTGCGTGCGTTCATCAACAACCTCGCGGCGCGCGGCCTGCTGGCGCAGGGAGAACTGTAGGGTGATGCCAGCAGAAACAGCCGCAGCGGCGGCGGCAGCGCAATTCACCATTCGCCTGCATGCGGACGACGACGTCGTGATCGCGCGCGGCCAACTGGTGTCCGGCACCTTGCTGCCGGGCGAGCAGGTGCGCGTGGCGGGCCTGGTGCCCCGGGGCCACAAGGTGGCGGTGCGCCACATCGCGGCCGGCGACCCGGTGCGGCGATACGGTCAGATCATCGGTTTCGCCTCGCAGCCGATCCGCCCCGGCCAGCACGTGCACGTACACAACCTGGCCATGGGTGCATTCGAGCGCGATGCCGCGGCCGCGACTGACGCACGCGAAACAGTGCCGGCGCAAAACCCGGCCCGTTTTCTCGGCATCGTGCGCCCTGACGGCCGCGTGGCCACGCGCAACTACATCGGCGTACTGACGTCGGTGAATTGCTCGGCCACGGTGGCGCGCGCCATTGCCGACCGGTTCCGTCGCGACATCCACCCGCAAGAGCTGGCGGATTTCCCTCACGTCGATGGCGTGGTGGCGCTGACCCACGGCGCGGGCTGCGCCATCGATGCCGAAGGCGAAGGGCTGCGCGTGCTGCGCCGCACCTTGGCCGGGTATGCGCTGCATGCCAACTTCGCGGCCGTGCTCGTGATCGGGCTGGGCTGCGAAACCAACCAGATTGCGGGCTGGATCGAGGCCGAGGGCCTGCAGGCCGGCCCGGCGCTTCAGACCTTCACGATCCAGGAATCCGGCGGCACCGCATTGGCGGTGGAGCGGGGCGTGCAGGCGGTGCGCAATCTGCTGCCGCGGGCGAATGCCATCGAGCGTGTCGAAGTGCCGGCCAGCCACCTGGTGGTGGGCTTGCAATGCGGCGGCTCCGACAGCTATTCGGGCATGACGGCGAATCCGGCGCTGGGCGCAGCGATGGATCGGCTGGTGCGCCACGGCGGCACCGCCATCCTGTCCGAGACGCCGGAAATCTACGGCGCCGAGCACCTGCTCACGCGGCGCGCGCAAAGCCCGGCCGTGGCGGACAAGCTGCTGGCACGCATCCGCTGGTGGGAGGACTACTGCCGCCGCATGGGGGCGGACCTCAACAACAATCCCTCGGCGGGCAACAAGGCCGGCGGGCTCACGACCATCCTGGAGAAGTCGCTGGGCGCAGTCGCCAAGGGCGGCAGCACCAACCTCGTCGATGTGCTGGAGTACGCGCAGCCGGTGCGCAGCCGCGGGCTGGTCTTCATGGACACGCCTGGCTACGACCCGGTCAGTGCCACCGGACAGGTGGCCGGCGGAGCCAACCTGATCTGCTTCACCACCGGGCGGGGTTCGGCCTATGGCTGCGCACCGGCCCCATCGGTCAAGCTCGCCACCAACAGTGCGCTGTGGCAGCGCCAGGCCGCCGACATGGACATCAACTGCGGCGGTATCGCCGACGGCGAGGTGTCGGTCGACGAGATGGGCGAGCAGATCTTCCAGGCCATCCTGCGTGTCGCTTCGGGCGAACGCACGAAAAGCGAACTGCACGGCTATGGCCAGAACGAATTCGTGCCGTGGCAACTCGGCGCGATCACCTGAACGAAATCACGAATGAACTCCCCTTTGCACCTCGACGGGCAACTGCTGATCGGCCAGCGCAGCCTGGCCGGAATTCCTGCCGCCTTCCATGCCGTCGACCCCGCGAGCGGGCGCACGCTGGAACCTGCATTCAGCGCCGCCGCGCCGGAAGACGTCGACCACGCCGCCGCGCTCGCGCAGCAAGCCTTCGATCCCTACCGGCAAACGACCGGCGAGCAGCGGACGGTCTTCCTGGAGCGAATCGCGGCCGGCATCGAAGCGCTGGGCGACACGCTGATAGAACGCGCGATGGCCGAAACGGGCCTGCCGCGCGCGCGGCTGGAGGGCGAGCGCGCCCGCACGACCGCCCAGTTGCGGCTGTTTGCCGAAATCGCGCGCACGGGCCTGTGGCAACCCGTCGTCGTGGACAGTGCCTTGCCCGATCGCCAGCCGGCGCGCCGGCCCGAGCTGTGCATGCGCATGATCCCGCTGGGACCAGTGGCGGTGTTCGGCGCGAGCAACTTCCCGCTGGCGTTCTCGGTAGCGGGGGGCGATACGGCTGCGGCGCTGGCCGCCGGCTGTCCGGTGATTGTCAAGGCCCATCCTTCCCATCCGGGCACTTCCGAGTGGGTGGCGCGGGTCCTCCAGGCCGCCGCCGCGGCTTGCGATCTCCCTTTGGGCGTGTTCTCGATGCTGGCTGGGCCCGGCCACGACGTCGGCGAGCGGCTGGTGTCGCATCCGGCCGTGCAGGCGGTAGCCTTCACCGGCTCGCGGGCCGGCGGCTTGGCGCTGTGCCGGCTGGCGCAGCGGCGGCCGCAGCCGATCCCGGTGTATGCCGAGATGAGTGCGATCAACCCGGTGTTCGCGTTCCCGAACGCGCTGGCGGCTCGAGGCGATGCGATCGCAAGCGGTTTCGTCGATTCGCTGTTGATGGGAGCCGGGCAGTTCTGCACCAATCCCGGCCTGGTGGTTGGCGTCGGCGGTCCCGAATGGGACCGATTCAGCGCGGCCGTTGCAGAGGCGCTGGCACAGCGGCCCGCGGCGACAATGCTCAACACGGGAATCCATAAGGCCTATCGCGCGGGCGTGGATCGGTTGGCCGCGATGACCGGCGTCGCTCGGGTGGGCGAAGGGCAGGGCTCTGCTGGCACCTGCGCCGCACAGGCGGCCGTCTTCCAGACCGAAGCCGCAACATTTCTGGCTACGCCGGCATTGCACGACGAGGTTTTCGGGCCGTGTTCCCTGCTCGTGCGCTGCCGCGACCTCGCGCAGATGCGCGAGCTGGCCGAACACCTGGACGGCCAACTCACCGCCACGCTGCAACTCGATGGGGTGGATAACGAAGCGGCCAGGCAGCTGCTTGCCATCCTGGAGCGCAAGGCCGGGCGCTTGCTGGTCAACGGCTTTCCGACCGGCGTCGAAGTGGCTCATGCGATGGTTCACGGTGGGCCATTCCCCGCCACTTCCGACGTTCGCTCGACTTCGGTAGGCAGCCGGTCCATCGACCGCTTCCTCAGGCCGGTGTGCTACCAGGATTTTCCGGCGTCATTGCTGCCCGCCTGAAGCCGGCATCGCATTTTTCGGAGGGAGACAGAGAATGAAGAAAAGAATATTCCTGTTTGCGTTGTCTACCTTCGCGTGCGTCGCGGCGATCGCCCAGACCCAAGTGCTCAAGTGGGCCCACGTATATGAAGCGGGCGAACCCTATCACCTGCAGGCCGTGCAGGCGGGTGACGAAATCGCCCGGCTAACCCAGGGACGCGTGCGGCTGGAAGTCATTCCCGCGAGCAAGGCGGGTGGGGAGGAAACACTCCCTGCCAAACTCAAGAGCGGCGAAATCCACATCGCCTATCTAGGCATGACCCATGCGAGCAAGGACTATCCTGGATTGGCGGTTTCCGGCTTCCCGTTCGTGTTCCAGGACATCGACCATGTGCGGCGCTATCTGGCCAGCGGCTTTTTCCAGGAACAGCTGGACGGCTACGAAAAGGCCACCGGCAATCACATGATCGGCGCCGTGTACTACGGCGCCCGCCATGTCACCTCGAACCGCTCGATCACCGGGCCGCAGGATATGGCCGGCCTCAAATTGCGGGTGCCCGGCGCGCCGGCATACAAGCTGTTCGGCCAGGCGATGCAGGCCCAGGTGACGCCCATTCCGTTTGCCAAGGTGTACGAAGCGCTCAAGAACGGCGAGGTCGACGCGCAGGAAAACCCACTGCCCACGATCTACGCGAAGAAGTTCTACGAGGTGCAGAAATTCGCCTTCCTGACAGGGCATATCCACGACCTGGTATCGATCACGCTTTCCGGCGCCGCATGGAAAGCGTTGACACCGGCCGATCAGAAAGTGGTGGAGGCGGCGATCCGCAAGGCGGCCACGTGGGTCAACGTGCAAACGATCTCCAACGAGTTGCTGATGGAAGCCGAGTTGCGCCGGCTGGGAATGCAGCTGCGCAGCGTGGATCGCAAGGCGTTCAGGGAGGCGGCGCTGAAACGCGTCATGCCGTCCGACCTGGGCGCGACGCAGCAGGACTACGAACGTATCCAGGCAATCGCGCGCAACGTCACGCCGCCGGTGGGAGAACCACCCTTGACGAAAGCCGACAAGGGCGCCCAGGCTCGGTCTGAGGCGAGGTAGTGGCTTTGTTGCACAAAGCCAGTCCGCTGAGCTGGTAGCCTCGAGACATGAGTGAACCGAAGGGGTCCAAGGCCCGCTACAAGACCACCAACTGGGCAGAGTACAACGCCGCGCTCAAAGCCCGAGGGTCGCTGACAATCTGGCTGGACAAAGGCATGCAGTGGTACGCCCCATCCAGCGGCAAACGCGGGCGCCAGCACATCTTCTCCAACGCAGCCATCCAGTTCTGTCTGGGCATCAAGTGCCTGTTCGGTCTGGCCCTGCGTCAAAGCCTGGGCATGGTTGAAAGCCTGCTGCATCTGGCAGGCCTGGACTGGCGGGTGCCCGACTACAGCACCGTGTGCCGACGCCAGAAGACTTTGCAGGTACAACTGCCCTACCGAGCCAGTACCACCGCACTGGAACTGCTGGTGGACAGCACCGGCATTCAGTTCCTTGGCGAAGGCGAATGGAAACGCAAGAAGCACGGGGCCGAGTACCGGCGCCAGTGGCGCAAGGTGCACCTGGGTATTGATGCCCACACGTTGGAGATCCGGGCCATCGAGGTGACCGACAACAGCGTGGGCGATGCGCCCATGCTGCTCGAGTTGCTGGAGCAGATACCACCCGATGAGCCGATTGCCAGCGTCAGTGGGGACGGTGCCTACGACACCAAGGCGTGCCATGCGGCGATTGCCCAGCGAAATGCGCAGGCGGTGATCCCCCCCGCGCAAGAACGCCCAGACGTGGAAGGCGACCCTGGTGGGAGCGCATGCGCGCAACGAAGCGCTGCGAGCCTGTGACAGATTGGGGCGCAGCATCTGGAAGAAGTGGAGCGGCTATCACCGCAGAAGTCTGGTGGAGACCAAGATGCACTGCTTCAAACGCCTGGGCCAGCGGGTGATGGCGCGCACGTTTGAGCGTCAGGTGGTGGAGTTGCATGTGCGTGTGGCTCTGCTCAACCGCTTCACCCAGCTCGGGCGCCCGAGCACGGTGCCCGTGGGTGCCATGGCATAGCTGCGTCTGGGGCTGGGGTAATCTCGTCTGCCTTCCGACTTGTGCAACAAAGCCGTTTGTTGAACATATGAGGGGCGATTCACTCAGTTGGTGGCCTGGCCGGCCGGCTGCGAGAACGCCGTAGCGACAAAATCCACAAAGGCCCGCACACGCGCGGCCATCTGGTGGCGCTGCGGGTACACCGCGTAGATGTCGGCGTCGGGCGTGAAGCACTGCGGGAGCACCTGTACCAGCCGGCCGCTCTTCAGGTAACGCTGGATGTCCCATTCGGCACGCATCAGGATGCCGTGACCGTCCAGTGCCCAGTTGACCGCAATCTCGCCGTCGTTGGTGGTCAGGCTGCCGCGTGTCTTGACCGTCTCAGTCACCGCCTGTTTACCGCGGCCATGAGTCAGCCGCCAGGTACCGTAGGCCTCTTCGCCCTGGCGGATGCCGATGCAGTTGTACCGTGCCAGTTCGTGCGGCGTGCGCGGCGTGCCATGTTGCTTCAGGTAAGCCGGTGAAGCGCAGAGCAGGCGCCGGTTGGGTGCGATGTGGCGCGCGATCACGCGCGCGTCGGGCGGCGCGCCGAAGCGGATACAGACGTCGAACGCGTCGTCCGTCAGCGGAGGCGGGTTGACGGAGAGCTGCAGTTGCACGTCCACACCGGGGTTCTGGCGTGCGAAGCGCGAGATCAGCGGTGCGATGTGGCTGCGGCCGAAACCCAGCGTGGCGTTCACGCGCAGTAGGCCCTGCGGGCTGGACTTGGCGGCACCCAGCAGCTCACCCAGGTCCTGGATCTCGCCCAGGATGCGGCGCGCGTGCTCCAGGTACAGCTCGCCCTCGGGCGTGAGGCCCATGCGCCGCGTGGTGCGGTTGACCAGCGACACCCCCACACGTGCTTCCATCTGTGCCAGGTGCTTGCTGACCGCCGGGGTGGTGATGCCCAGTTCGCGTGCGGCGTCGCTGAGGCTGCCAGCACTGGCCAGCACCGAGAAAAAGCCGAGATCGGCGGGCTGAACAGGGTTGCTCATGGGTGCTCCACTGTTGAATCAAGGTGAACAATGCATTCACTATAGCCCTGAATCAGCACGCCGGAACCCACCTACAGTTGCGCCATCGTTCCCGTCCAAACAAGGAGACAAGCCATGAAGACCTACGCCATCGCGACCATTCCCGGAGACGGCATCGGCAAAGAAGTCGTGCCCGCTGGCCAGCAAGTTCTGGAAGCCATCGCTGCTTCCAGCAGCGGCTTGCGCTTCGAATTTGAAAACTTCGACTGGGGCGGTGACTACTACCGTCAGCACGGGGTGATGATGCCAGCCGACGGGCTGGAGCCGTTGCGCAACAAGGACGCCATCCTGTTTGGCTCGGCCGGCGATCCGGACATTCCGGACCACATCACGCTCTGGGGCTTGCGCCTCAAAATCTGCCAGGGCTTCGACCAGTACGCCAACGTGCGACCCACGCGCATCCTGCCCGGCATCGACGCGCCGCTCAAGCGCTGCAAGCCCGAAGACCTGAACTGGGTCATCGTGCGCGAAAACTCCGAAGGCGAATACTCCGGCGTGGGCGGCCGCGTGCACCAAGGGCACCCGATCGAAGCCGCCACCGACGTGACCATGATGACCCGCGCCGGCGTGGAGCGCGTGATGCGCTTTGCGTTCAAGCTGGCGCAGAGCCGCCCGCGCAAGCAACTCACCGTGATCACCAAGAGCAACGCACAGCGCCACGCCATGGTGATGTGGGACGAGATCGCCGTGCAGATCTCGCAGGAGTTCCCGGACGTGAAGTGGGACAAGGAAATTGTGGATGCGGCCACCGCCCGCATGGTGAACCGTCCGGCCACGCTGGACACCATCGTCGCCACCAACCTGCACGCCGACATCCTGAGCGACCTGGCTGCTGCGCTGGCCGGCAGCCTGGGCATTGCGCCCACGGCCAACATCGACCCCGAGCGCCGCTACCCCAGCATGTTCGAGCCCATCCATGGCTCGGCGTTTGACATCATGGGCAAGGGCCTGGCCAACCCGGTCGGCACCTTCTGGAGCTGCGTGATGCTGCTCGAACACCTGGGCGAATTCGACGCTGCCAAGCGCCTGATGAGCGCCATCGAACAGGTCACCGCCAACCCCGCGTTGCACACCGGCGACCTGGGTGGCAAGGCCACCACGGCCCAGGTCACGCAGGCGGTGTGCGACCTGCTCAACGCCAGCGCACTGCGCAAAGCCGCCTGATCTGCTGACAGGCTGAACACGCAAGGCCGGCAGCTGCCCGGTCTTGCGCGTTGGTTCTTCATTCCGTCCCAGCGGCGCGTCCGGCGCCCGCTCCATTCCGAGCCAGTCATCTCGCACTGGCGCGAGGCCTTTTTTGCGTCCGTCCCTCACTCAGGAGTTCCGCCATGCGCCGCTTCTTCGGAAAACTCTACGTCCAGGTCCTGATCGGCGTGTTCGCCGGTGTGGCGCTGGGCTTCTTCTGGCCCCAGCTTGGCAGCGACCTCAAGCCCCTGGGCGACGTGTTCATCAAGCTCATCAAGATGGTGTTTGCGCCCATCATCTTTGCCACGGTGGTGCTGGGCATTGCGCGCATGGAGAACATGAAGGAACTGGGCCGCGTCGGTGTGCGCGCCCTGATCTACTTTGAAGTGCTCTCCACGTTTGCGCTGGTGCTGGGCCTGGTGGTTGTGAACCTGGTGCGCCCCGGCGAGGGCATGAACATCGACGCGGCCCAGCTCGACACCACGGCCATCGCCAACTACACGGCCACCTCCACCAAGCCCGCTGGCTTTGTGGACTTCATGCTCCATCTGGTGCCCACCAGCATCGTGGACGCGCTCGCCAAGAACGACATCCTGCAGATCCTGGTCTTCGCAACCTTCTTTGGCGTGGCGCTCTCGCACATCGGACCACGCGCCAGGCCTGTGGTGGACCTGCTCGACTCGTTCACCCACGGCGTGTTTTCCATCGTCGGCATGATCATGCGGCTGGCGCCCATCGCCGCCTTTGGCGCCATGGCGTTCACCGTCGGCAAGTACGGGCTGGGATCGGTGGTCTCACTGGGCAAGCTGATGGGCACGATGTACATCACCTGCTTCTTGTTCGTGACCATCGTGCTCGGCGGCATCGCGCGTCTCTCGGGCTTCAGCCTCTGGAAATTCCTGAAGTACATCAAGGACGAGCTGTTCACCGTGCTGGGTACCAGTTCGTCCGAATCGGTGGTGCCGCAGCTCATGCGCAAGCTGGAGAACGCGGGTGTCTCCAAACCGGTGGTCGGCCTGGTGGTGCCGTCCGGGCTGACCTTCAATCCCGACGGCCAGTGCATCTACTACACGATGGCGGCGATCTTCATTGCCCAGGCCACCAACACACCATTGACGCTGACCGACCAGCTGGTGGTGCTCGGCGTGCTGCTGCTGACCTCGAAAGGCTCTGCGGGTGTGACCGGATCGGGCTTCATCACGCTGGCGGCCACGCTGGCGTCGATGGGCAAGATCCCGGTCGCCGGCATGGTGCTGTTGCTGGGGGTGGACCGCTTCATGTCGGAAGCCCGTGCCATCACCAACACCATCGGCAACGCCGTCGGCACCGTGGCCATCGCCCGTTGGGTCGGCTCGGTGGACCGAGAGCGCCTGGAGCAGGTGCTCGACGGCAAGACCGATCCTGAAGACCTGCACGGGCTGTACGAGGGAGACGCTCCGCCAGCCAGCACCGTGCTCAAGCCCGTCGTATCAGCGGGCGTTTGAACCGGTATCGGGTACACGCCATGAAACCGACCGATACCCAGCGGTTGCTGCGTCGCATGTTCGACGCCGCCATCGCCGCCGCTCAGCCCGCGCTGTGCGTGCCGCCGTTGCTGCCCCCGGCGCCCAAAGGCCGGCTGGTGGTGATCGGCGCGGGCAAGGCGTCGGCCGCCATGGCGCGCGCGGTGGAGCAGCACTGGCCTGGCCCGTTGTCCGGTCTGGTGGTCACGCGCTACGGCTACGCCGTGCCCTGCGAGCGCATCGAGATCGTTGAGGCGGCGCACCCGGTGCCCGATGCGGCAGGTGAAAAAGCGGCCGCTCGGCTGCTGCAGACGGTTCAAGGTCTTGGTGCGGACGACCTGGTGCTGTGCCTTATCTCTGGCGGTGGATCGGCGCTGTTGCCGTTGCCGCTGCCAGGGCTCACGCTGGCGGACCTGCAGGCGCTGAACCAGGCCCTGCTTGCCAGCGGCGCCAGCATCACCGAGATGAACTGTGTGCGGCGCCACCTTTCGGCCATCCAGGGCGGTCGCCTGGCCGCCGCCTGCCACCCGGCGCGTGTGCTCAACCTGTTGCTCTCCGATGTGCCGGGCGACGACCCGATCGACATCGCCTCAGGCCCCACCGTGCCCGACCCGACCACTTGCGCCGATGCACTCGCCATCCTGCGGCGCTACCGCATCCGCGTGCCGCCGACCGCGCTGGCCTGGCTGGAAAGCGGTGACGGCGAATCGCTCAAGCCCGGCGATCTGCGCCTGCCGCTCATCGACACCCACTTCATCGCCACGCCGCAGAGAGCGCTGGAGGCCGCAGCCGCTGTCGCTCGACAAGCGGGCTTGCATGCCCACATCCTGGGTGATGCCATCGAAGGCGAAGCGCGCGACGTGGCCAAGGCGCTGGCCGGCATCGCGCTGCAGACCGCCCGTCGGGGCCAGCCTTTCCTGGGGCCCTGCGTGCTGCTCTCGGGCGGCGAGACCACGGTCACGCTGAAAGGCCAGGGGCGCGGCGGCCGCAACGTCGAGTTCCTCCTGGCCCTTGCCGTGGCGCTGCGAGGCGAGCCCGGCATCCACGCGCTGGCCGGGGACACCGACGGTGTGGACGGCCAGGAAGAGATCGCCGGTGCCCTGATCGGGCCCGACACGCTGGACCGCGCCTGGGCGCTGGGCCTGAACCCGCGCGAACGGCTGGACGCGAACGACGGCCACGGCTTCTTTGAAGCGCTGGGCGACGCGGTGATCACCGGCCCGACCCTGACCAATGTGAACGACTTTCGGGCCATCGTCATCGACGGCCCCCCAACCGAGGCCCCCTGAATGAACCGCCCCTGCAACGCCAAGATCGTCGCCACGCTGGGCCCCGCCAGCGCCGACCGCGCCACCATCGAAGCCCTGGTGAAGGCCGGGGCTGACGTGTTCCGCCTCAACTTCAGTCACGGCACGCACGCCGACCACCAGCAGCGCCTGGAACTGATCCGCAGCATCGAAACCGACCTGGGCCGTCCCATTGGCGTGCTGCTGGATCTGCAAGGCCCCAAGCTGCGCGTCGGCACCTTTGCGAACGGACCGGTGACGCTGGTGGAGGGCGAGTCCTTCCGTCTCGACCTGGACCGATCCACACCGGGCGACGCGACCCGCGCGCCCCTGCCGCACCCCGAGATCTTTGCCGCGCTGCAATCCGGCGCCGAGCTGCTGCTCGACGACGGCCGGTTGCGCCTGGTGGTGGAGCGCTGCGGGCCGGACTTTGCCGAGACACGCGTGCTCAACGGCGGCCCGCTCTCGGACCGCAAGGGCGTGAACGTGCCGGGCGTGGTGCTGCCGCTCTCGGCCCTGACGGCCAAGGACCGCGCCGACCTGGACTTCGGTCTCAGCCTGGGCGTGGACTGGATCGCGCTCTCGTTCGTGCAGCGCGCGGCCGACATCGAAGAGGTGAAGGCCATCGTGCAGGGCCGTGCTGGCATCGTTGCCAAGCTGGAGAAACCCGCCGCCATCCACAGCCTGGACGCGATCCTCGACGTGACCGACGCGGTGATGGTGGCGCGCGGCGACCTGGGCGTGGAGATGCCAGCCGAGCAGGTGCCCGCGATCCAGAAGCGCATCGTGCGCGCCTGCCGCCAGCGCGGCCTGCCGGTGATCGTGGCGACGCAGATGCTGGAGTCGATGGTCAGCGCGCCGGTGCCCACGCGTGCCGAAGCCTCCGACGTGGCCACCGCCATCTACGACGGCGCAGACGCCGTGATGCTGTCGGCCGAATCGGCGTCTGGGAAATACCCAGTGGAATCGGTGGCGATGATGGACCGCATCATTGCCCAGACCGAGGCCGACCCGCAGTACCGCGAGGCCATCGACGCCTCGCACACACCGCCCGCGGCCAACACGGCCGACGCCATCGGCTGGGCCGCGCGCTCAGTGGCCGGCCTGCTCGATGTGGCCGCCCTGGTGGCCTACACCAGCTCCGGCTCTTCGGCTTTGCGCATGGCGCGCGAGCGCCCGCGCGCCAGCATCCTGGGCATCACGCCTCGGGACAGCACCGCGCGCCGCCTGGCACTGGTGTGGGGTGTTCAGCCCGTGCTCAGCCCCGATGTGCCCGACGTGGACGGCATGACCCGCCTGGCCGTGGACACCGCCAAGACCCTGGGCTTTGCGGTTCCGGGTCAGACGCTGGTGATCGCTGCGGGTGTGCCCTTCGGCACCCCGGGCAGCACCAACCTGCTGCGCATCGCACAGGTGGATTGAATTCCGTTGATTGTTGATTTGAAGTTCACGCCGGATTCACTTTTTGGGTGATTCGGCATGTCGCCGGACTCCTACAGTTCGGTTCACCAGAGCGCATCCCGCGCCATTTTTGGAGACAAGCATGAAAGCCATTCAAACCTTTTCCCGTCGCCGCGTTGTGCAAGCGATGGCCTTGACCCTTGCCGTGTCCGGCGGCAGCGCCATGGCGCAAGCCTTCCCCAGCAAGCCGGTCAGCCTGATCGTGCCCTTTGCAGCCGGCGGCACCACCGACGTGCTGGCCCGCGCGCTGGCCGACAAGCTCTCGCAGGCGCTGGGCCAGCCGGTCATTGTGGAAAGCAAGCCGGGAGCGGGCGCCACCATCGGCGCCGACTACGTGGCCAAGGCCAAGCCCGACGGCCACACCTTGCTCATGGGCGCGGTGCACCACACCATCGCCCCCGCCGTCTACAAGAAGCTGCCCTACGACTTCTCGAAAGACCTCGCCCCCGTCACTACCGTGGCCCTGGTGCCCAACGTGCTGGTGGTGAACGCCAGCACACCCGCCAAAAACGTGGCCGAACTGCTGGCCATGATCAAGCCCGCCCCGGGTAAATACGCCTTCGGCTCCAACGGCAACGGCACGGCGCAGCACCTGATCGGTACGCAGTTTCAGAACCTCACCAGCACCGATGTGATCCACATCCCCTACAAAGGCAGCGGCCCACTCTCGACCGACCTGCTGGGCGGTCAGATCCTGATGAGCTTTGACACCATCACGCCGGTGCTGCCGCACATCAAGGCCGGCAAGCTGCGTCCGCTGGCCGTGACCACCGCCAAGCGCTCGGCCGCGCTGCCCGACGTGCCCACGCTCGAAGAGGCCGGCCTCAAGGGCTTCAACATCGGCACCTGGTTCGGCGTGCTGGCCCCTGCGGCCACGCCCAAGGACATCGTGGCGCGCCTGAATACCGAGATGGTCAAGATCATCCAGTCGCCCGAGTTCAAAGCCAAGATGGCCGACATCGGCGCTGAACCCATCGGCAACACCAGCGCCCAGATGGCGCAGCAGATCGCCAGCGAGACCGAGAAGTTCGGCAAGCTGGTGAAAGACGCCAAAGTCGTCATCGAGTGAACACCCCCACCCCCACACAGGAGCCCACCGTGGACAAAGCCACCGCTGTCGCCGATCTGACCGATCTGCTGGCGAAATTCACCTCCCACATCGGCAAGCGCCTGCCCACCGACGTCACCCAGAAGCTCGGCGAACTGCGTGAGAAGGAAGTCAACTTCCTCGCCAAAGAGGTCTACGAGTCGATGCGGCAGAACCAGGAAGCGGCCGACAAGCTCGACCGCCCCAGCTGCCAGGACACCGGTGTGATCCAGTACTTCCTCACGGCCGGGGCCAAGTTCCCGCTGCTGGGCGAGTTGGAGGGCATCCTTCAAGAAGCCACCGCCGGGGCCACCCGCATGGGCCCGTTGCGCCACAACGCGGTGGAAACCTTTGAAGAGAAGAACACCGGCACCAACACTGGTAGCAAGATTCCATGGCTGGACTGGGAGATCGTGCCTGACGAAGACAGCGTGATCGTCGACGTCTACATGGCCGGCGGCGGCTGCACGTTGCCCGGCAAGGCCACGGTGCTGATGCCGGGCCAGGGCTACGAAGGCGTGGCCGAGTTCGTGTTTGACGTGATCACCTCGCGTGGTGTCAATGCTTGCCCGCCGCTGCTGGTCGGCGTGGGCGTGTCCACCTCGGTCGAGACGGCGGCGCGCCTGTCCAAGAAGGCGATCCTGCGACCCGTCACGTCCAGCAACCCGAATGAAAAGGCCGCCCTCATGGAGGAGCTGCTGGCCGATGGCTTGAACGAACTGGGCCTGGGCCCGCAAGGCCTGACCGGCAACAACAGCGTGATGGGCGTGAACATCGAATCGTCCGCGCGCCACCCGTCCACCATCGGCGTCGCGGTGTCCACCGGCTGCTGGGCGCACCGCCGCGGCCGCATCAAGATCAACGCCGACCTGACGCACGAAGTCATTTCGCACCAGGGTTTTCAAGCATGAAAAAAATCCTCACCACCCCCATCAAGGACGAAGACCTCGAAGCCCTCAACATCGGCGACGTGGTCTACCTCACCGGCACGCTGGTGACCTGCCGCGACGTGGCGCACCGCCGCCTGATCGAACAGGGCCGCGAACTGCCGGTGCAGCTCAAAGGCGGCGCGATCTTCCACGCCGGCCCCATCGTGCGCAAGAAGGACGACGGCGAATACGAGATGGTCTCCATCGGCCCGACCACCAGCATGCGCATGGAGAAGTTCGAGAAAGCCTTCATCGAACAGACCGGCGTGAAGCTGATCGTGGGCAAGGGCGGCATGGGTCCCGAGACACAGCAGGGCTGCCTGGAGAACAAGGCCGTGCATGCCATCTTCCCCGGCGGCTGCGCCGTGCTGGCTGCGACGCAGGTGGAGAAGATCGAGGCCGCGGAATGGACCGACCTGGGCATGCCCGAGACCCTGTGGGTCAACCGCGTGAAGGAGTTCGGCCCGCTGATCATCTCCATCGACACCAAGGGCAAGAACCTGATCGAGGAAAACAAGGCGGTCTTCAATGAGAAGAAGAAGCCGATTCTGGAGCGCATCAACCAGCAGGTCCGCTTCATCAAGTGACCTGACACCCCTCAAAGTTCTTCTTGCAGCCCTGAAGCCGCAGTGCCAAGCACTGCGGCTTCTATCTTTATTCATCAGGCGCCAAACCGAACGACAGCAAAGCGTCGTACATCGTGCACTCGCCCTTCGGCTTCAACAGACAGCTCCCGCTGCGAAGCGGCTCTACGATCTGGCTGCTTCAGGCTGGCTGCTGTCGCTCGAACTTGCCAGTTGAACGTTCGCTATCGATGTGACCGGTCATTCCAAGCGTCAGTCAACCTGCAACTGAGCCGGGAAACACGAGGCAGAAAGTGGTGATGCCGTTGCTCGAACTGGCTGTCACGGCACCGCCATGGGCCGCCATGATGGCTTGGGTAATCGACAAGCCCAGGCCGGCACCGTCGGAGTCCGGGTGGCTGCGTGATTTGTCCACCCGGAAGAAGCGGTCGAACAGCCTCGGCAGCACCTCGGGCGAAATGGTGACCCCTTGGTTGGTGAGGCTCAGCGTGGTGTTCGCACCCTGCTGCTCGATCATCACCGCCACCTCGGCATCGGTCGGTGAGTGCCGCAGCGCATTGGACAGCAGGTTGCCGATCGCACGCCGCAACATCAGCCGGTCGCCCATGACCACCGCTTGGCCGGTGAGTGATAGCCGGATACGCTTTTCATCAGCCACCGCATCGTAGAACTCGAACAGCGCCTGTGTTTCCTGGTCCAGCGATATCGCTTCCGGGTTGGGCAATTCGATGCCGTGTTCCGTCTTGGCCAGAAACAGCATGTCGGACACCATGCGGGCCAGCCGCTGGAACTCTTCGGCGTTGGAGGCGAGGATGTCCTGATAGGCGTTCGCATCCCGTTTCTGGGCCAGTGACACCTGGGTCTGGGTCAGCAGATTGTTGATGGGGGTACGCAGTTCGTGCGCCAGGTCGCTGGAAAACTCCTGCAGCCGCGCGAAGTCGGATTGCAGGCGCTCCAGCATGTTGTTCAGGCTCTGCGCCAGGTCGGCGAACTCCGCCGGCACCGCTTGCACCGGCATTCGCTGGTCCAGCTTCTGAGCCGTGACGGTCATGGCGCGCTCCTTCATCACCCGCAGCGGCGCCAGCCCTCGGCGCGCCGCCCACCAGCCCAGCAGGCCACTGACCAGGATGGCGCCCAGCAGGTACAGCATCAGCGTCTGACGCAGCGCCTGCAGGAAGTGCGCATGGTGTGCCGTGTCCACTGCGATCCTGAGCTGCATCGTCGCTTGCGAGGCGACGTCGGGCAGCGCAGGGGCCTCGGCCTGAGCCGACAGCCCTCTGAGCGTTTGAGGCCCCACTGACCAGTCCACCGGATCGGCCCCCGAGTCCGCGGTGGGCAGGCCCTTGGGAAAGCTGGCAGCCTCCTGTCCATACACCAGCCGATCACCTTGTCGCAGATCGACAAAAAGCCCATGGTGGCTGTTCAGCAGCTCATCCAGCCGGCCGGACAGTTCGACCTGCGAAGGCGACTCCCGGACGATCTTCTGGACCAGTCCGATCTTGTCTTTGAGGTAGTCGTGATCCAGTTCGACAAAGTGCCGCTCGGTGGCCAACGACACCAGGACGCCCATGCCGACCAACACCGCCGCGGACACCAGGGTATAGAACGCGGTCAGCCGCGCGGTGAGCGAGAGCCGCCCCGGCATCAACGTGCGCCCTCGGGGGCTTCCAGCACATACCCCATGCCACGAACGGTCTGTATCAACCGCGGCTCGAACGGGTCGTCCACCTTGGCCCGCAGGCGGCGCATGGCGACCTCGATCACGTTGGTGTCGCTGTCGAAGTTCATGTCCCAGACCTGGGACGCGATCAGGGAGCGGGGCAGCACCTCGCCCTGCCGACGCATCAGCAGCTCCAGCAGGCCGAACTCCTTGGCGGTGAGGTCGATGCGCTTGCCGGATCGGCTCACGCGTCGGCGCAGCAGGTCCAGTTCCAAGTCGGCCACCTGCAGTGTGGTGGCCTCCATGCCCGATCGGCCTCGGCGCAGGATGGTGCGCACCCGCGCCAGTAGTTCGGCGAACGAAAACGGTTTGACCAGGTAGTCGTCTGCGCCCAGTTCCAGCCCCTTGACGCGGTCCTCGACCTGATCGCGTGCCGTGAGGAACAGCACGGGCATTTGCCGTCCCTGGCTGCGCAGGTTCTTGAGCACCTGCCACCCGTCCATGCCTGGCAGCATGACATCCAGGATCACCAGATCGTGGTCCCCCTCCAGGCCATGGTGCAGACCGTCCACACCGTTGGTGACGAGGTCCACGGCAAAGCCGGCCTCGCGCAGGCCTTGTCTGAGGTAGTCACCCGCTTTGGGCTCATCTTCGACGATCAGAATTTTCACGTTCACGTTCTCCTGACCTCGAGTTTGCCCGTATCGAGGCGGGCGCGACAAAAGCTGACATTTTTGTAATCTGACCGACAGGGAAGTGACGAACTCGCCTCGCCAGAATCCGCACCACTTGATCCACATCAAAAGGAGCGATTGCAGTGAAACCTTTGTTCAGTTATCGAGCCACAAGCCAGCTGCTGGTGGCAGGCCTGTTGGTCGTCCCATTCGCGCTGGCTGCGCAGACGGCCAGCCCGACGCAGGAGGCCGACTGGCGCCGTGCCAATGACGCAGTGGGAGTGTTCAAGCGCGGCCATGCCGACGTACTCAAGTGGGAGCAGACCAACGTGAGCGTCGCCGCCGTTACGCCGAGCAGCACCATGGGAGTTGCCATCCCCACCGCAGAGGTAGCGGTTCGCATGGCCTGGATGGTGCATCGCGATCTGGCCCGTGCGTTGGCTCGGTTGGGTCCTAAGCACGAGCAACTGATCGCTGAGGGCCGTTGGACGGAACTCGACCCCAGCCTGCAGCGCCGCGTCGAAGATACCGGCGAGGTGCTGGAGGTGGCTGCGGCGGGGCGCAAAGCCTGGATTGACGCTGTGGCCGCCCAGCAGGTCCTGAAGCATCAGCGTGACATGCTGGAGGCTGCCCAGGCGGCCTATGAGCTGGGGCAGCGTATGGTGACGGTGGGCAACTGGAGCAAGCTGCAACTGTCTCCCGTACAACTGGCCGCCTCCAACGCACGCATGAATATGAGGCGAGCGCAGCAAGCCGCCGCCCAGGCGCAGGCCAATCTGGTCAAGACGATGGGGCAAACGGGTCTTCAGGATGGCTTTGTGTTGCCAGACCAGTTGCCTGCCATCCCGGCGCAACCCATGGCGGCAGCGGACCTGCAAAAGCGCGGTGATGCTGTTCGCAACCAGTTGCCAGATGCAGAAAGCCTGCGCAACCGTGCGCTATCGAAGTCAGCCATGAACGTTTATTGGGCCGCCCACACCTTGGCGCAGGACAGCCAGGGCGACATCCTGAAGACCCGTGAGTTCATCACCGAAGAGACTGTGCTGCACTACAACGGCATGCTCAAGAGTGTCTGGGACCTGCTGGACGAGGTGCGCAACCAGTCTCAGGCCACTGTGGATGCAATCGGTGCACAGCGCGACTTCTGGCTGGCCGAGGCCGATCTGCAGTGGGTCTTGCAGGGCGGAGAGCCCGACAGTTTTGTGAATCTGGGCGGCGCCGGTGGCGAGGCTCCGGCAGCAGCAGCGCATTGAAAGGACACATCACATGACCAACACCCCTACCAACTCCAGACGACAGTTCTTCGCCGGTGCCGCCGCCTCCGTGGCCGGCCTGGCCGTGGCCCGCTCTGCTTTGGCTGGCTTGCCCGAGCCGGTCATCCAGACTTCGGTCGACACCGCGCCGCCGCTGGTGCCACAGTCCGGCCGACCCTACAACCCGGTGGTCACGCTCAACGGCTGGACGCTGCCCTGGCGCATGAACAAAGGCGTCAAGGAATTCCACCTGGTGGCCGAGCCGGTGGTGCGCGAGGTCTCGCCGGGCTTCAAGGTCAACATGTGGGGCTACAACGGTCAGAGCCCAGGCCCGACCATCGAGGTGGTGGAGGGCGACCGCGTGCGCATCTTCGTGACCAACAAGCTGCCCGAGCACACCACCATCCACTGGCACGGCCAGCGCCTGCCCAGCGGCATGGACGGCGTGGGGGGGTTGAATCAGCGCGCCATTCCAGTGGGCAAGACTTATGTCTACGAGTTCGAGGCTCGGCGCCCTGGCACCTTCATGTACCACCCGCACGCCGACGAGATGGTGCAGATGGCCATGGGCATGATGGGCATGTGGGTGACCCACCCCAAGGCCAAGCACCCGCACATCAGTGATGTGGACCGCGACTTCTGCTTCCTGCTCAACGCCTTCGATGTGGAGCCCGGCAGCAAGACGCCCAAGGTCAACACCATGACCGACTTCAACATCTGGTGCTGGAACAGCCGGGTGTTTCCGGCCATCGACACGCTCAACGTGCGCCTGAACGACCGCGTGCGCATTCGGGTGGGCAACCTCACCATGACCAACCACCCGATCCACCTGCACGGCCACGAGTTTCTGGTCACGGGTACGGACGGCGGACCGACCCCACCGAGCACCCGCTGGTATGAGGTCACCACCGATGTGGCTGTGGGGCAGATGCGCCAGATCGAGCTGATCGCCGACGAAGAAGGCGACTGGGCCATGCACTGCCACAAGAGCCACCACACCATGAACGCCATGGGGCACGACGTGCCCACCCTGATCGGCGTGGACCACCGGGGCCTGGTCAAGAAGATCCAGAAGGTCGCGCCCGACTACATGCTGATGGGCGAGCGCGGCATGGCCGACATGGGCGAGATGCAGATGCCCATTCCCGACAACACGGCGCCCATGATGACCGGCACCGGCCAGTTCGGCCCGCTGGAAATGGGCGGCATGTTCACGGTCTTCAAGGTGCGCAAGGACCAGAAACCAGGCGACTACAAGGACCCGGGTCCGTACAAGTTCCCTGAAGGCACCGTGGCCTACGAATGGAACGGCACGCTCCCGCCAACGCCGCGCCCAGCGGCCAGCAGCGACACGACCCCGGCTGCCGCCACGGCGATCAAACCCAGCGCCAAAGGCATGTCCCACTGAAATGGGCCATTGCACGCCTCGCCACCGCTTTTCCTCAACCGTTTCCCCAACCAAAACCCCAAGGACAACCATGAATTCCCTCAAGTTCAACGTCGCTTCCCGCGCCGGCTTTGTTTTCGCGGCGGCCAGCTTGGCCGCATCGGCTGCTTTCGCTGGTGGCACCCACAGCGGTGGCCACCACGAAGAGTCACCCATCGGCAAACCAGGTGTCGCCGCCAAGGTCACGCGCACGATCCAGGTCGACATGAGCAACGGCATGCGCTTCAAGCCGTCGGACATCCAGGTCAAGCGGGGTGAAACCGTCCGCTTCGTCCTGAAGAACACCGACAGCGTCAAACACGAGTTCAGCCTGGGCACGCCCAAGGAGTTGGCGGAGCACTACGAGGTGATGAAGAAGTTCCCCGACATGGAGCACGACGAGCCCAACAAGATCTCGCTGGCGCCCGGCAAACAGGGTGAGGTGATCTGGCAGTTCACCAAGGCCGGCACCGTGGATTTCGCGTGCCTGCACGTGGGACATTTCGACGCTGGCATGAAGGGTCAGGTCAAGGTGGCGGCCAAGTGAGCCTTTTTCTGGTTATCTCCACTCAACGAAAGGAATTCACGATGAAGCTGCGAGTGATTTTGAGTGCGGGCGCACTGGCCTTCACGACCTTTGCCGTTAACCCGGTGTTCGCCCAGATGAACATGGACCACGGAAAAATGGGCATGGCGGCCATGCCCGGCATGACCGACGGCGAGGTCCGCAAGATCGACAAGGACGCCGGCAAGATCACCATCAAGCACGGTGACATCAAGCACATGGACATGCCCGGCATGACCATGGTCTTCGTGGCCAAGGACAAGGCCTTGCTGGACAAGACCAGCGTCGGCGCCAAGATCCAGTTCATGGCAACGAACGAGAACGGTCAGATGACGGTGACCGACATCCAGCCAGCGAAGTGATTCTTCAGCGCACAGGTTTCCTCCGTTCAGCTGCGGTCGTTCTGGCACTCGCCGGGGCTTCCGCAGCCTTTTTCTGGTGGCAATCTGCGGACCTCTTCCGGCCAGTTCCTGTCGGGATGCTTCGCACGGATGACGCTGCGATGCTCAAACAGGGGGCGCTGATTTATCAGACCCGCTGTGCAAGCTGCCACGGTGTCCATCTGGAGGGGCAAGCCAACTGGCGCGAAAGAGGCGCCGATGGGCGATTGCCTGCACCTCCCCACGATGCAAGCGGCCACACGTGGCATCACCCGGACGATGTGCTGATTCGCATCACCAAGGAAGGGGTGGCGAAGGCCGTCGGCATGCCCGACTACGCCACCAACATGCCCGCCTTTGGCGATTCGCTCAGCGATGCCGACATTGTGGCCGTGCTGTCCTGGATCAAGTCGCAATGGGCGCCAGAGACACGACGCCACCACGACGACATCAACCGGCAGGCTCAGCAGCAGTCGCCGCGCTGAACCTGACTTTTTTGTCATCTCCGGGTCATCTTGCCGACCCGGGCCGATTCCTACAGTGACCCCATGGCAGTTCGCCATGCGTTCTGTCACGAAAGGAAATCGTCATGTCCGCCTTGATCCGAACCCTTCTGTCCGTGGCTGTCGCCGGTGCAGCGTTCTCGGCCGCAGCGCAGCAAACAGCCGACCACACCCAGCACCACCCGTCCACTTCGGCGACCAGCACCGCGACCCAGCCGACCACACCCCAAGCAGGCATGCCCATGGGCATGTCGTCGATGCCGCAGATGCAGGAGCACATGCAGCAGCACATGGCCACGATGCAGACGCTGCGCACCAGGATGGCGGCCGCCAAGACGCCGGCCGAACGCGAGGCTCTGATGGTCGAGCACATGAAAGCCATGCAAGAGGGCATGGACATGATGAAAGCCATGAAGCCCATGGGCGGTATGGCCGGCACGTCGGGGATGCAGGGGATGGGTGCCCCGGGCGCGGCCACGCCGGATCTGACGCAGCGGCATCAAATGATGGAGATGCGCATGGACATGATGCAAAACATGATGGAAATGATGATGCAGCGCATGCCGCCATCGCCCGCCAAACCCGGCGCCCAGTGATCGAGCCGACGTTCTGACGCTGTTCCTGTTTTCGTATCCAGTTCAGGAGATTGTGTGATGTCGATGTTTTCACGGCGGCAGTTTCTGGGCGGCATGGGCGCGCTGGGGGCAGCAGCAGCCTGCCCGGGCGCCTGGGCCGCTTCAGCCACGCCGTCAAGCCTGTCCACCGACGCGGTCCTGCGCCTTGAAGCGCAGGCGACGGGCTTTTCCAACCCCTTGCGCCTGCCGAGTACCAGTGGCCTCTTCGGGGTGCTCCCCGCGACGGACTTCAAGGAAGTCCATGTGGTCCGCAGCGAGATCGAAGTGTTGCCGGGGCAGCGCACACCCATCCTGGCCTACGCCGTGGAATCGGGTGGCAAGAAGTTCCTCAACCCGGCGCTTCTGGCCCGCCGTGGCGACGAGATGCGGGTGAAGCTGATCAACCGCATCGATCAGCCCACCGTCGTTCACTGGCACGGCCTGAGCGTGGATTCGCGCAACGATGGCAACGGGCTCCACGTGGTGGCGCCGGGCCAGCAGATGGACTACGCCTTCACCGTGCAGGACCGGTCGTCGATGTACTGGTACCACCCCCATGCGCACGGCTTCATTCCCCAGCAGGCCTACCACGGGCTTGCCAGCCTGTTCTTTGTCGAGGACGACGACGAAACCGCCCTGCGCAAGGAACTGGCGCTGGCGCTGGGTGAATCCGAGATCCCGCTGGTGCTGCAGGACAAGGAATTCGACGCACAGGGACGCCTCCAGTACGCACCCAGCGCCGCACAGTCTTTTGGCGGCTGGGTGGGCAGCCGGCTGATGATCAACCTGACCGAGCGCCCGGTGCTTCAGGCGGGGCGCCGCATCGTGCGCTTTCGCCTGCTCAACGGCAGCAACGCGCGCAGCTACCGGCTGGCGTTCCTGCAGCAGGGCCGCGCCCTGGGCTTCTATTTGACGGGCACGGACGGTGGGTTGCTGGCCCAGCCCGTGCGCATCGAGCAGACCTTCCTTTCACCCGGTCAGCGGCTGGATGTGCTGGTGGATTTCCGGGAAGCCGAGGCCGGGCGGCCGGTGACCCTGGCCTCGCTGCCCTTCGACCCGATGCACCAGGAGGGTGGGCACGACATGGCCGCGATGGACCACAGCCAGCACGGCGCGGCCCTCGGTGCCGCCGCGCCCGCCGCCATGGCGATGGAAGGCGATGCGAGGGCACTGATGCGTATTGACCTGGCGGCAGCCGGAGTGCCCTATGACCGGCGCATGCCCTCCCGGCTGTCCAGCCTCGCCACACCGGTCGAACCGGCGGGCACGCCGCGCCGCATGCGGCTGGGTCACGACGGCCAGGGCCACTGGACCATCAATGGCGGGGTGTTCGACCACGCGACCGTGGCGTTGACCGTGCAGCGGGGCGCGCGTGAAACCTGGCTGATCGAGAACGCCGAACGCAGCATGCCGCATCCCATGCACCTGCACGGCTTCTCGTTCCGGGTGCTCGAACGCCTGGGCAGCCCGGACCAGATCCGTCCCCTGGCCGGCGCTCGCGGCCTGCTGCCGCAAGACCTGGGGGTGGTGGACACCCTGCAGGTCTGGCCGGGCGAGTCGGTGAAGGTCGCCATCGACTTCTCGCACCCCCACGCCGGCGATCAGGACTATGTCTTTCACTGCCACACGCTGGAACACGCCGAAGCGGGAATGATGCTTCGCTACCAGGTCAAGGCTTGAGGAACCCACATGAACATCCGAAACTATCCCATGCGATTCACCCTGTTGTCCGCCTGCCTCGCCCTGGGCGGGATCTCCGCCGCCCTGGCCGCGCCCAAGGTCTACGTCGCCAATGAAACCGACGGCACGGTCAGCGTGATCGCGACCGACACCCGCCAGACCGTGCGCACCGTCACCGTCGGCGCAGGCGCGCACAACGTCCAGGCCACCGCCGACGGGCAGCGGGTCTGGGTGACCAACAACGGAACGCCACCGGCCGACGCCGGCCACGCGGGCCACCAGGGGATGTCGGGCGCCGCACACGCCGCCATGACCACTCCTGGGGAGGTCTGGGCCATCGACACCGCCACCGACACGGTGGTTGGCAAGGTGCCGGTCGGCAAGCATCCCGCGCACGTGGTGGTGTCCCCGGACGGCCGCTGGGTCTACGTGGCCAACGGTAGTGACAACACCGTCAGCGTGGTGGACGCCGCGGCGATGAAGGAGGTGGCCACCATCGCCACCGGGGCGTTCCCGCATGGCATCCGGCTGAGCCCGGACGGGCGGCAGGCCTATGTGGCCAACCTCAAGGGCGGCACCGTGTCCGTCATCGACACGGCCAGTCGCCAGCAGGTCGCGAGCATTCCCGTGGGCCGGGGGCCGGCCCAGGTGGGGTTCACCGGCGACGGGCGCCTGGCGTTCGTGTCGCTGTCGCAGGAGGACCGGGTGGCCGTCATCGACCCGAAGACCCACGAAGTGGTGCGCAAGGTCCCCGTCGGAGACGGTCCCATCCAGCTGTTTGCGACCCCGGACAGCCAGCGCCTGTTGGTGGCGAACCAGGGCAGCCGCAAGAACCCCGGGCGGACGGTGAGCGTGATCGACTTGACCTCCTTCAAGGTCACCGCCAGCATCCGCACTGGACGGGGTGCGCACGGGGTCGTGGTCGATGCGGACGGTCGGCAGGCCTATGTGAGCAACCTGTACGACAACACGGTCACCGTGATCGACCTGGTCGCGCACAAGCCGGTCGCCACCGTGCCGGTGGGTGCCGGCCCCAACGGCATCAGCGTGACCCCATAGGAGCAGGCCCATGCATGCGCCGCACCACCACCACCCGGTCGCCGATTCGCACGCAGCGGCGCCTGCGGTGCCCCTGCCAGCGGGCACGGTCTACACCTGCCCCATGCATCCCGAGATCCGCCAGCCGCACCCGGGCAACTGCCCCAAGTGCGGCATGACGCTGGAACCGGTGATGCCGGAGGCCGAGGAACAGGACAACCCGGAACTCGCGGATTTCCAGCGCCGGTTCTGGGCCACCCTGCCGCTCACGGTGGTGGTCACGGTGCTGGCGATGGCCGGGCACCGGCTGGGCTGGTTCGACATGGCGGTGCAGAGCTGGGTCGAGCTGGTGCTGAGCGCGCCGATCGTCCTGTGGGCGGGCTGGCCCTTCTTCGTGCGGGGGTGGCAGTCGGTGGTGCACCGCAGCCCCAACATGTGGACCCTGATCGGCCTGGGCACGGGGGCCGCGTTCGTCTACAGCGTCGCGGCCACGGTCGCACCGCAGGCCTTCCCTGCCTCGTTCCAGTCCATGGGGCGGGTGGCGGTGTACTTCGAGGCCGCGGCGGTGATCATCTCGCTCACGCTGCTGGGTCAGGTGCTGGAGCTCAAGGCTCGCTCCCAGACCTCGGCCGCCATCCGTTCCCTGCTGGGGCTGGCGCCCAAGACGGCGCGGCGGATCGGCTCCGACGCGAAGGAAGAGGACGTGCCGCTGGCGCATGTGCACGTCGGCGACCTGTTGCGGGTGCGCCCGGGCGAGAAAGTGCCGGTGGATGGCGTGGTGGTGGAAGGCCGCAGCGCCCTCGACGAATCCATGCTCACCGGCGAGCCGCTGCCGGTCAGCAAGCAGGTGGGGGACAAGCTGATCGGTGCCACGCTCAACACCAGCGGGGCCCTTGTCATGCGCTCGGAGCGCGTGGGATCGGCCACCGTGCTGTCCCAGATCGTGCAGATGGTGGCCATGGCCCAACGTTCGCGCGCGCCGATGCAGCGCATGGCCGACCAGGTGGCGGGCACCTTCGTGCTGGCCGTGGTGGGCATCGCGGCGCTCACCTTCCTGGGCTGGGGCTGGCTGGGACCGGAGCCCAGCTGGGTCTATGCGTTGATCAATGCGGTGGCGGTGCTCATCATCGCCTGTCCCTGTGCGCTGGGCCTGGCCACGCCCATGTCGATCATGGTGGCCACCGGCCGCGGCGCCGGCCACGGCGTGCTGTTCCGCGACGCGGCGGCCATCGAGAACCTGCGCAAGGTCGACACCCTGATCGTGGACAAGACCGGCACCCTGAC
>NZ_JASJOY010000163.1:0-1578 GCF_031426985.1 Hydrogenophaga sp.
CTTGGCTCCCCGACCTGGACTCGAACCAGGGACCTGCGGATTAACAGTCCGTCGCTCTACCGACTGAGCTATCAGGGAACAGCCTCGAATTATAGTGTCATTTTTTCGACTTTTGAAGCGGGCTTCAAATTTTTCAACTTTTGTCTCGTGACTTGTCGCCAGTACCGTGGCCCACGCCCAGTACCTGGTGCAGGTGGGTGCTGGTGGTTGTGTACTGCAGCAGCACCGGACGGGTAGGGTGGACGATCGGTGCGGCGCCGTAAGCCGCCAGCGTGCACTCGTGAAAACCGCAAACCAGCAGCTTGCGTTTGCCCGGGTAGGTGTTGATGTCGCCCACGGCAAAGATGCCGGGTGCGCTGGTGGAGAAGGTCTCGGTGTTGACCACCAGTTGTTTGCGCTCCATGGCCAGGCCCCAGTCGGTCAGCGGTCCCAGCTGGGGTGACAGGCCTTGCAGCACCAGCATCGTGTCCAGCGGCACGGCCTGCTCGTTACCATCGGGGCGCGTGAGGTGCACGGCACGTAGGCGGCCGTCTTGGGTGTCGTGGCCGGTGATCTGTCCCGCGATGAAGCGCATCGCACCCGCCGCGCAGCGCTCGCGCATCAGGGCCACGCGTTCCGGCTCGGCCTTGAAGCTGTCGCGGCGGTGGACCAGGGTCACGCTGTTGGCGCGGTGTGGGCCCGTGGCAGACAAAGACAGTGCGGCTTCGATGGCAGTGTCGCTGTCGCCCTGGATGAGCACATCCTGACCAGCAAACGCTGAAGGTGCCCCGAGGTGGTAGCGCAGCTGGGTGCCTTCATGGGCTTCGATGCCGGCGAGCTTGATGCGGCGCGGCTCGAAAGCGCCCACACCCGCCGCGATGAACACGGTCTTGCTCAGGAACTGGGTGCCGGTCGAGGTGCCGACCAGCCACTGTCCATCCTCTTGCGCATGGACTTGGTTGACGGTCTGACCCAGATGGAACTGCGGCGCAAACGGCGCGGATTGGCGCAACAGCGCATCGGCCAGGCCCTGGCCGGTGCAGAACGGCAGGCCCGGGATGTCGTAGATGGGTTTGTCGGGGTAGAGCTCGACTGGCTGCCCGCCGATGTGGGGCAGGGCGTCGATGACGTGGGCGCGGATGTCCAGCAGGCCCAGCTCGAACACCTGGAACAGGCCCACCGGGCCGGCCCCGATGACCACGGCGTCGGTTGCGATGGCGGCCGTGGCAGCGGGCGCCACCACGTCGCCAGGCCGTGGCTCCATGCTCAGCGGATCAGTTCGGACAGTTTGCCCGTGCGGTCCTTCCACTGCTCGTGGTCGGGCAGCGGGTCCTTGCGTTTGGTGATGCTCTTCCAGTTGGGCAGCTGGGCCAGTTCGGCGTTGATCGCCGTCATGTGCACCTGGTCTTTGGGCAGGTCCTCTTCGGCAAAGATGGCACTGACCGGGCACTCGGGGATGCAGACCGCGCAGTCGATGCACTCGTCGGGATCGATGGTCAGGAAGTTCGGGCCTTCGCGGAAGCAGTCCACTGGGCAGACATCAACACAATCGGTGTATTTGCAGCGGATGCAGGATTCGGTGACGACGTGGGTCATGGT
>NZ_JASJOY010000164.1:0-4051 GCF_031426985.1 Hydrogenophaga sp.
CCTCGGGCGAGCCGCTGTTCAAGCGCGGCTGGCGCGAGGACAAGGGCGATGCGCCGCTGAAGGAAACCCTGGCCGCGGCCATGATCGCGGCCACCGGCTGGAACGGCGGCAGCGCCAAGACGCTGGACGACATCACCCCGCTGTACGACCCCTGCTGCGGCAGTGGCACGGTGGTGATCGAGGCAGCGCAGATCGCGTTGCGCATCCCGCCCGGCATGGTGCGCCGCTTCGCGTTTGAAAAGCTGGTGCCCTATCAGTCGCACGTGTGGGAAGGCATCCTGAACGAGGCCGAGCGCGGCATCCGCGACTGGCCCGAGGGCCATGCGCCCATCGTCTTCGGCAGCGACGTGGCGTTCCGCATGGTCGACTTCGCGCAGCGCAACGCCGAGCGCGCCGGTGTGGCCCATGCGGTGGAGCTGCGCGGCGGTGACGCGCTGCAGCGCCAGCCGCCCACGAAGACGCCGGGCATCCTGCTGCTCAACCCGCCGTATGGCGAGCGCATCGCGGCGGCCGGCGTCGCTGGTGAAAACGCCAGCGCCCGCGCACAGCGCCTGGAGCCGCGCGCCCCGCGCGTCTTCACCGCCGGCAAAGCCGCGCCCCCCGCACCCGGCCTGGGCCGTGAGAGCGCGCAGATGGCCGACGGCGGCGACGGCAGCGAATTCTTCCAGCAGCTCGCCGCGCACTGGAAGAGCCACTACGCCGGCTGGAGCGCCTGGCTGCTCACGCCTGACCTCAAGCTGCCCGGCAAGATGCGCTTCAAGGAGTCGCGCCGCGTGCCGATGTGGAACGGTCCGATCGAATGCCGGCTGTTCCGCTTCGACCTGACCGCCCGGCGGGCCCCCGACGCCGCACCGCCCGCGGCATGAGCACGGCACAGCCGGTGACGCTGGTGATCGACACCAACGTTGTGCTCGACCTCTTCCTGTACGAAGACCCGGCCACCGTGCCGCTGCGCGCGCTGCTGGCCGAGGCGCCGACGCGCTGGCTGGCCACGGCGGTGATGCGCGAAGAGCTGCGCCGCGTGCTGCTTTACCCGCAGGTGGTCAAGCGCATGGACGCCCGGGCGCTGAGCGCCGACACCATCCTCGCCGCCTTTGACGCGCGCACGCAGATCGTGGACAGCGCACCCAAGGCGCCCTACACCTGCAAGGACGGCGACGACCAGAAATTCATCGACCTCGCCGTCGCGCACACGGCGGTGCTGCTGAGCAAAGACAAGGCCGTGCTGTGCATGGCCAAGCGCCTGGCCCGGCTGGGCGTGGCGGTGCACCGCCAATGGCTGCCCGCGACCCCCGAAAACGCCACCCCCGAAACCACTGAGACCCCCGCATGAAACCCGTCATCCGTGCCTTCTTCAAAACCCTGCGCGCCGTGCTGGGTCCCGTCATGCTGCTCAAGGAACGTCTGACCCAGCCGCGCGGCGTGGTGCGCGAGCCCGCGCGGCAGACCACCGTGAACCTGCAGTGCCAGAACCTGGCGCTCTACCAGTTCAGCACCTGCCCGTTCTGCATCAAGGTCCGGCAGGAGATGCGGCGCCTGTCGCTGCCCATCGCGCGGCGCGACGCGCAACACGACGCGGCACACCGCGCCGAGCTGTTGCAGGGTGGCGGCGCTGTGAAGGTGCCGTGTCTGAAGATCACCGATGCCAGCGGGCAAAGCCAGTGGCTCTACGACTCTGCCGCGATCATCGCCTACCTGCGCGGGCGATTTGCCGTTGCCTGAGGCGGTGGCCTGAGGCTCAGTCGGCCAGCAGGCGCGCGCTCAGTTCGGCCGCGTCGGGCCGATCCAGCACCGTGTTGTGCCGATCCGTCAGCGGGCCGCCGCCGGGCTCTGGCTCACCCGCGGCGGTGTAGCCCACGGCCTTGAATTTCCACACCGCGCCGATGCGCTTGAGGTTGCCCACGTGCTGCCCTGCGGCGTCGTGCACGGCGAACACGCCCGCGTTGACGGGGCGCAGGCTCAGCGGGCTGGGGCTGGGGGCAGGGTTCATGGTGAGGGAGGGCGAGTGGGCCCCGCCGAGTATGCCGGCTGGTGCCAGACCCCTCTCCACCGCGGGATTCGGTCCCGCTGCTTGGCGGTGTCGAGGCGGTGCGCACCGCAGCGACCGCAAAGAAAAAGCCGGGACACCCTTGCAGGTGACCCGGCCCGATGGCTGGTGCGGAGGGGGGATCAGCGCTGGCGGCGGCGTGTGCTGACCGCCACACCGGCCAGGGCCAGCCCCAGCAGGGCGAGGGTGCCGGGTTCGGGCACGCGGCTGATGCGCAGGTTGTCGACCAGCAGGGCGTCTGCTGTCCCGAGCGTTGCGGTGCGGAAACCGATCTGGGTGAACGAACCGATGGACGACGCGCCGGTGTCGAACACGTCGGCACCGGTCAGCGTGGCCATTTCGTGGGCGGTGGGGTTGAGCCAGAAGTCGAAGCGGTTGTAGACATTCGACGTGCCGGTTTTCTGCAGATAACCCATCAGCGTGTAGGTGGTGCCCAGCACGATGTCCTGCACATTGCCACCGGCGTCGCTGCCGCTGGTGCGCACGAACAGGTCGTTGATGCACGAGCCCGTGCCGCAGTTGGCTTTGAGGCCGATGTTCGGCCCCGTGCTGTTGCCGAACCACAGACCCAGGAAGTCGTTGTTGCTGATGCTGCCGGCATCGAACTGGAAGTCGAAGCTGATGATCACGTTGCCGCTGACCGCGCTGGCCAGGTTGCGGACGGCTGCCGCGTCAGCGTTGCCCGTGATGCGCAGGGCGTTGCCCGACATGGCGGCGTCGGTGGTCACCAGGCCGTTGGTCGTGCCGGCATCCACCCAGCCGGCGGCCCAGCCCGTGCCGCCGCTGGCACCGTTGATGGCCGATCCGGTGGTGTAGCTGTCGAAGTTGTCGCTGGCGATCACCACGTCGGCCATGGCCGGGGTGGCGAGAAGGCTGCTCAGGGCGAAGGCGGAAAAGAGGTGTTTGGGATGCATCTGTGTACCTTGTACTCAATTGTTGCAAGTGTAAGCAAAGGTTGTGCCCCATTGAAGTTTCCATATAAATCAAAGCGTTGTGCGCGAAGGCTGGCCCCATGGCAGGTCAAAAGACATGGATTTGTCAAAAATTCCGACACTTTGTTCGGCGACGCGATCCCGCTGCCTTGCCGGGCTTTGAGCGGTCCGTGCGCAGCGCAGCGTCTACACTGGCCGCCGTTTTCACATCACCAGACCGAGTCCTGCCATGACCGCCACCCCCACACTGCCCCCCCTGGACGGCCCCGACTTCGACGTGCTCGAAGACATCCTGGACGACTTGCGTTCGCGGGGCGAGGACGTGCCGCAATGGGAGTTCTGCGAAGGCGCCATCGCCGCGCTGCTGTGCACGCGCCGGCTGATCCTGCCCGATGAGTTCCTGCCCATCTTGCTGGGCGTGGGCGACGGGGCGGACGACAACCGCTTCGCCGACGCGGCCCAGTCCGAGCGCTTCATGACGCTCTGGACACGCCGCTGGAACGAGGTGGCCGATGCGCTGAACGCCAGCGTCGAGTCGCTCGAAGACGAGCGCTGCTACCACCCGGAGGTGATGGACGTGCGCGGCGCCGTGGCGCTGTTGCCTGAGACCGAGCAGGCCGAGATGGCCGAGCAGGCCCTGCCGGCCTACGGCCAGGTGTGGGCGCTGGGCTTCATGTTCGTGGTGGAGAACTGGCCCGAGGAATGGGAAGCCCCGCGCGACAAGGAGACCGCGGGCTGGATCGACGAGGCGCTGGACGCCGTCGTGGCGCTGACCGAGGACGACACGGGCAAGCCGGCCTTCAACCTGCACGCCGAAGACGGGCCCCCGAGCGTGAGCGAGGACCGTGCCAACGCGTTCGGCTCGGCCCTGTGGGCGGTGTACGACCTGCGCCAGATCTGGCAGAGCCTGGGTCCGCGCGCGGAGCCGGTGCGCCGGGACGCCACCCCCGGCCGCAACGACCCCTGCCCCTGCGGCAGCGGCAAAAAATACAAGAAGTGCCACGGCGCTTGAATAGCGCCCCCACGCTCCGCCGCTGCGCGGGTCGCTGCCCCCCGAGGGGGCTGGGCCTGC
>NZ_JASJOY010000165.1:0-16281 GCF_031426985.1 Hydrogenophaga sp.
AAGACGCGCCGTTCAGCCCGCTGGACCGCATCGGCCAGCTGACCATGCGCAACCTCGACATCACCGACACCCGCGCCAAGCTGGGCATCTACGCCCACACCGGCCTGCTGTCCCTGGGCGACGGCACGGCGGAGATCTTCAAGCTCGAAGGCGGCAAGTAAGCCACGACTGAAGAGGGTCCCTGCCAGGGCACCCGTGGAACCGGCTTTGCCGGGCCACTGGGTGCGTCCCCCTCAGGGGGAAGCCGCATAGCGGCGCAGGGGGAGTCAAATGACCACCGGCTCCGGCTCCAGCCGGATACCGAAGCGTTCGTAGACGCTGGTCTGGATGGCTTTCGCCAGGGTCATGACTTCGCCGCCGGTGCAGGGGTGTTCGGCGTCGCCCTTGTTCACCAGCACCAGCGCCTGCTTGTCGTACACGCCGGCGTGCCCCATGGTCTTGCCTTTCCAGCCGCAGGCGTCGATCAGCCAGCCCGCGGCCAGCTTGATGCTGCCGTCGTCCATGGGGTAGTGCACCACCTTGGGGTCGCGCGCGATGATGTCGGCGCACTGCTCGGGCGTGACGGTGGGGTTCTTGAAGAAGCTGCCGGCGTTGCCGATGACGGCCGGGTCGGGCAGCTTGGCACGACGGATGGCAACCACCCAGTCGAAGATCTGGCGCGCATCGGGCTGGCGGATGCCGGTCTCGTCCATCTTGCGTTCCAGGTCCAGGTAGCCGAGCACCGGCTTCCAGGCTTTGGGCAGCCAGAAGCGCACGCGGGTGATGAGCGCGCGGCCCGCGAGGCCGAAGCTCTGGTTGTCGGCGGCGACGTGTTTGAACACCGAGTCGCGGTAGCCGAAGCCGCACTGCGCGGCTTCGAGCGTGAAGGCTTCGCCGGTCTGCAGGTCGATGGCGTCCAGCGAATGGAAACGGTCTTGCAGCTCGACGCCGTAGGCGCCGATGTTCTGCACCGGCGAGGCACCCACGGTGCCGGGGATCAGCGCCAGGTTTTCCAGGCCTGGCCAGCCCTGGTCCAGGGTCCAGGCCACGAAGCCGTGCCAGTTTTCGCCGCCACCGGCTTCGACCAGCCAGCCCTTGTCGGTCTCTTCAACGAGGCGCCGGCCGGCCACCTCGACCTTGAGCACCAGGGCCTTGATGTCGCCGGTGATGACCAGGTTGCTGCCGCCCCCGAGCACGAAGCGCGGGGTGATGGCCCAGTCGGGCCGGGTCATGAGTTCGCGCACGTCGGCGTCGCTGCGGATGCGCGCGAGCTGCTGCGCACGGGCGGCGATGCCGAAGCTGTTGTAGGGCTGGAGGGGGGCCTGTTTCTCGACTAACATGCCCGGATTGTCTCATTCACCCTCAGCAGAGCCCGACCGCCATGCCCTCTTTCGACACCAAACTTGAAGCCGATTTCGTGGAAGTGAAAAACGCCGTGGAGAACACGGCCAAGGAGATCGGCACCCGCTTCGACTTCAAGGGCAGCAGCGCCGGCATCGAACTCAAGGACAAGGACATCACCCTGTTCGGCGACGCCGATTTTCAGCTCCAGCAGGTCGAGGACATCCTGCGCAACAAGCTGACCAAGCGCAACGTTGACGTGCGTTTCCTAGATGTCGGCAAGGTCGAGAAGATGGGCGGCGACAAGGTCAAGCAGGTCATCAAGGTCAAGAACGGTGTCAGCAGCGAAGACGGCAAGAAGATCCAGCAGGCCATCAAGGCCAGCAAGATGAAGGTGCAGGCCGCCATCCAGGGCGATGCGGTGCGCATCACCGGCGCCAAGCGCGATGACCTGCAGGCCGCGATCGCGCTGATCCGCAGCGAGATGAAGGACCTGCCGCTGTCGTTCGACAATTTCCGAGACTGAACATGCCCCCACGCTCCGCCGCTTCGCGGGTCGCGGCCCCCCAAGGGGACGCACCCGCCTTGGGGCGGCCCGACGGCGGGTGATGGTCCACCCCCGCGCCGCGCTGCGCGCGTCACTCCCTCAAGGGGGCGGCGTTGGCGGCCCGGCGAAGCCGGTTCCGCGACACCCTGGACGAAGACACCTCATGCGATTGAATCTTCTGCTCGCTGCCGCGCTGGGGCTCACGCCGCTGATGGGTCTTGCCCAGTCTGTCGCGCTGTCCGGGGTTTCTGGCAGCAAGGCCCTGGTGGTGATCGACGGGGCGGCGCCCCGCTTTCTGTCGGCCGGGCAGTCGCACCAGGGCGTGAAGCTGCTGAGCCTGCAGGGTGAAGCGGTGACGGTGGAGGTGAGCGGGCAGCGCCAGACGCTGCGCGTGGGCGATGCGCCGGTGAGCGTGGGCCGTGCGGCGCCCGCGGGCGGCGGTGGCCAGCGCATCGTGCTCACGGCCGACGGGCAAGGGCATTTCATGCCGGCGGGTCAGATCAATGGCAAAGCGGTGCAGTTCATGGTGGACACCGGCGCCACCAACGTGATCCTCAGTGAATCGGACGCGCGCCGCATCAACCTGCCCTTCGAAAAAGGACAGCAGGTGCGTGTCAGCACGGCCAATGGTGTGGTGCAGGGCCACGCACTGTCGTTGGACTCGGTGCGCGTCGGCGACGTGCAGGCCTATGGTGTTCAGGCCGTGGTGCTGCCGCAGTCCATGCCGTTTGTGCTGCTGGGCAACAGCTTCCTCAACCGTTTCCAGATGCAGCGGCAGAACGACCAGCTGACGCTGGAAAAACGGTTCTAGCCCCAGGTCAGGCCTGTGCGGCCGTGACCACGACCTCGATCTTCCAGGCCGGATCGGCCAGCGCGGCCTGCACCGTGGCGCGCGGCGGCGCGGTGCCAGGCACCACCCAGGCGTCCCAGACCTCGTTCATCACCCCGATCTCGCGGATGTCGGTCAGGTAGATCTGGGTGCGCAGGATGCGCGACTTGTCGCTGCCCGCGTCCTGCAGGCGCTGCTCTATCTGCGCCAGCACATCGGCGGTCTGGCTGCGGATGTCGGTGGCCTCGCCTTCGGGCACCATGCCGGCGAGGTAGACCACGCCGTTGAAGACCGCGGCCTCGCTGTACCGGGCGGCCATGCCGATGCGCTGGATATCACGGCTCATGATTTTTTCGCTCCCAGCTTGCTTTCCTTGCCGGCGATCAGCCGGTTGATGTTTTCGGCGTGGCGCCAGACCAGCAGCAGGCCCATGACGGCCAGGCTGAGGATCATCGTGTTTGGTGCGTTCCAGGCCACGTGGTGCCCAAACAGGTAGAAAGCGGGCGCGAAGACCGCCGTGACGATGGAGGCCAGCGACGAGTAGCGGAACGCGTAGGCCACGATGACCCAGGTTGCGAGCGCGGCCAGACCCAGCCAGGGCTCAAAACCGACGATGACGCCCGCGGCAGTGGCCACGCCCTTGCCGCCCACAAAGTGGAAGAACACCGGCCACAGGTGGCCCAGGAACGCGGCCAGACCGACCAGCGCCACGGTGCCATCACCCAGGCCGAAGGCCTCACCCCAGCCCTTGACCAGGAACACCGGCAGCCAGCCCTTGAGCGCGTCCAGCAGCAGCGTGAGGATGGCGGCCTTCTTGCTGCCCGAGCGCAGCACGTTGGTGGCACCCGGGTTCTTGCTGCCGTAGGTGCGCGGGTCCGACAGACCCATGGCGCGGCTGACGACCACGGCGAACGAAAGCGAGCCGATGAGGTAGGCCACGACGGTGGCGATGAGGGGGTACAGGGCTTCCAACATGCAGTTCCTTCTATGCGCCGACGGAGCGGCGATTGCCTCCGAGGGCCATCGCCTATTCTGCCAGCGCGCATTGCACGGGCCGGGCGCCCAGCGGCCCGGCCAGCACGGCCGGGTCGATGCCCACCAGAAAGCCGCGCCGCCCGCCGTTGATCCAGATCTTGGGCAGGTCCAGCACGGACGACTCGACGTACACCGGCATGGCGCGCTTGAGCCCGAAGGGCGAGGTGCCACCGACCAGGTAACCGCTGTGGCGGTTGGCCACCTCGGGCTTGCAGGGCTCGACCGACTTGGCGCCGATCTGCCGCGCCAGGTTTTTGGTGGACACGGTGCGGTTGCCGTGCATGAGGATGGCCAGCGGCTTGGCCGCCTCGTCCTGCATGATCAGGGTCTTGACCACGGCGAACGGGTCGAAGCCGAGCACCGCGGCGCTGTGCTGGGCGCCCCCGTGTTCCAAGTATTCGTAGGGATGTTCGGTGAAAACCACGCCATGCGCCTTGAGCCAGGCGGTGGCGGGGGTCTCGGAGATATGGGTCTCCCCCCTGCGCCGTTTCACGGCTTCCCCCCTCTCTGGCGCGCTTTCAGCGCTGGGAGGGGGGACGGCACCTCCGGCCAGGCGAAGCCAGTTCCGCGGTGCCTCTGGACGACACCTCCTCGCACGCGACGTTGAGGTCTCATTGCGCCGGGTCGCGCAGTTCCCAGCGGATGGCGTCAATCTGTTTCAGCAATTCGGGCGAGAGCTGCACGTCCCAGGCGTCCAGGCATTGGTCCAGCTGCGCCAGCGAGGTCACGCCGATGATGGTACTGGCCACCTTGGGGTTGCGGTAGCAGAAAGCCAGCGCCAGCTGTGCGGGCGTCAGGCCGTGTTCGCGCGCCAGTGCGTTGTAGCGCCTGGCCGCGGCCAGCGCCTCGGGGCGGCCCCAGCGCTGCGCCTTCATGCTGTCGTACAGCGCCATGCGACCGTGGTTCCCCACCAGCCCGGTTTCGTCGTATTTGCCGGTCAGCAGCCCAAAGCCCAGCGGCGAATACGCCAGCAGGTCCACGTTCAGGCGGTGGCAGGTTTCGTCCAGCCCGTTCTCATAGGTGCGGTGGATCAGGCAATACGGGTTCTGCACCGTGGCCACACGCGGCAAGCCCAGTTGCTCGGCCAGACGCACGAACTCGTGCACGCCATAGGGCGACTCGTTGGACAGGCCGATGGCCCGCACCTTGCCGGCCTTCACCAGTTCGGCCATGGCTTCGAGTTGCGCCTCGATGGACAGCGCCGCGCGGTCCTTGGCCGGGTCGAAATACAGCGCGCCGAAGGCCGGCACGTTGCGCGTCGGCCAGTGGATCTGGTAGAGGTCGATCACGTCGGTCTGCAGGCGGCGCAGGCTGCCTTCGCAGGCTTCGATGATGCCGGCCTTGCTCACCTCGCCGCGCAGCCAGGGCATGCCGCGCGCCGGGCCGGCGACCTTGGTGGCCAGCACCAGCTGCTGGCGCACGCCCGGGTGTCGGGCGAACCAGTTGCCGATGATGGTTTCGGTCGCGCCGCAGGTCTCGGCCTTGGCGGGCACCGAATACATCTCGGCCGCGTCCAGGAAGTTGACGCCACGCGCCAGGGAGCGGTCGAGGATGGCGTGGGCGTCGGCCTCGTTGACCTGCTCACCGAAGGTCATGGTGCCCAGGCAGATGGGGGTGACGCGCAACGGGCTTGTGCCCAATTCAACAGTGTTCATGCAAGTGTTTGTAAATGCGGTGGTCGGCGGTGGCAGTGCGCTCGTGCAGGCGCTAAGTTTAGGATGACGGGTCGCCCGCCGCTGGTCACCCGTGGGTCAACCCCGCAGACGGGTCGGCCTGCGTTTTCAACCCCCTAGGAGAACACCATGAACAAGCCATCTGTCCTGCGCTCGCTGACCCTCACCACGCTCGCCGCCACCATCGCCCTGGGCGGCTGCGCCAACATGACCGAAACCCAGCAAGGCACGGCCAAGGGGGCGGCCATTGGCGCCGCGGCCGGCGCGGTGCTGGGCGCCATCACCGGCGGCGGCAAGAGCGCCACCACCGGTGCCGTGATCGGCGCCGGCGCGGGGGCATTGGGCGGCTATGTCTGGTCCAAGAAGATGCAGGAACAGAAAGCCGCGATGGAAAAGGCCACGGCCGGCACGGGGGTGGCCGTGTCGCAGACGCCGGACAACCGGCTCAAGCTCGACATTCCCAGCGACATCTCGTTCGACGTCGGCCGTTCGGCCATCAAGTCCGACTTCGCGGGCGTGCTCAACCAGTTCGCCACCAGCCTGAACGCCAACACGGCCACCGTGGTGTCCATCGTCGGCCACACCGACAGCCAGGGCAGCGACGCGATCAACAACCCGCTGTCGGTGGACCGCGCCAACAGCGCGCGCGACTACCTGATCTCGCGCGGCGTGGCCGCCAACCGGTTCAACACCGAAGGCCGCGGCCCGCGCGAGCCAATCGCCGACAACAGCACCACCGAAGGCCGTGCGAAAAACCGCCGCGTGGAAATCTTCGTGGCCGAGCCGGCCACCACAGCCCAGAAATAAGGCCCCCACGCTCCACCGCGGAAGCGGGTCGCTACCCCCATAGGGGCTCTGCCTGCCTTGGGAGCGGCCGGGCGGCTGACCCGTCGGTCCCCACGCTCCACATCTGGTGCGGGTCACCAACGGGACGGGTTCACCCCCGTCCCGTTGCTGCTTTCCAGCGCGCCTCTTCCTGCAGACGCAACACGCGCCGTTGCACCTTGCCCGTGGTGGTCATGGGCAGGGTGTCGATGAACTCGATCTCCTTGGGGTACTCGTAAGGCGCGAGCTGCCCTTTCACGTGCCGCTGCAGTTCGGCGATCAGGGCGTCATCGCCCGGCACGCCCGGTGTCAGCACCACATAGGCCTTGACCACGGCGCCGCGTTCGGCGTCGGGCTTGGGCACCACGGCGGCGTTGGCCACGGCCGGGTGCTTGACCAGGCAGTTCTCGATCTCGCTGGGCCCGATGCGGTAGCCCGCGGCCTTGAACACATCGTCGCTGCGGCCCTGGTACCAGAGGTAGCCGTCGGCGTCGCGCGTGGCCAGGTCGCCGGTCCGGCACCACGCGTTCGCCATGTCGCCCGTGAACTTGGCGCGCGTGGCGGCTTCGTTCTTCCAGTAGCCCAGAAAGAAGATCGGGTCCGGGTCGCCGTGCACGTCCAGCCGGTGCACCGCCACATCGCCCGGCACGCCCACCGGGCATTCGTGGCCGTCGTCGTCGATCACCGCCACACGGTGGCCCGGATAGCCCTTGCCCATCGAGCCCGGTTTGGCTGGATAAAGGCGCGAGCAATTGCCGACGATGTAGTTGATCTCGGTCTGGCCGAACATCTCATTGACGGTCACGCCCAGCTGTTCGCGGCAGTAGGCGAACACCGCATCACCCACGGCTTCGCCTGCGCTCATGATGGCCTGCAGCTGCAAGCGGAAACGCTCGCCCGGCCGGGGCACGGCCTTCATCATGGCCTTGAGCGCCGTCGGGAACAGGAAGGTGTGCGTCACACCGTGGCGCTGCATCAGATCGAACGCCAGCTCGGGCGTGAAGCGCCCGTTGTGCGCCACGATGGGCCGGCCGAAATACAGGGTGGGCAGCAGCGCGTCCATCAGGCCGCCGGTCCAGGCCCAGTCGGCGGGCGACCAGAACACCGCTTCGCTGGGCGCCGACGCGTCCCAGGGGTCGAAGCCGAACCAGTTCTGGCTGCAGACGAAGCCGGTGAGGTTGCCGATCAGCGCCCGGTGCGGGATGAGCGCGCCCTTGGGGTTGCCGGTGGTGCCGCTGGTGTAGATCAGCACCGCGGCCTCGTCGGCCAGCGTGTCCACCGGTTTGAAGTGCGCCGGCTCCTGCGCCAGCACGGCCGCCCAGTCGAGCACGCCCGGGCCACCGCCCACGGCGATGACGCTGCGCAGCGCCGGGCTGTCGCCGCTGACGCCCTGCACCGCCGCCACCGTGCTGGCGTCGCACAGGGCGACCACGGCTTCGGAATCGTGCAGGCGAAAAGCCAGCGCGTCCGGCCCGAACAGCTGCGACAGCGGCATGCCCACCGCCCCCATCTGCAGCACCGCCATGTAGGCCACGGCGGTCTCGAAGCGTTGCGGCATGACGATGGCCACGCGGTCGCCACGGCGCACGCCCAGCGCGGCCAGCGCGTGGGACAGGCGGTTGGCCTGGGCCTGCAGCTGCGCATAGCTGTGCACCGCATCGGGCTGCCCGGGTGCGGTGGCGATCACCGCCGTCTGCTGCGCGCGCTGCGGGTCGTCGGCCCAGCGGTGCGCGCACACAGCGGCCATGTTGAAGCGCTCGGGCACCGACCAGCCAAAGCGCGCATGCAGCGCGGCGTGGTGATCGGGGGGGACAGCCGCGGTGTCGCGGCCTTGACGGCGTGCCATTCAGAGGTCTCCTGCGGATCTTTATGATGAATCGAATGTACCAAGCACGCCGCCCCTCCCGCAGCACTTTCGTGACCGTGCGCGACCTGCGCTACCACGTGCGCACCTGGGGCGACCCCGTTCCCGGCCAGGCACCGCTGGTGCTGGTGCACGGCTGGATGGACGTGGGTGCGTCCTGGCAGTTCATGGTCGATGCGCTGGAGCAGGAGCGCTGGGTGATCGCCCCCGACTGGCGCGGCTACGGCCTGACCCAAAGCCCGCAGCCGCGGCCCGACAGCTACTGGTTCGCCGACTACCTGGGCGACCTCGACGCCCTGCTCGACCACTTCTCGCCCGGCCAGCCGGTGGACCTGGTGGGCCACAGCATGGGCGGCAACGTGGCCATGATGTACGCGGGCGTGCGGCCGGCGCGCATCCGCCGCCTGGTCAACCTCGAAGGCTTCGGCCTGCCCGCCACGCGGCCGGCGCAGGCGCCCACGCGCCTGGCGCAGTGGCTGGACGAAATCCGGGCGCTGCGCCGCGGCGAGATGGACCTCAAGACCTACGACAGCGCCGACGGCGTGGCCCGCCGCCTGATGAAAACCAACCCGCGCCTGGGCGCCGACAAGGCCGCCTGGCTGGCACAGCACTGGGCCGCGCCCGACGCGCAAGGGCGCTGGGCGGTGCTGGGTGAAGCGGCGCACAAGGTGGTCAATCCGCAGCTCTACCGGGTGGACGAGGCGCTGGCCATTTACGCGCGCATCGCGGCGCCGGTGCTCTCGGTCACGGCCAGCGACGACAGCCTGGGCCAATGGTGGAAGGGCAAGTTCACGCTGACCGAGTACCGCGAGCGCCTGCGCCACGTGCCCCAGCTGACCGAGGCCCACATCGACGACGCCGGCCACATGCTGCAGCACGACCAGCCCGAACGGCTGGCGGCGCTGATCGAGGACTTTCTGGGCTAGGGCCTGCAGCCCGCCGCGATCTCGCGCCAGGTCTGGTCGTAGGCGCCGGTCGGGTCGGTCTGCAGATCGCTGTGGCCCAGCGGCCAGGTGCGCCAGTGTTTGGGCGAGGGCGCGGCCTCGTACAGCCGCCGCCCCAGCGCGATCGGCACCGTGTCGTCGCGGCTGCCATGCAAAAACCACAGGGGCGGTGCGACCTGGCCGATGGCGTCGATGGACGCCATGCGCTCGCCGCCCAGCAGCGTGAGCTGCCGCCCGAACCAGCCCACGCCGGCCTCGGCCACGTCCGGGAAGCTGGTGAACGCGCTTTCGAGCACCAGCGCGCAATAGGCCGGCGTGCCACGCAGGCGCTGCGCCAGGTGCACCGCCACCGCCGACCCCATGGAATGGCCGTAGATCACCCAGCGCACCGGGCGGCCGTCGCCGTCGCGCGGCGCGGCGGCTTGCAGCGCCTGCCAGGCGGCCCAGGCGTCGTCGTGGATGCTCTGCTCGCTGGGCACGCGCGGGCTGGAGGCGCCCCAGCCGCGGTAGTCGGGCATGGACACGTCCAGCCCCGCGCGCAGCATGGGCCCGGCCTTGCCCAGGTTCTGCCAGGCGTGGCGGTAGGTGCCGTGCAGGTAGAACACCCGCACCGGCGCCACCTGGCCGGGCTGGGCGGCCACCTGCAGCACCTGCACCTGCTCGCCGGGGGTGACTGCGTCCACCGCCAACGCCGAGACGTCCGACCGTGTGGCCAGCAGGCGCTGCCACTCGGCCATCCCCTGCAGCACGCTGGGACGGTAGATCTTCTGGCGCTGCCAGTCGTGCAGCGCTGCGCAGCCCGACAGCCCCCACACCACCAGCCACACGGCCAGCCACCGCACCCCTGCGGAGAAGGATCTTGTTTCAGGTGTTGACCTGGGCTTCATGTTCACGCGGCACAATGGCAATATTGTTACTTTTGACTTAAGGATTGTTCCATGCCGTTGCGTCTAGGCGCCGTGCTGCTGGCCACGGTTTTAGCAACCCCCTCTTGGGCCGCTGATTGGTCTGCGTGTCCTGGCTGGGATCAGGCGGCCGCCGATGAAAGCTCGTATGGCTACTGGGCGTTTGCTTCTCCCTACACCTACCACTGGTCCGACGAAAACGCGAAGGATCACCGGTCGGTCGTCGCGCTGAGTATCAGCCGCCAACTGCCCAACCAGCGTTTCTGCGGCGCCAGCCTTTTCCGCAACTCCTTCGGTCAACCGTCGGCCTACGCATTCACGGGATGGCTCTGGCCTCAGCCGCTCAAGGCGTACCCCGAGGTGTACGCCACGGTCAGCGCCGGCATCATCTACGGCTACGTGGGTGAATTCAAGGACAAGGTGCCGCTGAACTTCGGGGGATTCTCGCCCGTGGTCATACCGACCGTGGGCTACCGGCTCACCCCGCAACTGGCGGTCGAGGTTCAGGTGTTGGGCACAGCCGCCGTCATGTTCGGCACCAGCTGGCGTTTTTGAGACGGCGCCAGCCCCGTCGCGCGCGGCACGGCGCATGAGAAAATCGGGGGTTTCGTGGCCCGGACCGCTCACCTCTCCGTGTGCGGTCCACGACCACGCCCACCGCCTTTTTCGAGAGAACACCATGGAAGCCGAACGCACCAACGCCATCCGCAATCAACTGGCCGACCTCAGCGCACGCGTGGTCGAGCTCCGGAGGTATCTTTGACTACGATGCCAAGGCATTGAAGCTCTCGGAGGTCACCAGCGCGCTGGAAGACCCCACCGTCTGGGACAACCCCAAACGCGCCCAGGAACTGGGCAAAGAGAAAAAATCGCTGGAAGACGTGGTGCTCGGTCTGGACCGGCTGGCCGGCGAGCTGAACGACAACAGCGAGCTGTTCGAGATGTCCGAGGCCGACGGCGACGACGCCGGGCTGGTCACCATCGAAGGTGAAGCGGCCAAGGTCGCCGCCGAGGTCGAGAAGCTCGAATTCCGCCGCATGTTCAACAACCCGGCCGACCCGCTGAACTGCTTCGTCGACATCCAGGCCGGCGCCGGCGGCACCGAAGCCTGCGACTGGGCCAGCATGCTGCTGCGCCAGTACCTCAAGTACGCCGAGCGCAAGGGCTTCAAGACCACGGTCGAGGACGAAACCCCGGGCGACACCGCCGGCATCAAGAGCGCCACCATCAAGATCGAGGGCGAATACGCCTTCGGCCTGCTGCGCACTGAGACCGGTGTGCACCGCCTGGTGCGCAAGAGCCCGTTCGACAGCTCAGGGGGCCGCCACACCTCGTTCGCCTCGCTGTTCGTCTACCCGGAAGTCGACGACTCGATCGAGATCGACATCAACCCGGCCGACGTGCGCACCGACACCTTCCGCGCCTCGGGCGCCGGTGGCCAGCACATCAACAAGACCGACTCGGCCGTGCGACTGACGCACATCCCGACCGGCATCGTGGTGCAGTGCCAGGACGGCCGCAGCCAGCACAGCAACCGCGACGTGGCGTGGAAGCGCCTGCGCTCGCGCCTGTACGACTTTGAGCTGCGCAAGCAACAGGAAGAGCAGCAGAAGCTCGAAGACACCAAGACCGATGTGGGCTGGGGTCACCAGATCCGCAGCTACGTGCTGGACAACAGCCGCATCAAGGACCTGCGCACCAACGTCGAAATCTCGGCCACGCAGAAAGTGCTGGACGGGGACCTCGATCCGTTCATCGAAGCTTCTTTGAAGCAAGGAGTCTGAGCATGAGCGCTTTGCGTGAAGGTGCGACCACCGTGGTCCGCCGTGAGGACTACACCGCCCCCGCCTACTGGATCGACACCGTCGATCTGAGTTTCGACCTCGACCCGGCCAAGACCCGCGTGCTCAACCGCATGCGCCTGCGCCGCAACGCCGACGTGCCCGCACAGGCACTGCGGCTGGCCGGCGAGGATCTGAACCTCGCGCGCGTGCTGGTCAACGGCGGCGGCTGTTCGTTCAAGATGGACGGCCAGACCCTGGTGCTGGAGAACCTGCCCGAAGGCACCGAGCCCTTCGATCTGGAAATCTTCACCACCTGCGCGCCCGAGAAGAACACCCAGCTCATGGGCCTGTACGTGAGCCAGGGCACCTTCTTCACGCAATGCGAAGCCGAGGGCTTTCGCCGCATCACCTACTTCCTGGACCGTCCGGACGTGATGGCCAGCTACACCGTGACGCTGCGCGCCGACAAGGCCAAGTACCCGGTGCTGCTGTCCAACGGCAACCTGGTCGAGCAAGGTGCGCTGCCCGACGGCCGCCACTTCGCCAAGTGGGTCGACCCGCACAAGAAGCCCTGCTACCTGTTCGCCCTGGTGGCGGGCCAGCTGGTGGCGCGCGAACAGCGCATCGTGGCCCGCAACGGCCGCGAGCACCTGCTGCAGGTCTACGTGCGCCCCGGCGACATGGACAAGACCGAGCACGCCATGAACTCGCTGATCGCCAGCGTGATCTGGGACGAAGCCCGCTTCGGCCTGCCGCTCGATCTGGAGCGCTTCATGATCGTCGCCACCAGCGACTTCAACATGGGCGCGATGGAGAACAAGGGCCTGAACATCTTCAACACCAAGTACGTGCTGGCGAACCAGGCCACCGCGACCGACGCCGACTACGCCAACATCGAAAGTGTGGTGGGCCACGAGTACTTCCACAACTGGACCGGCAACCGCGTCACCTGCCGCGACTGGTTCCAGCTCAGCCTGAAGGAAGGCCTGACCGTCTTCCGCGACCAGGAGTTCAGCCAGGATCTGGCGGGCGACCTGTCGGCGCGCGCCGTCAAGCGCATCGAAGACGTGCGCGTGCTGCGCACCGCCCAGTTCCCCGAAGACGCGGGCCCCATGGCCCACCCGGTGCGGCCCGACAGCTACGTCGAGATCAACAACTTCTACACCGTCACCATCTACGAAAAGGGTGCCGAGGTCGTGCGCATGATGCAGACCCTGGTGGGGCGCGCCGGCTTTGCCGCCGGCATGAAGCTGTACTTCGAACGCCACGACGGCAGCGCGGTGACCTGCGATCACTTCGCCCAGGCCATGGCCGACGCCAACCCGGCCAGCGACCTGGCCCGCCTGTTGCCGCAGTTCAAGCGCTGGTACAGCCAGGCCGGCACGCCGGTGGTGCAGGCGCGCGGCGTGTACGACGCGGCGGCGCGCAGCTACACCCTCACCTTCACCCAGTCTTGTGCACCGACACCCGGCCAGGCGCTCAAAGAGCCGTTCGTGATCCCGGTGGCCATCGGCCTGCTCGACGCCGCGGGCAACGACCTGCCGCTGCAGCTGCCGCACTGGCAACAGGCCGAAAGCGGCACGCGCAGCTTCGTGCTGACGCAGGAAAGCGAGCGCTTCACCTTCGTCAACATCGACGCCGAGCCGGTGCCCTCGCTGCTGCGCGGCTTCTCGGCCCCGGTGGTGCTGGACATCGACTACACCGACGACCAGCTGCTGCACCTGCTGGCGCACGACAGCGACCCCTTCAACCGCTGGGAAGCCGGCCAGCGCCTGACGCTGCGCCGCGCCCTGCACGCCGTGCAGGCCGGCACCCCGGTGACCGCGCCGCTGGACGCCCCCGTGCTCGAAGCGCTGCGCCACGTGCTGCACCACCCCACGCTGGACGCTGCGTTCAAGGAACTGGTGCTCACGTTGCCCAGCGAAACCTACATCGCCGAACAGCTGGCCGTGGTGGACCCGCAGCGCGTGCACGCGGTGCGCGAAGCCATGCGCGATCAGCTGGCCAACGCCCTGCACGACGACTGGGTCTGGGCCTACGAGCAGCACCGGGACAACGGCGCCTACCGCCCCGACCCGCGCAGCACCGGCCGCCGCGCCCTGGCCGGCCTGGCCCTGCACATGCTGTGCCTGGCCGCGCGCGAGAGCGGTGATCCGGTCTGGCCGGGCAAGGCCTACCAGCGCGTCAAGGACGCCAGCAACATGACCGATCGGTTCAACGCCCTGTCCGCCCTGGTGGCCAGTGGCCAGCCGCTGGCACAGGACGCGCTGGGCCGCTTCCACGCCCTGTTCAAGCAGGACGCGCTGGTGCTGGACAAATGGTTCGCGCTGCAGGCCGGCCAGCCCGACCGCGGCGGCCAGGTGCTGCCGCTGGTGCGCCAGCTGCTGGCCCATCCGGACTTCCAGATCAAGAACCCGAACCGCGCGCGCAGCGTGATCTTCAGCTACTGCAACGCCAACCCGGGCGCGTTCCACCGTGCCGATGCGGCCGGCTACGTGTTCTGGAGCGAGCGCGTGCTGGAACTCGACGCCTTCAACCCGCAGGTCGCCGCCCGCCTGGCGCGCGCGCTCGATCGCTGGAAGAAACTGGCCGAACCCTACCGCAGCGCCGCCCGCGAAGCGATCGCCCGCGTGGCCACCAAGAGCGACCTGAGCAACGATGTGCGCGAGGTCGTGACCCGCGCCCTCGCCGAATAAGGAGGACCCATGAGCAAGAAAATTTCCCTGACCCGCTACCTCGTCGAACAGCAGCGCGTCGACGGTCACATCCCGGGCGATCTGCGCCTGCTGCTGGAGGTGGTGGCGCGCTCGTGCAAGAGCATCAGCCAGGCCGTCAACAAGGGCGATCTGGGCGGCATCCTCGGCTCGGCCGACACCGAGAACGTGCAGGGCGAGATGCAGAAGCAGCTGGACATCATCGCCAACGAGGTGCTGATCGAAGCCAACGAATGGGGCGGCCACCTGGCGGCCATGGCCAGCGAAGAGATGGACAGCATCTACGTGGTGCCCAACCGCTATCCGCAGGGCGAATACCTGCTGATGTTCGACCCGCTGGACGGCTCGTCCAACATCGACGTGAACGTCAGCATCGGCACCATCTTCAGCGTGCTCAAGAAGCCCGAAGGCAGCCCCGGCGTGTGCGAGGCCGACTTCCTGCAACCCGGCACCCAGCAGGTGGCCGCCGGCTACTGCGTCTACGGCCCGCAGACCACCCTGGTGCTCACCGTGGGCGACGGCGTGGCCATGTTCACCCTGGACCGCGAGCAGGGTTCGTTCGTGCTGATCAAAGAAAACGTGCAGATCCCGCCCGACACCAAGGAATTCGCCATCAACATGAGCAACATGCGCCACTGGGCCGAGCCGGTGAAGCGCTATGTGGACGAATGCCTGGCCGGCAAGGAAGGCCCGCGCGGCAAGGACTTCAACATGCGCTGGATCGCCTCCATGGTGGCCGACGTGCACCGCATCCTCACGCGCGGCGGCGTTTTCATGTACCCCTGGGACAAGCGTGAACCGGAAAAGGCCGGCAAGCTGCGCCTGATGTACGAAGCCAACCCCATGGCCTGGCTGGTCGAACAGGCCGGCGGCGCCGCCACCAACGGCCGCCAGCGCATCCTGGAGATCCAGCCGACCAAGCTGCACGAACGCGTCAGTGTGGTGCTGGGCTCGAAGAACGAAGTCGAGCGGATCACCAGCTACCACAGCACGCTATAATCTTGGGCTACAAGCCGGTGTAGCTCAGTCGGTAGAGCAGCTCATTCGTAATGAGAAGGTCGGGTGTTCGATTCATCTCTCCGGCACCAAAACCAAAAACCCCGCTTCGATCACTCGAAGCGGGGTTTTTTCATGCCCGGCGTCCGCAGGCCGTGACCTGCGGACGATGAAGCGCAGGCTCAGGCCACCATGCCGGGGTTGCCCTGCATGCCCATCAGTTTGGGTGTGTTGATCTTGCGCGGGGTGATGGTCTTGTGGTTCTTGAAGTAGGCCTCCATCACGTCCCAGATCGGTTCGCCCTTGGCGCCTTCGGCCACCGGTGCCCAGCCGGCCACCTTGTAGGTCTTGCCGGCCTCGATGGTCTTGCCTTTGAGCATCATGTTGCTGATGCGCTGGCCCGATGCGGCCTTGGGGTCGCAGGTGTAGGCCAGGCCGCCCACGCGCACCATGTCACCGCCCTGCTGGTAGTACGGGTCGGGGTTGAACAGGTTGTCGCACACATCTTCGAGCACGGTCTTGATGGTCTCGCCGGACATTTCGGTCAGCGTGCTGGTCGGGTAGGTGATGGCCACCTGATCCATCATCAGTTCGCGCGTGATGGCCTGGCCCGGCAGGATGGTGGTGCCCCAGCGGAAGCCGGGCGAGAAGGCCAGGTCGGCGCCTTTGACTTCCATCAGCGCGTCCACGATGAGCTGGTCCCATGAACCGTTGAAGTTGCCACGGCGGTAGAGCAGGCCTTCGGACACGGCCAGCTGCTCGTCGAGCTTGGCCTTGTAGGGCGCGCGCACCTTGTCGATGTAGGCCTGCATCTCGGTGTCGGCCGGCAGCAGGTTGGCGAACAC
>NZ_JASJOY010000166.1:0-3587 GCF_031426985.1 Hydrogenophaga sp.
CACCTTCCGAGTTCTCGATCACCTTGGTGGTGTTGCCTTCCATGATGGACACGCAGCTGTTGGTGGTGCCCAGGTCGATGCCGATGATTTTTCCCATGTTCTCTGCTCCGGTTCTTGAAAAAGTGATTGTTGAAAACGGTGTGGATGCGGTGTGCATCCCTTGTGGAAGATGTGTGGATAACTTGGCCGCTTTTCAAGAGCGGCGCCGCACAAATCCGGCTTATTTGGGGGCCGCGACGGTCACCAGGGCCGGACGCAGCACGCGCTCGGCGATCAGGTAACCCTTTTGCAGCACGGCGACCACGGTGTTGGCGGGCTGCTCGGCCGGCACCATGCTGATGGCCTGGTGCTGGGCCGGGTCGAATTTCTCGCCCGCGGCCGGGGCGATGGCCACCACCTTGTTGCGGCCCAGGGCGCTCTGCAGCTGCTTGAGCGTGGCCTCCGCGCCTTCGCGGATCTGCTGCACGCTGGCTTCCTGGATGCTCAGACCGGCTTCCAGGCTGTCGAGCACCGGCAGCAGGCTGTCGGCAAAACCTTCGACGGCGAACTTGCGCGCCTTGGCCATTTCGTCTTCGGCGCGGCGCTGGGTGTTCTGGGCTTCGGCCTTGGCGCGCAGGAACTGCTCGGCCAGGTCGGCGTTCTGGGCCTTGAGTTCGGCGACTTCGTTGGTCAGGGCGGCCAGCGCATCGACCTCGGCCACGGCAGCGGCGGCCAGGGCTTCTTCGGGGCTGGCGGGCGCGACGTTCTCGGGGCTTTCAACGGGGTGTTGTGGTTGGCTCATGGCGAATAAAGTTCAAGAAAATCAAAGACAAAGCATGCCGTGCGCGTCAATTGGGGGCGCCGGGGCCAAGTTCAAGAGGGGGTGACAGCGAAAAACCACCGGGCGGGTGAGAATCGGGGCTTTTTGCACAGGCACACCCCATGAAACTGTTCCGCCACGGCCCGCTGGGCGCTGAAAAACCCGGTCTGATCGACGCCAGCGGTGCGCTGCGCGACCTCTCGGGCGTGGTGCCGGACATTGCCGGCGCCGTGCTGGGGCGTGATTCTATGTCCCGCCTGCGCGCGCTCGACCCGGCCAGCCTGCCGCTGGTGCCCGCCGGCAGCCGCATCGGTGCCTGCGTGGGTGCGGTGGGCAACGTGGTCTGCATCGGCCTGAACTACTCGGACCACGCGGCCGAGGCCGGCATGAAAGCGCCCGGCCAGCCCATCGTCTTCAACAAACACAACGGCGCCATCAGCGGGCCCAACGACGACGTGTGGCTGGCGCCCGGTTCGCAGAAGCTGGACTGGGAGGTGGAGCTGGGCATCGTGATCGGTGAGCGGGCGTTCCATGTGAGCGAGGCGGAGGCGCTGGAGCACGTGGCCGGCTTTTGCCTGGTCAACGACGTGTCCGAGCGCACCTACCAGATCGAATATGAGGGCCAGTGGACCAAGGGCAAGAGCTATCCGACGCACTGCCCCATCGGCCCCTGGCTGGTGACGCCCGACGAGCTGGGCGACCCGCAGGCCGTGGACCTGTGGCTGGAGGTCAACGGCCAGCGCCGCCAGACCGGCAACACCCAGACCATGATCTTCGGCGTGGCGCAGATCGTGAGTTATCTCAGCCGCTTCATGGCGCTGCAGCCGGGCGACGTGATCCCGACCGGCACGCCGCCGGGCGTGGGCATGGGGCAGAAACCGCCGGTGTTTTTGAAGGCCGGCGACGTGATCGCCCTGGGCGGGCGCGGTCTGGGTGAGCAGCGGCAGGGGGTTATTGAAGCCCCCCTGCGCCGCTGACGCGTCTTCCCCCGGTGGGGGACCACACCAGTGGCCCGGCAAAGCCGGTTCCACGGTGAGCGCTGGAAGGGAGCGCTGTGTCCGGCTGGGCGTCAGGCGTGAGCCGAGGTCCCGTTGGCCTGCGCCGCCGCGGCCCGGGCCTGCTGGCTGGACCATTTGCTGGCGAACAGCTGCACGTCGTGCATGCGGCGGGCCAGGTCGGCGCCGGCGGTGGTGAGGCGGTAGCCGTCGCCGGTGTGGTCCACCAGGCGCGCGGCGCGCAGCTCCTTGAGGCGGGTGTTGAGCGTGTTGGGGGTGACACCGCCCACGCTGTCCTGCAACAGCCGGAAGGTCTGGGGGTGGCCGTCGCTCAATGCCCAGATCACGCGCAAGGCGTAGCGCGATTCGAGCAGGTCGAACAGCTGGATCACTGCCGCGTTGTCTTTGGCGCCCATGCTGGTGGTCTCCGGTGTGGCCTTCGTGGCGGGGCCTGCGGACCACTATACGGGGACTGCTAGCCATTCGCTAGCTGGGAAGCCCCGCACCGCGGGTTTCCGCGGGTCGGGATTTACCCCGATAGTTGGGCCCCCACGCTCCGCTGCTTCGCGGGTCGCTGCCCCCCCGAGGGGGCTGGGCCTGCCTTGGGGCGGCCCGGCGGCTGGCCCGTCGCCCCCCCACGCTCCGCCGCAGGCGTGGGGCGCGGCGCCCTTCAGCGCGTGTACACCTTGCGCAGCAGCGATTTGAGGGTGTCGAGCTCGGCGGCGCTGAGGCGGCTGGCCACGTCGCTTTCGAGCTGGGTGGCCGTGGCCTGGGCACTCTTTTGCAGTTTCCGGCCCGCCGGGGAGAGGTGCAGGCCCTGGGCGCGGCGGTCGGTGGGGTGGGCGCGGCGTTCGATCAGGCCACGCTTGTCCAGGCTCTTGACCATGCCCACCAGGTTGGGGGGCAGGATGTCCAGCGCCGCGCAGATCTGGCGCGAGGTGATGCCGGGGTTGTGCGCGATCAGCGTGAGCACCGAAAAGTCCACCGGCCGCAGTCCGAACGGCGCCATGCGCTGCAGGAACACGCCGATGACGGCCAGCGCCGCGCGCCGCGCGTTGTAGCCCAGCAGGCTTTCCAGGTAGCTGGCGTCGATGCCGTTGTCGCTCTCGGCGGGGCTGTCCGGCGGCACGGCCGTGGTCGCCGCGGTCTTGCGGGGCGCGCGCGGACGGCGCAAGGTGTTGGCAACGGTCGTTTCAGGCATGGTTGCGAAGCATAACGGGTGAGCCGTGCGCCGCTGAGGGGTTCATTCTGCCGGCATCAGGTCCGGGCCAGGCTGTCTTCCATCATCGCCACGCGCATGCCGAATTCGGGCCAGACCCAGCGCCAGAAGCCGGTCTGCGCGGTCTGCCAGCGGGCCGTGTCTGTCCCCGGCGTGGCGCCGATGCGCGCCCAGGCCCAGGCCATCAGCAGCATCGCCACGGCGCGCAGGAAGTCGTCGGCCAGCCAGTGCGGCAGGTCGGCCGGCGCGTCTTGCGATGTGGCACGCGGCAGCAGGCGCTCGCGCAGGAAGGTGGCGAAGCCGTCGAGCTGCGCTTTCACGCGCCGGGCCTGTTCGTCGTCACCCAGCTCCGCGCCGATGTCGGCCAGCAGCTGCAGCAGCGCCGCGCCGCCGTCGGGCAGGGTCTTGCGCAGCAGCAGGTCGATCGCCTGGATCTCGTTCGTGCCCTCGTAGATCATGGCCACGCGCGCGTCGCGCACGATCTGCTCGATGCCCCATTCGCGCACGAAGCCGTGGCCGCCGAAGACCTGCAGGCAGGCGCTGGCGCCGTGGAAGGCCTGGTCGGTCCAGGCGG